>JALHMR010000024.1 GCA_022843945.1 Rhodospirillaceae bacterium | reverse complement strand
CCATCATCAGCAGGGCGCGCGGCCGGGCGAGCGAGGCCACCCGGCCGGCGACATCCGCGGCGGGGACGAGCCCGGCCTCGCCGGTGAGCTGGCGCACGGCCTCGGGCACCCGGTCGAAGACCGCCACCCGCCGGCCGCGCGAGGCGAGGTTGCGGGCCAGGTTGCGGCCCATGACGCCCAGGCCGATGACCGCGATGTCGGCGCCGGCTGTCATGTGGTAGAGGGAGCGATGAGCACGGTGATCCGCATTGGCCGCATCCTAATCGACGATTCGGAGATCGAGGAGCGCTTCGTGCGCGCCTCGGGCCCGGGCGGCCAGAACGTCAACAAGGTGTCGACGGCGGTCGAGCTGCGCTTCAACGTCTGGCGCTCCCCCGGCATCGACCATGCCACCAAGCGCCGGCTCGCCGCCCTGGCCGGACGGCGGCTGACCGACGACGGCACGCTGGTCATCGACGCCCAGCGCTTCCGCGAGCAAGCCCGCAACCGCGAGGACGCCAGGGAGCGGCTGATCGAGCTCATCCGCGAGGCGTCGATTCCGCCGCGCCCGCGGCACAAGACCAAGCCGAAATACTCGGCAAAGCTGGAGCGCCTGGCCGGCAAGAAGCATCGCGGCGAGACCAAACGCGGCCGCGGCCGGATCCGGCATGATGACTGAGGATCACGAAGCGGCGGCGGCGCGGGTCACCCGCTCGGGCGGCAGCCTGAGGTCCCAGACCACGCCGATCGCCGCCAGGCAGCGCAGCACCGCGTAGTTGATATCGATCTCCCACCAGCGGAAGCCGTGGCGGGCCGAATACGGGCTGAAATGGTGGTTGTGGTGCCAGCCATCGCCCAGGGTCACCAGCGCCACCAGGAAATTGTTGCGGCTATCGTCATTGGTGGGAAAGCGGCGCGTGCCGAAACGGTGGCAGACCGAGTTCGCCGACCAGATCGCGTGATAGGTGAAGACCGTGCTCAGCACGCTGCCCCAGACCACCAGCTGCCAGCCGCCGATGACGTACAGCAGGCCGGCATAGCCCAGCGTCACGACGTAGTAGTAGCGCTCCAGCAGCAGCATCTCCGGCAGGCGCGCCAGGTCGCGCACCAGGTCGTCGCGCAAGGGGATCGAGCGCTCGGAGAACAGCCAGCCCATATGGCTCCAGAAGAACCCCGCGCGCGGCGAGTGGGTGTCGCCCTCGCGGTCGGCGTGCGCGTGATGATGGCGATGATGGGCCACCCACCACAGGGGGCCGTTCTGGCCGGCGAGCACGCCGAGCAGCGCCATCACGCACTGGAAGAACCGGCTGGTCCGGTAGGAGTGATGCGCCAGGAGGCGGTGGAAGCCGGCGGTGATGCCGAAGACCTGGACCACGGTCGTGCCGACGAAGACCGAGACGGCAAGCGGGCTAGCCCCGACCACGAAGACGAAGAGACAGCTGAGATGCAGCGCCACCAGCGGCACGACAAAGGCAAGATGGCGCGGCGAATAGCGCGCGACATCGGCGGCATGAGAGGCAGTCAGCAGCATGCGAAATCCCCGCCGCGGAGAATAGCCCTAGACTCGGCGCGAGACCACGGGAAGAATTGCGGCCTGTACCGATGGCGGGGGGAACCGTAGCCGTGTCCACAGACAGCTTCTTTCGCGATCTTCTCGCCAAGGCCGATATCACGCTTAACGGCAACAAGCCGTGGGACCTGCAGGTGCGCGACGACCGCGCCTTCCCCCGGGTGCTGCGCGAGGGCAGTGTGGGCTTCGGCGAGGCCTTCATGGACGGCTGGTTCGACTGCCAGCGAATCGACGAGCTGGCCTACCGCGCCTACCAGGCCAGGCTGTTCGAGAAAATCGAGGTCAAGTCCGCCCTCATCGAGACCCTTAAGGTCCGCCTCAATCCCTTCGGCTCCCGCAGCCGCTCGCACGAGGTCGGCGAGTTCCACTACGACACCGGCAACGACCTCTTCGAGCTGATGCTCGATCCTTACATGCAGTATTCCTGCGGCTACTGGAAGCGGGCCACGACGCTGGAGCAGGCGCAGCGCGACAAGCTGGAGCTGATCTGCCGCAAGCTCGATCTCAAGCCCGGCCAGCGCCTGCTGGATATCGGCTGCGGCTGGACCGGCCTCGCCCGCTACGCCGCCAGGAATTTCGGCGTCCAGGTCGTGGGCATCACCGTGTCCAAGGAGCAGGCCGAGTACGGCAACGACCGCAACAAGGGCCTGCCGATCGATATCCGCATCGTCGACTATCGTGAGCTGAACGAGCAGTTCGATCGCATCGTCTCGGTCGGCATGTTCGAGCATGTCGGAAGGCGCTACTACCCCGACTACTTTGCCGCCGCCGCGCGCTGCCTGAAGCCCGACGGCCTGTTCCTGCTGCACACCGTCGGCTACCAGCAGGAAGAGGCGATCAATCCCTGGTACGACAAGTACATCATGCCCGGCGTCGAGTTCCCGACCGTGGCCAATGTCGCCAACAGCGCGGGCGAGGAGCTGAGATTCGAGAACCTGCACGTCTGGGATGGTTCGCATTACGACCGCACCCTGATGGCCTGGTGGGACAAGTTCCACGCCGCCTGGGACAGGCTCAAGGGCAAGAAGTACGACGAGCGCTTCTACCGGATGTGGCAGCTCTACCTGCAGGGCTGCGCCGGCGGCTTCCGCGCCGACCGCATGCGCGTCTGGCAGTTCGTCTTCTCAAAGGGCCAGCGCGACGGCGGCTACGCCTACGGCCATAGCTTTCCCATTGACTGATCGAAGGCCCGGCTTCGATTGATTGCAGCGAGGCTTAGCCGCCGCGCATCTTCTCCAGCACGGTGACGATGCGGGCCTCGAGCTGGTTGCGCTTCACCGGCTTCACCACGTAGGCGCTGACCCCGAGCTTGATCGCGCGCTGCACGATCTCCGCCTCGCTATGCGCGGTCAGCAGGATCACCGGGATCTGCGGCGTGGGCGGCGGCGGCGAGTGCCGGCGCATCTGCTCGACGAAGTCGAGGCCGTTCATCGGCTCCATGTCGACGTCGCAGATGATCAGGCCGGGGTCGACTTCCTTGGTCTTGACCAGGGCCGCCTCGCCGTCCGCCGCGTGGAAAATCTCGCGAAAGCCGATCTCGCGCAGCATGCTGGCCACAAGGTCGCGCATGAAGTCGTTGTCGTCGACCACCAGAACCCTGATCTTCGAGATGTCGTACATGCTGTTCCCCTAGAGACCCTATGCCACCCCGAGCCGGGCGACCGCTTCCTTGACCCGGGCGAAGGCCGGCGCCAGCCGAGCCTCGAGCCCTTTTGCATCGTCCCAAGAATCAGTCTTCAGCGCCGCTTCCAGCTCCAGGCAGATCTGCGCCACCTCGTCTGCCCCGGCGGAACGCGAAGCGCCCTTCACCGAATGGATAGCCTTGCGGGCTTCGTCGCCCGCCTGCCGGCCGACCGCCGCGCGAATGGCCGCCAGCAGCGGAATGGTGCTGTCCACATAGCGGTTCAGCAATCCGATCGCGCCGCTGTCGATCTCGCCGAAGATCTCGCGCATGCGCTCGAGATCGAGCACCGCGAGAGCGACCGGCGCCGCGCGGGCCGGCCGCGGCGCCGCAGCAACCTTCGGCGCGCCCTGCCGCGGCAGCCAGCGTCCCAGGGTCTCGCGGAGCTGCGCCAGGTTCACCGGCTTTGCCAGGTAGTCGTCCATGCCGGCCGCCAGGCAGCGCTCGGTTTCGCCGCTCAGCACGTTGGCGGTCAGCGCGATGATCGGCATGCGCTTGGTGCCGTTCGACCGTTCGGCCGCGCGAATAGCGGCGGTCAGCTCGAAACCATCGGCTTCCGGCATATGGATGTCGGTGATCACCAGGCCGTAGCGCGTCTCCTTGAAGGCGGCCAGCGCCTTCTTGCCATCGCCGACGAGATCGGCCGCATAACCGAGACGCGAGAGCTGGCGCAGGATGACCAGCTGATTGGTCGGATTGTCTTCCGCGACCAGCACCAGCTGCCCGGCGGCCAGCGCCTCGTCGCGGTTTGTGACCAGCGCCAGGTCCTCGGATTCCGTTTCCTCCGTCTCGGCGGCCAGGCGCGTGCGCCCGCAGGCGGCGGCGACGGCGCGCAGCAGGGTGGCCCGGCGCACCGGCTTGGTCAGATAGGCCTTGAAGCCCGCCGACAGCGCCTCACCGCGCAGGCCCGGATCGTCGTAGGCGGTCAGCAGGATGCACGGCTTGCCCGCCAGCCCGCTGTCCGAACCGAGCGCGTGCCGCAGGGAAAATCCGTCCATCCCCGGCAGCTTGAGGTCGACGATCAGCGCATCGACGACGATGCTGGCCGCGGCGAAGCGCTTGAGCTGGGTAACCCCGCCTTCGGCCGTATCGGCGATCTCCACCTGGGCGCCGGCCATGGTGAGGTAGCTGCGCAGGGCCTCCTGGACCGTCGGGTTGTCGTCGATGACCAGAATCCGGAGACCGGACAGATCGATGACTTCCGGCTCGCCGCTGGCTGTCGGCGCGACGTTGAGCGTGAACCAGAAGGTCGAACCCCTGCCCGGCTCGCTCTCGACGCCGATATCGCCGCCCATGCGCTCGACCAGGCGCTTGGAGATCGACAGGCCGAGCCCCGTGCCGCCGAAGCGCCGGGTCGTCGAATCGTCGGCCTGCACGAAGGGCTGGAACAGCCGGGCCTGTGCCTCCGGCGAGAGGCCGATGCCGGTGTCGGCGATGCGCGCGCGCAGGCGCAAGCCGCCGGCCAGCGCCGATTCCACGGATATCCGGACCGAGACCTCGCCCTTCTCGGTGAACTTGATGGCGTTGCCGACGAGATTGAACAGGATCTGGCGCAGGCGAACCGGATCGCCCTCGACCATCGGCGGCACCGAGGCATCGACGAAGGTTGTGAATTGCAGGCGCTTGCGCTGGGCGTGCGGAGCGAGCGTGTCGGCCACGCCCTCGACCAGGGCCAGGGGCGACATCGGCACGCGCTCGATATCGATCTTTCCCGCCTCGATCTTCGAAAAATCGAGAATGTCGTCGATGATCTTGAGCAGCGACGAGGCCGAATCGCGCACGATATCGGTGAGCTCGCTCTGCTCCTCGTTCAGCGAGGTCTGCTGCAGCAGCTCCAGCATGCCGAGCACGCCGTTCATCGGCGTGCGGATCTCGTGGCTCATGGTGGCGAGGAAGGTGGATTTCGCCTGGGTCGCCGCCTCGGCCTTCTCCTTGGCCAGCCGCAGCTCCTCCTCGGCGCGCTTGCGGTCGGAAATATCGAACGCCACGGTCACGACATGCGTGGCCTTGCCGCCGCCATCCTTGATTGGCGCCTTGATGATGTGCCAGTCGCGCTGCGGCCGGCCGACCGGAGAGACCCGCTGCTCGAAGGGCGCAATGCCCTCATTGGTCTCAAAGACCCGCAGGTCCATCTTCTGCGACGGCGAGTCCTGGTAGGAGCTGCCGTAGATGGCGCTCGCCGCCTGGCCCTTGCTCGCCAGGTCGCCCGCCATTTCGCGCCAGTAGCGGTTGGTGAAGGTGTATTGGAGGGTATGGTCCTTGACGCTGATGGTCGCCGGCACCGCGTCCATCACCGCCTGCAGGGCCTGGCGGCTCTGCTGCAGCTCTTCCGCCGCGCGCTTGCGCTCCGAGTAGTCGTAGTACCAGGACAGCGTCGCCGGCTGCCCCTCGAAGGTCATGCGCTCCATGGTCAGCAGCAGCCAGAGCGGGGCACCGTCCAGGCGCCGCACCTCGACCTCGAGATCGCGTACGCTCGCATGTTCATGGAGGATTGCCGCCACGAGTTTCTGCTGCTCGTCGTCCTTGTAGAAGACACGCACATCGAGATCGTCCACCTGGTCGTCGCGCACGCCGC
Source organism: Rhodospirillaceae bacterium (assembly GCA_022843945.1). Lineage (GTDB taxonomy): Bacteria > Pseudomonadota > Alphaproteobacteria > CACIAM-22H2 > CACIAM-22H2 > VGEI01. The sequence goes on along the minus strand of JALHMR010000024.1, from coordinate 66,768 downwards.
CCAGCTCGCGCCAGCGGGCATTGGAATAGAGATGCCGGCCGCCGCGCCCGGAGATCATCACGCCGATCGGGCTCGCCTCGAGAATGGCGCGGAACTGCTCCTCTTTCTGACGGACGAGCGCCTCGGCCTGCTTGCGTTCGGTGATGTCGATGACCCAGGTCAGGGCCGCCGGCTGGCCTTCGAAGGTGATCCGCTCCATGGAGCTGACGCCCCAGAAGACGCCGCCGCCGTCGGTAACCGCCGCGATCTCCTCGTTGCGGATCGAGCCGTGGTGGCGCAGCGCCTGGGTGATGCGGTCGCGCTGCGCGTCGTCGCGATAGCACAGGCGCGTGTCGACTGTCCGCGGATCCTCCTTGGTGAACATCAGCAGCTGGCGCGCGAACTCGGCGTTCCAGAACATCGGCCGGCCGCCGCGCCCGATGACCGCGACAGCGACGGGCGCCGATTCGAGGATTTCGCGCAGCAGCGCTTCGCCCTGGGTCAGCCGCTCCTCGAGCTGCTTGCGCTGGTCGATGTTGGAGATCGTGCTCATCACGGCATCCTCGCCGCGATAGCTCAGCCGGCTTGACGACAGCAGCGCCCAGAAAGGGGTTCCATCGGCGCGCTTGAGCAGCAGCTCCACGCCCGTCGCGCGGCCCTTGCCGGCCTTGATCGCGTCGAGAAGCACCCGGCGATCCTTGGGGTTCACGTAGATCTCGCGGGCGCTGAAGGTTTCGAGCCGGCTCAGATCGAGCCCGAAGAGCTCAGCCGCCGGCGGGTTGGCATAGAGCAGGCGGTCGTTCAGGCGCGAGGCGATCGTCACCGGCACCGGAAGGGCGCCGACGATCTCCTGCTGCGCCTCGTCGCGGCGCTGCTGGTTCTCGCGATGAGCCGTGCGGTCCGCGAGATCGCGGACCGAAAACGTCCCTTCGCCGTTCCCGCGCAGCCTGTCCCAGAAACCGGCCATGAGCCCCCGATGCCGTCCCTCGGCGAAAAGCTAGCATGGCGGCGCAGCGCGGTGTAACGCGGCCGAAAGCGCCGCCCCTTAAGTGTCGGGTGGGACAGCGCGCGGGCGTCGGTCCGCATCGATGGCTACGTACGTAAACACCCCTTGGGTGACCTTGATCTGCGGCCCGCCATGGTGCGGCCGGCGCCAGGCTTCGATGAGCACGGCGATCGAGGTCCGGCCGACCCGCTGCACCGCGGCGTAGCAGGACACCAGATCCCCGACCTGGACCGGCTTGTGAAAGACCATGCCTTCGACCGCCACCGTGGCGACCCGACCTTTGGCCCGCTGCGAGGCCGTGTGGCCTCCGGCGAGGTCCATCTGCGCCAGGAGCCAGCCGCCGAAGATGTCGCCGCTGGGATTGGCGTCGGCCGGCATGGCGATAGCCCGCAGGGCGGGCTCGCCGGTTGGCTGCTCACGGTCGGACGCCATCGTTAACTCCTTTCAAAACCGTACGAATATTACAATATCTTGTAGGCCGAAGCCCTTTCTCATACCCTATCCATAGCTTTCTTTACGCTTTCGCGAGTCATATCTCACCCCCATGGCCGACCTCTTCAGCACCGCCCGCAAAGACCAGAGCTACACCGCCAAGGATATCGAAGTCCTCGAAGGGCTGGAGCCGGTTCGACGCCGCCCGGGCATGTATATCGGCGGCACCGACGAGCGCGCCCTGCATCATCTCGTGGCCGAAGTCCTCGACAACGCGATGGACGAGGCCGTTGCCGGTCATGCGGACTGGATCGAGGTCGAGCTGGAGGCCTCGGGCTACTGCACGATCCGCGACAATGGCCGCGGCATCCCGATCGACCCGCACCCCAAGTTCAAGAACAAGTCCGCGCTCGAAGTGATCATGACCACGCTGCATTCGGGCGGCAAATTCGACGACAAGGCCTACTCGACGGCCGGCGGCCTGCATGGTGTCGGCATCTCGGTGGTCAACGCGCTGTCGGACGATCTCGTCGTCGAGGTGGCGCGCGACAAGAAGGCCTGGACCCAGACCTACAGCCGCGGCAAACCCAAGGGCGGCTTGAAATCGTTGGGCGCAGTGAGCAATCGGCGCGGCACCACGGTGCGCTTCCATCCCGACCCCGAGATCTTCGGCAAGACGCTGCATCTCAAGCCGGCCACCGTCTTCCGCATGATCCGGGCCAAGGCCTTCCTGTTCAAGGGCGTGGAAGTCCGCTGGTCCTGCGACAAGAAGCTGCTCAAACCCAACGACGAGACGCCGGCCGAGGCCAAGCTGCACTTCGAAGGCGGCCTCAAGGACGCGCTCCAGGAAGTATTGGGCAAGCGGCCCTGCTACACGCCGCAGCCTTTTGCCGAGGATCATGATCTGCCCGACAAGCTCGGCCGCGTCGAATGGGCCATCGCCTGGCCCGGCGATGCCGAGGGCGAGGTCCACTCCTACGTCAACACGGTGCCGACGCCGCAGGGCGGCAGCCACGAGCTCGGCCTGCGCTCGGCCTTGTCGCGCTCGCTACGGGCCTATGGCGAGCGGGTCGCCAATCGCCGCGCGGCGCAGATCACCGCGGAGGACGCCGCCGACGGCGCCGTGGTCTTCCTCTCGCTGTTCATCAAGGATCCGCAGTTCCAGGGCCAGACCAAGGACCGGCTGGGCATGCCCGACGCCCAGCGCCTCGTCGAGGGCGTGATCAAGGACCATTTCGATCACTGGCTCTCGGATGACGGCGCGGCGGCCAAGCAGCTGCTGGAGCACGTCATCGAGCGCGCCGAAGACCGCCTGCGGCGCCGCCAGGACAAGGATCTCGCGCGCAAGACGGCGACGCGCAAGCTGCGCCTGCCGGGCAAGCTCGCCGACTGCAGCAGGAACTCGCCCGAAGGCACCGAGATCTTCCTGGTCGAGGGCGATTCAGCCGGCGGCTCGGCCAAGAGCGCGCGCAGCCGCGAGACCCAGGCCATCCTCCCCTTGCGCGGCAAGATCCTCAACGTGGCCAGCGCCTCGGTCGACAAGCTGCGGCAGAACCAGGAGCTCGCCGACCTGATCCAGGCCCTGGGCTGCGGCACCGGCGAGAATTTCGACGAGGCGAAGCTGCGCTACGAACGGGTCATCATCATGACCGACGCCGATGTCGACGGCGCCCATATCGCTTCGCTGCTGATGACCTTCTTCTATCGCGAGATGCCGAAGCTGATCGAGACCGGTCACCTGTTCCTCGCCCTGCCGCCGCTTTACCGGCTGGCCTCGGGCGGCACGGTCATCTATGCCAAGGACGACAAGCACCGCGAAGAGCTGATGAAGACCGAATTCAAGGGCAAAGGGAAGGTCGAGATCAGCCGCTTCAAGGGCCTGGGCGAGATGCCGCCGGCGCAGCTCAAGGAAACCACGATGGATCCGCGCAAGCGGGTGCTGCTGCGTGTCGAGGTCCCCAACGGCGACGACGGCAAGGAGTTCAAGCGCACGGCGAAGCTGGTGGAGAGCCTGATGGGCCGCAAACCGGAGCTGCGTCTCGCCTACATCCAGGAAAACGCCAAGTTCGTCCGCGAACTCGACGTCTGAGCCCCGAATAAAAATCCGCGCGCCGGCGTTTATATAGGGCGATGCGCATTGCCCTGGCCTTGGTTCTGCTGCTGGCGGGTTGCGGGAACGGCGTTGCCGTTTCCCGGACCCACTACACGCAGCTCGGCATCCCCTCGCATGTCGAGCTGGCGGCGTCGCAAGGCCCGACCCTGGTGAACCTCTACCACAGCCCGTTCGCCGATCAGGACGTGCTGGCGGCCATGCGGGTGCATAACCCGCGCCCGCATATGACCTACTCCACTGCCGTGACCGGCGGGCTGTACGCCTATCGCATCGTGCTGGGCTTCGGCAGCCGGCCGCCGGGTGGCTCAGCCAATTGCTCCGTCTTCAACCAGCAGGCGGGGTCGCCGCCGGCCGGCAAGACCGAGATGTACGGCGCCTTCTGCCTCGGCGACACGCTGCTCAGCGAGGCGTCTGCCCGGGCCCCGACGATCCAGTCCCCTTACGATCCGTCCTTCTACCGCATGACGGGCGATCTACTCGCAGCTCTGCTCCCGATCCACGATCCGCTGGCCTACCAGTATCGCTGCCGCTTCCCGTTCTGCTGATTGGCCGTTCTGCTGACTAGTCCTGTTCAGTCAGCCAGCGCCGCAGCTCGCGGTTGACCGCCTCGGGCCGCTCGAGCGTCGACAGGTGGCCACAATCGGGCACGATCACCAGCCGCGCGTTGGGAATGTCGGCGGCGATCTCGCGATTGACCTCGGGCGGCGTGCCTTTGTCCTCGTGACCGAAGAGAACGAGCGTCGAACAGTGGATGCGCGACAGGCCCGGCCGGCTGTCCGGCCGGCCCATGATCGCGGTCTGCTGGCGGATGAAGGTCTCGCCGCCGACACGCTGGGTCATCGCGGTGACGGTCGCGACGATCGCCGGCTCGTCCAGGCGATGCACCCAGCGCGGCAGAAGCACCGGTGTCACGCCCTTGAACTTCCCCTGCTTGGCCAGGGCGATCATCTCCCGCCGCTCCTTGGTCTGCTCGGGCTTGTCCGCCCGGGCCGAGGTGTCGAGCAGGGCCAGACGGGTTACCCGCTCCGGCGCCCGACGCATGATCTCGAAGGACACGTAGCCGCCCATCGACAGCCCGGCCAGGGCGAAACGCTCCGGGGCGATGCGGAGCACGTCCTCGGCCATGCCGGCCATGGTATCCGACTGTGTCAGGTCGCCGACCGTCATCTCGGCGATATCGGCCAGATCGGCCAGCTGCGGCTCCCAGAGAGCCCGGTCACAAATCAGGCCCGGCAGCAGAATCAGGGGTGTTTTGGGGGTCATCCTGTCCACCCGTCATGTTGTTTTTGCATTGCGGCAAGCTCCTGAAAACATCGTGGATTCATTGACTTTTAAGGATACTTACCCTATATGAAAGGTCGCGAGTGGGTTTATGGCCCGCCCCGGCAAAGCTCCGGGCAGAGAGCCACCCTCGCATTAACGACGCGCCCCGGCCGAGCGAATTGTTCGCCAAGGATGCCACCGGCGCACGGGATTCCATGCGAAACAAGGATATATGACATTTTCTGATCTCGGCCTGAGTGCCGAAGTGCTGCGTGCCGTCGCTGACGCCGGTTACGAAACCCCCACCCCGATCCAGCAGAAAGCCATCCCCACGGTCCTGATGGGCCGCGATGTGCTTGGCTGCGCCCAGACGGGTACCGGCAAGACCGCCAGCTTCACCCTCCCCATGATCGACATCCTCGCCCAGGGCCGCGCCCGGGCCCGGATGCCGCGCTCCCTGATCCTCGAACCGACGCGCGAACTGGCCACCCAGGTCGCCGAGAACTTCGACATCTACGGGAAGTACAACAAGCTCACCAAGGCCCTGCTGATCGGCGGCGTCTCCTACGACGACCAGGAGAAGGCCCTCGACCGCGGCGTCGACGTGCTGATCGCCACGCCGGGCCGCCTGCTCGACCATTTCGAGCGCGGCCGCATCCTGCTCAACGATGTCAGCCTGCTGGTCATCGACGAGGCCGACCGCATGCTCGACATGGGCTTCATCCCCGACGTCGAGCGCATCGTCAGCCTGCTGCCCAAGAAGCGCCAAACCCTGTTCTTCTCGGCCACCATGCCGCCGGAGATCAAGCGCCTGGCCGACGCCTTCCTCAGCGAGCCCAAGGAAATCACCGTCAGCAAGCCCGCCTCGACGGCCACGACCGTGACGCAAGGGCTCGTCATGGTCTCCGGCAAGGATTTCGAGAAGCGTGACGCGCTGCGACGCCTTGTTGCTTCCGAGCCGGTGACCAACGCGCTGATCTTCTGCAACCGCAAACGCGACGTCGACACGCTCTACAAGTCGCTCAAGCGTCACGGCTTCAGTGTCGGCGCGCTGCACGGCGACATGGACCAGAGCACGCGTACGGCAACCCTTGAATCGTTCAAGCGCCAGGAGATGACCTATCTCTGCTGCTCGGACGTCGCCGCCCGCGGTCTCGATATCGACGACCTGTCGCATGTCTTCAATTTCGACGTGCCGATCCACGCCGAAGACTACGTCCATCGCATCGGCCGTACCGGCCGCGCCGGCCGTCTCGGCCGTGCCCTGACGCTCGCCACCAGCGAAGACAAGAAATTCGTCGACGCCATCGAGCGCCTGATCGGCAAGCCGATCCCGCGCATCGTCCTCGAAGGCCAGCCGGCCATCGAGTTTTCCACCGAGGAATCGCCGCGCGGTCGCGGCGGCCGCAACGGTCGCGGGGGTAGTGGCGGCGCCGGCGGCCGCGGTCGCGGTCGCAACGGCCAGCGCCCGGACGAGCGCCCCCGGGGCGAACGCCCGCCGCGTGAACCCCGTCATGAGCAACCGATCCTCGCCGAAAGCCCGGCGGCGGAGCCCAGCGTCCCGCATGCTGAGCCTCAGCCCCCGCGTCACGAGCCGCAGCGTCATGAGCCCCGGACCGCGGTGCCCCGCGCCCCTCGCCAGGAAACTCAGCATCGTGAGCCCCAGCGTCATGAGCCTCAGCAGGCGCCCGGCTACGTGCCGTCCAACCTGCCGCGCCATCCGCATGACGCGATCCGCACCCACGACACGCAGGCCCACGCCCCGGCGCCACGGCCGGCGCCGGCCCAGCCTTCCGGACCGATCCGGCCAGACGAGCCGCACCGTCGCCGCGAGGAGCGCGAGGACGGCCCGATGCCGGTCGGCCTCGGCGACCATATGCCCGCCTTCCTGACACGGGGCCGCCGCGCCATCGGCTAAGACGCCGGCTTGGTTCGGGCCCATCTTGGTTTGAGGCCCATCTTGGTTTGAAGACTGGGGACGGGTAGAGTCCCGACGCCCACGAACCGGCGAGGACTCGGCGATGCAGACCATCTTCATCATGGTCAAATGCGAGCTCGGCAAGGCGTACGACGTCGCCGACGAAGCCGTGCAGACCATCGAGCAGGTCTCGGAGGTCTACTCGACCTCCGGCCAGTACGACCTCCTGATGAAGTGCTATCTGACCGATGACCAGGATATCGGCCATTTCGTCATGAACGTGCAGAAGCTGCCCGGCGTGAAGGACACCTTCACGATGATCACCTTCAAGGCTTTCTCCTAGGTCCGGTCTCGGGGGTTCGGCATGTCCCGGATCGCCCGGCTTGCAGCCGCGCTGGCAACACTGGCGCTGGCTGCGTGCACCGCCGTATCTCCGGGCGACGAGCGTGCCGTCGCCACTCATTTCGAATCGCTGCGCGACCGCCCGCCCGAGCTGGTGATGTTCCTGCGGCGCATGCCCAAGGGCGGCGATCTTCACAACCACCTGAGCGGCGCGATCTACGCCGAGAGTCTCATCCGCTGGGCGGCGGAGGATGGCCTCTGTCTCATCGTGGTCAGCAATACCTTCGTCCCTCCTCCCTGCGATCCGGGCGCGGGCAAGCCACCGGTCGCCGAGCACGCGCGGAGCAGCAGCGCCTACAACGCGCTGATCGACGCCCTGTCGACCCGCAACTACACGCAAGGGTCACGCTCGGGCCACGATCAGTTCTTCGCCACCTTCGGCCGATTCGGCGCCGCCACCGAAAAGCGGGCCGGCGACATGCTGGCCGAGGTCGCCACCCGCGCCGCCGGCCAGAACATCGCCTATCTCGAGCTCATGCTCTCGCCGCGGACCTGGGAGGCCCGTCCCTTGGGGGCGCGCATCGGCTGGGACGGGAACGCCGCCGACACGCTGGCGAAGCTGCGCGAGGCCGGTCTCGCCGATAGCGTGCCGCGCGCCAGCCAGGATATCGACGCGGCCGAGGCCCGCCTGCGCGCTGTCCTCGGCTGCGGCGCAACGCCGCAACCGCCGGCCTGCGCCGTCACCATCCGCTACATCGCCCAGATCTCCCGCACGCTGCCGGCGGCCGAGGTCTTCGCCCAGACGGCCCTGGCTTTCGAGCTGGTGCGCCGCGAGAAGCGCATCGTCGGCCTCAACTTCGTGCAGCCCGAGGACGACCGCACGGCTCTGGCCGACTACAGCGCCCAGATGCGCATGATCCGCGATCTCTCGGCGCTCATGCCCGAGGTGCCGGTTAGCTTGCATGCCGGCGAGCTGTGGCTCGGCCTGGTGCCGCCCGAAGCACTACGCTTCCACATCCGCGAGGCGGTCGAAGTGGCCGGCGCAAGGCGCATCGGCCATGGCGTGGCCATCGCCTTCGAGGACGGCGCCGAGCAGCTCCTGGCCGAGATGGCCCGACGCAATGTGCTGGTCGAGATCAACCTGACCAGCAACGACGTCATCCTCGACGTGCGCGGCGCGCAGCACCCGCTGCCGCTCTACCAGCGCCACGGCGTGCCGGTGGCCCTGTCGACCGACGACGAAGGCGTGTCGCGCATCGATCTCAGCAACGAGTATCGCCGCGCCGTCGAGACCTACCGGCTGAGCTACGGCGAGATCAAGGCGATGGTGCGCAACAGCCTGACCTACAGCTTCCTCACGGGCGAAAGCCTGTGGCGCGATCCGCGCGAAGCCCGGCCGATCGCAGCCTGCGCCGGCGACCCGCCGGGCACTGTCGCGCCGTCGGCACCCTGCGCCGCGTTCCTGGCGGCCAGCGAGAAGGCAGCCCTGCAGTGGCGGCTGGAAACGGATTTCGCCGCTTTCGAGCGCAGCGTCGTTGCCGCGCCGCGCCGCTAGGAGATCGAGTGACGCCCTACAGTCTCGACGCCTTCATCGCCGACTGCCGCAAAGCGGCCGCCGGCTGTCCCGATCCGGCGGATTGCGTGACGGCCATCACGCCACTGATGCTCCGGCTGCTCTCCTCGGTCCGCGATTTCCTCGAGCCGGCGCATTTCCGGTCTGATCCCGCGCACTACGCGCGCAACGCCATCTACATCGCGCCGGAAGCCGATCTCTCGCTCTACGCGCTCGTCTGGCTGCCTGGCCAGTGGACGCCGGTGCACGACCACGGCAGCTGGGGTGTGGTCGGCATCGTCGAGGGGTTGCTGGAGGAGCGCGCCTACATGGCCCTCGACGGCGAGATCCGGGCCAACCAAGGCATCCGCCTGAAGCGCGGCGGCAACGTCCTGCTGCCGCCCGGCGCGGTGACCACCTTCGTGCCCAATCCCGACCATATCCACCATACCGGCGTGCCCGACGACCGGCCGCGCGCCGTCAGCCTGCACCTCTACGGCCGGACGATGAGCTCGTTCCACGTCTACGACGTCGAGGCCGGCACTCGCCGGCTGATCAACGTCGCGCACAACGAGAGCTAGAGCAGCGTGCGGCCGAAGCGGTCGTAGAAGATCGTCTTGCAGAGCAGCAGGTCGACCGTCGACCCGTCGCTGGCCATCGGCAGGAGAATGTTCTCCAGGTCCTCGATGTCGCGCAGATGCTGCATCTGCGACGGCCCGCGCCGCCATTGCGGCTGGCGCGTCTCGACGGCCGCCCGGTAGCGGCGGTAGTAGACCTCCATATCGCGGATCTCGGGACTCGTCTCGTCGAGCCACATCCCGGTCAGCGCCCGGCCGCGGACTTCCTCGATGCGCGTACCGGCCAGGCGGTAGCGCAGGCGAAACGGCTCGCGCTGGACCTCCAGCAGCCAGACGCTGGGCAGCAGGTCGGGGATATCCATGGGGCGGAAATGCTGGCGGCCCGGCAAGCCGGCCGGGGGATGGATCGAGCGCCAGTAGTCGTAGAAGCGGGCGATGTAGGGGTTCCACATCTCCCGGCGCGTCGCGCCCTCTCCGGTGACTTCGTAGCGCCCCGCCATTCGCCACCCCTTCGATCGGGGCCAAGCATAGCCGAGTTAGGGCGGCTTGCCCGCCTGGGCCAATTATTTTAAACTTAAACTAATTCGGAGCAGGCCATGGCCCAGGCGTTCAAGACGGCACAGACAGTCGGGCAAGCGCCGGGGAGCCGGCCGCTCGCCGGCCGGCACGCGCTCATTACCGGTGCCTCGCGCGGTATCGGCGCGGCGGTGGCCCGCGAGCTGGCGCGGCTGGGCGCCGACCTCACCCTGGTGGCCCGCCAGGCCGCCACCCTGCACTCCGCCGCCAATGCCCTCCGCCACGAGGGGACGCATGTACGCGAATGCCCCACCGACATCGCGGATACCGCTGCCCTGGAAAAGCTGATTGCCGACACGCCGCCGGTGCAGATCCTGGTCAACAATGCCGGCGGCGCTGAATCGGCTTCCTTCGCGCGGACCGACGCAGCCCTCTGGCAGCGCATGCTCGATCTCAACCTGACCAGCGTCTACCGGCTGACGCACGCCCTCGTGCCCGCCATGGCGAAATCGGGCTGGGGCCGGATCATCAACGTGGCCTCGACCGCCGGGCTCAAGGGCTATCCCTATGTCAGCGCCTACGTCGCGGCCAAGCACGGCGTGGTCGGCCTGACGCGGGCCCTCGCCCTCGAATACGCGACCACGGGCGTCACCATCAACGCCGTCTGCCCGGGCTACACCGATACGCCGATGCTCGAAGGGGCGATCGCCACCATCGCCGCCAAGACGAAGAAGAGCCACGACGAGGCCAAGGCCGCGCTGGCCAGCACCAACCCGATGGGCCGGCTGGTGACGCCCGACGAGGTCGCGGCGACGGTCGGCTGGCTCTGCCGGCCGGAGGCCTCGGCCATTACCGGACAGGCCATCCCCATCGCCGGCGGAGAGATCTGATGGACGACATCCACCCGGCCGACGGCACTGTCGTCGATCGTGAAAGCGCGGTCGCCCGGGGCGACAAGCTCGAGCTGCGAGTCTGGCTGCGGCTTCTGACCTGCGCCAGCCTGATCGAGACGCGCGTGCGCGCCGGGCTGCGCGAGGCCTTCGGCGTCACGCTGCCGCGCTTCGACGTGCTCGCCCAGCTCGACCGCGCCGCCGACGGCCTGTCGATGGGCGAATTGTCGGACCGGCTGATGGTCTCCAACGGCAACGTCACCGGCCTGGTCGATCGCCTGGTCGAGGAAGGGCTGATCAGCCGTGCGCCCTCCGCCAGCGACCGCCGCCAGAGCCGCGTTGCCCTGACGCCTGCCGGCAAACGCGCCTTCGACGCCATGACGCCGCAGCACGAGCGCTGGATCGACGAGATGTTCGCCGGCCTGTCGCGGGCCGAGATGGCCCAGATGATGGAGCTCCTCGGCAAGCTCAAGCAGTCCGTGGGACGCACGGGAGCCAAGCCGTGAGCGCGCCCTTGACCACCTATAGCCCCGACCGCTTCAAGCCGAAGCACTTCGGCTGGTCGGTGGCCGACCGCGTGGCGACCGTCACGCTCAACCGGCCGGAGCGCAAGAACCCCCTCACCTTCGAGAGCTATGCCGAGCTGCGCGATCTCTTTCGCGACCTGGTCTACGTGCCCGATGTCCGCGCCGTGGTGGTGACCGGCGCCGGCGGCAATTTCTGCTCCGGCGGCGACGTGCACGAGATCATCGGCCCGCTGGTGGGCATGGAGATGCCAGACCTGCTGCGCTTCACCCGCATGACCGGCGACCTGGTCAAAGCCATGCGCGCCTGCCCGCAACCGATCGTCGCCGCCATCGACGGTATCTGCGCCGGCGCGGGTGCCTGCATCGCCATGGCCTCGGACCTGCGCTTCGGCACCGCGCGCGCCAAGGTGGCGTTTCTCTTCACCCGAGTCGGACTCGCCGGCTGCGACATGGGGGCCTGCGCCATCCTGCCGCGCCTCATCGGCCAGGGCCGCGCCTCGGAACTCCTGTTCACCGGCCGCTCGATGCCAGGCGACGAGGCCGAGCGCTGGGGCTTCTTCAACCGGCTCTGCGCGCCCGAGGCGGTGCTCGACGCGGCGCAAGGCATGGCGCGCGAGCTGGCCAGCGGCCCGAGCTTCGCCCATGCCATGACCAAGAAGACGCTGCACCAGGAGTGGAGCATGGGCGTCGACGAGGCGATCGAGGCCGAGGCGCAGGCCCAGGCGATCTGCATGGATACCGGCGATTTCGAGCGCGCCTACCGCGCCTTCGTGGCCAAGGAAAAGCCGAAGTTCGAGGGCAACTGATGCCGGACCGGACCTTCCTGAGCTGGCCGTTCTTTGACGAGGGGCATCGCACGCTCGCGGTATCGCTCGAGAGCTGGGCAACGGCGAAGCTGGCCTTCGAGCATCACGAGCGGGATATCGACGGCGCCTGCCGCAAGCTGGTCTCGGCGCTGGGCCATGACGGCTGGCTGAAATACAGCGTGCCCAAGAACTATGGCGGCCATTTCGACAAGCTTGATGTCCGCTCGCTCTGCCTGATACGCGAAACGCTGGCCCGCCACTCGGGTCTCGCCGATTTCGCTTTCGCCATGCAGGGCCTGGGCAGCGCCTCCATCGCCCTGTTTGGCGCTGATGACCTCAAGCAGCGTTACCTGCCGGGTGTCGGCTCGGGTGCGCGCATCGCGGCCTTTGCCCTGTCCGAGCCCGAAGGCGGGTCCGATGTTTCCGCCCTCCGCACGACCGCGCAGCTCGACGGCGACCACTATGTGATCAACGGCGCCAAGACCTGGATCTCCAACGGCGGCATCGCCGGCCATTACGTGCTCTTCGCCCGCACTGGAGAAGCGCCGGGCGCCAAGGGACTGTCGGCCTTCGTCGTCGATGCCGACGCGCCCGGCCTCGACGTGCGCGAGCGCATCGAGACCATCGCGCCGCACCCGCTGGCCACCTTGCGCTTCCGCAACTGCCGGATTCCGAAGTCCCATCTCCTCGGCAAGCCGGGTGACGGCTTCAAGATCGCCATGGCGACGCTCGATATCTTCCGCGCCACGGTGGGGGCTGCCGCTCTCGGCTTTGCCCGCCGGGCCCTCGACGAAGCCGTGTCCTATGCGCGGCGCCGCGAGGCCTTCGGCCACAAGCTGGCGGACTTCCAGCTCACCCAGGCCAAGCTGGCGGACATGGCGACCGAGATCGATGCCGCCGCCCTGCTCGTCTATCGCGCCGCCTGGACCAAGGACCGAGTCGCCGACCGCGTGACGCGCGAAGCCTCGATGGCCAAGATGTACGCCACCGAAATGGCGCAGCGTGTCGTCGATGCGGCGGTGCAGATCCATGGCGGCATGGGCGTCGTCTCGGGCGAGCCGGTGGAGCGGCTCTATCGCGAAGTCCGCTCGTTGCGCATCTACGAAGGCACGACCGAGATCCAGAAGCTGGTCATCGCCGGACAGGTGCTTGCCGGACAGGACGAGCCGGCCCGCAAGGCGGCGGAGAAGCCATGACAGCGAATTCACAGGCCGCCGAGCTCCGCTGCAGCCGCTGCGGCGCGGCGTTCGGCTGCAACCCCGCCGGCGATTGCTGGTGCAAGGAGGAAAGCTTCCGCGTGCCGATGCCTGTATCGGATGCCGCGACCTGCCTGTGCCCGAAGTGCCTGCGCGCGGCGGCGGCGGGGCAGAAACCATGAAGCTCCTCGAGCCGCTGCGCATGAACTCCATGACCGTGCCGAACCGCGTGGTCGTGCCGGCCATGGTGACACGCCTGTCCGGCGAAGACGGCTACATCAACCAGGGCATCATCGACCGCTACGTGCGCTATGCCCAGGGCCATGTCGGCCTGATCGTGGTCGAGGCCATGGCCATCCACGGATCGAAGTCCGGGCCGCTGCTGCGCATCTCGGACGAGAGCTTCATTCCCGGTCACGCCGCGCTGGTGCAGCGCGTGCACGATGCGGGGCCGTCGATGATCGTCCCGCAGATCATCCATTTCATGAAGGTGGCGCGCTCGGGCTGGCGCCAGACCATCGACCAGCTGTCGACTGCCGAGATCGACCTGATCATCGAGCAGTTCGGAGCCGCCGCGGGCCGCGCCCGCGACGCCGGCTATGACGGTGTCGAGCTCCACTCCGCCCACGCCTACACGCTGTCCTCGTTCCTCTCGCGACACAACAAGCGCCGCGACGAATACGACGGCCGCACGCTCGAAGGCCGCTTACGCATGTTCGGCAAGGTGATGACCCGGGTGCGTCAGGTCGTGGGCCAGGACTTCCCGGTCGGCGTGCGCTTCCTGGCCGAGGAGGCGATCAAGGACGGCTACGCGCTGCCCGATTCGCAGCGCATCGCGCTGCGCCTCGCCCAGATGGGCGTCGACTACATCTCGCTGTCGATCGGCGGCAAGTTCGAGGACGCCGTGCACAAGCCCGGCCAGCCGCTTTACCCTTACACCGGCTATTCCGGCGACCGCTGCATGCCCGGTGATTCGTATCCGCCGCTGCCGCACGCGCACCTGGCGGCCGGGATCAAGGACTACATCAACGGCAAGGGTTTCACCGTGCCGGTGATCTCGGTCGGCAAGATCAGCGATCCCGCGGATGCCGAGCGCCTGCTGGCCGAAGGCAAGGCCGACATGATCGGTATGGCGCGCCAGCTGCTCTCTGATCCCGACTGGGTCAAGAAGGTCGAGGAGAAGCGCCCGGACGCCATCGTGCGCTGCATCTACTGCAACGTCTGCAAGCAGCTCGACGAGAATTTCAAGCTGGTCACCTGCTTCCTCTGGCCCAAGGGCGCCACCCAGGCGCCACAGGACGACCCATCCACCGAGCGCCCGCGCTGGCCGAGCGGCGTTCCGGTTCTGTCGGCCGCGACCAAGAACGGCACCGTCCAGCTCACCTGGAAACGCGCTGAAGGGAGCGAGATCGTCGGCTACGACGTGTTCCGCGCCGAGGATGGCGGCCCGGCCGGCATCGTCGAGGCGGTGAAGGCGCCGAAATTCACCGACCGGCTGGTGCTCGGCGGCCTTTCCTACACCTATCACGTGATGGCCTTCGACAAGTCCGGCCGCCACAGCCCGCCATCGAACGCGGTGCGCCTCGACCTGCCGCTGCCGGATTTCAGCGCGAAGGAGAACCCCGCCGAAACCAGCCATGCCTGAACGAACCGCCCACACAGACACCTTCGCCCGCGAGAATCTGCCCGCAGCGGGCGACTGGCCGGAGATCAAATTGACGCTGCCGGAGTTGCAGTATCCGGGCCGCCTCAATTGCGGGGTCGAGCTGCTCGACCGGATGGTGGCCGCCGGCCACGGTGACCGGCCCTGCATCTGGTTCGGCGCCAAGATGTGGACCTATCGCCATCTGCTGGAGACCGCGAACCGCATCGCCGGCGTGCTGGTCAACGACCTCGGCCTGGTCCCCGGCAACCGCGTGCTGCTGCGCTCGGCCAACAACCCGATCATGGTGGCCTGCTGGCTGGCGGTGTTCAAAGCCGGTGGCATCGCCGTCGGCACCATGCCGCTCTACCGGGCCCGCGAGCTGGCTTACATCCTCAACAAGGCGCAGGTGAAGTTCGCCCTGTGCGATGCGCGTCTGGCCGACGAGCTCAAGAGCGCTGCCGGCCAGGCACCGGCCCTGCAGCAGGTCCTCTACTTCAACAGCGACGCTTCGGACAGTCTCGAGGCGCGCATGGCCCGCCAGGGCGCTGCGTTCGCCAACTGCGATACGGCCGCTGACGACGTGGCGCTGATCGCCTTCACCTCCGGCACCACGGGGCCCGCCAAGGGCACCGTGCATTTCCACCGCGACGTTCTGGCAATCTGCGACTGTTTCCCGCGCTCGACCCTGAAGCCCTCGGCCGACGATATCTTCTGCGGCTCGCCACCGCTCGCCTTCACCTTCGGCCTCGGCGGTCTCGCTCTTTTTCCCTTCCGCTTCGGCGCCTCGACCGCGCTGGCCGAGAAGGCGACACCCGACGTGCTGCCGCAGATCATCTACGATCACAAGGCGACCATCGTCTTCACCGCGCCGACCGCCTATCGCGTGATGGCCGACAACGCCGAGGCACGCCACCTCGCGTCCTTGCGCAAGGGCGTGTCGGCGGGCGAGCACCTGCCGTTGGCCATCTTCGAAGGCTGGCGGGAGAAGACCGGCATCAAGCTGATCGACGGGCTCGGCTCGACGGAGATGCTGCACATCTTCATCTCGTCGGAGGGCGACGCCATCCGGCCCGGCGCCACCGGCCGCGCCATCCCCGGCTACGAGGCGATAATCGTCGACGAGAACGGCGATCCCTTGCCGGCGGGCGAGATGGGCCGGCTCGCCGTGCGCGGGCCGACCGGCTGCCGCTATCTCGCCGACGCGGAACGCCAGCGCAAATACGCCCAGAACGGCTGGAACGTCACCGGCGATACCTACCGCATGGATGCGGACGGCTACTTCTGGTACCAGGCGCGTTCCGACGACATGATCATTTCCGCCGGCTACAATATCTCCGGACCGGAAGTCGAAGGCGTGCTGCTCGAGCATCCCAAGGTCAAGGAATGCGCCGTGGTCGGCGCGCCGGACCCCGATCGCGGCATGCTGGTCAAGGCTTTCGTCGTACTACGAAAGCCGGACGAGGGCAGCGCCTCGACGGCCAAGGAGCTGCAGGATTTCGTGAAGAACCAGATCGCGCCGTACAAGTATCCGCGCGCCGTCGAGTTCGTCGAAGCCCTGCCGCGGACCGAGACCGGCAAGGTGCAGCGCTTCAAGCTGCGCGAACAGGAGCACCAGAAAGCGACGCAGCAGCCACGCTAAGTTGTTGTGCAGTGCAACCGGCACCCTGCGTTGCCTACCCTGTTGCCTGCTGCTAAAGTCCGCCGTTCAATAATCCGATAACGGCTTTCATCTGGTTCGGGGAGGAGTACGCCATGTCTCACACTGCGTGGGGACGGGTTCTTGCCGTCCTTTCATTCATCGCCACATCGATCGTCGCGCTGCCGGCCTCGGCCCAATGGAAGCCGACACGCGACGTCGAATTCGTCATCCCGTTCGCCGTCGGCGGCGGCGCCGATCTCCTGGCGCGCGTCATTCACAAGATCATCGTCGAGGAGAAGCTGGTGCCAGTCCCGGTCGCCCTGGTGAACAAGCCGGGCGGCGGCGGCGCGGTCGGCGTCGGCTATGTCACCGGCAGCCGCCGGGCCGATCCGCACACCCTCGTGCTGGTCAATGGCAGCGTGCAGATCACGCCGATTCTCAACCCGCAGGTCCGCACGCTCAGCGAGATCCAGCCGGTCATGAACACCATGCTCGACGACTTCGTCTTCTTCGTGAAGGCGGACTCGCCGTGGAAGAACATGGCCGATTTCGTCAAGGATGCGAAGTCGAAGCCGGCCAAGACCTATGCCTTCGCCACGGGCGGCACGACCGACGTGATGGCCGTGACCGTGCTCGGCAAGTCGACCGGTACGGAACTGAACACGATCAACTTCAACAGCGGCGGCGAGGCCCTGACCGCCCTGCTCGGCGGGCATGTCCACGGCACACTCGGCAATCCGCTCGAGTTCATGGGTCATTTGAACCAGAAGGCGGTGCGGGCGATCGGTGTGTTCCGCGACAACCGCTTCGCCCTGCTGTCGGACGTGCCCACCGTGAAGGAACAGGGGATCAACGCCCCGAACTTCCAGATGTGGCGCGGGATCGGCATTCCCAAGGGTGCCCCGGCCGATGCCGCCAAGTACTGGGAAGGCATCATGCAGAAGGTCGTCGCCACGCCGGCCTTCAAGGCGTACTTGAAGGACAACGCGGCGTCCGAAGCGCCGATCGCCGGTGCGCAGTTCGAGGCCTTTCTCGCCAATCAAGAGAAGCTCTATCGCGAGCTGCTCGGCAAGTAAGGCTTTCTTATCTATGCACATTCGGTTCGGGCAGGGCGAGGTCATCCTCGCCCTGCTCTTCGCAGCATTAGGCATTCTGTGGATCGCCACGGCCTTCGGAATGCCATTCTGGCAGGGCTTCGCGCCGCAATCGGGCTTCGTGCCGTTCTGGTACGGCGTCATCCTCGTCGGCCTGTCGGCGGCGATCGTGGTCAATCTCGTGCGGCAGACGGAAGCGGCGGCGGAGCCGCCCATCGGCAAGCCGCTGATCGTGCTCGCCGCTCTTGCCGGCGGAATCCTGGGCCTCGACCTCGCGGGCTTCGGCCCGTCGGTCTTCCTGCTGCTGCTGTTCCTCTTCGCCGTCGTCGAGCGCCTGCCGGTCGCTAGATCGGCGGCGGTCGCGGCGGCAACGACCGCCGTGCTGCTGCTGATCTTCAAGGCGTGGCTGCGCATCCCGCTGCCCACTGGACCGCTGGGTATCTGACGGTGGACGCGTTCTACAACCTGGCCCAGGGCTTTGTCACAGCCGCCACGCCGGCCAATCTCCTGATGTGCCTGCTGGGCGTCCTGCTGGGACAGATCATCGGCGTGCTGCCGGGCATCGGCCCCTCAGCGGCGATCGCCCTGCTGCTGCCCCTGACCTTCGGCTCCAGCCCGACCGGCGCCATCATCATGTTCGCCGGTCTCTATTACGGCGCGCAGTACGGCGGCACGCTCACCTCGGTCCTGATCAACGTGCCCGGTGAATCGACCTCGGTGATGACGGCCATCGACGGCCACGAGATGGCCAAGCAGGGTCGCGCGGGTGTCGCGCTGGGCATTGCGGCCATCGGCTCCTTCATCGCCGGCACCCTGGGCACGCTGGGACTGATGCTGCTCGCACCCCTGCTGGCCTTCGCCGCCCTCGCCTTCGGGCCGCCGGAGTACTTCGCCCTCGTGGCGCTCGGCCTGACGGCCCTGGCGGCAGTCGGCGGCTCCGTGCTCAAGGGACTGGCTACCGGTGTGGCTGGCCTGATCATCGGCTCGATCGGCATCGACCCGCAGGTCGGCGTGCCGCGCTTCACCTTCGACCAGATGTGGCTCTTCGACGGCGTCGACTTCATCATCCTGGCGGTCGCCCTGTTCGGGCTTGGCGAGGTGCTGGCCACCACCGGCATGCCGGCGGTCAAGCCGATCCTCAATATCGGGCGCGTGCTGCCCAACCGCCAGGAATGGCGCCAGGCGCGCCTGGCCATCCTGCGCGGGACCGGCGTCGGCTTCTTCATCGGCATCCTGCCAGCGGCGGGCGCCACCATCGCCTCGTTCGTCGGCTACATCATCGAGAAAAAGGTCGCCAAGGACCCGTCACGCTTCGGCAAGGGCGCCATCGAAGGCGTCGCCGGGCCTGAATCCGCCAACAACGCCGCCTCGGCCGGCGCCATGGTGCCGATGTTCTCGCTCGGCGTGCCCGGCTCCAACACCACCGCCGTCATGCTCGGTGCCCTGATCATGTTCGGCCTGCGCCCGGGCCCGGAGATGTTCACCACCAATTCCAGCCTGGTCTGGGCGGTGATCGCCAGTATGTATATCGGCAACCTCATCCTGCTGCTGATGAACCTGCCGCTGGCCAGCCTGTTCGCCCGCATGCTGCAGATCCCCTATAGCTGGATCTACCCGCCGATCCTGGCCATCTGCCTGACCGGCGCCATCGCGAACGCCAACAGCGTCGAGGATGCGTGGGTGATGCTCGGCTTCGGCGTGCTCGGCTGGCTGATGAAGCGCTACGACTGGCCGGCGGCCCCCATGGTGCTCGGTCTCGTCCTCGGGCCCCTGTTCGAGAACACGCTGCGCCAGTCGCTCACCCTGTCGCATGGCAGCGGCATGATCTTCCTCTCCCGGCCGATCTCGGCGGGTCTGCTCGCGGCCGCCGTCCTGGCCATCGCCGTGCCGGCCATCACCGCCCTTATCCTCCGGCAGCGTCAGATCAGCCTGCCCGGAACCTGACACATGAACACCGCCAAGATCGTCACAGTCGACGCCATCCCCGTGAACGTCACGGGTCCGCGGCCCTTCCGCATCTCGGAGGGTCAGACAGCGGTGCACACTTCCGTCATCCTGCGCCTGATCTCCGACCGCGGCGTCGAAGGCAATGCCGAGATCGTCTGCGCCCCGCCCGGCAAGCCCGAGGAGTTCCCCGAGGAGGTCATGGGCGCGGTCCAGCGCTACGTGATCCCCGCCCTGACCGGCGCCTCAGCGACCGACCGGCGCGCGGCGATGGCCAGGCTCGAAGCCGTGCTCAAGGGTCGCATCTGGACCAAGGCGGCGGTCAACAACGCGCTCTTCGACCTGCAGGCCAAGCTACTGGGTGCTCCCGTCGCGGCGCTGCTCGGCGGCCGGGCGCTCGACCAGGTGCCGGTCATCGGCCCGGTGGTCGGCATGACCTCGCCCGACGAGATGGCCAAGATCGCCGCCGAGGAGGCCAAGGCCGGCTTCACGGCCATCAAGATCAAGGTCGGCGAGACGGTGGCAGCCGACATCGCCCGCGTCGAAGCGGTGCGCGAGGCCATCGGCCCGAAAGTGAAACTGCGCGTCGACGCCAACGATCACTACCGCCCGGCCGACTGCATCCGCCTGGTGCGGGCCATCGAACGCCTCGACATCGAGCATGTCGAGCAGCCGCTGCCGCGCTACGACATCCTGGGCATGGCCGAGGTCAAGCGGAACATCGGCGTGCCGCTGATGACCGACGACATGGTGGCCTCGCCGATCGATGCGATGAACGTCATCCGCCTGCAGGCGGCCGACCGCATGAAGGTCAAGGTCACCAAACACGGCCTCGACGGCGCGCTGGCCATTGTCGCCATGCTGGAGGCCGCCGGCCTTGCCGCCGTTCTCGGCCATGTCTTCGAGATGGGCCTGGCCGGAGCCGCCGAGGCCCACATGGCCGCCACGGCGCGCAATCTCGTCTTCCCCTGCGAGATCGGCTCGATGCGGCCGATGGGCACCACCATCGACATCATCCGCGAGGACCTGCAGCCCAAGCCCGGCTTCATCACAGTGCCGAACGGGCCCGGCCTGGGCGTCACCCTCGACTGGGACCGCATCGACGCGCTGCGCACCGACGGCCGGCGCGGCAAGGCCGCCTGAACAACAGCGACACGAGTGACACGCACATGGACTTGAAAGACCGCATCGGCATCGATCTCAGCAGCAAGATCCGTCTCGAGGACGGTATCGCCTGGGCGGCGAAGAACGGCGTGAAATTCATCGACAGCGAGCTCGACAGGGAGCTGCTGTCCTTCGATACCGAGGAGCGCGCCAAGCCGATCCGCGACGCCCTGGCCAAGCACGGCATCCATCTCGGCCTGCACACGCTTTCGGCGGTCAACGTCGCCGAGACCTCGCCGATCATGACGGATGCCGCCGACGCTTACTTGCGCAAGTACATCGACATCGCCAAGCGTCTCAACGCCGAGTGGATCACAGTCCACGGCGGCTACCACTTCGGCGGCGACTACAAGGCGCGCGTCGCGGCCGGCATCGAGCGGCTGAAGCGAGCCGGCGACTATGCCGAGAAGAAAGGCGCCAGGCTGCTGCTCGAGAACCTCAACAAGGAGCCCGACGACGCCGAGGTGCATTACCTCGTCTACAACCTCGAGGAATGCAAAACCTTCTTCAGCGCCGTCCAGTCGCCCGCCATCGGCATGTCGTTCACGGTCAATCATGCGCACCTGGTGCCTGAGGGCATCGACGGTCATCTCGACTGGATCGACATGAAGCGCCTCGGCGAGGTGCGGCTAGCTGACAACAAGGGCGACAAGGAGCAGCACCTGCAGATCGGCAAGGGCAATATCGACTTCAAGAAGATGTTTAGCCGCATCGAAGGGGCCGGGTATCGCGGCCACTACATGAACGCCTTCGGCTCGCTCGACGACATGCTGGCCGGCCGGGACGCGCTGGCCAAGATCGCCGCCGCCCTGTAAAGCCTAGGGACACTCCCTCCGGGGAGCTCGGCGTGGCATAGTCCGTATACGGAGGAAACCATGCGTTACAAGTTCGCAGTCGCGGCGGCGCTTCTGGCATTAGCTGTGGCGCCCACCGGCGCGCAGGAATGGCCGGCCAAGCCGGTCAAGATCATTGCGCCATTCGCGCCCGGCGGCACCGCCGACACGCTCGGCCGGCTGGTCGCCATCAAGCTCACCGAATCCCTCGGCCAGCAGTTCGTGGTCGAGAACCGCCCCGGGGCCGGCGGCCTGCTCGGCTCGGAGATGGTGGCCCGCGCCGCCCCCGATGGCTACACGCTGGTGGTCTCGGGTGTCGCCTCGCATGTCGTGGCGCCGGCCCTCAACCCCAATCTGAGCTTCGATCCGCTCAAGGACTTCACCCATATCGCGCTGTTCGGCGGGCCGCCCGACGTGCTGGTGGTCAGCAACCCGACGCCGGCTCGGACGCTGGCCGAGTTCATCGCCTACGGCAAGGCGAACCCGGGCAAGCTGAGCTACGCCACGCCGGGCATCGGCACGCACGGCCACCTGGTCGCCGAGCTGCTGCAGCAGCGCGCCAACTTCAAGATGGAGCACGTGCCTTATCGCGGTGCCGGCCAGGCCGTGGGCGACATCGTCGGCAACCAGATCGCCGCCGGCTCCTTCACCCTGACCTCGGCCTCCGAGCACATCCGCGCCGGCAGCATGCGCGCCCTGGCGGTGAGCTCGCCCAAGCGCCTGCCTGAGTACCCCGACGTGCCGACCTATACCGAGCTCGGCTTCCCGGAGCTGGTGACGGTCACCTGGTTCTCGCTGTCAGGGCCGGCCGGCATGCCCGAGGCCATTGTGAAGAAGCTTAACGCCGAAGTGATCAAGGCCCTGGCCCAGCCCGATATCCGCCAGCGCCTGGCCCGCGACGCCATCGATCCGGAGCCGCTCGATCCCGCCGCCTTTGTCAAATTCATCGAGGCCGAGACCAAAATCTGGGTGCCGATCGCCAAGGCCTCTGGTGCGAAAGCCAACTGAATGCTGAGCCAGGAACGCAACGAGGAGCTCTGTCGCACCGGCGCCGGCACCCTGATGGGCAACCTGTTCCGGCGCTACTGGATCCCGGCCCTGCAGGCCTGGGAGGTGGCGGAGAAGGACGGCCCGCCGGTGCGCGTGCAGCTCATGGGCGAGAAGCTGGTCTGCTTCCGCGATTCCATGGGCCGCGTCGGCCTGGTCGACGAGTTCTGCGCCCATCGCGGCGTGTCGCTGTGGTTCGGGCGCAACGAGGAATGCGGCCTGCGCTGCCCCTATCACGGCTGGAAGTACGACGTGACCGGCCAGTGCGTCGACCTGCCCTCGGAGCCCGACGAGTCCGGCCTGCGCCAGCGCATCAGGCTCAAGTCCTATCCGTGCGTCGAGCGCGGCGGCGTGATCTGGACCTACATGGGCCCGCCCGAGCTGCAGCCCGCCCCGCCCGCGCTCGAATGGGTCGAGGTGCCAGCGGAGCGCCGCTACGTGTCGAAGCGGCTGCAGGAATGCAATTACCTGCAAGCTATGGAAGGGGGAATCGACTCAAGCCACGTCTCCTTTCTGCACAGCCGCGCCCTGCAAAAAGACCCGCTGTTCAAGGGCAGCAAGGGCAACGAGTACAACCTCGCCGACCGCATGCCGCATTTCGAGGTCGTGGAGTACGAGGGCGGCCTGCTGATCGGGGCGCGGCGCAATGCCGGCGACGACCGCTACTACTGGCGCATCACGCCCTGGATCATGCCCTGGTACACGATCATTCCGCCGCGCGCCGGCCATCCGCTGGGCGCGCATGCCTGGGTGCCGATCGACGACGAGAATTGCTGGGCCTGGAGCATCAACTACCACCCCAAACGACCGCTGAGTGCTGCCGAACGCCAGGCGATGGAAGACGGCCACGGCATCCACGTGAAATACGTGCCGGGCACCTTCATCCCCGAGGCCAACAAGCGCAACGACTACCTGATGGACCGCAACGGCCAGAAAGCCGGCGAGACCTATAGCGGCATCGAGGGCATCGCCATGCAGGACGCCTCGCTGCAGGAAAGCATGGGCCCGATCCAGGACCGCACCCGGGAGCATCTCTGCTCCACCGACAAGGGCATCGTCATGACCCGCCGCCTGCTGCTCAAGGCGGCCGAGGCGGTGCGCGACGGCGGCACGCCGCCCGCCCTCGATGTCGCGTCGCAACGCGTGCGCTCGGTGTCGATCGAGCTGCCCAAGTCGGAGGATTTCCGCCAGGGTGCGCGCCACGGGCTGTTTGCCCCCCCTAATACCGATCCCGTTACCGTCTAACCGGAAGCGCTCATGTCCCTTCGCGTCACCCTGTCCTGCTGGAACTACGACCGCACCCGCGCGCTGGCCGATGGCCGCGTCAAGCCGGACGGCATCGATCTCAACTACATCACGCTGCCGGTGGAAGAGACCTTCTTCCGCATGCTGCGCTACAAGGAATTCGACGCCTGCGAGATGTCGCTGTCATCCTATTCCGTGTCGCTGATGCGCGACGATCCGCCGTTCATCGCCATCCCCATCTTCCCGTCGCGCATGTTCCGCCACTCGGGCATCTACGTCTCGACCAAAAGCGGCATCAAGGAGCCGAAGGACCTGGTCGGCAAGCGGGTCGGCAACCCCGAATACCAGCTCACGGCGCAGGTCTGGATCCGCGGCATCCTGGCGGACGAGTACGGCATCGATCACCGCAGCATGAACTACTTCACCGGCGGCGAGGACACGCCGGGCCGCGAGGAGAAGGTAAAGCTCTCGCTGCCGCCCGACATCAAGATCCAGCCCATCGGCCCGACCCAGACCCTTTCGCAGATGCTGGCCGAGGGCGAGATCGATGCGATGTTCGCGCCGCGCGCGCCGTCCACCCTGCGCACAAGACCGAAGGACGTGCAGCGCCTGTTCCCCGACTACGTGCCGGTGGAGAAAGCCTATTACCGGAAGACCAAGCTCTTCCCGATCATGCACACGCTGGTCATCCGCCGCGAGCTCTACAAGGCCAATCCGTGGATGGCGACCTCGCTCTACAAGGCCTTCGTCGAGGCGCAGAAATTCGTCTACGAGGACCTCGAGGAAGTCGCCGCCCTGAAGACCATGCTGCCCTTCCAGGCGGCCTGGGCGGAGGAAACGCGCAAGGAAATGGGCGCCGACTGGTGGCCCTACGGCCTCGCGCCCAACCGCGCCGTGCTGGAGACCTTCCTGCGCTATCACCACGTGCAGGGTCTGTCGAAGCGCCTGCTCAAGCCTGAAGAGCTGTTCGCGCCCGAAACGCTGGAAGCTTTCAAGATCTGATGGCCCTGCCGCGCATCGCCATCGCGCTGGGCGATCCTTCGGGCATCGGCCCGGAGATCGCGCTCAAGACAGCGCTCGATGCGCGGGTGCGAGCCGTGTGCCGGCCGCTGCTGGTCGGCGACCGCACGGCGCTGGAAACCCACGCCAAGGCCATCGGCCTTCACCCCGACATGCTTGCCTGCGAGTCCGCCGATAAAGCGGCCTGGAAGGATGGCACCGTCAGCCTTCTCCAGCGTCATCACTACAAGCCGGGCGAGTTCGCATTCGGTCAGGTCGGCGCCATCCACGGCCGGGCCTCACTTGATGCGGCAAAGGCCGCCGTCGAGGCGGCGATGAGCGGCGCGGTCGAGGCGGTGATCGCCGCCCCCCAGACTGAGAAGTCCATCGCCCTGGCCGGTGTGCATTTCGACGGCTACCCGACCTTCGTCGCGCGCTGCACCGGCACCGATCCCAACGACGCCTACCTGATGATCTGTTTCGGCGAGACGCGCATCGTGCACACGACCCTGCATATCGGCCTGCGTAGGGCGCTCGACCTGATCACCCGCGAGCGCGTGCACCATGCCATCGCCTCGGCTCACACGGCTCTGCGGCGGCTCGGCGTCTCCCAGTCCCCGCGCATCGCCGTCTCGGGCCTCAACCCGCATGCCGGAGAAGACCGGCTGTTCGGCGACGAGGACCAGGACGTGATCGCGCCGGCGATCGCCGACGCAAAGAAAGACGGCATCACCGCCGAAGGCCCGTTCGGCTGCGACATCATGTTCGGCCGCAAGGGCTACGATGCCTTTGTCGTCATGTATCACGACCAGGGGCATATCGCGGCCAAGCTGCTCGCCCCCTATCGCACCGCCGGCCTGACCATCGGCACGCCGATCCTCTTCAGCTCGGTGGCGCATGGCAGCGCCCACGACATCGCCGGCCAGGACAAGGCCGACCACAACGCGATGGTCGAGGCGATCCAGCGGCTGGCCGGTGTCGGGCGCGCCTAGCTGCCTTCCATGTCCTGGCCGAAGCAGGTCACAAAACCGTCGAGGTCCCGCACCTCGATCTCCTTCATGCCGTAGATGCGCAGGGTCGGCGGCTCGATGATGTCAGCCCCCTTCGCGACGAATTCCGCATGAAGGGCCTCGACGTCTTTGACCCGGATATAGCAGTCGAGGGCATCGCCGACCCGTTCCCGGTTCGAGCCTTTGAGTCCGTCGTCGGCGCGGCGGAGATGGATTTCCGCCCCATCCCGGTCGACCATGCCGAAGACCGGCGGCTCCTCGAAGAAATAGCCGATGATCCGGAAGCCAAGCTTGTCCCGGTAATACTCCGCGGCCCGGCGCACATCGGCGACCAGGAAATGAGGGCAGCTGACAAACATCCTGGGCATGGTCACCTCCCGCCTTTGCCCCGGTTTACCGTACGGATATGCGGCCACCTATGACCGTCGTCACCCCTCCTTGCCCGCCTCTGCGGATTATTTTAAGCTTAAAGTAATTCAGCCGGAGAACCTTGCAACACCTCGGCTGTCCGCTAACATCGATTCCAGTCGGCTTCACTGCCGGCAAAACAGGGGAGCAACCCATGAAAAGAGCAGCATTTTTTGCGGCTGGGGCCGTGGCCTTGAGCATGGTCGCATTGACCGCTCCATCCCATGCCCAGCAAGGCGTGAAGATCGGCCTGATCACCACCCTGTCGGGCCCGCAGGCCGGTACCGGCCGCGAGATGGTGGACGGCTTCAACCTGGGCATCAAGCATGCGGGTGGCCGCCTGGGCAACATGCCAACCGAGGTGCTGGTCGGCGACGATCAGTTCCGCCCGGACACAGGCAAGTCGGTGGCCGAGCGCATGGTCCAGCGCGACCGCGTCGACATCGTGACCGGCGTCGTGTTCTCGAACATCCTGCTGGCGCTGTCCGACACCGTTCTCAAGGACCGCCGCGGCGTCTTCCTGATCAACTCGAACGCGGCCCCCTCGCAGCTCTCCGGTGCGGGTTGCGACCGCAACTTCTTCTCGGTGTCGTGGCAGAACGACAACGTGCACGAGGCGATGGGTCAGCACATGACCAGCGCCGGCGTGAAACGCGCCTACCTGATGGCGCCCAACTACCCGGCGGGCAAGGACGCGCTCACCGGCGTGAAGCGCTACTTCAAGGGCGAGGTCGTGGGCGAGGTCTACACCCAGCTCGGCCAGACCGACTATGCCGCCGAGCTCGCCGCGCTGCGCGCCGCGCGGCCGGAGGCAGTGTACTTCTTCTACCCCGGCGGCATGGGCATCGCCTTCGTGCGCCAGTACGCCCAGGCCGGCCTGGTGCAGCAGATCCCGCTCTTCGGGCCGTCCTTCAGCCTCGACCAGACCATCCTGCCGGGCATCGGCGATGCCGCACTCGGCGTCTACGCCAGCACCTACTGGTCGGAGAAGCTGCAGAACCCGGGCAACGAGAAGTTCGTGCGGGACTTCGAGGCTGAGTACAAGCGCATCCCCAGCCCCTACGCCGCCCAGTCCTATGACACGGCGATGCTCATCGACTCCGCTCTCAAGCAGTCCGGCGGTATCGCCAACAAGGACAAGTTCCGCGACGCGGTGCGCGCCGCCAACTTCACCTCGATCCGCGGGCCGTTCAAGTTCAACAAGAACCACATGCCGATCCAGAACTACTACCTGACCCAGATCGCCAAGGATCAGCAGGGTCGCCTGGTCATGGACCTGAAAGGCGTGATCTTCGCCAGCCATGCCGACGTCTACGCGTCGGAATGCAAGATGAAGTGGTAAGCAACCGCTAGCCTTCAGCGCGGGGCCGCCGCGGCACTCCCTCGGCGGCCCCATTCGTTTCATGCCCCTGCTTCTCTTCCTCGAGCAGACCCTCAACGGCCTGCAGTTCGGCGTAACCCTGTTCCTGATGGCCGCGGGCCTAACGCTCGTGCTCGGCATCATGAACATGGTCAACCTGGCGCACGGTGCCTTCTACATGCTGGGCGCCTATTTCGCCGCGACCCTGGTGCCGATTACCGGCAGTTTTTTCATGTCGGTCGTGCTGGCCCTGGCCGGGGCCGCCGCCGTCGGCCTGCTCACCGAGATGGTGGCGCTGCGCACCCTCTACAGCCGCGACCATCTCGACCAGGTGTTGGCCACCTTCGGCCTGATCTTGTTCTTCCGCGAGCTGGTCAAGATCGTCTGGGGGCCGATTGCCATCTTCATGGACGTCCCCGACCTGTTCTCCGGTCGGGTCGAGATCGTGCCCGGCGCGCCCTATCCCGTTTACCGCCTGCTGGTCCTGGCCGTGGGCGTCACCGTCGGCGGCTTCCTCTGGTGGCTGATCACCCGCACCCGCCTGGGCATGCTGATCCGCGCCGGCGCCTCCAACCGCGAGATGGTCGGGGCGCTGGGTGTCGACATCAAGCGGCTCTACACCCTGGTCTTCGCCCTGGGTTGCGCGCTCGCCGCGCTGGCCGGCGTCATGGCCGGCCCGCTCTATGTCGTCGATATCGGCATGGGCGACGACATCCTGATCAAGACCTTCGTGGTCATCGTCATCGGCGGCATCGGCTCGGTGCGCGGTGCCTTCGTGGCGGCGATTATCGTCGGCATGGTCGACACCTTCGGCCGCATCCTGCCCTCGCAGTTCGGGCTCTCGGCAACTATCGCCGAGCTTGCCATCTACATCCTCATGGCCGCGGTGCTGTTCTGGAAGCCGCGCGGCCTGTTCCCGGCGGCCGGCTAGATGATCCTCTCGCTCGACCGCTCGCGGATCTTCGTGCTGGTGCTGCTCGCGGCCCTCGCCCTGTTGCCGATCGTCGCCACGCTGGGCGGCGAGGAGTTCTACATCGGCCAGTTCCGCCGGATTCTGATCTTCGCCATCGCCGCCATCAGCCTCGATCTGATCCTGGGTTATGGCGGCATGGTCAGCCTCGGCCACGCCGCCTTCGTCGGCGTCGGCGCCTATGTCGTGGCCATCCTGGTGCATCATGCCAACGAGGAGACGCTGTTCCTCGGCTTCATCCCCGGCACCTTCGAGCCGCTGATCACCTGGCCGCTGGCCATGCTGGTGGCGGGCGCCTTCGCCTTCGTCATCGGCCTGATCAGCCTGCGCACCTCGGGCGTCTACTTCATCATGATCACGCTCGCCTTCGCCCAGATGGTCTACTACGTCTTCGTCAGCTGGCGGACCTATGGCGGCGATGACGGTCTGCGCTTTCGCGGCGGCGATACGCTGGCCGGCTTCATCGATCTCGGTGACGACCTGACGTTCTATTACGTGGTCTTCGCCGTGCTGCTGGCGGTTCTCTATCTCGGCCGGCGCCTGGTCAAGTCACGCTTCGGCCGGGTGATCGAGGGCTGTCGCGAGAACGAGCGCCGCATGCGCGCGCTGGGCTTCCCCAGCTATCGCTACAAGCTCGCCGCCTTCACCATCGCCGGCGCCGTCGCCGGCCTGGCCGGCGGGCTGTTCGCCACGCACGAGGCCTATATCAGCCCGTCGATCATGCATTGGACCCGCTCGGGCGACCTGATCATCATGGTCATCCTCGGCGGCATGGGCACGCTCTACGGGCCGCTGGTCGGCGCCGTGGTCTTCATGCTGATGGAGAAGTTCCTGCCCGACTATACGCAGCACTGGCAGATCGTCTTCGGCCCGGTGCTGGTGCTGATCGTGCTCTTCGCCCGGCGCGGGGTTTTCGGCTGGGTCCTGCCGGCGCGCGCCGGAGGGCGCGGCCATGGCTGAACCGCTCCTCGAAACCAGCGGACTGGTGAAGCGTTTCGGCGGCATCGTGGCGACCGACAATGTCTCGCTCGCCGTGCATCCCGGCGAGATCCATGCCGTCATCGGCCCCAACGGGGCGGGCAAGACCACCCTGATCGCCCAGCTTTCCGGCGAGCTGCGCTCGGATTCCGGCTCGATCCGCTTCGCCGGCGAGGATATCACTGGCCTGCCGGTCTACGACCGTTCGCGCCGCGGCCTCGCCCGCTCCTTTCAGATCACCAGCGTCTTTCGCGCCTTCACGGCACTGGAGAACGTCGCCCTGGCGCTACAGGCCCATGACGGCCACTCGTTCAGGTTCTGGAAGGACGCCACAAGCGACCCGGCGCTGATCGAGCCGGCCCGCCGCATGCTCGACCAGGTCGGCCTCGGCCCGCGCGCCGGCGTCGCCGCTGCCGAGCTCGCCCATGGCGAGCAGCGCCAGCTCGAGATCGCCATGGCGTTGGCCACCGGCCCGCGGATGCTGCTGCTCGACGAACCGATGGCCGGCATGGGCCGCGACGAGGCCGTGCGCATGACCGGCTTCCTGCGCGAGCTCAAGCAGTCGGAGACCATCCTGCTGATCGAGCACGACATGGACGTGGTCTTCGCCCTGGCCGACCGCATCACCGTGCTGGTCTACGGAAGGGCCATCGCCTCCGGCACGCCGGCCGAGATCCGCGCCAACCCGGAGGTCCGCCAGGCCTATCTCGGGGAAGACGAGCATGCTTGAAGTCCGGGGCCTCGAAGCGGCTTACGGCGCCTCGCAGGTGCTGTTCGGCCTCGACCTGACGATCGGCGCCGGCGAGGTGATCAGCCTGCTCGGGCGCAACGGCATGGGCAAGACCACGACCGTGCGCTCGATCCTTGGCCTGCTCCGTCCGCGCGGCGGCGCCATCACGTTCGCGGGAAGCGCGATCGCCGGCCTGCCGGCCTACCGGGTCGCCCAGGCCGGAATCGGCCTGGTGCCCGAAGGACGGCAGATCTTCCCCAACCTCTCGGTGCACGAGAACCTCGTGGCCACCGCCCGGCCGCCGCGTGCCGGGACGAGCGGCGAAGCCTGGACGCTGGAGCGCCTCTACGCCCTCTTCCCGCGCCTGGCCGAGCGCCAGGCCAACATGGGCAACCAGTTGTCGGGCGGCGAGCAGCAGATGCTGGCCATCGGCCGGGCGCTGATGACCAATCCGCGCCTGCTCATCCTCGACGAGGCGACCGAGGGCCTGGCGCCGCTGATCCGGGCCGAGATCTGGCGGGTGCTGGCCGCCCTCAAGCAGACCGGCCAGTCGATCCTGGTGATCGACAAGAATGTCGAGGCGCTGTCGCGCATCGCCGACCGCCACTACATCCTGGAGAAGGGCCGGATCGCCTGGTCCGGCGATTCGGCGGCGCTGCGCGGCGACGCCGCCTTGCGCGGCCGCTATTTGGGTGTGTAGGACTGGGGTATGTAATTAGGGAATTCTCCCGGCGGCTTGGCCGTTTATCACGATGATGCGCGCTTTCGCCCCCCTGTTGCTGGTCGCGGTGCTCGGTGCCTGCACGCCGATGCGCTGGGAGCACCCGCAATATGGACTGGCCGGGGCCCAGGAGGATTCCATCGCCTGCCGACAGTCGGCCCGGGCCGAATCCTGGCGCTACCAGTCGTCGATGCGGGTGTGGGAGCCGCCGCGCTACTACCGCGGTAACGATGGGCGGCTGATCTACGATCCCTGGGGCTCGTCGCGCCGTTACGACCCGTGGATGGACGAGGCGAGGCTGGCCGACTACTGCATGCGCAACAAGGGGTACCGGCTGGTACCCGTGCCTGAACAGCAGGGTTAGCTGCCGCCGCCGTCACCGACCAGGCTGAAGGGCGCCCAGAAGATGGGGTGCGCATAGGTGAACAGCGCCTTGCCGTCCGCCCCGGCGAGGCCCGGGCCGTCGATCAGGGCGAGCATCGCCTGACGCATCGCCTCGGCCCGCGTGATGGCCGGTGTCTCGACCTGCCGGCGGAAGAGGTCGGTGGTCAGGGCGCGCGCCGAGGTGCTCTCCACCGGCCAGTTGCTGACCAGCAGGGCGCGCGTGCCGGCGTAGAAGAACGCCCGGCCGAGGCCCGAGACCGCTTCGGCCCCCTGCCCTTGCGCCGCCGCCGTGTTGCAGGCGGACAGCACGACCCAGTCGGCATTGAGCTTGAGGGCCAGAATGTCCTCGACCGTCAGCAGCCCGTCGGCGGGATTGCCGGTGACATCGGGCGCCGACAGCGCCAGCGCCGGCTGGCCCAGCCCCGCCAGGTCACCCGGCACCAGGCCGTGCGTGGCGAACATGACGATGCGGCGATTGCGCAGGTCCATCTGCTTGACCGTGGTCGGGCTCGCCTTGAGGCCGAGCACCACGTCGTCCGGCCCGGCGCGCAGCGCGGCGGCGATCGACTTGACCTCGTCGGCGGTGTCCGGGAGGCGCGGCAGCTGGCCGTACTCGGCCGAGAAATCGGCGCCGCCTTTCGGGGCGCTGCGCAGCCGGATGGGAATGCCGCGCGTGGTCAGGCCGGCGGTCTGGACGGCGGCGCTCTCGCGTTTCGCCTCCTCGGCCTGCTCCTTGCTGAACCAGGGATCGCCGAAGCCGATGAAGGCCCGCCGCTCGCCGCGCGGTGCCGGCACGGCGCGTAGCGCCGCCAGCGACGAGACCGAGGGCAGCTGGGCCACCGCCACCTTGCGCGCCAGCCAGGGCACGGCGCGATACTCGGAGAACGGGCTTGCGCCGGCGACCGCGCGCACCGGCGGCGTGGGTGCCGTCACCAGCAGCGCCAGCGGCAGCTGCCCCAGCGCGCCATCCGGCACGGTGAACAGCACCGAGGCGTCCTTCCAGCCCGCCTCGACGCCGCCCAGCAGGGCAGCGTAGAGCCGGTTCGCCTCGGCCAGATCGAAGGCCGGGATGTCCTCGAGCGTGGCGGCATTGGGATCCAGCGCCTTGCGCAGCTTGGTCACGGATTCGGCGAGCGCCGGCCCGTCGAGAGCCGCAGCACTCATCACCGCGCGGCCGCTCTTGGGCACGGCCCAGGTGTAGGTGCGGCGCTCGCCGCTGAATACGGCGAGCATGGCCTCGCCGGGTCGCAGCGACTTCTGCACGTCGGCGATGGTCGCCGGATCGGGGCTGACCAGGCGCGCATAGTCCGGGAATTTGCGATCGATTTCCGCCGAGAGCCGGCCGCGCTCGGTGCGCAAGCTGTCGATGCGCGTGCGCAGCGCCTTGATGGCGTTCTCGTCGCGATCCGCGGCGCGGGCGCTGATGGCATTGGCCAGCAGACCGTTGAGGGCGGCGATCTGCTTCTCGGCGTCCTGCACCCGGCGCGCCACGTCGCCCAGCGCTGGATCGCTCGCCGCCGAACGCGCCGCCGAAGCAGCCAGGGCGCGCAGCACGCTGCGCCCGCGCGCCGCATCGGCCAGGCGGAAGGCTTCGGCCGCCGCATCGGCATTGCCGCCGGCCGCGGCGTCGGCCAGGAGATCGATATAGCCGTCGAGCACCAGGCGCACGCGCTGATCGAGCGCGGTCGAGGTCTGGCTCTCCTCCGAATCGCTGCTTTCGCGCGAGCGCGACAGCAGAATCTCGGAGGCGCCGCGGAACTCGGCCAGCGCCGGGTCGCGCGAACCCGTCTGCGCCAGCGCCATGGCATAGAAGCCGCGCGCTTCGGCCGTGGCGTAGTGGCGCTCACCCAGCTCCTTGCGCGTCTCCTCGTAGACGCGCTGCAGCCGCTGCAACCCCTCGGCAGGCTGGCCGGCGCGCAGCATGGCGATGCCGATCAACGGGTTGCGGCGCGTCAGGTTCTCGTATTGGTCGGTGAAGCCGCCCCGCGTCATCTGCGTGCGCATGGTTTCGAACTCGCGATGCGCGTCCGTCCATTTGCCTTGGGCAGCGAGGGAACTGGCGAGAAGCTGGCGCGCTCCGCCGACTCCCTGATTAAGCTGCGTCAGCATGGTGATGGCCCGGCGCGCCAGGCCTTCGGCCTCGGCAAACCGTCCCTGCGCCATCAGGATCCCGGCGAGATTCATCAGCGAGCGGGCCACGGGCAGACCGCTGGCGCCGAACCGGCGCTGCACCTCGACCAGGGTTGCACGCGCCTCGTTCTCGGCCTCGGCCAGGCGGTTCTGCAGGCGCAGGTTGTTGGCCAGCGCGCCGGTCACCTGGGTCAGGCGGCCCGAATCCCGAGGGTCGTTCATCGCCAGCATCGCGCGATGCGCCTCGCGGAACTGCGCCTCGGCTTCGGTGAGCTGCCCCTTGCGCTCGAGCACCCGCGCCGAGGCCCATACCGACTCATTCAGGTTGCGCTTCGAATTCGGATTCGACATGAAGCGCGGATTGTTCTCGAGCTCGCGCCGCTGGGCGCGCATCTGGGTCAATGCCGCGTCGGCGCCCTCGACATTGCCGGCGCCGAGCTGACGCTGAGCCAGCGTCGCGTAAAACGAGAGCAGGCGGGGGCGCATGCTCGGCGGGTTCAACTGGATGGCTTCCTCGGCGAGCTTCACCGCAACCGATTGCCGGCCGCTGTCGGACTCGATGGCCGACAGGCGCATGAGGAACGCGCTCTTGTCGAGGTCCGGCGCCTGGCGCGCGTAATCGGCCGCACGGCGGAAATCCTCCAGCGCCTGGCGCTGCAGGGTCGCGGCGACCGCCGCGGTGCCGCGTTCGAAATAGAAGCGGGCGAGAACCGCCGGATCCTGGGTCTGCGGCGGGGCTTCGGCCGCTTTCTGCTTGGCTGCCTCGATGCGCGCCGGATCGGCGATCAGGCCCTGGTCCAGCAGCGAGTCCGCATCGGCTTCGGTGGCCTGCCGCTGCATCGGGGCGGCACCGCCGGGAGCAGCGCCCGGTGATCCGCCGCCCTGATGAGCGGGAGGGCGGCCACCCGGCCCGCCGCCCTGGCCGCGGGGCTGCTGCTGGGCGTCGGCCGTCGCGGTAACCAGCGCTACGAGCGCCGCCAGACCGAGCTGGGTAACAATGATTAACAGGCGGGATGCGGGCATAGGCTCAGTCCTCGCGTCAACGGATGACGAGCGTCCCGTCTTTCTCGCACGGATCGTCGCGCCTGTCTGTGATTGCCGCCACAGAAGGATTAATCGATGCCGCGCTGCGCGCCCCCTGGCCCGCGACCTCGACCGCGGTATTGCCCAGGCCGGCCGTCTGGGTACGGCCCGAGGTGCCGTCGCGGAAGGTCACATTGACGTCCGACACCGAGACCGAGCCCCCGACCGGAGACAGGACGCCCAGCGCATCGAACACGGCCAGGGCACCGGTCGCGGCCGCCGCGGCGCCGGACAGAACTGTTCCGAATTCCCAATTGCCGATGCCCGCCGGGCCGGTCTCCAGGTAGAGATCGACGCCGGCCAGCCGCACGTCGGTCGTGCCGCTGTCACCGGCGATCGCCCGCAGCGGGTTGAGGCGCATCTCCACCCGGCGGATACGGGCCATGTCCGGCCGCGTCCCCCAGCGGGCATTGCCGATGCGCACGTCGTTCAGGATGATGCGCGGCGGCAGGGTCAGTTCCAGCTGGGCCGGGCCGCCGATGCTGACCGCCCGGCCGGTCAGGTCGACGAGGCGCTGGGTGGCGACCCGCTTGTACTGCTCCGCGTCGAACAGCGCGTACATCGTCCCGACACCGACCGCGGCGATGGCGACGACGAAGATCGTTGCCTTGAAGGCAAAGCCGATAACCCGCCCGACCAGCCGAAACACGAACCCGAACATGCCACCCTCTCCGCTTTCGCGATGCGAGCGGCCAGCATAACGCGCGGCGCCGAGTCGGGCGGAGGTTCAGGTCATGCCGAGGTCGGAGGGCTCAGGTTCACGGGCTCTAGGCCGCTCCGGCGCTGCATAGCTGCCACTGGCTGCCCTGGCGCGCGTAGAGCAGTACGTAGCGCCGGTCGCCTGCCCGGTTGACCAGGACCTGCAGCCGGTCGCCGTTGCAGATTTCCACCGCCCGGCCCGGAGCCGGCAGCTTCTTTTCCGCCGCGCAGGCGGCGACGCTCGCCGGCAGGGCGCCGGCGGCCGGCGGCTTGCTGTTGTTGACGGTCACGAAATGGTTCTCGACCCGGCCGCCCTTGGCGACACCTTTCACGACGATCCGGCCGAACCGCACTTGTAGACGCCGGCATCATGCTCGCCATCGCCGCTATCGGCGGTCAGCGGGCGGAAGGTAATGGCGGCGCAGGACGGCGGCTCTTTGGCCTGGGCCGACGCCGCGGAGGGAGCCAGCAGCGCCGCGGCTAAGATCAGGAACAGGCCGTGTGAAACCCGTGGAAGCATCGTTGTCCTCGGCAGGAGCGGGCCACGAAAGTGCGGCACCGGCAAATTGCCGGGACAGAGTGTCCCCGAAACGATCTGCGGACAAGCGTAACCATAGAGCGGAGACTCACGTCCCCGCGATCTGTCAGGCGGCCCGCACCTCGGCGAGGAACTGGTCGACCTCGGTGCGCAGCGCGGCGCCGTTCTCGGCGAGGCTGCCTGCCATCCCCAGGACCTGGCGCGCCGCACTGCCGGTACCGGCCGCCTCCTCGTTGACGGCCCGCACATTGCTCGAGACCTCGCCCGCGCCGACCGACGCCTGCTGGATATTGCGCGTGATCTCCTGCGTCGCGGCGCCCTGCTCCTCCATCGCAGCCGCGATGGAGGTCGCGATCTCGTTGACCGAGCGGATCGTCTCGCCGATCGTCCGTATCGCGGAGACCGACGACCGGGTCGACGCCTGGATCTCGTTGACCTGGGCGGCAATGTCTTCAGTGGCTTTCGCCGTCTGGGTGGCGAGCGACTTCACCTCGGAGGCGACGACGGCAAATCCCTTGCCGGCTTCACCGGCGCGCGCGGCCTCGATCGTCGCATTGAGCGCCAGGAGGTTGGTCTGGCCGGCGATGTCGTTGATCAGCTTCACCACGTCGCCGATCTTCACCGCAGCCGCGTTTAGGCCTTCCATCAGCGTGTTGGTCTGGGTGGCTTCGTTGCTCGCCTGCTGCGAGATCGAGGCCGACCGGGTGACCTGCTGGTTGATCTCGGAGATGGAGGTCGAAAGCTCCTCGGAAGCCGCAGCGACCGTCTGAACATTGCTCGATGTCTGTTCCGAGGCCTGTGCCGCCGCCTGGGTCTGGCGGGCGGTCTGTTCGGCGCTGTCGAGCAACGCCTGCGCCGTGCGCTGCATCTCCTCAGCCGAGCTCGATAGCGTGCTGGCGATCGTCCCGACACGCGCCTCGAGCCGGGCGCCCATATCGAGCAGGGCCTGCTTCTTTTCCGAGGCGGCGCGGGCATCCGCCGCCGACTGCTCGGCGCGCAGCGTCTGCATCTCGAGGGCGTTGTTCTTGAAGACCTGGACGGAGCGCGCGATCGCGCCAATCTCGTCCTTGCGCGCCTGATTGGGGACCTCGACCTGAAGGTCGTTACCGGCCAGGCGATCCATGACACCCACGATGCGCCTGATGGTGAGAGAAATGCTGCGATAGAACAGGAACGACAGCGCCAGGAGCCCGACAAGAGCCACCGCCGCGCCTGCCGTCAGGTAGATCGTCGTCCGCTCGGAGGCGGTCATCATGGCGGCCAGCTCACCGACGATCTTCTCGTCCGTCCGCGAGAGCACGCGGCTCATCTGGCCGACGAGGCGGATATAGCTGCCGCTCGCCTTGAGCATCTGACCGCCCGCGAGGTCCGCGTCGGCGGTGGCCATCTGCACCACGGAAACGATGGTGCCGCGATAGGTGGTCATTTCCTTTTCGGCCGTCTCGAAAACCTGGAGCAGGCCGGGATCGGCGGCAAAATGGGGGCGGTACTCCGAGAACTGCTTGGCCAGCTCGCGGACGTTGTCGATGGTCTTGCGGCCTTTCTCGAAGATCACCTCTTCCTTGGCCTTGCCGCTGATCGCGTCGGCAAGAATGTCGGACAGCGCGCCTTGATTCTCGGAAAGCTTGGCAAGGAAGCCGGTTACGACGACCGAACGGCCGATTTCGACCTCGCTGATCTCCGCGACGGTGTCCTGCTGGTTGTGGAAGGTCTGCAGGAAGACCACGCAGACGGTGAGCAGGATGACGACGGCCAGCATCGGCCCCGCCATCAATCGCGTTCGCAGGCTTACGTCGGAAAGTCGCATCGTTGTCTCCGCTATCGAGTCAACCGTCGCCGGCTTCCGCCGGCGACGGTGCGCGCATTATCGATTGTCAGATCTCAGCTGGCCGGCTTCTTGTCGAAATCGGCCGGATCCAGCGAGCCAACGAGCTTGAAACCGCCGTTGCCGTCCGGCTGGAAGACATAAGCGCCGCCTTCCTTCTTGGGCCACACGCCGGCCACTTCCTTGAGGTTCGAGGTATGGCCGACCAGGACCGTGTTGCTGCCGCTCTTGGGTGCCGTAGCCAGGAGCTTCTTGAGATCGTCAGCCGCCTTGGCCGCGTCGTCTTTCGACAGGCCGAGACTGTAATAGAGCGCGCCGGCGATGCTTTGCTCTGCCTTATCGAAGGCCAGCTTGGCGGTTTCCTTGGTGCGGCAATACGGGCTCGCCAGGGCCTTGTCGACGCCGATGCCGAAGGCCTGGAAGGCGCTGCCGATCTTCTTGGACTGCGCACGGCCGGCATCCGACAGGTTGCGTTGGGTGGCGCAGTCCTCGATCTTGATCGGATCGGCGTCGTTCTGGGTCGTGTCCGAAATGGCATGGCGGAAGTAGACGATGTAGCCGCCGCTCTTGAGCGCGGTGAGCATCGCTTCGCCGGTCAATTCGGATGCGGTGGCGCGCGAATCACCCGTCGCGGCGATCAGAGCGGCACTCAGCGCGAGAACACTGACTAAGGATTTCATCTGCATGGTTTGCCTCCTACTCGAATAGTGTTCTTTGTTTTTACAGACGTAGGATAAGAATTTCTTAAATTCACCCATTCGTAACCCCTTGCAATTCGTGTAAATTTTGAACAATCGATCAGCGATACACGGGGGTGTTCAGCATGCTTTTCATGGTCGTCGAAACGTTTCGCAACCAGAACGTCAAGGCCGTCTACCGGCGCTTTCGCGACCGGGGCCGGATGCTGCCGCAGGGACTCGAGTTCGTCGGCAGCTGGGTGACGGCCGATTGCGGCCGCTGCTTCCAGCTCATGCAATGCGACGACGTGACGCTGCTGCAGAGATGGGTGGCTGAAGCCAGCGACCTCGTGGAGTTCGAGATCGTGCCCGTGACTCCGGGCAAGGACACCGCCGCGGCCCTGGCGTCGCAGCTGGGTCCCTAGGGCGTCGTAGGGGCGCAGGTCCGGAATTGCCGCCACGACATCGGCGACAAATTTCTCCCAGGCCTCGGGCGAATCACGCATCACTCCAGACTAGGGCCGTGCCGGCTCTTGTCGTGGGGCCGCGGTCCCAGCGCTTGTCTGTTCGCGGTCTGGCGCGCCGGATTATGGGGCCTCTTGTCCCGGAATCCGTCCTGCCCGCCGGGGAGTGCTAGGGCGGGGGTCTCGAAGAAGAAGCCTGATATCTGACTGGATCAGACTCTAGGAGGAGCCGGGCTCCCGGCGCTTCGCTTCCCGATAGAAGATGTAGATGCCGCTGGCCACCACGATGCCGGCGCCGATGATCGTCCACAGGTCGGGAAAGTCACCGAACACGAGCAGCCCGCCGATGGTGATCCAGATGAGCTGGATATAGGCGAAGGGGGCCAGGGTCGAGGCCGGCGCCTGGTTGAAGGCCGAGGCCAGCGCATAGTGGCCGACCCCGGCGGTCAGGCCGATCGTCACGTGCAGGACCCAGCCGAACAGGTCAGGCGACTTCCAGACGAACGGCACGATGAGTGTCAGGCCGATGCCGCCGACGAACGCCACATAGGAGGCGGCCACGTGCGGTGAATCATGGCGGCTGAGCACGCGTGTCATGAGCTGGAACACCGCATTGCCGGTCGCCATCGCCAGGGTGACGAACACCGCCCAGTGAATCGTGCCGGTCGGCCGCACGATGATCAGCACGCCGCAGAAGCCGATGATCACCGCGGCCCAGCGCCGCGGCCCGACCGTCTCGCCGAGCAGTAGCGCGCCCAAGGCCGTGACGATCAGCGGCGTGGCAAAGCCGACCGAGGTCACGTCGGCCAGCGGCAGATAGGAGACCGCGAGGAAGAACATCAGGGTCACCATGACCAGCAGCGCCGCCCGGACCGTCTGGAGCAACGGCTTGGCCGAGACGAAGGGCCGGCGGCGATGGGCCTTGGGCAGC
Source organism: Rhodospirillaceae bacterium (assembly GCA_022843945.1). Taxonomy (GTDB): domain Bacteria; phylum Pseudomonadota; class Alphaproteobacteria; order CACIAM-22H2; family CACIAM-22H2; genus VGEI01. The sequence goes on along the minus strand of JALHMR010000024.1, from coordinate 27,132 downwards.
AGGGCCATCACCGCGACGATGGCGAAGACGTAGCGCGCCCAGGCGATCTGCACGATCGAGTAGTCGCGGCTGAGATACTTGGCGATGATATCGAGGATGGTGAAGCAGACGCCGGCCGACAGGAAAAGGACGATGCCGGCCATGGTCGACGACGCCGGCCGGCCGGTCGCGGGCGTGGACGTCATGGCCGCGCGCGGAGCCGGGAGGCTGTCACGTCCGGGGATACTGCGTTTGAAGGCTCATGCGACAGGTGATCCCCGGGCGTCCTGCGCTTCTTAACATGGCAACCGGATCGCTCAAAGCGCGGTACCGTAAGACCACAAAGTCGGAGTGTGACGCCAGTCATAGGCCCTGTCGGATCAAGGGATTAAGGAATGAGGGGTGGGCGCCGGCCGTTGCCGTGGCAAGCGCAGGAAAACGCCGCCCCTGGCGTGGAATACCCGGAACACTCGATGCGCGACGGATCTGACGACGACTTGATGCGCCGCGCCGGAAGCGGAGACCGGGACGCCTTCGCGCGTCTGATGGCCCGCCACCTGCCCCGCGCCGTGGCCCTGGCCACGCGCGTGTCAGGCAGCCGCAGCGATGCGGAGGAGATCGTGCAGGAAGCTTTTTTGCGCACTTGGCTCAAAGCCCCGGACTGGCGCGACGAAAGCGCGCCGGGCGGCGCGCGCTTCAGCACCTGGTTCACCCGGGTGGTCGTCAACCTGTGCATCGATCGCCGCCGGCGCGCACCCCTGGCGCCGCTCGAGGCCGCCGGCGACGTGATATCGGCCGAGCTCAGCGGCTTCGACTCGGTGGCCCGCAACGAAACCCAGGGCCGCGTCCTGGCGGCGCTGGCCAAGTTGCCCGAGCGCCAGCGGGCCGCGCTCACGCTCTGCCACTGGGAGGGCATGACCAACATCGAAGCCGCCGAGGCGCTGAGCCTCAGCGTCGGCGCGCTTGAATCGCTTCTGGTACGCGCGCGCCGCACGCTGCGCGCCGGACTTGCCGATCTCGCTCCCGATAACGTCGTCACCCTCCCCAAGCTCCGGATCGTGCCATGACCATGAGTCTCATCCGCCTCAACGAATTGCTCGACGCCTATGGCGCCGACCCCGAGCGCTGGCCGCTCGAGGATCGGGTCGGCGCGACGGAGCTGCTGGCGCGCTCGAGCGAGGCCCGGGCCCTGGCGCGCCGCGCCGCGGAGATCGATGACCTGCTCGACGCGACGCCGCTGAACCTGCCCTCCTCGGGCGAAAGCGCGGCGCTGGTCTCGCGCATCATGGATGCCCTGCCGGTCACCCGGCCGCAGACTGACCTGCGTTTCGGCTGGCCGAACTGGACGGCGCTGGCCGCCGCCGGCGTCGCCGGGCTGATGATCGGCTGGTCGGGCCTCAATATCGGTCCCGGCCTGGCCGCGACCGATGCCGCCGACCTGCTGGCGCCGACGCCGACCCTGGAGGACACGCTGTGGTGAGCTTCGAAACCCGCACGGGAAAATGGCTGGCGCTGGCGCTGACCGCCTCGCTCGCCGTCAACCTGTTCCTGGGCGGCCTGTTCGTCGGCCGCTGGCTCGGCCCGTCGCCGGTGATGGCGGAGCGCGGCCCGCGCGGCGCCGAGCGCCCGGTCCAGGCGATGATGAACCGCATGGCCGCCTCGCTCGACGCTGACGACCGGGCCCTGTTCGAGGCCTCGATGGAGCGCCACCGGCCGCGGCTGACGGCCCTGGGCAACGAGCTGCGCGAGTCGCGCCGCCGTTCGATCGAGATGATGGGCGCGGAGAAGTTCGATCGCCCCGCCCTCGACGCAGCGATGACCGAGCTGCGCGAGCGCAACGCCGAGTTCCAGCGGACGCTGCACGGGGCGCTGATCGAGGCCGCCGCCGCCCTGCCGCCGCCGGCGCGCCAGAAGATCGCCGCCGCTGGCCGCCCGCGCTCGGAACGCGACCGTCCACCGCACTGACTTGCTAGACTGACGCCGTGACGACCCGCGCCGCCTTCATCGCCGTCAACCGCTTCGGCCTCGGCGCGCGCCCCGGCGAGCTGGAGCGCGCGGCCCGCGACCCGGTCGGCTGGGCCAAGCGGCAGATCCACGCCCCGCCATCGCTGCCCGCGGCCTTCGCCGGCCTTCCGTCGGGCCCCTCGCGGATGGCCGATTTTCTCCACGCCCGCCAGCGGCGGGGCGACGGCGGCGTGCAGCAGCTGTTTCGCGAATCCTTCCGTCAGACCTTCCGCGAGGAGGCGGCGGCGCGGCTGCGTGTCCATGTCGAGAGCGAGATGCCGTTCCGTGAGCGGCTGGTCGCCTTCTGGTCGAACCACTTCACCGTGTCAGTGCAGCGGCCGATCGTCCTCGGCCTGGCCGGCGCCTTCGAGCGCGAGGCGATCCGCCCGAACGTCGCCGGCCGTTTCCTCGACCTGCTCACCGCTGTGGTCCGCCACCCGGCGATGCTCACCTATCTCGACAACGGCCAGTCCTTCGGACCCAACTCGCCGGGCGGCCTGCGCCGCGGCCGCGGCCTCAACGAGAACCTGGCGCGCGAGATCCTCGAACTGCACACGCTGGGCGTCGAGGGCGGCTATACGCAAGACGACGTGCGCGAGTTCGCCAAGATCCTCACCGGCTGGACGATGGCCCCGCCCGAGGATCCCCAGGCCGGACATTTCCGCTTCGCGGTCGGCATTCACGAGCCAGGCGCCAAGACCTTCCTGGGTCGGCGCGTCGGCCCGGGCCTGATCAACGAAGGCGAGGAGGTGCTGGCCCTGCTGGCCCGCCACCCGGCCACGGCGCGGCATATCGCCACCAAGCTGGCGCGGCATTTCATCGCCGACAATCCGCCGGCCGCGGCGATCGAGCGGCTGGCGCGGATCTTCCGCGACACCGACGGCAATCTCGCGGCGCTGAGCGAGGCGATCGTCGAGCAGCCGGAGGCCTGGGACGAGGCCCTGCCCAAGCTGCGCACGCCGCACGAATTCGTGGTCGCCGCCTTGCGCGCCGTCGAGTTCAACGGCGCGGGCGAGAGCATGCTCGGCACCCTGCGCACGCTGGGCCAGCTGTCCTTCGCCGCGCCCTCGCCGGCCGGCTGGCCCGATACGGCCGAGCGCTGGATCGGCCCCGAGGCGGTCCTGCGCCGCGCCGAATGGGCGATGGCCATGGGCCTGCGCGTCGCGGCGATCCGCGAGCCGCGGCAGCTTTTCGCCGGCACCATCGAGCCGGTGGCGGCGCGCAGCACGGCGCTGGCCATCAGCCGCGCCCCCTCGGCCGGCGAGGCGGTGGCGACTCTGTTCGCCGCCCCCGAATTCCAGAGGCGCTGACCATGGGCAAGACAATCACGCGGCGTGCCGCTCTCGGCGGGCTTCTCGGGGGGACGCTCGGCTGCGGCCTCTGTGGCCCGCTCTTCGGCCCGGGCCTGTCGCTGGCTGCGGCGCGCCTCGGCGGCGAGGCGCGGTTCGTGGTGGTCATCCTGCGCGGCGCGCTCGACGGCCTGGCTGCCGTACCGCCCTATGCCGATCCAGATTATCGCCGCCTGCGCGGGCCTTTAGCCTTGGCGGCTCCGGGCAGTGCTGACGGGGCGCTCGATCTCAACGGGCGGTTCGGCCTGCATCCGGCGCTGGCGCCCCTGCACGCCATGTACCGCGCCGGCGAGATGACGGTTTTCCATGCCGTGGCAACGCCTTACCGGTCGCGCTCGCATTTCGACGGGCAGGATGTGCTGGAGAACGGCGTGACCTCGGCCCGCGCGCTCAAGGATGGCTGGCTCAACCGCGCCCTGTCGCTGCTGGGCGGCGAGCGCCTGGGCCTCGCGGTTGGCCAGTCGATCCCCTTGATCCTGCGCGGCGATATCCCGGTGGCCTCGTGGGCGCCGGCCGACATGCCGGGCCTCGACGGCGATTTCCTGTCGCGTCTCGCCACCCTCTACGAGCGTGACGCGATTCTCGGCCCCGCCCTGGCCCAGGGCCGCCAGGCCCAGGCCATGGCCGACGAGGCGCTGGGCGATCCGCGCCGGGCGCAAGGCCGCATGTCGGGCGAGAAGGTCTACGTCGCCAATCGCGGGCCCCAGCCGATGCGCGTTGTGGCTGAGGCCGCGGGTCGATTGCTCGCCGCCGAGAATGGCGCGCGCGTCGCCGTGCTCGAGGTCGGCGGCTGGGACACCCACGCCAACCAGGGCGTACTCAACGGCCCGCTGGCCAACCGCCTCGCCGATCTCGCCGGCGGCCTCAAGGCGCTCCAGGACTCGCTCGGGCCGGCCTGGCGGCACACGGTCGTCGCCGTGGCCACGGAGTTCGGCCGGACCGTGGCGGTCAACGGTACGGGCGGTACCGACCACGGCACCGGCGGGGCGGCGTTCCTGCTCGGCGGCGCGGTCACCGGCGGGCGGGTGATCGCGCGCTGGCCGGGCCTCGCCGCCAATCAGCTCTACGAGGGCCGCGACCTCGCCCCCACGCTCGACCTGCGCTCGGTGATGAAAGGCGTGCTGAGCGACCATCTCGGCCTGCCGGCCGAGGCCATCGAGCGGGTCGTCTTCCCCGACAGCCGCGAGGCGCCGATGCTACGCGACACCTTACGCGCCTAGCTGCCGCGATAGGTCGTGTAGCCGAAGGGCGAGACCAGCAGCGGCACGTGGTAATGCGCGGCCGGATCGGCGACCTGGAACTGAATCGGCACATAGTCGAGGAAGGGCGGGTCCGAGGTCGCCACACGGGCGAGGCGGAAATATTCGCCGACCGCGAAGACCAGCTCGTAGCGCCCCGATGTTAGCGCCGCTCCCTCGAGCAGCGGCGCATCGCAACGCCCGTCCTTGTTGGTCGTCACCTGCTTGAGCCGCGTGCGGCCGTCATGCAGCGAGAAGAGCTCGATACTCAGACCCACGGCCGGCACCCCGCGCGCCGTATCCAGCACATGTGTCGTCAGGCGGCCCATGTTGATCCCTCGACTTTTTTCTATACCTTGTTAACGACCTATAACGCATCATGCGTCACGAGTCTTTTCTGTCTTGTCTTGGGGAAACAATATGCGTTACGCGACGATCCTGATGATGATGACTGGACTGGCAACCTCGGGGTGCGTCAGCGCCGTGTCGGAAAGCGCGCGGGGTGCGGCGGCCAAAGTAACGCTCGACCAGAACATGCCGGCGGCCCGGCAGGGGAATCCCGAAGCCCAGTTCAAGGTCGGCGAGGCGCTGTGCTGCGGGTTCGACGACCGGGCGGGCTTCTACAACACCAAGCAGTCGGTCGCCTGGCTCTGCGCCTCGGCGGCGCAAGGGTACGGACCCGCCATGTTCAAGCTCGGACGGATTTATGCCGGCGACACCGTGGACGGCGTGCGGCTGGCGCGCCGCGCCGTCAACAGCCTTGTCGGCGTCTCCCAGAACCTCCCGATTTCCTACGCCTGGTTCGCCAATGCCCAGGCCCATGGCGTGGCGGAAGGCGAAGAGAGCCGCCAGGAGATCTGGAAGGAGATGAATTCGGCGCAGCAGAAATTCGCCGCGGATCAGACGGCCAAAGGGACAAAAGCCATCTGCGAGTGGGACGAGGCGATGCGTCAGCGGCTGTAAGCGTCGACGCCCGGGGAACGCCTCCGCTCCACCGGGCGACCGACCGAAGCCGAGCAGCCGGCCGCCTAGGGATCGGCGGTGATCTTCCCGGTCTCGATCACGCTCTTCCAGCGCGCCAGCTCGGCCGCCAGGAATTCGCCGAACTGGGCGCTGGTGTTGCCGACAATCTCGAAGCCGATGTCGGTCAGGCGCTTGACGACGTCAGGGTCCTTGAGCGTTGAGGCCAGCGCCGAATCCAGCTTCGCCTTGACGTCGGCCGGCAACCCCTTGGGCGCCGCGATCGCCTGCCACGAATAGACGACGAGATCGCGCACACCCGCTTCCGCCATCGTCGGCGCATCGAAACCGGCGTCGCGCTTCTCTCCGGTGACCGCCAGCAGCTTCATCTTGTCGCCGCGAATGTGGTTGGCCACGGTCCCGAGATTCTGGAACGAAACATCGGCGTGGCCGCCCATGAGATCCTGAACCGCCGGCCCGCCGCCGCGGTACGGCACGTGCACGCCGGTGGTCCCGGTCTTCTGCCAGAGCAGCGCCGCGGTGAGGTGGTCGGAGGAACCGATGCCCGACGAGGCGAAGGAGACCTTGTCGGGGTTCTTCTTCAGGTAGTCGACAAGCTCCGCCACGGTCTTCGCCGGGAAGTTCGGGCGCGTGACCAGCACGTTGGGGGTGCGTACGGCGACCGTCAGCAGGTCGAAGTCCCGCTGCGGGTGGTACTGCAGCTCCTTGTAGAGCACCGGGTTGATGGCGTAGACGCCGATGGACCCGACCATGATGGTGTAGCCGTCCGGCTTCGCCCGCGCGAGCAGCCCGGCCCCGATACCGCCATTGGCGCCGCCGCGATTCTCGATGACCACCGGCTGGCCCAGATATTCATTGAGCTTGATCGACAGGATGCGCGCCGTGTTGTCCGAGGCGCCGCCCGGCGGGAACGGCACGATGACGGTCACCGGCCGCTCGGGATAGGCGGCGTAGGCCGGCGCGCCGGCAACGACGGCGGCTATGGCCAGCAGTACAGATTTGAAGATGCGCATGCGTGCCTCCGTGAGGTTATTCATCGTTATTCATGACTGCAGCTCACTCGATCGAAGCCCCCGTGTCCTTGGCGACCTTCGTCCACTTGTCGATCTCGGACGATATGAATCTCGCGTATTGCTCCGGCGAGCCCCCGACGCGGACATAACCGCCGGCGGCGTAGCGCTCCTTGATCTTCGGATCGTCCAGCGTGTCGTTGATCGCCCTGTTCAAGCGCGTGACGATGTCGGCCGGCAGGCCGGCGGGACCGGAAAGCCCCATCCAGCCGGTCGCGGAGAAGCCGGGGAAGCCGGACTCGGCGACGGTCGGCGCGTCGGGATAGAGGGGATTGCGCTCCGGGCTCGTGACCGCGAGGACATTGAGCTTCCCGGCCCGCACATGCGGCAGCGGGATATCGACGTTGATCATGATCGACGGCACCTGGCCGCCCAGCGCATCGGTGATCGCCGGCGAGGCGCCGCGATACGGGATATGGAGAAGCTTCATCCCCACAGCGTGCTGCAGCATGGCCATCGCCATGTGCGGTGACGAGCCGTTGCCGGGGCTCGCACACGCCACCGCCTCGGGCTTCGACTTCGCCAGATCCAGATAGGCCTTGAAGGTCTGCGCCGGGAAACCCGGCGAGACCAGAAGGGCATTCGAGATCGCGCCCATCTGGCCGATATGCGTGAAATCCGTCCGCGAATCGTAGGGCATTTTGGCAAAGAGGCCGTGGTTCATCGCGTTCTGGCCGTTGCCGGAGAGCAGAAGCGTGTGACCGTCGGGGGCCGCGCGCGCCACGGCATTGGCGCCGATGTTGCCGTTGGCACCCGGACGGTTCTCCACGACAAAGGACTTGCCGAATTTCTCCGAGAATACCTGGGCGAACAGTCGCGCGATGACGTCGTTGCTGCCGCCGGGCGGGAACGGGACCACGATGGTCACGGGTCGCTCGGGCCACTCGGCGGCGAAACCGGGCCGCGCATAGAGGGCCGCGGCGGCACTACCTGCTGCGGCGGACAACAGAAAGCCGCGCCGGGTAAGAGCGTTCATTGTTTCCTCCATAGCTTTATCTTCTCGCCGCTGTCATCGGCGACACAACGCCAGGTCTGTGTGATCCAGGGCTTAAGTCGTTCGGCATCGAGGTCAAGACCCGTCCCTGGCTCGTCCGGGATGGCGATCGTGCCGTCCTGCTCAAGGCTGATCTCGCCAGCAATCGCGAGGAGCGGGTTCTCCGTTCCATCGATCTCGACATAGGGGTAAGCGGCGGGTCCGCCTCCTTTGTGGGCCGGCAGAAGGGCAGCCATCTGCAGGGCCGCCCTTTGGTTGACGATGGTACCGAACGCGTGCGGCATCACCGGCAGATCGTAGGCTTCGGCAAGTGCTGCGATTTTGGCAAAGCCGGTATAGCCGCCGCATACGGTCAGGTCGGGTTGGAGCACCGAGAAGGTCTTTGCCGCGAGGAAGTCGCGAAAGGCGGCAAGGCTTCCGAGCGCCTCTCCGCCCGCAACCGCCATCGGCACGGCCGCCGCGACGGTCTGGTAGCCACCGATATCCTCCGGCCCCACCGGCTCCTCAATCCACAGGAGATCAGCCTCTTCCATGCGACGGGCCGAGGCGATCGCCGCGCGGGCCGAATAGCCCTGATTCATGTCGATCATCAGGCCCATATCGGCGCCGATCTGCTTGCGCACGGCGCCGGCCATTCGCCCATCGGACTTAGGCTCGACACCCGCTCGCGGCTTGATCGCGCGATAGCCCTTCGCGAGGTAATTCTCGACCTCACCCTCGTAGTGCGCGTAAGGCGAAGCCCCCGCCGCAATGAACGGCCCACTGGCATAGGCCAAGACCCGGTCTCGCAAGGCGCCGCCCAGCAGGGAGGCCACACTGATACCCTGGGCCCTCGCGGCCATGTCGTGGAGCGCCATATCGATCGCGGAAACGGCCATCATGGCGACTCCCCGGCGATCATAGCCGAGCGTCCCCATCATCCGGTCCCAGAGCCGGCGGTAGTGCAGCGGTGACTCGTTCAAGATCAATGATGCGAGGCGCGCCTGGATGAGCGCTCCGGCCGCATGCGGCGACGAGAAGACCTCACCCCAGCCGGCCATGCCGTTATCGGCGATGACCTGCAGCAGCAGGAAATCCCGGCGGCGGATGAAGGTTCTCGCGTTCCCCAGCGCGACGGCGGGTGTAAAGCCGACCTGGAAGCCGCGAATCTCGACAATCTTCACGGGCGTTTCCTTCTTCGTTACTTAACATTTGCGCCCGGCCTGTTCATATATTCAAATGCTTGTTTCTTCTGACTTCATGCTTTCAGGTTATGACCGATGCTGAGCCTGCGGGAGATGGACGTTTTCCGGCGCGTGATGGAGCTTGGTTCCATTACGGGCGCGGCAAATCAGCTAAGGATTTCGCAACCGGCCGCGAGCCGGCTGATCAAACAGGCGGAGCAGCGTCTCGGCTTTCCGCTGTTTGTTCGCCAGAAGAAGCGGTTGATCCCGACGACCGAAGCGAAAGCACTTTTCCCCGAAACCATTGGCGCGTTCGCCGCGATTGATTCGGTGCTCCGGCTGGCCGACGGGTTGAAATCCGGCCGATCCGGCTTGTTAACGATCGCTACGATCCCGGCGCTGGCAAATGTCCTGCTGCCGGCAGCCATCCAACGCTTCCGGGCTGCCCGCACCGGTGTATCGGTACGAATGCTAGCCGTGAGCGCTCATGAGAGCGCCAATCTGGTTGCCGATCAGAGAGCCGATCTCGGCCTCATCATTGGCCCGATGACTCACTCCGATGTAGTGATGTCGGAACTCTGCGCGGTGAGACTTGCCTGCGTTCTGCCGAAGAAACACCCCTTGGCCAGAAAAGCAGAGCTCCGGCCCGCTGACCTGCAAGGCGAGCCCCTGATCGGTTTGAGCCCTCACCTGCCCCTCGGGGTCCAGGTTGTACGGGCGTTTTCCGAGGCCAATGTGCCGCTGCGCCTGGCGATCGAGGTGACCCAAACCGTCATAGCCCTTTCCCTTGTCCGCGCGGCAGCGGGGGTGGCGCTACTGGATGACTTTGCCTTGCTCGGCGCGAATAGCCGTGACCTTGTCCTGCGTCCGCTCAAACCCGCCACCCAGATCGTCGCCCGAATACTGCATCCCCGGCATCGTCCGGTGACGCGGCTGGCCCAAGAATTTTCCGGCATTCTTCACGCTGTTGTCAGCGAGACAGGCTTGACCCGGCCGAAGTCGAAAACCAGACTTTGAGCGGCGCCCCTCAGGGAGCCCACTCGCGTTTCGCACGCATGGCCCGGAAGTTGCTTGGATTTTCGCCCTAGCCGCGCGAGTTATCCACAGGCGAGGGCCAGCATTTGACTTGGCTTCTTGTCCGCCCGGATACTTTAGTCACCGGCGTATCGAACAGCGCCTCTGGGGTCTCGCCGCGCCACGCGGCTAAAGCATTCAACCGGGAGAATTCAATGTCTCGACTGTCGAAGATCTCGCTCGGCCTGACGGCCGCGGCCGCGCTCGGCCTGGCGGCTATCACGCCCGCCGTCGCGCAAACGAATATCAAGTTCTCGCTCGATTTCGTGCTGCAGGGGCCGCAGGCGCCGTTCTTCCTCGCCGATGAGAAGGGCTACTACAAGGCCGAGGGCCTCAACCTGACGGCGCTCGATGCCGGCCGCGGCTCGGCCGACACGATCGGCCGCGTGGCCAGCGGCGTCTACGATATCGGCTTCGGCGACCTCAACGCCCTGATCGAGTTCAACGCCAAGAACCCGGGCAAGGAAATCCCGGCCGTTATGATGGTCTACGACAAGGCGCCCTTCGCCATCCTCTCGCGCAAGAGCAAGAACATCAGCAAGCCGACCGATCTCATGGGCAAGAAGGCCGCGGCACCCTCCTTCGATGCCGGCTTCCGCCTGTTCAACCTGTTCGCCAAGACGAACGGCATCGACGCCAGCAAGGTCGAGTGGGCCAACGTCGCGCCGCAGCTGCGCGAGCCGATGCTGGCGCGCAACGAGACCGACGCCATCTCGGCCTTCAGCTTCACCGCGGTGATGGCGCTCAAGGGCCTCGGCGTGCCGGAGAGCGACATCCAGGTCTTCATGTACAGCGACTACGGCCTCGATCTCTATTCCAACACCGTGATCGCCTCCCCCGAGCTGGTGAAGAACAACCCGAAAGCGGTTGCCGGCTTCGTCAAGGCGTCGATCAAGGCCTGGCAGGATGCGGTCAAGAACCCCGCCTCGGCCATCGCCGCCCTCAAGAAGCGCGAGCCCCTGATCAACGAGGCGCTGGAGCTCGAGCGCCTCAACCTGGCGATCAAGGGTTTCGTCATGACGCCCGCGGTTCACAACGGCGGCATGGGCGGCGTCGATGCGGCGCGCCTGGCGAAGAACATCGATCTGGCGACCGAAGGCTTCGCGCTGCCGCGCAAGCTGACGCCCGACCAGGTATTCAACCCGAGCTTCCTGCCGCCCGCCGTCGAGCGCAAGCTGATGTAACTTTTGGTACACAAACGTAGTCACGAACAAGGGGCGGCTGGCAACGGCCGCCCCTTTTTTATGGCCAAGGTCGCCCGCGCGCTGGACGGCCGGCGCGCCCCTCGTGCTAAGATTCGCATGCGGGGAGGATTACGACTTGCAGGCACTCGACTATTCGCAAGACCCACCGCGCCCCGCCGATCCGGCGAACTGGCATCCGATCCTTCGCGAACTGCTCGCCTACTACGACAAGATCGCGCCGACCGGGCTGATGCCCGGCCGCCAGCATTTCCGACCCCAGGACGTTCCTGCGGTCCTGCCGCGCCTCGTCCTTCTCGACGTCCATCGTGCGCCCCTGCGCTACAAGTACCGGCTGGTCGGCACCAAGGAGGCCGAGCTCTACGGCCATGATCCGACGGGGCGCTGGTACGACGAAGTTCGTCCGCGCAACGCCAAGACCGAGAACGGCTACAAGCGCCTGACCGACGCCGCGGAGCGCGGCGTCATGAGCTATCGCAAGGGACAGGTGCTGGCGATCCGCCATCGCGAGCACCAGAGCGCCGAGAACCTCGTCGCTCCCTTCGCCAGCGACGGCAAGACGGTCGACATGATTATCGTCGTCGGGGTGATCTATCGCCGCGACGGCACCGAGGTCTGAGCCCGCTAGCGGTCCGCCAGCGCCCCCAGGACATCGGCCAGCACGCGCGCCCCGGCAGCCAGATCGGCGGGCGTCGCGCTCTCCGCCTCGTTGTGGCTGATGCCGCGCAAGCAAGGCACGAAAATCATGCCGGCGGGACACAGCGTGGCGATGTGCATCGCGTCATGGCCCGCACCCGAGGGCATGTCCATGTGCGGCAGGCCGAGGCGGGCCGCGCTGTCGCGCACCAGGTCGATGATCCGCGGCGCGAAGACGCAGGGCGGCACATCGGTCAGCGGCGTGACGCTGACCGCGCAGCCACGGGCATGGGCCGCCGCGACCGCAGCGATGCGCCCGCCGCGCTCGTCGAGAACGGCGATCTCGGGATGACGGAAATCGATGGTGAAGTAGACCCGGCCCGGAACCGTGTTGGGCGAGCCGGGGAAGACCTCGAAGCGGCCGACCGTGAAGCGCACGGTGTCGGTGGGATCGTCCATCAGCTTTTCCAGCGCCGTGACGATGCCGACCGCGCTCGACAAGGCATCCTTGCGCGCGGCGCGCGGCGTGGTGCCGGCATGGGCCTCCTCGCCGACGACCTCCACGGCATAGCGCCGCGAGCCCTGGATGGCGGTGACCACGCCGATGGTGCGGCCCTCCGCTTCGAGCCGCGGCCCCTGCTCGATATGCGCCTCGACATAGGCGGCGACCTTGCCCCCGAGCTTCACGCCCGGCAGCGGCAGGGCGGCCAGCGTCTCGGCCAGCGCGCTGGCGACGGTCACTCCCTTCGGATCGGCGACGGCGAGCGCCTTGTCGAGCGCCAGGCGACCGGCGTATACCGCCGAGCCCATGGCGCCCACGGGAAAGCGACTGCCTTCCTCGTTCATCCAGGCGACGACCTCGACCGGGCGGCGGGTGGCGATGCCCGCATCCTCCAGCGCCTCCAGCGCCTCGAAACCGGCCAGCACGCCGTAGATACCGTCGAAACGCCCACCCGTCGGCTGGCTGTCCATGTGGGAGCCGGTCATCACCGGCTCGGCATCGGCCTCGCTGCCGGCCCGTCGCACGAAGACGTTGCCGATGGGATCGGTGGTCACCGTGAATCCGCGGGCGCCCGCCCATGAGGCGAGCAACCGGCGCGCGGCGATATCCTCGGCCGAGAGCGCCTGGCGGTTGACGCCGCCCTTGGCGGTCGCCCCCAGCTTCGCCATCTCCACATGTCGCTGCCAGAGACGATCCTCGCGGATCGCCATCGAGGGCCGTTTCGAGGAAACCGTGCCGTGCGCTGTCATGCCGTCACCTGCGTTGGCGCCGCGCGAGTACGGGCGGCGCTCCTGGACGGCACCTAAGCCCGAGAACGACAATCCTGCAAGGCCAACATCCGAAGGCGGCTAGTGGCGGCTCAAGGTTCCCGGAGCGCGCGTGCGGAGCGACGGATCGTGGCGGGCGGCCCGGACTTCGGCGCGGCTCGCCATCTCGTCCCACTGGTCGGCGAGATCGAGCAAGGCCCACTTCGCGGACGAGCGCGTCATACTCGCGGCGATACGGCGGATTTCCTCGGCGCGCAGGCGCCAGCGGTCGGCCTGATCTTGAGCGTCTTGCATCGTCACCCCCTCGCGCGGCAACGAACCGGGAACAAGCCTACGAGCCCTGTCGCCCGGGTGCAACGCCAACCGGACAGGCACTTATCCACAAAGACGCGCCGTATACGGCGCATTCCGGCGAAGACAAGCGGCGCGAAAAAGAAAACGGCGCGAGCCGCGAGGGCCCGCGCCGCTGGAAATCGCCTCGGTCAGCGGCCGCCGGAGACGACCAGCAGATCCGCCTTGATGTCCTTTTTCTCCTCGGGCTTCTTGTCTTCGGTCTTCGCGTCTTCAACCTTGTCCTTGGCCCTGTCGCGGGCTTCAGCTTCGGCGAGAATCTCCGCGGCCGTCAGGCGGCGGCAATGGCCGTTGAGGAAAGCACCGTTATCGACGGTCAGCGTCTCGTGCAGGATGTCGCCCGTGACGTGACCGCTGCCTGCGAGCTCGACACTCTTGGCGCGGATCGTGCCGACGATCTTGCCCTGCACCCGGACAGATTCGGCATTGACGTCGCCGTGCACGGCGCCGCTCTCACCGACCGTCAGTCGCAGGCTCTTCACGTTCCCGTCGACGGTGCCTTCGAGCTGGATGTCGCCCTCGCACGAGATGTCGCCTTTGACGCGGAAGTCCGCTCCGATGATGGTGGGCATGCCTTGTCTCCCCGAGCCGTCGGTATGTTCGCGCGCCCCGTTTCTATTGGCTTTTCGAAACATATCTCGCTGCCTCCAGGAATTTGGCGGGGTTGAGATTCTTGCCTTCGATCAAGATCTCGTAATGCACGTGCGGCCCGGTGCTCCGCCCGGTCGAGCCAACAAGGCCGATCGGCTGGTGCTGGGCCACCCGCTGCCCGACCTTAACATGAATCCGTGACAGATGTCCGTAGCGCGTGACCAGGCCGTAGCCGTGATCGATCTCGATCAGATTGCCGAACTCCCCGTTCCATCCTGCCGATACCACCGTACCGCCGCCGGTCGAATGTACAGGTGTACGCGCCGGCGCCGAAAGGTCCATCCCGCTATGCATGGCGAGCTGGCCGGTGAAGGGATCCCGGCGCACGCCGAAGTTGCTCATCAGATTGAAACTTTCGAGCGGCGCTCCAACGGGCAAGGCTCGCAGCAGCCGGCGCATTTCCTCGAGCCTGCCGATCTGCGAGCCGAGACCGACGAGATTGGCGTGGACTTTGTCCGGGCCGACCGCCGGCACCAGAGGGCCGCCCTGTCCGCCGGGCGTCTGCGCCGCGAGGACACGGTCGGGATCAAGGCCGGTGCGCGCGATAACGCGCTTCAGGCCGTCGATGCCAGCCTGGGTGCGCTCGGAGAGCTGGGCAATGGTCTGTTCGTGGGTGACCGTCAGCGTACCCTGGCGACGCTCGAGCTCCTGGATCTCGGCGCGCAGCGCGTTGCGCTCGCGGGCCAGCCGATCGCGCTCGACCGCGAGACGGCCGCGCTCGGCCATGGCATCGGTCAGGCCCTGCTCGAGGCTGGTGACGACGGCGCCGAGCTCGACGTTCTTCGAAGCGTGCTGCCGCACCTGGCGATCGAGCAGCCGCAGACGCTCCACGAGATTTTCATGGTTGGCCGAGGCGCGTTCGCGCTCGGTTTCCGCCGAGAGCAGCCGCCGCTCGACCTCGGTGAGGTGGCGCTGCAGGCTTTCATTCTGGGCCACGAGGGCCAGGATGGCCGAGGCGCCTTCGGCCCGGCCGGCCTCGGTCGCGCCGTCGACCGCGGCGCCGAGACTGTCGATGGCCAGGCGATACGCCTCCTCGACCCGCGCCACTTCGTGACTCTTGAGATCGACCAGCGTCCAGGCCCGGTGATGGCCGGCCATCGTCCAGGCGCCGGCGACAAGCATGCCAAGACCGGCGGCCGCCACGGCGCGCTGCAGCGTCGACGACAGCACGACGTAACGCACGTTCGTTCCCGAACGCAGGATGATCTCGCGCTGCCGGAACACACGTCCGACCAAGTGTGAGATGCGCTGCAAGAACCCCCCTGACGACCCAAACCCCAGATCACGGCAGGCGCATACTGTTCTTCTTCTTGTTGTCGCCCCGCGCAATCCGTACCAACGTTGCGTCGCGACGGCTGACCCCAGCCTTCGCAGGCGCTGTATCGTGATAATGCGGAGTCGGTAGCAACAGGGTCAAGGCGGGATCGTGGGGTATGGGATGGTCTTCCCCATGGCGTAACGATCGTCCTAGAGTGCGGGATAATTCCTCTGCTTCAAGGCTCATAAGCATGATTCAAAGGTCGCGCATTAACGTTAATCATGTGGATATGTGGATAGTTTTTGAAAAATTCGCGTCGCTGCCCAGACGGCAGCGGAGCCGAGCCTGCAACGGCACGGCGTCGCGTGTCTTGCATGCGAATCAGGCAAGGCAATGTGAGCAAGACGGCCCGTTGCCGGCTCTTCACGCCTACCTCGAACGATGAACGATTCCCGCGCGATACCTGAACGATTGCTGATCGCCATCGGCGGCAATGCGATCCATCCGGACAACATCCGCGGCACGCCCGAAGAGCAGATCGACATCGCCATGGCCACGGGCCGTGCCCTGGTACCGATCATGGCGCTGGGCAGCGAGCTGATCGTCACGCATGGCAACGGACCGGTCGTCGGCAAGATTCATCTGCGCCAGGCGCTGGCCCGCCATCGCGTCGAACCGATGTCGCTCGATATCTGCGTCGCGCACAGCCAGGGCGGCATCGCGTATCTCCTCATGCAGGCGCTGGAGAACGCGCTGCGCAAGGTCGGCAACAAGCGCCACGTCGTCTGCCTGCTGACCCAGGTCGAGGTCGATCCCCAGGATCCGGCATTCCAGAATCCGACCAAGCCGATCGGCGCGGCCTATGACGAGGCGGAGGCAAAGGCGCTGGCCGCCGAGCTGGGCTGGGAGATGCGGGAAGAGAAAGGCCGGGGCTGGCGCCATGTCGTCCCCTCGCCGCGCCCCAAGCACATCGTCGACATTTCCCTGGTCCGGGCGCTGGCCAAGCACGGCGCCGTGGTCATCGCCGGCGGCGGCGGCGGCATCCCGGTGGTGCGCCAGCCCGACGGCACGCGCCGTGGCATCGAAGCGGTGATCGACAAGGACCTGACCTCGGCGCATATGGCCCGCGTGCTGGGCATCGACGACATGATGATCCTGACCGCCGTGTCGCGCGTCGCCGTCGATTACGGCACACCCCAGCAGCGCGACCTCGATCGCGTCACGGTGTCGGAGCTCAAGGCCTTGCACGCGGCCGGCCAGTTCCCGCCCGGCAGCATGGGTCCCAAGGTCGACGCCGCCATCCGCTTCCTCGAGATGGGCGGCAAGCGCTGCATCATCGCGCATCTCAACGAGGCGCTGCCGGCGCTGCGCGGCGAGACCGGCACCCACATCGTCGCCGACGACCATGCCTGACGATCATGGCTGAGCGCGGGGCCGTGCTGGTGACCGTCGGGTCCCGGGTGCGGCGGCTGATCGAGGCCGGGCGCGAGGCGACGGTGATCGCCGTGTTCCAGCGCAGCCTCTACCTGCGCGACGACGAAGGTCGCATCGCCTGCCTCGGCGGCATGGGCCTGGGCGCGGGGCCGCTCAATGGCCTCTGCACTGACTGGCCGGAGAGCGCGGTGGCGCCCGGCACCCGCACGGCATGGCGCGCACGGACCCTGTCGGTCGGTGACCTGGTCATCGAGGCGGGCGCTGCCGCCGACTGGCGCGGCGCGCGACCGGCCGGGCCCGTGAATCCGGCTGACGTGAAACAAGGACTCCAGCGTCTCGCCGCGTTGCCGGCACGCGGCCTCGGCCGGATGATTCCAACGCTGATCGGCGACGCCTCCGTCGCGCCCGCCGATCGCTTCGAAGCCGCGGCCTTTGCCGGTATCGCCCTCCTGGCCGGCTGGCTGAGGCAACCGAACGACGAGCCGCCAGCGGCGCTCGAAAAGCTGATCGGGCTCGGGCCGGGCCTGACGCCGGCCGGCGACGACGCGCTCGGCGGGGCGCTGATCGCGCTGCGCCTGTTCGACCGCGCCGGCCTGGCGGACCGGTTGGCCCATTGGCTGCTGCCACGGGCGCGCGGCGCCACCAGCGACATCTCCTTCGCCCATCTCGAGGCGGCGGCCGACGGCGAGGGTGCGGCGGCGCTGCACGACACGTTGGCCGCGCTCGCCGATGACGACACCGCCCTGCCGGGTTGTGTCGCCCGCCTCGACCGCATCGGCCACAGCTCCGGCTGGGACGCGTTGGCGGGATCGGTCGCGGCGCTGTTGGCCGCCTAGCGCGCCCTCTTTAGCGCGGCTGGGCGATCGCCAGCGCCAGCGCCGCCGCCTCGGCGTTGGAGGCGGCGACGAGGACGCCGGCCTCTTTCAGCTTTTCCACCTGCGCGGCGCGGTTCTGCGGATCGGCATCGGTGCCGGTGACCGAGGCCACGAGCGTGGGCCGGTTGCGCGCCGCCCCCGGGATCACCCGCGCCACCTCGCCCGCCGGATCGTCGTGCGCGCCGTAGCCGATGACGCAGTCGAGCAGCACGGCGGCGGCCGTCGGATCGTCGAGCGCCTCGACCAGCGCCTGGTTGCGGAGGGCCGGATCGATCATCGGGTGAGGCCGGCCGCGGGTGTATTCGTCGGCGCCGTAATCGACCAGGCTGTGTGCCATGGCCGAGCGCTCGGGCAAGGCGCCGGGGATCGGCGCGTTGGACCAATAGCGTTCACCGGCCTCGCGCAGAACGATCTGCGCCTCGCCGCACAGCGTGCCGCCGGTATAGACGCCGCGGATCCAGCGGCGCTGGCGGTCGAATTCGCGTCGTGCCGCCGCCGCGACCGACGGAATGTCCAGAGCGCCGGCCGCCGGCTTGCCGCCCAGGGCGGCCTGCGCCGCCGCGGCCAAGGTCGGCGCCAGGCTGGCGTTGGCCGGCAGCTGGAGATCCCTGGCGCCGAGGAAGCAGACGACGAAGGGCTTTTTGCTCCTGGCGACGCGCGCCATCACCGCCTGCGCCACCGATGCGGCCGGCGGCTTGGAGATGAGCACGATGCGCTTCGTACCGTCGTCGGCGTCGAGCGCCTCGATGGCGGCCAGCGTGGTCAGCGCGCCAATTTTTTCCGACAGGTCGCGCCCGCCGGTGCCGATGCCGTGCGACACGCCCCCGCCGCCGCGTGCGATCAGGGTCGAGACTTCCTGCAGGCCCGTGCCCGAGGCGGCGACGATGCCGATGTCGCCCGTGGGCACCAGGTTGGCGAAAGCGATGGGCACGCCGCCGATCAGCGCCGTGCCGCAATCCGGCCCCATGACCAGCAGGCCGCGCCGGCCCGCCTCCTCCTTCAGCGAGCGCTCGTCCTCGTAAGAGACGTTGTCGCTGAAGATGAGGACGTTGAGACCGAGCGCCAGCGCCTTGCGCGCCTCGCCGGCCGCGAACTCGCCCGGCACGGAAACGATCGCCAGGTTGGCGCCGCCCAGCTCCCTGGCGGCCGCCCCGGTTGAACGCGGGCGCCGCGTGCCGGCCACAGCGCCGCCGCCCTGCGGCTGGTCGAGAAGCTGCTCGGCGCGGGCCACCGCGTCATTGGCCTCCTTGTCGGAGCCGGCGGCGGCGGCGATGATCAGGTCATTGGCCCCGGCCTCGTTGCCGGCGGCCAGCAGGCCCGCCTCTTTCAGGATGCCGCGGTTGGAGACACTGCCGATCATCAGCGCGGCGTTGGTCACGCCGGGCAGCGCCGCCACGATCTGCGACAGGCGCATCAGGGCGACACTGTCGAGATAGAAGCCGCGGCGTATGCGATTGGCGACGTGGGCCACTAGGCGACCCCCATCTGCTCGGCCATCGCCGCCAGCGCCTGCTCGAAACAGGCGAGCGGCGCCTTCACCGTGCCCGCCCCGACCTGGCCGATACCCGGCAGGCGATGCGCGATGCCCGTGTTGATGGTCGGCGCGATACCGGTCTCCACCACCTTGCGCACGTCGATGCCGGTCGGCACGCCGGCGAAGTCCAGACCGGGCATGGTCCAGTCGGGATTGCGGCCGAGGGTGATGTCGTACATGGCGCGGGTGTAGTTGAGCGCCTCCGCCGCGGAACCCGCGCCCACGAACCCGGCGACCGCCGGCGAAGCGGCCATGGCGAAGCCGCCCAGGCCGATGGTCTCGACGATGGCCGAATCGCCGATGTCGGGATTAGCGTCTTTCTCGCTATAGCCGGGGAAGTAGAGACCCTTGGGCTGCTCGACCGGGGCGGTGAACCAGCGCTCGCCTGTCCCGGCGACGCGGATGCCGAAATCGGTGCCGTTGCGACACATGGCGGTGACCAAGGTCGAGCCGGCGAGGCCCTTGGCCGGGTCGGCGATGGCCTTGCCCATGGCCATGGCGATGTTGAGGAAGAACTGGTCGTTGGCGCCAATGAACTCGCAGACCTTGGCCAGCGTCTCCGACTCAGCCACCGCGCGCGCCAGCCAGGGCGCCATCTGGCGGATGAACAGGCTGGAACAGGCGACGTTGCGCTGATGCATCTCGTCGCCCATCGACAGCCCGCGGGCGATGATCGGCTTGAGCGCCAGGCCGCCGGATTTGCGCAAGGCCCCGGCCAGCGCCGGGCCAAGCGTCGATTCAAGCCAGCGCAGGCGTTTCAGCACCTCGGCATCGTTGCCGCCGAAGCGCATCACCTTGCCCAGGCCCTCGTTGAGCGGGCAGAAAGCGCGGTTTCCGAACGTCCGGTTCTCGACGATCATCACCGGCATCGAGCGGGTGATCATGCCGGTCATCGGCCCGACCGCGTCGTGGTGGTGGTTGGGCTCGAAGGCGATGCCGCCCGAGGCGGCGAGTTTCTCGGCGGCGGCCAGATCGGGCGCCCAGCCTTCGAGCACGATGGCGCCCTGGATGGCGCCGCGCAGCGGCCCGCACATCCGCTCCCAGCCGATCGGCGGACCGGCATGCAGGATCATGCGGTCCGTGAGGCCCTTGATCACCTCGGAGGCGGGGCGCACGTCGACCAGTACCGGCTCGGCCTTGAGGAAGCGCCCCAGCGCCTCCTGGTTGGCGGCTTCGACCACGTCGGAGGCGTAGAGCCTGGCGAGCAGAGCGGCCGCCCGCGCGTCACCGCGCGCCGGTGGGGTCCACTCGACCTCGGCCACCGGCACGCCCCGCGCCTCGAGATCGCGGGCGAATCCGGCGAGCCCGATATTCACCACCTTGAGCGGCGGGCGCAGAAGCGAGTTGGCGGCCATGGAACTCCGATCGGATGGCCGCCGGAACATAGGGGAGCGGCACGCAGCCGCCAAGCCGGCAATTGACGGGCAAGGAGGGAGTGCCGGAACCTTGCCTCAAAGGACACCGTCATCCCGGACAAGCCGCGCTCCAGCGCGGCGCGATCCCGGGTGACAACGTTCTCTCGTCAACGCTGCGCGACTAACTACGCGCTACTTGAATCCCGCCTTGCGCATCAGGTCAAAGAGCTCGCGTAGCGCCTTTTCCTTTTCCGTCGGATCGGTGATGTCGGCAACCACCTCGAGGGTGAAATTGGGCTGGCGCAGGTAGGTCACGACGCGTGGTCGCGCCGCCTCGACCGCCTTGCCCGGGGGCAGCATGTCGGGCAGGCACATGCTCATCAGCATGCGGGCGCGCTGGCGCAGGGGCTTTGCCGGATCGTCGATCTTCTCCAGGATCTGCGCCTGCACGATGTATTTGTGGAGCACGGTGTCGAGATGGCCGGTCAGGTGGCCCTTGATCTCGCCGGCCAGCTGGGAGTCCCGGACCCGGTAGAACAGGTTGGTCACCGCGCGCATGATCAGGGCGGGGTTCTTGCTCGCCGGATGGACCGTGGCGGCCGTCGGCACCTCGGCGATCCAGATCTTCATCAGCTCGTCGAGCCTCGCCTCAAGCGGCTCACGCAGGCTGGATTCATAGACGGCGATCAGGAAACGCAGCCGGCGCGGCGGATCGGGCAGAAGATTGGAGATGTAGGCCAGCGCCTCGTTGCGGCCGGCGGCACCGCCCATGTTCAGCATGCGCGCGCCGCGCTCGATCAGCCCGTCCAGCAGCTCCGCGCTCGCCCGCACCGGCCCTTCGGCCGGCACCAGGCGCTCAACCAGGGCGCTGAGCGCCGCCTTTTCCTTGTCCGGCGTGCCGTCGCGAACCAGCGGATTCTTGCTGGCCACCATCGAGCGGATACGCTCGGACAGAACCTCGACCGCGCCCGGCAGGCGCGAGGCGCCGATCAGCTTGTTGAGCCGTTCGCCGGTGGCGTTGACCTCCTTGCGCTGCTCCTCCTGGCCCTTGGCCAGGGCCATCTGGCCATCGAGCAGATCGAGCATGGCGAGGATCGCCGCCAGCAGGTTTTCGCGGGGGCCGAGCAGGTCCTGCACAAGGTCCGCGTCGTTGAGCGCGTCGGCGATGAAATCGTCGAGGGCACTCACCGCGATGTCGGGAGCCGCACCTTCGACCCAGCGGATGGCGTTGTCGAGCTTGCCGAGGAAGCTGCGCTCGTCGATCAGCTCGCGGCTGATGGCCACGCGCTTGAGATATTCCGCCTCGTCCGGATCGGGGGCGTGCAGGGCCACGGCCTCCTCCAGCGCGGCAAAGCCGACGGCATTGATCGACGGCAGATCGGCCTTCTCGGCCGCATAGGCCTTGGCCAGCACCTGGTCGAGCATGGTGAAGAGACCATCGCGCCGGGCCTTGGCCGCCTGCGCGCTTTCGCCTGACGACTGCAGGCTCGCCACCCGCGAGACCGCCGAGTTGACGAGGTTGTCCTTCTCCATCACGCGCTTGAGCTCGCGGGCGTTGTAAAGCACCTCGCTGACGGTGATGTTCATCTTCGAGGAGTAGTTCTTGAACAGCTTGGCCATCGCCTGGCGCGCGTCGCCGCGGAACAGATCGTTGGGCTTTTCGCAGCGCTCCGGGGTGGCTTCGATCGAGGCGAGGGTGATGACCTCGCCGTCCGCCGTCCGCCCCTTCTGCTCGAAGACGACGGTGGGCTGGCCGAAGCGGCTCCGCGCCTCCTTGAGGACCTTGACGCTTTCGACCCCGGACTGCCCGACGCGACGCCGGGCGTCCTCTATCGCCTCTTTCTCATTGGTGCTGACCCCTTCGATCAGCCACCGGCCGCCCCGACAGACCTGAATCTCGAACTGCTCGCCCGCCATACGCTGTGCCCCCGAACACCTTGTTGCCCTGCCGACCTCGCGCCTCTTTGAATCAGAGCTTGCGCGATCCGTGCCAACTGGAGAGCAGCCACTCTCGCCGAGGCACGGTGCCGTTAACGACCGCGTCGATTCGCGTCGACACACAGTTTATTCAACAGGTCGTTAACCGATTGTTTCTGCGCCATCGTCAAATAGCATGTCTCGGCGGCGGACCAAGACCCGATGCGGCAGTTACCCACAATTTGGTAATGCGAATGGGTGGAATCGCACCGAAGTGGCGCGCGATGGTTAACGAACGGCGACATCCGCCGCTGCCCGGTATCGGGATGCGATTTGCCTGCTTAACTTCCGGTGGCTTTCGTCGCAGCCGGTTTCGATCTGCGCTCTGGCTTAGCGCGCACCGGCTTGGGAAGAGGATCGATCGGCTTGCCCGCCCGCCGCACCTCGAAATGCACGTGCGGGCCGGTGCTGCGCCCCGTCGAGCCGAGATAACCGATGATATCGTCCGGCGTCACCGCCTGCCCGATCTCCAGCGGCTTGGCGAAGCGTGTCAGATGCGCGTAAACGGTCTCCATCCGGTCGCCGTGCCGGATGCGCACATAGCGTCCGAAATCGGCGCCCCAGCTGCGTTCAACCACCACCCCCGCCGCCGCGGGTCGCACCGGCGAGCCGCGCGGCGCCTTGATGTCGATGCCGGCGTGGCTGACGCCGCCACCGCCCATGGGATGGTTGCGCATGCCGAAGCGCGAGACCAGCTGCCCGCCCTCGACCACACCCGCCAGGCGCAGATCGAGCGTCTGGCCCTTGCCGTCGTTCAGGGTCACGGTCTGGGGGAGGGTGCCGCCGGGCGGCGCTTCCGCCGCCTGCAGGGAATGCCATCGGTCCGGAGATGCGCAGCCCACGACCGTCACGACGGCCGTTGCCAGAAGCCAAGCTGCAAGACGACCCATACGCGGCGGTTTCCGGTCAACTCCCGGGGTATGAAAGATCGGCAGCGCCGATAGTTCCGGGCGCCAACGTTCGCAGGCGGACAAAAAAGCCTCTACCCCTTGCGGGAGGGGTCCGGGGGAAGGCATCGTGGCCGTAACCCCGAGGGAGACACTGAATGAACGACGCTACCGCCCGCGAGACCTTCGGCGCCTGGATGCCCGGCCCCGCCTTCCGCATCGAGGGCAAGGAGGGCGGGCCGCTGTCGGGCCTGACCTTCGGCGCCAAGGATCTTTACGATATCGAGGGCCAGCGCACGGGGGCCGGCAATCCCGACTACCTCAGCCTGCAGAAGCCGGCGGCCCGGCATGCCTGGGCCGTGCAGGCGCTGCTCGCTGGCGGGGCCACGCTGGTCGGGCGCGCCATTACGGTCGAGATGGCCTTCGGCATGGCCGGCGACAACATCCATTACGGCATGCCGATCAACCCGGCGGCCCCCGACCGGGTGCCCGGCGGTTCGTCCTGCGGCTCGGCCGCGGCGGTGGCCGGCAAGCTCTGCGATACGGCGCTGGGCTCCGATACCGGCGGCTCGGTCCGTATCCCGGGCAGCTATTGCGGTCTCTATGGCCTGCGGCCGACCCACGGGCGCATCCCGCTCGACGGCGTGGTGCCGCTTTCGGCCAGCTTCGACACGGTCGGCCATTTCGCGCGCGACGCCGTGACCTTCGAGCGGGTCGGCCGGGTGCTGCTGCGCGAAACTGGAGAGCCGGCGGCGGCCAAGCGCCTGATCTGGGCCGAGGACGTCGCGGCCAGCGCCGACACCAGCACGGTCGCCCAGGTCATGCCGCTGGCCGAGAAGTTCGCCGGCCGCATGGGCAGGCTGGAGACGGTGAAGGCCTGCCCCGGCTCGCTCGAGGATTGGGCGCAGGATTTCCGCACCTTGATGGCGCACGAAGCCTGGCGGGCGCAGGGACCGTGGATCACCGCCCACAAGCCGCGCTTTGGCATCGATGTGGCCAAGCGCTTCGACATCGCCAGCAAGATCAGCGACGCCGACTACAACGCCGCCCTGCCGCGACGCGAGGCGGCGACCAGGCACCTGACCGCTCTGCTGGCCGACGGCGTGGTGCTCTGCTTCCCCACCGCCCCCGGCCCCGCGCCCAAGCGCGCCGACCGCGAGAACCACGAGGCGGCGCGCTTCCGCTCGCATGTCCTGTGCTGCCCCTCCGGCCTCGCCCGGCTGCCGCAGATCACCGTCCCGGCCGGGACGGTCGACGGCGCGCCGGTCGGCCTGTCGCTGCTCGGCGGCCCGGGGACCGATGCGATGCTGATGCGCCTCGCCGCGCAGGTCATGGGCTGATCCGCAGCATGGCCAAAAAGCAGACGGCCTATCCGCGCGACCTCAAAGGTTACGGCGCCCAGCCGCCGCATCCGCGCTGGCCGGGCGAGGCGCGCGTCGCGGTGTCTTTCGTGCTCAATTTCGAGGAGGGCGGCGAGCGCTCGGTCCTGCACGGCGACAAGGAATCCGAGGTCTATCTCTACGAGGTCGTCGGCCTGACGCCCCGCCAGGGCAAGCGCGACGAGAGTGTCGAGTCCGTCTACGAGTACGGCATGCGGGCCGGCTTCTGGCGCATCATGCGCCTGTTCGGCGAGCGCCACCTGCCGTTCACCTCCTATGCCGTGGGCATGGCGGTGATGCGCAATTCCGAGGCGGCGAAAGCCATGGCCGAGGCGGGGCACGAGATCGCCAGCCACGGCTGGCGATGGATCGACTACCAGAAGATGGGCATCGCCGAGGAGCGGCGGCAGATGAAGCTGGCGATCGACACCATCAAGCAGGTCTGCGGCGAGCGTCCGGTCGGCTGGTACACGGGGCGTCTCAGCTCAAACACCCGCAAGCTGGTCGTCGAGGAAGGCGGCTTCCTCTATGACTCGGATGCCTACAACGACGACCTGCCCTATTGGCTGAACGTCGGCGGCAAGGGGCACCTGGTCATCCCCTACACTCTCGACAACAACGACATGAAGTTCGGCACCGCCCAGGGCTTCAACCAGGGCGACGATTTCTTCACCTACCTGCGCGACGCCTTCGACACGCTCTACCGCGAGGGAGAGACGGCGCCCAAGATGATGTCGGTCGGCCTGCATTGCCGGCTGGTCGGCCGGCCGGGCCGGGCGGCGGCGCTCGCCCGCTTTCTCGACTACGTGCAGAACCACAAGAATGTCTGGGTGGCTCGGCGCGCCGATATTGCGCGCCACTGGCGCGACGTGCATCCCTACGACGCCAAGACAGCTCACCAGGAATAGAGGAACCCGCCGATGCTCAAGGTCTATGGTCGCGCCAACTCGATCAACGTGCAGAAGGTCATGTGGATCATCGGCGATGTCGATATCCCGCACACCCGCGAGGATGTCGGCGGCCAGTTCGGCAAGACCAAAGAGGACTGGTACGTGAAGATGAACCCCAACTCGGTCGTGCCGACGATCGACGACGACGGCTTCGTCCTCTGGGAATCGAACTCGATCGTGCGCTACCTCGCGGCCAAGCACGACAAGGGCGGGCTGCTGCCGACCGAGCTGAAGGCCCGCGCCGATGCCGAGCGCTGGATGGACTGGCTGCTCACCGTGCTCGGCCCTGCCATGCGCGACGTCTTCTGGGGACTGGTGCGCACGCCGCCCGAGAAACGCGACATGAAGGTAATCGAGGATAGCCGGACAAAGTCGGCCGCGGCGCTGACCCTTCTCGACAAGCATCTCAACGGCCGCGACTACGTGACGGGATCGTCCTTCACCGTCGGCGACATCCCGCTCGGGGTCTATGTCTGCCGCTGGTACAAGCTGCCGATCGAACGGCCGGCCCTGCCCAACGTCGAGAAGCTCCTGGCGCGCTTCAAGCAGCGCCCGGGCTTCAAGACGCATGTCGACGGGATTCCTCTGACCTGATCAGGGGCTATTCGGGGCAGTGCGCCGCCGCCCCGCGGAAGGCGGCGCGGATCACTTTCGTGAGGTCCTCGGTCTCGGCCGGCGCGTAGCTGCGCCCGCCGGTGATCTCGGCCACGCATTCGGTGCGGCCCTGGCCGGCGATGTCGATGATGTGGATCGGCGTGCCAGGCCTGGTCTTCTTGACTTGCTCGGCGACGGCGCACGGATCGCCGCTGCAGAACTCGCGTCCGTCGGTGAGCAGCACGATCGACGAGGGTTTATCGCCGAGCATCTCCTGCGCCACCATCAGGCTCTGGGCGAGCGGCGTGCGGCCGTGCGGGATCATCTTGCGCACGTAGTCGATAGCGCTGCCCCGCCTTCCGGCGTCGAAGATGCCGACCTGGCGGATGTCGCGGCATTCCTGGAAGACCACGAGACCGAGCTCGACCGGCTCGGGTAGATCCCTGCTCGCCTCGGCAAAGGCGTCCTGGGCGCGGCCCATGCGCTTGGGGCCGGGCTCCCAGAGCAGCTCGCGATACTCGCGGCGCGCCTCGGGATCCTTGCGGCGCGTGCCTTCGTCGAGCCTGTCCTCCTCCGCCGGATCGAGGCCGAGCGGCAGGCCCATGCTGATCGAACCGTCGAAGATGAAGACCACACGGCCCTCCGGCGGCGCCGTCGGGCAGTCCGAATCTGGCGGCGGCGGCTCGTTTGGCGGCGTGCGCTGCGGCGGCGGCTGGCGTTGGCGCTGCGGCTGCTGCTCGCCGCCGCCCCCACTCGCTGCACTCGCCGACGGACGGCCGCGGGCCGGCGGCGAACCGGCGCCACTGCCCGAGGATTCAGCACCGCCGCCTCCTGAACTGCTGCCGCCACCGCTGCCGCTGCCCGCGGAGGGCGAGCGTTCGGGCGGTGACGACGAGGCGCGCGATGACGGCGAAGGACTGCCCGAACC
>JALHMR010000023.1 GCA_022843945.1 Rhodospirillaceae bacterium | reverse complement strand
GGCGCCGAGCTGGCCGCCCTTGAAGCCGATGGCCAGCAGAGCGGCGCCGGCCGCCAGCCCGACGGCGGTGCGCCGGCCCCCGCGCGCGAAACGCGGCTCGATACGCAGGGGCGCCAGCACCAGCGCTCCGACGAGAGCCCCGCCCGCCGCAAAGAGAAGGGCGACGTAGAGCACCACGCGGGTGATGATCAGGGCAGCGGTCCAAGCGGCTTCGCGCTCCGCGTCGTCAGGCGCGACCACTGGCGCTCCCGGCACCGCGTTGCCGACGCTGAAGACAAAGGCGCCGCCGATGGGGTGCGAGTCGGCGGAAACCACGCGCCACGAGACCACGTAGCCGCCTGCGGCGAGTGCGGGCAGATCGAGGCGCAGTTCGCGATCCTGGCTGCGTGCCGCGCCGGCGGCGACGAGATCGCGGCCGGCGGCATCGACCACGCGCAGGCCCACCGGCGCCACCGGCTCGTTGAAACGCAGCACGATGGCGGCCGGCGGCTGGGCGAGCACGGCGCCGTCGGGCGGCGCGGTGTCGAGCAGCACCGCGTGCGCCCAGGCCTGACCGGAGGCCAGGACGCACGCGATGACGGCCAGAAGGCGCGGCATGGCGCCTGACGCCAGGATCAGCGACGCGGTGTGAGCGTGATCCCGGGTGCGGGCTCCTTGTAGTCGTCGGCCTTTTTGCCGGCGGCCGGGATTTCGATCCAGCGATGCACCCCCTTCTCGCAATCCTGCACGATGGGGAAGTAGAGCACCGCGCCGGCGCGATCCGGCAGCTGCACCCGCAGGACGAACTCATCGTAGTGCTCGTCCGCCAGCTTGCCGGCGCTCCACGACACCTCGGTGACGCCTTCGGTCACCGTGCGGCCGTGGCCGGCGTCATGGGGCTTGTCGAGCTTGCCGATGGTGGTGGTGAGCTCCCAGCCTGGCTTGGGCTGCGGCTTCACCCCGATCACGCCTTCCGGGATGCGCATGCGGATACGGGTGGTGGCCGCCCCGTCGCAGCCGTGTGGGATGCGCAGGACGAGCTTGGCCGTGCCGCCGGCCGGTGCTGACCCGCCTTCGAAGGTGATGTGCGACTGGGCGGGAGCAGCGACGAACAAGAGACCGGCAACGGCCGAGGCCGCGCCGAAACGCGAAAGAGACATGGATGGAACTCCAGAAACTGACGAAAGGAAGGTTTGCGTATCGTCAGGCTGGAAGGGGCGGGCCGCGCGGCCGATGGGCGGAGGGCGGTTCAGCAACGGCAGGCGTGAGATCGGAGGGCGGCGGGCCGAGCCGCCGCGTAACAGCGGCGGGCGGGAGGACCAGGCAGACCGTGGGCGGCAGCAGCTTGGCGCCCTGCAAAGTCAGGCAGAACGGACAATGCTCGCGCGCATGGGCCGGCGCGGCGGGATCCGTGGCGCCGTCGCGTGCCGGCGCCGGGCAGTCGGCCGAGGCATGATGCACCGGTTGCCCCGCGGCCTCGGCCAGCGGCAGGTGAAAGCCCGCCACCGCCGCCTGCAACAGCAGGGCGACGAGAGCCAGCCACGTAGCAACGCGGCGGCGAGAGCGTAGGAAATTGCGGAGAAAAAAGCCCATCGGAATAGCCACGCTATCCTAATGGGCTTAACGGTTTACTGCTACCTCGACAGGGATGCCCTCAGGCGCGGTCCTCGACTTCGGCCGCCGCCTCTCGGGCGGGCCCGGTCACCCCGGCGCGGCGCTCGGCGTTCTCGGCCATCCGGTCCCACTGCTCGGCGACATCGAGAAGACTGCAGCGGGCGAACGATCGACGCATCGAGCGGGCGATGGCGCGGATCTCGTCAGCGCGAAGGCGCCAGCGGCCGGCCTGCTCCTGGGGATCTTCCATGCGCACACTCCTCGACAGTGTGTACGACAGCAGACCGACGCTACGACCGCGCCGACACTATGACAATTGCGCCTTGTGGGTATCACGCGTGCAACAACGCGCCATGTGCGTTTGCGCACACCGCCTTGCTCCCTTTGGAGTTAGTAGAAATGTATGCCGTATTCTCAGCCAAGCCAGATTTTTTGCCGGAATCAGGGAGTTGTGCTTAGATCGCCTGTCGGGCGAAGTCGGGGGCAGGGAGAAGGAATGAACGATAGCGAGTTCCCCAGTGAGTTCGCCTCCGGCTGGAAGGACATCACGCAGCAGGCCCTGGACGAGGTCATCCGCCTGCACAAGATGTTCCGCGAGGGTCGCCACGGCGGCAAGCGCGCCACGCTCTCCTTCACCAACCTGTCGCACAAGGACCTCGCCGGGCACGACCTGTCCGATGCGGATTTCAGCGGCTGCCGCATGCAGCACGCCAATCTGCGCGGCACCAAGCTGACCGCCGCCAACCTGTTCGCCGCCGACCTACGCGCCAGCGACCTCACTGGCGCCAACCTGTCGCGCGCCGACATGCGCGGCGCCTGCATCCGCGGCGCCATCCTCACCGACTGCGAGATGCAGGAATGTGACCTGCGCGCGGGCGTGCTGCTCAAATCAGACCGCCGCGGCAACCTCGCCATGATGACCTTCGACATGAACGTCACCGATCTCGGCAGCGCCGTGATCCGCGGCGCCGACCTGACGAGCGCCAAGCTGTCGAATGCCTTCATCATGCAGTCGGACCTGACCGATGCCATCCTGCGCAACGCCAAGCTGCAGAAGACCGACCTCAGCCAGTCCAACCTGACGGGTTCGATCCTCGAAGGCGCCGACCTGACCGAGGCGAACCTCACCGGCGCCATCTTCCACGGCGCCATCCTCGCCCGCGCCATCATGCACGGCACGAAGCTCGACGGTGCCGACCTCGCCGGGGCGATGCTCGACGATCTCGACCAGACGAAGTCCGATTTCACCAAGGCCCAGCTGCCCAAGAGCCTCGACACGCTGGGCGCGCCCTTGCGCGAGGTGCTGGTCCAGCACGCGCAGTGGATCCACTCCTCGGGCAAGAACGGCAAACGAGCCGAGCTCGCCCGCTATGACCTGTCCAAGCAGAACCTCGAAGGCGCCAACCTCTCGGCGGCGAGCCTCGAGCTCGCCATCCTGCGCGGCTGCAACCTGTCGAAAGCCAACCTGTTGATGGCCGATCTCAGCTATGCCGACCTGCGCGACGCCGACCTCGCGCATGCCGACCTGCGCGGCGCGAGCTTCCGGCGCGCCAATCTCGCCGGCGCCCGGCTGGTCGGCGCGCGGGCCAGCCCGGTCGACATCATGGGCTCCTCGACCCATCTCTGGCCGGCGAATTTCGAGCATGCCCGGCTGACCAACGCCAACCTCAACGGCGTGGATATGCGGCGCGCCAAGCTGCCCAGCGCCAATTTCTCCAACGCCACCCTGACCGGGGCCAATTTCAAGAACGCCAATCTGCAGGATGCGATCTTCACCCGGGCCGACACGCGCGGCGCCGATTTCGAAGGGGCGGACCTGCGCGGCGCCCAGGGCGTGCCCGAGACCGAGGGCGGCGGCTAGCCCCGGCCGGCGGATCGGCGGCGGGCCCGACCCGGCCCTTTAGGCCGGATTGTCATTAACCGTTATCAAATATAGGATGGTTTTTGTCCGGATCGGGCCGGGCGAATCGGCTGTTCGAATAAGAAATGAACCGCGTCAACGCGCACCACAAAGCAAAGATCCGCAGGGGGTCTCATGGCAGAAAAAGGTGATCTGAGCGAAGTCGTCTTTCGCATCAAGCGGATGATGATGGCGGTCGAGGAGACCACCGAATTCACCGATCTCAGCCTCATGGGGCGCCAGCTGCTGGACCATATCGCCACCAACCAGTCCGTGCGCTATCCGCTGAGCGTGGTGGAGATCATGGGCCTGCACAAGCTTGGCTCGCCGGCCACGCTGCACAAGCGTCTCGGCGAATTGATCGCGGCCGGCTTGGTCAAGCTGGACATCGATGCCAAGGACAATCGCCGAAAATTTGCCCGCCTGACACCGAGGGCCATCAGCATCTATAATCGCATCTCCGCGGCACTCTCGTCGGAAATGCGCCGCAAATAGCCAGTGGGTCAGGCCGCCAAGCTACGCCGGTGAAACAGGTCCAAACCAATCTCGCGCTGGTCGGAATCAGCGCTGCTCTCTGGCTGGCCGTTTGGCATCTGAATCAGCTGTTTTTCCCGTTTGCCATGGCGTTGCTCGACGCCAACATTATCTACCTCCCCGCCGGGATGCGGCTGCTCATCATCCTGGCGCTTCGCCTCTGGGGAGCGCTGGGCGTCTCGCTCGGCGCCTTCATCGCCACGCTCAGCGTGGTCGGCCCTCCCGGGCCGGTCAACTTCACCCTGGCGCTGATCAGCGGCTTCATGCCGCTGCTTACCATTATGGCCATGCAGCGCTCTCTTGGCATCGGCAAGAGCCTTGCCGAGCTCAAGGGTTGGCACATCCCGCTGCTGGCTTTCGCCTGCGCCGTGACCTCGGCCTTTGCCAGCTCGCTCGCCCATCTCTATTTCGAGACCGACAACACCGGTTTCATGCTGCGCTTCGCCACCAAAGCCGTGGGCAACTTCCTCGGCACCTGGGCGGTGCTCCTGGCTTTGCGGGTCGGCATCGTCTGGTGGCGGCGCCTCCAGGCAGCGCGCTAGCTCTTCACGTCCGTCTGCCCCGCGGATCGCGCGCTTGACGCGGCCAACCCTGAAAATCTTTATATAAAAAATATAACTAATACCACCGCACTCTCGCGCCGGTGACGCCTCGCGACATGTTCATCGACAACCGTGTGCGACGCTACGGCATGCTTACCCTGCCACTCGCTGCCAGTCCCTTTGGGTGTCAATCCGGCGGCCCCGATTGACACCCCCTTCCCCGGACGCCAAGCTTCGAGCAACAGCCGGCATATCCGGCTCCGGAAAAACAGGGGAGAGCTTCATGCGCGCGTTCACGATTCCGGTCCTGGCCGCCGGGCTGACGACAGCCCTTTGTCTGGGCACCGCTCCGGCCGAAGCGGGCAAGCGCGACAACATCATCAAGTTCGCCGCCGACCAGGTGCCGGAGAACATCGACGCCTATTTCAACAACGTGCGCATCGGCGTGATCATCGCGCACCATGTCTGGGACCATCTGGTCTCGCGCGATCCCAAGACCAACGAATACAAGCCGTCGCTGGCCACGGCCTGGAAATGGGTCGACACCAAGACGCTGGAGTTCGATCTCCGCCAGGGGGTGAAGTTCCACAACGGCGAAGCATTCGACGCCGACGATGTCGTCTACACGCTGAACTATGTCTCGAATCCCGAGAACAAGGTCATTACCCAGACCAACGTCAACTGGATCGCCAAGGCGGAGAAGCTCGGGCCCTACAAAGTCCGCATCAACCTCAAACAGCCTTTTCCCGCGGCGCTCGAATATCTCGCCGGCCCGGTGGTGATGTATCCGAACGAGTATTACGAGAAGGTCGGGCCCAAGGGCATGAACGAGAAGCCGGTGGGTACGGGTCCCTACAAGGTGACCGAGCACCAGCCGGGCCGTCTCGTACGCTTCGAGCGCAATGCCGACTACTTCAAGGAAAGCCCCCGCCCGCAGCCGACCATCCAGCGGCTGGAGCTGCGCCTGATCCCCGACAACAACACCCAGGTCGCCGAGCTGATGGCCGGCGGCCTCGACTGGATCTTCAACGTGCCGCCGGACCAGGCGCGGCAGATGCGCAGCGTGCCGACCATCAAGGTGGCAAGCGGCGAGACCATGCGGATCGTCTTTCTGACGCTCGCCACGCGCGACAACACGTCCGCGCCGCAGCTCAAGGATATCCGGGTGCGCCAGGCCATCGCCCATGCCTTCGACCGCAACGCCATGCTGAACGCAGTGGTCGGCGAAGGCGCACGAGTCCTGCACTCGCAGTGCTTCCCCACGCAGTTCGGCTGCACCGATGAAGGCGCGCAGCGCTACGACTACAACCCGACCAAGGCCAAGCAGCTTCTCGCCGAGGCCGGCTTTCCCAACGGCTTCGAGATCGACCTCTATGCCTATCGCGAGCGGCACCAGACCGAGGCGATGATCGGCTACCTGCGCGCCGTCGGCATCCGCGCCAACCTGCGCTTCATGCAGTACGCCGCCATGCGCGACGCGCTGCGCGAGGGCAAGGCCGCTTTCGCGCACCAGACCTGGGGCTCCTTCTCGGTCAACGACGTTTCGGCCAGCACGCCGGTTTACTTCAAGTTCCTGGCTGACGATGTGACCCGCGACGCCCAGACGCGCGACCTGCTGGAGACCGGCGACACCTCGGTTGAGCCCAACGTACGCAAAGAAGCGTACAAGAAGGCCCTGACGCGTATCGCCGAGCAGGCCTTCTCCGTGCCGATGTACTCGCTGCCGGTCTACTACGCCTTCACGCCGGATCTCGATTTCACGCCGTATCCCGACGAGCTGCCGCGCTTCTGGGAAGCGAAGTGGAAGTGACGGCGCCAGCCGATAAGCGCTAGCGGCTGAGGACCTCGGCTTCCTTCACCTGGCGGGCCTGCGCCGCCAGGCGGATGGCGGCGTTGCCCGCGCCGAAGCCGCGGTAGCCGCGACGCTCGACGATTTCGAAGAAGAAGCGGCCGTCGAACGTCTCGGTGTAGGCCTGGAAATACTCGGCGCTGCCATCCCGGTCGTAAAGGATGCTGTTGGCCCTGAATACTGCAAGCTGCTCGGCTGGAATGTCGATCTTGGCTTCCAGGTCGTCGTAGTAGTTTTCCGGCACTGGCAGCAGCTTCACGCCCCTGGCGCGCAGATGCTTGACCGTCTCCAGCAGGTTGTCGGTCGCGAAGGCGATGTGCTGGACGCCCGAGCCGAAGGTCTCCGACAGGAAGCGCGACGACAGGGTGCGCTGGCTCTGCGAGGCATTGAGCACCAGGCGCAGGCTGCCGTCAGCGGACTGCACGACCTGGCTTTTGACCAGCCCGCCGGGATCGACGATCTCCTGCTCCGGCGCCTTTGCCACGTCGAGCAGCGAGTTATAGAAGAGCAGCCAGGTCAGCATCTCCTCGTAATGCATGGACTGGGAGATATGGTCGATGACCGTCAGACCGGCACCGGCGCCGCCCTCGCCCGTCTTCTCGAAATCGATATCCCAGAGCTTGCCGAGCGGGCTCTTGGCGTCGACGAAATAGACCAGACTGCCGCCGAGGCCGCGCACCGCCGGGATATCGAGCTCGCCCGGGCCGACCGCCTGGTGGAACGGCTGATCGAGCAGCCGCGTCGCCCGGTCGATGGTCGCGGCGGCGTCTTCGACCCGCAGGGCCAGCGCGCAGACCGCGGTGCCGTGGGTGATATTGAAGGAATGGGCGAAGCCCTCCTTCTCCGTGTTCACCACGAGATTGATGTCGCCCTGGCGCCAATGCGTAACCGACTTCGAGCGATGCAGGCCGGCGCGGTGGAAGCCCAGTCCCAGCAGCAGCGTTTCGAACTGTGGCGCAATTCCCTCGTCGATCGCGAATTCGATGAATTCGGTGCCGAGGCAGGCGGCGCGCGGCGGCACCCGCGGCAGATCGGGCACGGCCATGCCGGTGCGGGCGCGAAGCTGGTCGAGCAGATAGATCAGCGAGCGGTGGCCGTCGACCGCAACGCTGCGCGCCGAGCCGGCGCGGAACTGGTCGTTGAAAATTTCGAGGGACAGCGGGCCCTCGAACTCGGTCGCCTGCAGCGCCGTCATGAAGTCGAGCAGCGGCAGATCGCCCTGGCCAGGGAAGTTGCGGAAATGGCGGCTCCATGACAGGTAATCCATGTCGAGCAGCGGCGCATCAGCGACCTGGACGATGAAGATGCGGTCGCGCGGGATCGAGCGGATGGCCTCCAGCGGCGACTTGCGCACCAGGATGTGGAAACTGTCGAGCACCAGGCCGATCGCCTTGTGGTCGGCGCGGCGCACCGCCTCCCAGGAATCGCGGTAGTCGTTGATGTGGCGGCCCCAGGCCAGCGCCTCGAAACCGACGCGATAGCCGCGCCTGGCCGCGCGCTCGCCCAGCTCGCGCAGATCGGCGGCGGCGCGGTCGATGCCGCCCAGGGATTCAGGCGAGACATTGGAGCAGATCAGCAGCAGATCACAGCCGAGCTCCTGCATCAGGTCGAATTTTCTCTCCGCCCGATCGAAGACCTTGGCGCGGCGCTCGGGGGGCATGCCTTCGAAATCGCGGAACGGCTGGAAGGCAATGATGTCGAGGCCAAGATCGGCGGCCATGCGTCGCACGTCAGCCGGCTTGCCGTTGAACGACAGCAGGTCGTTCTCGAAAATCTCGACACCGCGGAACTTGGCGGCCGCGATGGCCGCCAGCTTCTCGTCCAAGGTGCCGCTCAGCGAGACCGTTGCGATGGCTTTTCGCATGCCGCCTCCGTTCCGGTTTGTGCATTCATGGCTTCACTCTGTCCGCTGATGTCCTGCGCCAGCCGGCGCAAGCGGCGGATAGTGTCAGCGATGCCGTCGAGAAACTCGCCGAGACGCCGGGCCAGCGCGACGCTGTCTAGAGGCGGGTTTCTCGGCGTATGCAGCACCGTCATCGTCCTCCAGTTCGGGACCTACACTCCCTGTGCCGCGAACTCCGCCGTCATGCGGTCCGCATCCGGGAGGCGGCCGGTGAACAGACGGAACGCTTCCACCGCCTGGAATACCGCCATGCCGCCGCCATCGAGGGTTCGGCAGCCCAGCAGGCGGGCGGCCCGCAGCAGCGCCGTCTCCAGGGGAAAATAGACGATATCGCTGACCCACAGGGCGCGACCGAGTAGCGCCACCGGCAGCGGCAAGCCCGGATGCTTGGCCATGCCCACGGGCGTCGTATTGACCAGGCCATCGGTCTCCGTCATCGCGGCCGCGACATCAGGCGATGCCGCCACGCGGTCCGCGCCAAAGCGCTGGCGCAGTGACCGCGCCAGCGCCTCTGCCTTGCCGCCATCCGTATCGACGATGGTCAGTCGTTCCGCACCGAGTGTCAGCAGGGCGTGGGCGACGGCCGACCCCGCCCCGCCGGCGCCGAGCTGCGTCACGCGCTTCATCCGCGCCTCCGGCAGGCCGCGTTTGAAGCTTTCGGCGAATCCCCACCAGTCGGTGTTATGTCCGATACGCTTGCCCCCGTGGAAGACGATGGTGTTGACCGCACCCAGCGCCCGCGCATCGTCCGACAGGTCGTCGAGCAGCGGGATCGCCGCCTGCTTGCAGGGATAGGTGATATTGAGCCCGGCGAAGCCCGCCGCCTGCGCCGATGCCAGAAGATCGGCAAGCGCCTCGGGCCCGACGCCCAGGACATCGAGATCGATAAGCCGATAGACGAGCCGCAGCCCCTGCGCCGCGGCCTCCGCCTCGTGCATGCGGGGAGTACGCGAAAGCTGGATTCCAGCGCCGATCAGGCCGAGCAGCACCGTCGGCGCGACGACGGGCGCAAACACGGAGGCTGCCGGAACTCGGTCGATCGTCGTCATTTGAGCCTGTCGAGCAAAGCACGCACCGCGACCGGATAGCCCTTCGCTCCCAGACCGGCGATGACCGCGGTCACGCCCGCCGAGATGCGGGAGTGGCGATGCGCCTCATCGCGCGCGTGGATGTTGGAGATGTGCAACTCGATGATCGGCCCCTTGAACATCTTCAGCGCGTCGAGCACGGCGATCGAGGTGAACGACAGCGCGGCCGGGTTGATGATAATGCCGCTGCCGCCGTCGATGGCTTCGTGGATCCACTCCACGATCTGCCCCTCGTGATTGGACTGGAGGAACTTGAGTGGCTGGCCGCCCGCCGCCTCGCGGCACATGGCCTCGATCTCGGCCAGGGTCGTGGTGCCGTAGATCTCCGGCTCGCGGGTGCCCAGGCGATTGAGGTTGGGACCGTTGAGGATGTAGATCGGTTTCATCTCAGCCCTTGTAGCCGGACGCGCGCGGGATCCACAGCACGGTCTCGGGGATATAGGTGATGATAGCCAGCGCCACGATCATCGCCACGACGAAGGGCATCGTATCGCGCGTTACGGCGCTGAACGAGGCGCCGGAGATCCGCGAGACGATGAACAGCAGCAGACCGTAGGGCGGCGTCACCAGTCCGATCATGATGTTGAACACCACGACCACGCCGAAATGCACGAGGTCGATGCCCAGCGCCTGCGCGGTCGGCACGAGGATGGGCACGATGACCAGCAGGATGGTGCTGCCCTCGAGCAGGCAGCCGAGGACCAGTAGGATGATGTTGACCGCGAGCAGGAACATCGCCGGCGTCAGGTCGTAGGCGCTGAGCATCGTCTGCACGGTCCGCGGGATGTTCTCGATCGTCACCACGTAATTGAAGGCGAGCGCCCCGGCGATCAGCATGCCGATCGAGGCGGTGGCGCGCGCGCTGCCCAGCACGGCGTCGTAGGTCTGTCGCGCCGTGATGCTGCGATAGAGGAAAAGCGAGATCAGGTAGGCATAGGCCGCGGCGATGGCGGCCGCCTCGGTCGGCGTGGTGACGCCAATTCGGATACCGCCCAGCAGGATCACCGGCATCATCAGCGCCGGAAAGGCTTCGACGATGAGCGCCGGCCACTGGCGCAGCGGCACCGCCTCCTCGACGGGAAAGTTACGCTGCTTGGCCTGAATGCCGATCACGGCCATCTGCGCCCCGGCCATGATCAGGCCGGGGATGACGCCGCCGAGGAACAGGTAGCCGATCGAGGCGTCGGAGACGAGAGCGTAGAGCACCATCGGGATCGAGGGCGGGATGATCGGGCCGATGACCGCCGAGGCGGCGGTGACCGCGGCGGCGTAGCTCACGGTGTAACGCCCGTTGCGGGTCATCATGTCGATGATCACCCGGCCCGTGCCGGCCACGTCGGCGATGGCCGAGCCCGAGATGCCGGCAAAGATCACGCTCTGGACGATGTTGACCTGCGCCAGGCCGCCGCGGAAGCGGCCGACCAGCGCGTTGCAGAAGCGCAGCAGCCGGTCCGACATGCTGCCGATGCTCATCAGCTCGGCCGCGAACAGGAACAGCGGCACGGCGAGCAGCACGTAGCTGTTGTAAAGGCCGTTGAGCAGCTGCTCGGCGGCCAGGCCCATATCCTGCCCGGCAAGGAACAGGTAGAGGATCGAGGCCGCAATCATGGAATGGCCGATGGGCAGGCCGAGGAACGACAGCGCGACGATCGCCCAGACGGTGAGCGCGAAAGGGCTGGTCAGATTCATAACGCGGAGCTTCCCTGCGTGGTGCTCGTTTCGCCACGCACCGCCCGCCAGACCAGCCAGACATAACGCACGAGAATCGCCACCGCGAAGATGACGTAGACCGAGTACAGCCAGTTGAACGGGATCTTCAGATAGGCCGTGCGCTCGACCTTCATGAAAGCGACGTACTCGTAGACCGCCGGGAGCGACATGCCGTAAAGGGCCAGCAGCGCCAGGCCGCCGACGATCACCATCATCCGGCGCACGCCCGGACGCACGGAGCCGTAGATCACGTCGAAACGGATCTCGTCCTTTTCATCGACGATGAAGGCCGCACCGAAGAGCACGCCCCACAGCCAGCAGATGATGGTGAGCTCGAAGGCCCAGCCCGCCGGCCAGTTGAAGACGTAGCGGAAGACGATCTGCACCAGGAAGGCGATGAACATCGTGCCCAGCAGCAGGGCGGCAATGTTCTCCGCCCGCCGGCGCAGCCATCGTCCGGCCGTGATCAGAGTCGCGTGCATACCTGTTCCCGATAGGAAACCGGCCGGCCCCTGCGGGGACCGGCCGGCCGAAAGCGGCGGTCCTTACTGGACCGCGTTGATACGCTCAAGCATGCCCTTCGGCCAGTCCTTGGCCAGGGCCGAGGCCAGGTACTTCTTCTGGGCGCTCTCGCGGAAGGCCGCAACATTGGGCGAGTAGACTTCCAGACCCTGCGCCTTGAAGAAGTCGACCATCTCCTTCTCCTGCGCCAGGTGCTTGGCCGTGCTCACGGCGATCGACCGGTCGGCCGCCGCCTGGAAGGCCTGCTGCTGGGCCGGCGACATGGCGTCCCAGATCTTGGTCGAGACCGAGAAGCAGTCATAGCCGACGAGATGGTTGGTGAGCACGAACTGCTTGGTCACCTCGTGGAACTTCATGGTGCGGCTGGTCGGCAGCGGATTGTCCTGGCCGTCGACCGCGCCCGACTGGAGCGCAGTGTAGAGCTCGGCGAAGGCCACCGGCGTCGGGTTGGCGCCCATCGCCTCGCCCAGCAGCTGCCAGGCCTCGCCCGGCGGCATGCGCAGCTTGGTGCCCGCCATGTCCGCGGGCGTGTTGATCTTCTTGGTCGAGCGCAGGTTGACCTGGCGGGTGCCGAAATAGACCGGGGTGAGGATGTGCACGCCGAGCTGGTCGCGCGCCATCTTCTTGAACTCGGCGCCGACCGGACCGTCGAAGGTCTTCTTCACGTGATCGGCATCGCGGAACAGGTAGGCCGAGGTCAGGATCGACCAGGCCGGGATCTGCTTGGAGATGTCCTGCGGCGAGAGGTTGGCCATCTCGACGTTGCCGCGCTGCATGGCCACCAGCTCCGTCCCCTGCTTGAACAGGTTGCCGCCGAAGAACGCCTCGAAGTCATAGCGGTCCTTGACCGCCTCGCCGAAGGCCTTGAACGATTCGGCGCGGATGTCCTGCTCGGTGGCCACGGTGGTGAAGCGCAGCTTCGGCTTCGCCTGGGCGAACACGGCGGGAGCGGACAGCAGGGCCGCGGACGCGGCGCCGGCGGCCAGCACGGATCGACGGGTGAATGAGCGCATGGTTCCTCCTGGATGGTTCGTTGACGGTTTTTGATTCGGTGTTGCCGGCATAATGTACTAAATGGTTAGTTTGTCAACGTGGCCCCCGCGGACGGGGATTAACGTCAACGGCGACGCGGATCAACGAACCGCGTTGATGCGCTCCAACATGCCCGGCGGCCAGTCCTTGGCGAGGCTGGAGGCGAGGTACTTCTTCTGGGCGGCCTCGCGGAAGGCCGCGACGTTGGGCGCGTAGACCTCCAGCCCCTGCGCCTTGAAGAAGTCCACCATCTCCTTCTCCTGCTCCAGGTGCTTGGCCGTGTTCCAGGCCATCGCCTTCTCCACCGAAGCCTGGAAGGCCTGCTGCTGCGCCGCCGGCATCACGTCCCAGACCTTGGTGGTGACCGCCAGCACGTTGTAGCCAACGAGGTGGTTGGTCAGGATGAACTGCTTGGTCACCTCATGGAACTTCATGGTGCGGCTGGTGGGCAGCGGATTGTCCTGGCCATCCACCGCGCCCGACTGCAGGGCGGTGTAGAGCTCGGCGAAGGCCACCGGCGTCGGGTTGGCCCCCATCGCCTCGCCCAGCAGCTGCCAGGCCTCGCCCGGCGGCATGCGCAGCTTGGTACCCGCCATGTCGGCCGGGGTACTGATCTTCTTGGTCGAGCGCAGGTTGACCTGGCGCGTGCCGAAATAGACCGGGGTGAGGATGTGCACGCCGAGCTGGTCGCGCGCCGACTTCTTGAATTCGGCGCCGACCGGGCCGTTGAATACCTTATTCAGATGATCGACATCGCGGAATATGTAGGCCGAGGTCAGGATCGACCAGGCCGGGATCTGACCCGAGATGTCCTGGGGTGCCAGATTGGACATCTCGATGTTGCCGCGCTGCATGGCGACGAGCTCGGCGCCCTGCTTGAACAGCGTGCCGCCGAAGAAGAACT
Source organism: Rhodospirillaceae bacterium (assembly GCA_022843945.1). Lineage (GTDB taxonomy): Bacteria > Pseudomonadota > Alphaproteobacteria > CACIAM-22H2 > CACIAM-22H2 > VGEI01. The sequence goes on along the minus strand of JALHMR010000023.1, from coordinate 66,021 downwards.
CGATATCGTAGCGCTCGCCGAGATCCTTGCCGAACATCTTGAACGCCTCGGCGCGGATATCCTGCTCGGTGAACACCGCGGCGCAGCGCAGCTTTGGTTTCGCCTGGGCCCAGCTCTTCGAACTAAACACAGCGGGGGCCGACAGCACGGCGGCGGAAGCGGCGCCGGCGGCAAGGATGGAACGGCGGGAGACGGCGCGCATGTTTCCTCCACTGGTTCTTATGGGAAGCGTTGACCCCATAATGTACCAAACGGTTAATCTGTCAACGAAACCCGGCCCGCGCCGGCGTTCGTTTACCGGCGCACGGAGCTGAGGATCGTGTCGATGACGGTCTGGCGGCGTGCGGCGAGCACCGAGGCGGAACCGACGTCGCGCTTGAAGATCACCGAAAACGTGTAGCGGTTGGAGACGTTGAACAGGCAGAGCGCGCTGATGGTCCAGTGCAGCTCCACCGGATCGACGCCGTCGCGGAACACCCCGGCCTTGCGGCCGCGCTCGTAGAGGCTGCGCACCGACTGGATGGCCGGCACGTTGAGCTTCTGGATGATCGTCGACTGGCCGATGAACTCGCCGCGATGCATGTTCTCGTTCATCACCAGCCGGGCGAAATCGGGATTGGCCAGGTGATAGTCGAAGGTCGAGCGCACGAGCTGGGCCAACCCCTCCTCGGGGGACAGGTGATCGACCTTGAGCTCGCCCTCGATGCTGCGGATGTGGCGATAGGCGTCCTCCAGCACGGCGAGGTAGAGCCCCTCCTTGCTGCCGAAGTAGTAGTAGATCATCCGCTTGCTGGTCTTGGTGCGCGCGGCGATCTCGTCGACCCGCGCCCCGCTCAGGCCGTTCTCGGCGATCTCGTGCGTTGCCACCGCGACGATGTCGCGCTTGGTGCGCTCGGGATCGTTGGTGCGCTGCGGGGCCCCGCGCTTCTTCTTTCGGGTTTTCATCGGATCGGGGCTATTTGATCGGCGGGCGGGGCAGTTTCGCCTCCCCCGGCTCCATGATGAAGGTGTAGTCGAGGGAATACCACGGCGTGCCGGCATCGGGCGCGGCCGGATTTGGCGCGTCATGGCGCACGAAGCGCCCGACGAGGGCGCGAGTTACACCAAATTGCGTGTCGGTCTCGAGGTTGGGATCGTCGTCGGCATAGACCTGCGAGATCACCGTCTTGAAGCCCGGCTTGAAGATCAGCGCGTGAACGTGCGCCGGCCGGTAGGGATGGCGCTTCTGCAGCTTCAGGAGGTTACCCACCACGCCGTCGGTCGGGATGGGATAACCGGCGGGCTTCACCGAGCGGAACCAGAAGCGGCCTTGCGTGTCGGTGGTGAACTTGCCGCGCAGGTTCATGTCGACCTGGCTCTCGTCCTGGTTCTCGTAATAGCCGGTCGGCGCCGACTGCCAGATATCGACCTCGGCGCCGGCCACCGGCTTCTTCTTCTGGTCCACCACCCGCGCCGTCATGAACAGCGCCGGGCCCGGCGTGGGCGAGCGCACGATCGAGGCGCCGTTCTCCAGGCGCGGCGAGTTCAGCCGCCAGAACGGGCCGAGCAGGTTCTGCGAGGTCTCGGTCGTGCCGTTATTGCCGTTGTTGAGCAGGCAGACCAGCGAGGACACGCCCAGCGATCCCGCCATCAGGATCACCTCGTTATGCGTATCGGTGGTGAGGTGGCCCATGCGTGCGATGATCGCCGCCGCCGTGCGGAACTCCTCCTCGGTCAGCTTCACCTCGCGCACAAAACTGTGCAGATGCTTGACCAGGGCCGTCATGATCTCACGCAGGCGCGGATCCTCCGTCTGCGCCATCACGCGCAGCACCTGCTCGGTCAGCTCCTGCTGGTTGCCGATGATCATCCCTTGCTCCGGATCTCGACCCCAGCCCATTCCTCGACCAGCCGCGCCATCTCGGTGAAATCCGAATCCGGCCCGTACTTGGCGTGGGTGATGGCCAGGATCTGGCGCACCGCGGCGCCGATCACCATGGGCACGCCCAGCGCCTCGGCCTCGTCGACGCACAGCCGCACGTCCTTGTAGGACAGGCCGGTGGAGAAGCCCCAGTCGAATTTTCCGGTGAGGATCGACTTGGGGAACTTGTCGAGCGTGGCGCTGTTGCGGCCGCTGCTGACATTGATGATGTCGAGCATCACCTGGGCGTCGAGCCCGGCCTTGACCGCCATGGCCATGGCCTCGGCCGAGACGGCGATGGCCGCCGCCCCCAGCAGGTTGTTGGCCAGCTTCGCCGACTGGCCCAGGCCCGGCTTCTCGCCGCAGAAGAACAGCTTGCCGAAGGTCTTGAGGATCGGTTCCACCGCCGTGTAGGTGGCCTTCGGGCAGGAGACCATGACGGACAGCGTCCCGGCCCTGGCCCCGGGCACGCCGCCGCTCACCGGCGCGTCGACCCAGCCGATCTTCTTCTCCGCTAGCCCGGCCGCGACAATGGCGGCGACACGCGGGCCGGTGGTCGAGAGATCGATCACTGTCTTGACCACCTTGCCCTGCGCCAGCCCCTGCTCGCCCAGCGCCACGGCCTGGACGATATCCGGCGTGGGCAGGCTCAGCAGGACCAGCGGCGCCACCGCAGCGACGCCCGCCGGCGAGCTATGGCTGGTGACGCCGCGCGCCAGCAGCGGCTCCAGCGCCTTCTTGCTGGTGTCGTAGAGATGCAGCGTGTGGCCAGCATCGAGCAGCCGCCCCGCCATGGGGCCGCCCATCCGACCCAGCCCGATAAAGCCGATTGTCTGACCCGCCATCGCTGCACTCTCCCTGTTGGCGCGCCACCTTATCGCTGGTCTATGATCGGAGCAAAGCCGACGGGGAGGACATGGCCGCTCTACCCACTTACGAGGTCTACGCCATCCGCTACGCCACGCGCGACGGCACGCGGGCCGAGCACTTCATCGGCGGCGACCCGCACGATGGGCCGATGCCCATGGACTACTTCGTCTGGGTGATCAGGGGGGCCGGCCGCGAGATCGTGGTCGACCTGGGCTACACCGCAGAGATGGCCGCCCAGCGCAAGCGCGAGTTCCTGCGCTGCCCAATCGACAGCCTCACCCAGCTCGACATCCGCCCGGCGGAGGTCAAGGACGCCATCCTCACCCACCTGCATTACGACCACGTGGGCAACGCCCACAAGCTGCCGGCGGCGCGCTTCCATCTCCAGGACAAGGAGATGCAGTACGCCACCGGCCGGCACATGCGCTATCCGTTCTTCGGCGGCGGCTTCGAGCCCGATGACGTCGTCGGCATGGTGCGGCTCAACTTCAAGGGCCGGGTGGAATTCCACGACGGCGAGGGCGAGATCGCGCCGGGCATCACCGTCCACCACATGGGTGGCCACACCGCCGGGTTGCAGGTGGTGCGCGTGCACACTTCGCGCGGCTGGATGGTCCTGGCTTCGGATGCCAGCCACTACTACGAGCATTTCCAGAAGAACCGCCTGTTCACCATCGCCTACCGGCTCGACGACATGGTCCAGGCCTATCGCAAGATCGAGCGCCTGGCCGAATCATCCGACCACATCATCCCCGGCCACGATCCGCTGGTGATGAAGCTCTACCCGGCAGCCAGCCCTAGGCTGGAAGGCGCGATTGTGCGGCTCGACGTGGCGCCGCGGCCGGCGGGCTGACGGACAGGAAACAGGCCCGCAAGGCGTCGACCTCGGGACAATCGGCCGTGCCGACCGGGCCGATCAGGGAGCCATCGTCCAGCGGATCGCAGCGATAGCCCGGATGACGGCGCGGGCTGCGCTCGATCGCCACGTCGACCTTGCCCTCGAGCAGCTCGAGCAGTCCCGCGGGCTGGCTGATCCGTAACGTGACCTCCGGCTGCCGTCGCCGGAATTGATCGAGGCGCTCGCGCAGCGCCTCCAGGTCAATGCCGGGATGCACGCCGACATGCAGGACGGTGGTGATGCCTTCCGCCTTGAGCTCGACTGTCGCTTCGGTGATGCGGCGGAAGGCGTCGCGGACGGGCCCGAGATAGTCCTTGCCGGCCTGCGTCAGGATCACCTGTCGTGCCAGCCGCTCGAAGAGCTTCACGCCGAGCCTGTCTTCCAGCAGTCGTACCTGCTGGCTGATCGCCCCGGCGATGACATGCAGCTCGTGCGCGGCCTGTTTGAAGCTCAGATGGCGGGCCGCCGCCTCGAAGGCACGCAGGGCATTCAGCGGCGGCAGGAGATAGGTCATGGCGAGCTCCGGTGAACTTGTATCGATACATTAACTGAAGGGCGGCGATCCCTAAGGTGCATGAGACCGGATCGTCACACAAAAGAGAATTCCTGCTTTGTCGACCTCGAAGAACAAGCGATAACTACTCCAAGAACAGAGTTCCGAGGACCATCACCAGTGCCGCCTGAAGCATCGATCGAGACTTCTTACTCCTGGGTCCGCCTCGTCGTCTCCATCACCCTGAGCACCCTCGGCTGCGTCGGGCTGTGGTCGCTGGTCGTGGCGCTGCCTGCCGTGCAGGCGGATTTCGGTGTCGGGCGCGGCGGCGCCTCCCTGCCCTACACGCTGACCACGCTGGGCTTCATGGTCGGCGGCATCGCGGTCGGCCGGCTGGCCGACCGCTTCGGCATCCTGCCGCCTTTCATCGGCGGCACGGTGCTGATGAGCTTCGGCTACATCATCACCGCCTTCGCCCCCGGCCTGGCGTCGTTCGCCATCATCTCAGGCCTGACCATCGGCATCGGCAGCTCGGCGAGTTTCGCCCCGATGGTGGCCGATGTTTCCCTCTGGTTCGACCGGCACCGCGGCCTCGCCATGTCCTTCGCCGCCGCCGGCAGCTACGTCGCCGGCGTGGTCTGGCCGCCCTTCCTCGAGCATTTCATCTCCAGCGTCGGCTGGCGCCAGACCCATATCGGCATCGGCATCTTCTGCCTGGCCACCATGCTGCCGCTGGCCCTGGTGCTGCGCCGCCGCCCGGTCTTCCACAAGCCGGCTGTCGAGCTGGCTTCGACCGGCAACGCCAACCAGGCGATCGGCCTGCCGCCCAACGTCACCCACGGCCTGCTGACCTTCGCCGGGTTGTGCTGCTGCGTCGCCATGTCGATGCCGCAGGTCCATCTCGTCGCCTGGTGCGTCGATCTCGGCTACGGCCCGGCACGCGGCGCCGAGATGCTTTCCCTGATGCTCGGCTTCGGCGTGGCCAGCCGCCTGATCTTCGGTTACGTGCTCAACCGCCTCGGCGGCCTGCCCACCCTGCTGCTCAGCTCGACCCTGCAGGCGATCGCGCTCGCTCTCTATCTGCCTTTCGAGGGGCTGGTCTCGCTCTTCGTCATCTCCGCCGTGTTCGGCCTGGTGCAGGGTGGCATCGTGCCGAGCTACGCGGTGATCATCCGCGAGCTGTTCCCCGCCAAGGAAGCCGGCTTCCGCGTCAGCCTGGCCATCTCGACCACCCTCGCCGGCATGGCCTTGGGCGGCTGGCTCTCCGGCGAGATCTACGACTGGACCGGCTCCTATTCGGCTGCCCTGGTGCACGGCATCGCCTGGAACCTGGTCAACATGGCCATCGCCTACTGGCTGCTGCAGCGGCGCCGGCGCGGCTCCAGCGCGATGGCGGTTGCGGCCTGACTGTTCCCAGAACCAAGTCACCCCCACCCCAACCCTCCCCCATCAAGGGGAAGGGAGATTTTGAGTCCCCTCCCCCTCGTGGGGGAGGGTTAGGGTGAGGGGTACTCCGAACCTGTCTCTCTACGCCCGCGTGATCTTCGCCGCGTAGCAGCCGGCCGCGGCGTAGTGGGCGTGGATGTAGGCGGTGCGCGGATCGCCGAACAGCATCTCGAGGGCAGCTTCCAGACCCGTCCCTTCCGTGAGCTGGTGGCCGACCATCATGGCGTTGGCATCGAAGGCGCGCAGCGCCAGGGTGCGCTTGCGCAGCTGCTCCGGCACCTCGTCGACGGCCTCGTAGGTCTCCTCGCCTTCGCGCACGTAGACGGCGAAACGCATGCGATAGGGCGAATCCACCGCGTGATGCTCGTAGTTCACCAGGATCAGGTGATCGCCAACCTTTGAGTCGGTCAGGCTGACGCGGCAGGGATAGCCGGGCTTACGGTCATCGGCGATCCGGCGCACGGCGCCGCGCGCGGCCAGCTCGGCATCCGACAGCGCGAAGAGCGGGCGGAAATTCTCGGCCGGCAGGCCGGTGATGCGAAAGTTCATGGCAACCTCCAGGTTTGTTGGCCCCGACTCTGGCAACTCGCCGCCGCCGCAGCGACCCGGTTCTTGCGGTCTTTAGTCGCTTGGCACAAAACGACAAAATTTCTGAGGCGAGGCGGTAAAATCTCTCAATTGCCGCCCGCCGGCGCTCCGTCGATGGTGCGGCGCCATGAACTCGACCATTCTCAGCGACTGGGCCGGCCTTCTCCTGCGCGGCGCCGTTACCATTGCCGCGCTTCTCGCCCTGTTCTCGCTTCTTGGGATCCTCCGTTAGGCCCTCCGCTTTCCGCTTTCGTGTAGAGTCGGGCCATGCGCCTTTGCGCCTTGCTTGCCGTGCCTGCGCTTCTCGCCGCCGTGACACCGGCCTCGGCCGCCTGCACGGTGGATGATATCCAGATCACCCGCTGGACCTGGGAGCGCGACCGGGGCTGGACCACCGTGGCCGGCGAGCTGGTCAACCGCTGCGCCGAGCCGGCCGGCGTTCAGCTGCAGCTGACGTTCCGCGACGAGGCGGGGCGGGTCGTGACCGTCGACGATACCTGGCTGGCCAACCAGCGCGACATTCCCGCTGGCGCCACCCACACCTTCGAGCTGCGACTGCGCACCAATGCCACGACCCGGAGCGCCACGATCCGCGTCTCCGACACCCGGCGCTGGGGTCCACGTCCCTAGGGCTGGCGGAGACCGTGGAAGCTCGGCCCGCCGGCCGCTAAAATCGCACCATGTCCTTTCGCGTCGCCGCGTCGCTGGCCCTTCTGCTCACCGCAGCCGCCCCCTCCGCCTCGGCGATGACCATGCTGGTCGCCGGCGATCAGATGGTTCTGTCCGGCCCGGTGCACAACGGCGACGGCCAGCGCTTCCGCGAACTGCTCGCGGCAAGCCCCGCGGTCCGGACGGTCATCCTGCGGGATTCGCCGGGCGGCGATGCCACCGTCGGCTACGAGATCGGTGAGCATATCCGCCAGAAGGGCCTGCGCACCGCGCTCTCGGGCTATTGCCGCTCGTCATGCTCGCGCATGTTCCTCGGCGGCGTGGAGCGCGGCTTCACCGACGAGCAGCGTCCCGGCAGAACCTATGTCGCCTTCCACGGTAACTACGAGGAGAGCGGGCAGCTGATGACCCGCATGGTCCCGATCCTGCAGCGGTGGATCGTCACCCATTCCGACGGCAAGGCCGACCCGGCGCTGGTCGAGCGCTGGACCACCCTGCCCGAGCGCACGGCCTTCGCCTATTTCTTCGACTCCGAGCGCCTGCGCCGGCGCGACCGTGTCTCGATCTTCCTCTGCGACGGCAGCGAGAGCCGCATCAATCGCTACGAGCAATGCGAGAAGATCGCCGGCCGCACCGGCTATGACCTTGGCATCTTCACGCCGATGCCGCTGGTCAAGGTCAACCCGGATCTCGCCTTTGACCCGTCGACGGCGAACGATCGGGATGATTGAGCAATGTCGCTAACAACCCTCTCCGCCCGCTTCGGGGGGAGAGGGTGCGAGCCTCCGGCCATTCTCGCGCGCGTAGGGTTGGTGTGGCGGCTACGCGCGCGAGGAAAAAGACTGGGCGGGCGGGTGAGGTGGGTATTGCCGCAAAGACCACCTCACCCTTCCCATTGCTGCGCGATGGGCCCCTTCCCTCTCCCCCACTTCGTGGCGGAGAGGGTTCAGCCTTGAACTACTTCACCACTTCCGCCAGCGGCAGACCCTTGGCCCCGGCGTAAAACACGATCAGCACCACCGGATTGTCGCCGGTGCGTCCGGTATGGACGGCGTTCACCATCTCCGGCAGCACGTCGCCGGTCTTGAGCTGGTGGGTCAGGCCGCTCTCGCGCTTCTGTACCGTCAGCTCGCCCGACAGGACGTAAGCCACGTTAATCATCGGATGGGTGTGCCAGGGCAGCTCGGTCATCGGCGGGATGGTGATCTTCAGTACCGTCACCTCCGGCTGCCCGGTCGCGTAGCCCTGATAGCGCGTGCCGTCCCAGGACGATTCGGTCTTGAGCAGGACCTCGCTGGTGGCGCCAGGCCCGTCAACGGCCCACGCCGGACCGAAGAGGACCAGGACAGCCAGGGCGGCACACCCGGGAAACAAGGTTCGGTTGGTCAAAGTACCTCTCCGGATCGATGAAGGTCGTCCTGCCATGCTTGTGCGAGGCGAGATCGGCCCTGTCAATGGCGCTTTGCAGCCGGTGTCACGTCACCCTGTCGCACTGGCCCTCGCTTTCGCCCAGCGCTACAGTTGCGCCATGCTGACCTACGCCGCCAAGCGCCTCGGTCTCGCCCTGCTGGTGGCGCTGGCGGTGTCCGTCATCGCCTTCACCCTGCTGCACGTGTCGAGCGACGTCGCCGCAGCCATCGCCGGCGAGGCGGCGACCGCCGCCGATATCGAGTTCATCCGCAAGGCCTACGGCTTCGACCGGCCGCTGATCGTCCAGTATTTCGACTGGCTCGGCCGCACCCTGACCGGCGATCTCGGCCAGTCGCTCTACTACAAGAAGGACGTCGCCGACATCGTGCTCTCGAAGCTGCCGGTGACCCTGATCCTCGGCGCCATCTCGCTCGCTTTCGCGGTGCTGCTGTCGATCCCGCTGGGTGTGCTCGCCGCCGTCTATCCCAATACCTGGATCGACCGCCTCGCCCTCTTCCTGGCGGTGATCGGCCAGGCTCTGCCCAGCTTCTGGTTCGCGCTGGTGCTGATCATGCTCTTTTCTCTCACCCTGCGGTGGTTGCCGGTCTCCGGCAGCGACAGCTGGGCGCATTTCGTCATGCCGGCGATCGCCCTGGGTTACTACGCCGCCCCCGCGTTCATGCGCCTGACCCGGGCCGGCATGATGGACGTGCTGAGCGCCGATTTCGTGCGCACCGCCCGCGCCAAGGGCCTCTCGCCCACCAGCGTGGTGTTCAAGCACGCGCTGCGCAACGCCATCATCCCGGTCATGGCCCTGGCCGCCGTGCAGCTCGGCTTCATGCTCGGCGGCTCGATCGTCATCGAGACGGTGTTCGCGCTCGACGGGCTCGGCTATCTCGCCTGGCAGAGCATCCGTCACAACGATTTCCCGGTGACCCAGGCGATCGTGCTGCTGCTCTCCGTCGTCTATATCGGCCTCACCCTGCTGGCCGACCTGCTCAACGGCTGGCTCGACCCGCGCATAAGGGTGCAGTGATGGGGGAACCCCTCACCCGCTCGCTGCCGCTCGCGACCTCTCCCGTCAGGGGAGAGGTCAAATGGAGGCGCGCTTCACTAACCCTCTCCCCTTGCGGGCTCGAAGCCGAAAGAGCGAAAGCTCCAGTGGAGCTTTCGCCGGCGAGAGGGTGGACGCGAAGCGTCCGGGTGAGGGGTCTCTAAGAGAATGGCCACCGTCCCGCTCACCGAGATCGGCGCCCTCGATATCGCCCTCACGCCCGGCCCGGGCGCGCTGCTGCGGCGGCGGGTCTTCGGCCATGCCGGCCTGATGGTCGGCCTCGCCATCCTGGCGGCGATGTTCTTCCTCGCCTTCGCCGCCCCGCTTCTTGCTCCCCATGATCCCTATGACCAGGACCTGGCGCGCCGCCTGATCCCGCCGATCTGGCACGAGCGCGGCACCTGGATCCATCCCTTCGGCACCGACGGGCTGGGCCGCGACTATCTCAGCCGGCTGATCTACGGCTCGCAGATCTCGCTGCTCATCGGCTTCGCGGTGATGGCGATCTCCGGGGTCATCGGCCTGCTGCTCGGCATCAGCGCCGGCTACTTCGGCGGCAAGGTCGACATGGCGGTGACCTTCCTGGTCACCACCCGCCTCTCCATGCCGGTGGTGCTGGTGGCGCTCGCCGTGGTGGCGCTGCTCGGCGGCTCGCTCACCGTGGTCATCCTGGTGCTCGGCCTGCTGAAGTGGGATCGGTTCGCCGTGGTGATCCGCGGCGCCACGATGCAGGTGCGCGCCCTCGACTATGTCGCGGCGGCCGAGGCCGCGGGCGCCTCCAATCTGAGGATCCTGTTCGCAGAGATCCTGCCCAATATCATGAACCACCTGATCGTGGTGGCGACCCTGGAGATGGCCAGCGCCATCCTCCTCGAGGCGGCGCTGTCCTTCCTTGGCCTGGGCGTGCAGCCACCCCTGCCCTCCTGGGGCCTGATGATCGCCGAGGCCAAGAGCTACATGTTCTTCTCGTTCTGGCTCATCGCCATCCCCGGTGTCGCCCTGTCGCTGCTGGTGCTGGCCATCAACCTGGTGGGCGACGGGATCCGCGACGTCACCGCGCCGGAGAACCGCGCGTGAGCGACCCGCTGCTTTCTGTCGAGGGGTTGAGCGTCGATATCCCGGTGGCGGGCGGCACCTTGCGCGCCGTGCGCGACATCTCCTTTCAGGTCAAACGGGGCGAGACGCTGTGCGTCGTCGGTGAATCGGGTTGCGGCAAGTCGATGACGGCGCTGGCGCTGATGGACCTGCTGCCGCGCCGGGCCAAGCGCCGCGCGCAAAGTTTGCGCTTCGGCAAGAACGATCTCGCGACGCTCGACGCCAAACAGATGAACGCGTTGCGCGGCGACCGCATGGCGATGATCTTCCAGGAGCCGATGACGGCGCTCAACCCCGCCTACACCATCGGCAACCAGCTCGAAGAGGCCTACCAGCGTCACCGCAAGGCGCCGGCCGACGAGGCGCGGGCGCGCGCCGTGCATCTGCTGGAGAAGGTCGGCATCGCCAACGCCGGCCAGCGGCTCGGCCAGTATCCGCACCAGCTCTCGGGTGGCCTGCGCCAGCGCGTGATGATCGCCATGGCCCTGATGTGCGGGCCCGACCTGCTGGTGGCCGACGAGCCGACCACGGCTTTGGACGTGACCATCCAGGCGCAGATCCTGCTGCTGCTGCGCCAGCTGCAGCGCGAATTGGACATGGCCATGGTGCTGATCACCCATGATCTCGGCGTGGTGGCGCGCGTTGCCGACCGCGTGGCGGTGATGTATGCCGGCCAGATCGTCGAGACCGGAACCGCCGCGGAGATTTTTTCCTCGCCCCGGCATCCCTACACGCGCGGCCTGCTCGCCTGCATCCCGGTTCCCGGCAAGACGAAGCGCGGCGACGAGCTGGGATCGATCCCGGGCATCGTGCCGTCGCTCGTCGGCACTCTCGTCGGCTGTAGCTTCCGCGAGCGCTGCGGCTTCTCGGCGGCCATCTGTGCGGCCGACCCGCCGGTCCATTCTGCCGCCAGCCACGCCTGGCGCTGCGTGCTCCGATGAGCGAGCTGCTGCTCGAGGCCCGGGGTGTGAGCCGCGATTTCACGGTCGGCGGCGGCATGTTTCACGCGAAACAGCGGCTCAAGGCCGTGGACGGGCTCGATTTTTCGCTGCGCCGCGGCGAGGTCGTGGGCCTGGTCGGCGAATCCGGCTGCGGCAAGTCGACCCTGGCCAAGATCCTGCTCGGCCTGCTGAAACCGTCGTCGGGCGTCGTCGCACTCTCGGGCGCTGACATCCAAACGCTTGATCGCAAGGCGATTTCGCGGCGCGTGCAGCCGGTCTTCCAGGACCCCTACTCGTCGCTCAACCCGCGCCAGAGCGTCGCCACGATCATTGCCCTCCCGTTGCGCGTGCATGGGCTGGATGGCGAGCGCGAAAAGGTGAAGGAGATGATGGGCCTGGTCGGCCTGCCCGAGCGCCTCGCCGATTCCTATCCCGGGCAGCTCTCGGGCGGCCAGCGCCAGCGCGTGGCCATCGCCCGCGCCCTGATCATGCGGCCCGAGATCGTCATCTGCGACGAGCCGACCTCGGCGCTGGATGTTTCGGTCCAATCGCAAATCCTCAATCTTCTCCAGCGGCTGCGGCGCGAATTGAACCTCACCTACGTGTTCATCAGCCATAACCTGGCGGTGGTCGAGCACATCGCCACGCGCGTCGCGGTGATGTACCTGGGCCGCCTGGTAGAGGAAGCCGACACCCAGACCCTGTTCGCCAGCCCGCGCCATCCCTACACCAAGGCGCTGCTCGCCTCGGTGCTCACGCCTGATCCCGCTTTAGACATTCCCGACACCGGGCTGGGCATCGCCTTTCCTAATCCGCTTGATCCGCCAAGCGGATGCCGCTTCCATCCGCGCTGCACGGCCGCCCTGCCGAGCTGCGCCACCATCGCGCCACGCCCGCTGGCCATCGCCAATGCGCGCGTCGAATGCCATCTCTACGAGGGGAGAGTTTCGTGAGCCGCCAGAAAGCCATCGACGCCGCCACCAAGTATTTCGACGACGGCTCCTTCCTCGCCGACCTGCAGCGCCGCGTCGCCATCCCGACCGAGAGCCAGAACCCCGAGCGCGCCGGCGCCCTCAAGGACTACACCGAGGGCGAGATGCGGAACACTCTCACCAAGCTCGGCTTCACCTGCACCTCGATGAGCGAGCCGCGCGGCAAGGGCCCGTTCCTCTACGCCGAGCGCATCGAGGACCCCCAGGCGACGACCGTGTTCTCCTACGGCCATGGCGACGTGATCCGCGGCCAGGAGAGCCAGTGGTCGCAAGGCCTCTCGCCCTGGCGGGTGACGCCCGACGGCGACCGGCTCTACGGCCGCGGCACGGCCGATAACAAGGGCCAGCACACGATCAATATCGGCGCGCTCGACGCCGTGCTCAGAACCCGCGGCAAATTAGGCTTCAATGTGAAGCTGCTGATCGAGACCGGCGAGGAGGTCGGCTCGCCCGGCCTGCGCGAGCTGTGCACCAAGCACGCCAGGCAGTTCAAAGCGGACGTGCTGATCGCCTCCGACGGCCCGCGCCTCACCGCCGAGCGCCCCACCCTCTTCCTCGGCTCGCGCGGCGGCATCTCCTTCGACCTCGAAGTGAACCTGCGTGACGGCGGCCACCATTCCGGCAACTGGGGCGGCCTGCTCGCCTCGCCCGGCATCCTCATGGCCCATGCCATCGCCTCGATCGTCGGCCCCAACGGCCAGATCCGCATCGCCGAATGGGTGCCGAAGGAGATCCCGGAGAGCGTGCGCAAGGCGCTGGCCGATTGCGTGGTCGATGGCGGGCCGAGCGGCCCGACCATCGACGAGGACTGGGGCGAGCCGGGCCTGACGCCGGCCGAGCGCGTCTTCGGCTGGTGCAGCTTCGAGACGCTGGCCTACCGCACCGGCAACCCGGACCAGCCGGTCAACGCCATCCCGCCCAAGGCGACGGCGCGCTGCCAGCTGCGCACGGTGGTCGGCATCGACGCCGACAACGTGCTGCCGGCCCTGCGCCGCCATCTCGACCGCCACGGCTTTTCCATGGTCAAGATCACGCCGGCGCGCGACGAGTTCTTCCACGCCACGCGCCTCGATCCCGATCATCCGTGGGTGCAGTGGGCGGCTGAATCGGTGAGGCAGACGACGGGCACCAAGCCGGCGATCCTGCCGAACCTCGGCGGCTCGCTGCCCAACGATATCTTCGCCGACATCCTCGGCCTGCCCACGGTGTGGGTGCCGCACTCCTACCCCTCCTGCTCGCAGCACGCGCCCAACGAGCACCTGCTCGCCTCGGTGGCGCGCGAAGGCCTGCAGATGATGGCCGGGCTGTGGTGGGACCTGGGGGAGAAGGGCGTGCCGGCGTCGCGCTAGACGTTAAGCCGTCACCGGCGTGCTCCGCACGCACCGCGACAGATGCGCTGGGCTCACCGTCACCGCCTGGGGCAGAGACTGGCTGCATTCCGGCAGCACTTCCTTGCAGCGCGGTGCGAAGGAGCAACCGCTCGGTGCCTCGTTGAGCGAGGGCGGCGCGCCCGGGATGGCGTCGAGCCGCTTGCCGCGCATCGCGCCGTGCACGGTCGAGGCGAGCAGCCCGCGGGTGTAGGGGTGCGAGGGTCGGCGCACGATATCGGCCACCTTGCCGGTCTCGACGATCCGCCCGGCATACATCACCGCGATGCGGTCCGAGACCTCGACCGCCACGCCGATGTCGTGGGTGACGAAGATCGCCGCCATGCCGAGCTCGCGCTGCAGCTCGCGGAGCAGCAGCAGAATCTGAATTTGAACCGTTGCGTCCAGGGCCGTGGTCGGCTCGTCGGCCAGCAGCACCTGCGGCTTGCAGGCCAAAGCGAGGGCGATCATGGCGCGCTGGCGCATGCCACCCGACATCTCGTGCGGATAGGCATCGAGCCGGCGCGCCGGCGAGGGGATGCGCACCCGCTCCAGCATCTCCAGCGCCCGCTGGCGCGCCGCGTCGCGGCCGCATTTCTCGTGCCGCTCCACCGCCTCGGCGATCTGCCAGCCGATGGTGTAGACCGGATCGAGGGCCAGCATCGGCTCCTGGAAGATCATCGAGGCGGTCTTGCCGCGGAAATCGGCCAGCGCCTCGGGCTCCAGCGCCAGCACGTCCTCGTTGCCCACGCGGATCTGGCCGCTGATCACCGTACGCTTCTCGGGCAGCAGGCGCAGCAGCGCCTTGAGCGTGACGCTCTTGCCCGAGCCTGATTCGCCGAGGATGCCCAGGACCTCGCCGCGGTCGAGGGCAAAATCGACGCCGTTCACCGCGTGCACGTTGCGCTCGCCGCGGAAGCGCACGTGGAGGTCTTTCACCTCGACGAGAGGGCGATGAGTGGCGGTCATGCGCGCGCGGCCCTGGAGTGGCCGGAGCCGGCGATCTCCATGTGGCACGCCGCGTTGTGGCTCTCGCCGACCGGCGCCAGGGCCGGGGCCGTCGTCTTACAGACGGCTTCGGCGAAGGGGCAACGCGTGTGGAACAGGCAGCCGGAGGGCGGGTTGATCGGATTGGGCGGGTCGCCGGCGATCGGCGCCTCCTGCGTGCGCCGGTCGGGATCCATGCTGGGCATGGCCGAGAGCAGCGCGCGCGTATACGGGTGCCGGGCATCCGTATAGATCGATTCCACGGGGCCGATCTCGGCCACGCGGCCGAGATACATGACCAGCACGCGGTCGCTGATGTACTGCACGACGTTGAGGTCGTGGCTGACGAAGATATAGGTGAGGCCGAGGCTCGCCTTAAGATCGACCAGCAGGTTGAGCACCTGGGCCTCGACCGACTTGTCCAGGGCCGAGACCGGCTCGTCGAGGATCAGCAGGCGCGGGGCGAGGGCGAGCGCCCGGGCGATGTTGACCCGCTGGCGCTGGCCGCCGGAGAGCTCGTGCGGGTAGCGCCTGGCGTACTGCTCGGGCGCCATGCCGACGCGGCGCAGCAGGTCGTGCGCCTTGTTGACCGCATCGGTGTTGGCGACCCCGCGCACGCGCGGGCCGAAGGCGATCGAATCCTCGATAGTGAGCCGGGGATTCAACGAAGCAAAGGAATCCTGGAAGACCATCTGTACGCCGCGCCGCAGCTCGGCGACCGAGATGTCGGTGCCCACGGTCTGCCCGTCGAAACGCACCTCGCCCTGGTCGGGCTCAATCAGGCGGATGAGCAGGCGCGCCGTGGTCGACTTGCCGCAGCCGGATTCGCCGACGATACCCAGGGTCTCGCCTTTGGCGACGTCGAAGGTGACGCCGTCCACCGCGTTGACCCTGGCCACGGTGCGGTTGAGCATCCCGCCCTTGATCGGGAAATGCTTGGTAAGGTTCCTGATCTCGAGCAGCGGCTGCGCCGGGCCGCCTACGTCAGGAAGAGGGGCGAGGAGTTCAGCGCTCATAACAACCAAACCTCATCCTGAGGTGCGAGCGGAGCGAGCCTCGAAGGATGCCTATATCCCTCACCGCCGGACATCCATCGCACTCCGCAAACCGTCGCTCACCAGGTTGAAGCCGATCGAGACCATGAAGATCATGGCGCCGGGCAGGGCCGCGATCCACGGCTGGACGTAGATCGCCGTGCGCAGGGTGTTGAGCATCAGGCCCCATTCCGGCTCCGGCGGCTTGGTGCCCAGGCCGAGAAACGAGAGGCCCGCGCCGAGGATCATGCTGACGCTGATCAGGCTGGTGGCGTAGACGAAGATCGGGCCGAGCACGTTGTTGAGGATGTGGACGCGGATGATGGTCCACGAGCTGGCCCCCGAGGCCCGCGCGGCGTCCACGAAGTCGAGGCTGCGCACCTGCGTGGTGACGCTCTCGGCGATGCGCGCGATGGGCGGGACGAAGACGATGGTCAGCGAGACGATGGAGTTGAGGATGCCGGCCCCCAGCGCGCCGGAGATGGCGACGGCCAGCAGCACCGAAGGGAAGGCGAGGAACACGTCGCTGGTGCGCATGATCGCGGCGTTGACCTTGCCGCCGACGAAGCCGGCGGTAATGCCGAGCAGCGAGCCGATGACGAAGGCGTTGAACACGGGGAGGAGGCCGATGAAGAGGGAGAGGCGGCCGCCGTAGATCAGGCGGGCCAGCATGTCGCGGCCCTGCTCGTCGGTGCCCAGCAGGTAGCCCGGCGTTCCGATGGGGCGCAGGCGGCGGATGATGCTGCCGCGGTAGGGATCGGCCAGGCCGAGATAGGGGGCGAAGATCGCCGCCAGGATGATGGTCAGCAGGATGACGACGCAGACCATGGTCACCTTGTCGCGCAGCAGGCGCTGGCCGACCGACGCCCAGTAGCCGCGCGACGGCGCGATGATCAGCGGGACGGGCTCGGCGAGGCTGACCATTTCAGCGTCTGATGCGGGGGTCGATGGCGGTCTGCGCCACGTCGACCAGGAGATTCAAGACGACGAAGAACATGGCCAGCACCAGGATCGTGCCCTGGAGCAGCGGCAGGTCGCGCTGGAAGATCGCCGCGTTCAGCAAAGACCCGGTGCCCGGCCAGGAGAACACGGTCTCGATCAGGATCGAGCCGCCGAGCAGGTAGCCGAGCTGCAGGCCGATGACGGTGAGCGCGGTGGGCGCGGCGTTCTTGACCACGTGCTGAAACACGCCCCAGTCGGTCAGGCCCTTGGCGCGCAGCGCGTCGACGAATTCCTGGGAGAGGATGTCGCCCACCAGTGCGCGCACCGTGCGGGTGACGATGCCCATCGGGATCACCGACATGGTGACCGCCGGCAGGATCAGGTACTGCATGTGCGCCCAGTCCCAGGCCCAGTCGGCGCTCGACCCCGGGCCGGCTCCGGTGGGCGGCAGCCAAGGCAGGAGCACGGCGAAAACGATGACCAGGACCATGCCCAGCCAGTAATGCGGCACGCTGACGCCGAGGATCGAGACTGTCACCGCCACGCGGTCGATCCAGGTGTCGCGGAAATAGCCGGCGACGAAGCCGAAGAAGCAGCCCAGCGTGAAGCCGATCAAGGTCGCGGCCATGGCCAGCATCAGCGTGTTGCCGACAGCCTTGTAGATCTCCTGGGAGACGGGCCGCGAGGTGGCGATCGAGGTGCCGAAATCGCCCTGGATCGCCTTGCCGAGCCAGATGCCGAACTGCACCGGGATCGGCTGGTCGAAGCCGTAGCTCTTGCGCATCTGCTCGACGAGTTGCAGCGAGGCGTCGGGTGGCAGGATGGAGACCAGCGGGTCGCCTGGCGCGATATGCACCAGCGAGAAGCAGACCACGCTGACGGCGAGCGCGATCGGCACCACGTACAAAAGCCGGCGGATCAGATAGACGAGCATGCGGTCCCAGCGTTACCCGGTCTTTTCACGACCTTGCAACCAGTCTGAGTTCCCCCGGTGGAAAAGGAAAGAGGGGCCGCCCTAAAGCGGCCCCTCGAGAGCGGTCCTACTGGATGTAGACCGTGGTCAGGTCGATGAACCAGCTCTTCGGCTGGACCAGTCCCTTGACCTTCGGCGCCATGGCGCGCGGGCCGACATCGTGCGCCACCCACAGGAACGGCGCCTCCTCGACCGACCGCGCGTGCAGCTTGGCCAGCGCCTTGTCGCGCTCGCCGGCGTCGAAGGTCGAGCGCGCCGTCGCGACCAGCGCGTCGAACTCCGGCATGTTGAAGTAGCCCCAGTTGTTGGAGACCGGCGGGGCCGCCTTCGAATCGAGGAAGCGGACCATGGCGAAGAACGGGTCCATGGCCGCGTAGGTCACGTTGATGGCATGCGAGCCGCGCGCGCTGTCGTCCTTGGAGCCCTTGCGCCAGTTGGTGAACAGCGTGTTCCACTCGATGACATCGAGCTCGACGTCGAAGAAGCACTCCTTGAGGCTCTGCTGGATGAACTCGTTCATCGGCAGCGGCATCATCTGGCCAGAACCGGAAGCAGACGTCTGCGTCTTGACCTTGATCGGCTTCGCCGCCGAGTAGCCGGCCTCGGCCATCAGCTTCTTCGCCGCCGCGGGGTCATACTTGATCTGGAAGGACGGGTTGCCCCACCACGGATGGCCGGGGGCCACCGTGCCGACGGCCGGCTCCATCAGCCCGGCCAGGAGCTGCTTCATGCCCTCGCGGTCGACGCACAGGTTTGCCGCCTGGCGCACCCGCTTGTCGAGCCAGGGCGAGCCCTCGGCGAAGGAGAACTGCCACGGCCAGACATGCGGCTGGGCGTTGGCGCTGATCTGAAAGCCGCGGCTCTTGATCTGGGCGACAGCGTCGGGCGCCGGCGCCTCGATCCAGTCGACCTGGCCCGAGAGCAGGGCGGCGGTGCGGGCACTCGCCTCCGGCATCGGGATCATGACGATGCGGTCGAGCTTCGCCACCTTCGGCTTGTCCCAGTAGTCGGGGAACTTCACCACCTCGAGCCGCTCACGGGGGACAAAACGATCCATCTTGAACGGGCCGGTGCCCGAGGCATTGGCGGCGAAGGCCGTCCAGGCCTGGGCGGCGCGCTGCTTGGGATCGCTGACCGAGGCCGGCACCGCCTCGAACAGCTTCTGCCAATGCGCCGGGCTGGCCATGAACAGGTTGGTCAGGTTGATCGGCAGGAACGAGTCCGGCTGCGCCGTCGTCATCTCCACCGTCATGTCGTCGATCTTGCGCGCCGTGCGCAGGGTGGGCATGCGCGAGGCGGTGACGCCGACCTGGCTGGCGTCGAAATGCAGCGCGTTCTGGTTGAGCACCTTCTCGACGTTCCACACCACGGCATCGGCGTTGAAGGTCGAGCCGTCATGGAACTTCACGCCGGGACGCAGCTTGAACGTCCACTTGGTCTTGTCCGTCGCGTCGACCGCCCATTCGGTGGCCAGGCCGGGAATGACCACGCTGGCCTTGTCGGCCGACGACAGGTCCCATTGGGTCAGCCCGTCATACATCGGGATGCCGGTGAAGCGGTTGCCCTCGAAGCCCTGGTCGGGCTGGCCGAGGGTGCGCGGGATATCGGCGGCGGTCATGGCAATGCGCAGCGTGCCCTGCGCCCAGGCCATCTCCGGGACCAGGCCCGGCAGGGCGACGGCTATCGCCGCTCCCAGCAGGGCGCGGCGGAAATTCTTCGAAATCGTCATTGGCTAAGCCTCCTGATAGACGTTGGAGTTCCTGCATCTGCGGCAGGACGCCCGGAGGGGTAGAAAGCAATTGCCGTACCGGGGCGTGAAACCGCGCGATACTCTGCCTTTCCTTGATTCAGGGGGGCTTCATCGGCCTCCCTTGCTCAATTAAAGGGCATTCGCTGCCATGTCGTCCAGAGCCCCCCGGCTCCTGCTCATCAATCCCAACACCACGGCCGCCATGACCCGCCTGATGATGAGGGTGGCGCGCGAGGCCGCGGGCCCGCGCACGCGGCTTGCCGCGGTCACCGGACGGTTCGGCGCGCGCTACATCGCCAGTCGCGCCGCCGCGGCCGTCGCCGGTCACGCGGCACTCGACGCATTGGCGAACTATCGTGGCGCCCATGATGTCGTGGTGCTTGCCTGCTTCGGCGACCCCGGTCTGCTGGCGCTGCGCGAGCTTTCGCCCCGGCCGGTGATCGGCATGGCTGAGGCCTCGATGCGGGCGGCCGCGAAGCATGGGCGCTTCGGCATCGTCACCGGCGGCGAACGCTGGGGAGCGATGCTGGAGGAGCTGGCGGTACTGCTCGGCCTCGACAAGCGCCTGGCGCGGGTACGCACCGTGGCACCGACCGGCGCCGAGATCGCGCGTGATCCCGAGGCGGCCCATCACCTGCTGGTCCGCGCCTGCCGGGATGCAGCAAAGAAGGACGGCGCCAAATCGGTGATCCTCGGCGGCGCCGGCCTGGCCGGGCTGGCCGCGGTCATCCAGCCGCGCGTGCCGGTACCGGTGATCGATTCCACTATAGCCGTGGTGAAGGCGGCGGAAGCGCTCGTTGGCAAGAAGGGAACACGCGATCCGCTGGGGCCGACGCCGTCGGTCGAGACCGTCGGACTGTCATTTGGGCTGGCCAGAGCGCTGCGTCGTTAGACAAAACTTGCCTTCACTAGCACCCTTGATCCGTCTCCCCCGTAGAGGCACTGGGATCTCGGCGTGCCGGCGGCGCGCTAAGCGAGCCGGCACCCGACGTCACATCCTGAACGTCGCTTTCAAGAACTCGGTGACCGCCTTGGTCACCTGCACTGTCGCCTCGGCGTCATGGCCAACCGTGGGGCGCAGGCGCACGCATTCGTCCGTATAGGTGA
Organism: Rhodospirillaceae bacterium; assembly: GCA_022843945.1. GTDB lineage: Bacteria > Pseudomonadota > Alphaproteobacteria > CACIAM-22H2 > CACIAM-22H2 > VGEI01. The sequence continues at coordinate 45,505 of JALHMR010000023.1, read as the reverse complement.
GCGTCAACGCAGCGGCCATTACACTCGTATCCACCTCCTCACCCTCATCCGGTATCCGCCCCCTCACCCTGCCCTCTCCCCCGCAAGCGGGGCGAGGGGAAGATTAGGAGTGCCGCCCGGCATTAACCCCTCGCTAAGGCTGTTTCCCTAGGCTGTCCACTGGAACAGTCTGCCGGCCGGGGGGCATCACTTGCGGACCATTCACGACTGGAAGATCCGGACCAAGGTCGCTGCCGCCTTCGGCCTCGTGCTGGCGGTGACGCTGGCGCTCGGCCTGTTCGCCGTCGACCGCCTCGCCCTGGTTCACGAGCGCGCCGCCGTGGCGCGCGACAACTGGTTCCCGGCGAGCCGGGCGCTGGGCGACTACGCCTTCGAGACCATGCGCGTGCGGCAGATGGAGGCCGTGGTCATCACCGCCCCACCGGATGTGGCGGCCGACGAGCTCCGCCTGCTGCTCAAGATCGCCGGCGATGCCCAGCGCGCCTGGGCCCGCTACGAGCGCGACCTGACGCCCGAAGCGCGGGCGCTGGCCGACCGCATCGCCGCGGGCTGGGAAGGCTACCTGGCGCTCGACATGCGACTGCGCGCGATGCTCGCCGAGCGGGCCGGCCGCGAGGCGGTCTTCGCCTTCTATGCCGGCGACATGCGCCGCGCCTATGCCGAGTGGCGCGAGGTGCTGGAGCGGCTCCTCGAGCTGCAGATGCGCGAGGGCGACAGTAATTTCCGCGCCGGCGAGGAAGCCTATCGGTCGGCCCGGACCTGGATCTATACGGCAATCGGACTGGCGGTCGCGCTGAGCGGCCTCGCCGGCCTCTTCATCGTGACCTCGATCTCGCGGCCGGTGCGGCGCCTCACCCTGCTGATGAACCGCCTGGCCACCAACGACCTGACGGTGTCCGTCGATGGCGCTGCGCGGCGCGACGAGATCGGCGCCATGGCCAAGGCGGTGCAGGTCTTCAAGCACGGTCTGGTGGAGCGCGAGCAGCTCGCCGCCGAGCTGCAGCGCCAGGCGGCGATCGATCCGCTGACCGGCGCGCTCAACCGCCGGGCCTTCCGCGAGCGGATCGAGCGCGACGTGTCACGGGCCAAACGGCACACCCGCAGCCTGTCGATCGCCATGATCGACATCGACCATTTCAAGCGCCTGAACGACACCATGGGCCACGCCATGGGCGACCGGTTCCTGGTCGCGGTGGCGCAGGCGGTCGGCTCCCGGCTGCGCACCGAGGACCTGTTCTGCCGCTACGGCGGCGAGGAATTCATCGTCGCCCTGTCGGAGAGCGACGCGCCCGGCGCCTTGATCGCGGCCGAGCGCCTGCGGGCGGCCATCGCCGCCATCCGCCTGCTCCACGACGGGGCGGAGCGCGGCGTCACCGCCAGCATCGGGGTGGCCACGTTCAGCAATCGCCTCGATACGCTGGACGCCGTGATCGACGCCGCCGACCAGGCGCTCTACCGGGCCAAGTCCGGCGGACGCAACCGCGTGGTGGCCGACGGCCTGGACCTGCGCGCCGCGGCGACGGGCTAGGTTCTCAGGAGCACCCCCTCCCCACCCTCCCCCATCAAGGGGGAGGGGGAAGAAAGGAAAGCCACTCTAGCTGCCCATCAAATCCGTCGGAAAGCCTCCGTCATTTGCTCAGCCGCCTGGCGTTGCGGATTGCGGCGCGGTGATAGGGGGCCATGGCGGCTTCGTGGAACCTCAACCCGGTGGCCCAGAGCGCTATCGACTGGGCGTAGGACTGCGTCAGCCAGCTTTGAGCCAGCCGGTTCTGGATCGCCATGAAGGCCGCCGGCGAGCGGCAAAGCGCGAGATCCACCATCGCCCGCGACGCCTGCATGGCGTCATCGGCCGAGCGGCGCGCGCTCTCGCCGACCATCGCCAGCGACACCTTGGCCATCGCGGTCGAGGCCGAGGTCAGCGCGTCGACCTTCTCCGGCACCATGCGGCCGAACTCGGCGTGATCGGCGCCCAGGGGATCGGCCAGGGCCGAGACTCCCAGGGCCATGCGCCGGGCGATGACCTGCCCGGCGGCGGCCGAGAGTTCAGCCGTGGCGATCGCCGAGCGGCCGGCGCTGTAGGCGATAGTGGCCGTTTTCTGAAGAGCGCGTTTGCGCCTCATCGGGAAGTCCTTGTGCGAGAGGTGGGTGCGAGAGGTGGCGCGCGATGCCGGTACGAAACCGCGCGGTGGGGTTTTCGTTCCGGTGCATCAGCCGGCGGTCAGCGGCTCCAGTCCGAAGGCGCGGATGCGCGGCGCGACTTCCTTCGAGGACAGGAAAGCGAGCAGGCGCTCGCCCTCGGCGCGGCGGGGCGACGCGGCAAAGAGGCCGGCCGAGAACACCGTGCCGGGCTCGATCTCGCGCGGCAGCGGGCCGACGATATCGACACCGGACACGGCCATCAGCTCGCTGACCTGCTGGACGGCGAGCTCGACCTTCCCCGAGGCCGCGAGCTCCGCGGTGAAGCCCTGGGGTATGACCGTGGCCTTGGCGTTGACCGCATCGGCGATGCCGAGACTCTGCAGCAGCGCCGTGAAGAACAAGCCGCTGGCCCCGGCCCGCGAATAGGCGATCGAGCGCGCCGCGAGGAGCGCCTGCTTGAACTGCTCCGCCGTGGCGATGGCCGGCTTCGGCGCGCCGGCCTTCACCGCCACCCCGACGAAGGAGCGCACCAGGTCGACGGCGCTCTCCGGCGCCACGTCGCCCTTCTTCACCAGTCCGGCCAGGGCGTCCTGGGTCAGGGCGACCACGTCCGGCCGCTCGCCGGCTTCGAGGCGCTTCATCAGCAGCACGGTCGGGCCGTATTCGGCGTCGAGCTCGATGCCTGCCGACTGCTCGAAGCGGCCGGCCAGCTCGCGCATCGGCCCGGCGATGGCGAGCGTCGACAGGACCTTGAGCTTAGCCAAGAGGTTTGAGCCCCTTGGCGTAGCGCTGCCATTTCTTCACGTAGCCGTCGGCATCCTTGGCGATGGCGGCGATGGCTTCGGGGGTGAGTTGCCGGATCCCCTTGGCGGGGCTGCCGACGATCAGCGTGCCCTCGGGGAATTCCTTGCCCTCGGTGACCAGCGCATTGGCGCCGATCAGGCAGTTGGCGCCGATCTTCGCCCCGTTGAGGACCGTGGCGCCCATGCCGACCAGCGAGCCGGCGCCGATCGTGCAGCCATGGACGATGGCTTTATGCCCGATGATGCAGCCCGCGCCGATGTTGATCGGGAAGCCGGGATCGGCGTGCAGCAGGCAGCCTTCCTGGATGTTGGTGCGCTCCCCAATGGTGATAGTGTCGTTGTCGGCGCGGATCACCGCGTTGAACCAGACGCCGACATCGACGCCCAGGGTCACGCGGCCGATCACCTGGGCGCCCGGCGCGATCCAGTAGCGCCCGTTCTCGGGCAGGTTCGGGCGGTGCTCGTCGAGGGAATAGAGAGGCATGGCTCGTCTCGTTGCTTCCGGTAACCCGCTCTTCTTAGACTAGTTTTCCGGTTGGCGCTTACCCAATTGGAGGTAGGCGCCGCTGGCCCCGCCGCCTTGCGACCGCCTGGGGCGACGGATAAGATTCAATCATCCGCCGCCGGACGAGACCGCCGGACCGACACATCGACGACGCCACGACGGGGAATACAGTGCAGGGTTTTCGGCGCTCCTTGGTAGCCCTGCTGGTGGCGGCGCTCATTCCCATCGCCGCCGTCACCGTCTACCAGGTCATCCGGCTGGCGCAGGACGAGAAGCACGGCGTCGAAGCGACCACGCTCGCCCGCGCCAACAAGATCCTCGAACTCGCCAATGCGCGGCTGAGCGCGGATATCGGCATCCTGCAGACGCTCACCCAGGCCCTGGCCCTCGACGACGGGAGGCTGGCGAACTTTCAGGAGCTGGCGCAGCGCGTCAGGGAACAGAACCGGGGCTGGGCCCTGGTCGCCCTGGTCGATCCCGCGACCGACCAGCAGGCCATGAATACGCAGTGGCCGCTCTCGGACATGCCGCTTCCGGCCATGACCAACGAGAGCTACCGGCGCGTGGTGGAGACGAGTCTGCCGGCCATCGGCGGCGTGACCCCGAGGCTGAGGCAGGCCAGCCCGCTCGTCGCCGTGCGGGTGCCGGTATTGCGCGACGGAAAGCTGCGTTACATCCTGTCCGCCGGAATCTCGCCGGAGATATTCCAGGAGATTCTGCTCAGCCACATGCCGGGTGGCGGCGCCGTCGCCGCCATCGTCGACCGCGAAGGGCTGTTCATCGCGCGCTCGCGTGACCCCGAGCAATGGCTCGGCAAGGCTGCGACCGAGTACGTGCGGAACGCCATCGCCGGCGGCAAGAGCGGCGTCTATCTCGGCCGTACCCACGAAGGCTTCGAGAACTACACGGTTTTCAACACCTCGTCGTTCAGCGGCTGGTCGGTTCATATCGCGCTCGGTGCCTCGGCCATCGATACGGCCTACACCCGCGCCGTGCTGGTCGCTTCGCTCGCCGGCTTCGCCTGCCTGGTCATGGTCGGCGCGCTCGTATTCCTGGTTCGGCGGGAATGGGCCGAGCAACGGCGGGCCGAGGCCACTCTCCACCAGATGCAGCGGCTCGAGGCGCTGGGCAAGATGACCGGCGGCATCGCCCACGACTTCAACAACCTGCTGGCCATTATCATCGGCAACATCGAGATGATGCGCCGGCGGCTCGGCGAGGGGCTGCCGCCCCAGGTCGAGCGCATCGCCCAGGCGGCCGAGCGCGGCGAGAAGCTAGTCCGCCAGATGCTGGCCTTCGCCCGCCGTCAGCCGCTGCGCCCGCAGGCCATCGACCCCAACGCCCATATCCGCGGCATGAGCGATCTCTTTAAGCGCGCGGTGCGCGGCGACATCACCCTGGTCTTCGACCTGCCCAACGGCGTCTGGCCGATCGAGGCGGACCCGGTCCAGCTGGAGAGCGCGGTGCTCAACCTCGCCATCAACGCCCGCGATGCCATGCCCAATGGCGGCACGCTGCGTATCGCCACGCGCAACGTGCCGATGCTGGAGCCGCGGCGCGGCGATTTCGTCGAGGTGGCGGTCGCCGACACCGGCACCGGTATCGCGCCGGAGAACCTCGCCAAGGTCTTCGATCCCTTCTTCACCACCAAGGCGCCGGGCGAAGGCACCGGGCTGGGCCTCAGCATGGTGCACGGCTTCGCCGGCCAGTCGGGCGGCACGGCCGAGATCGAGAGCCAGCTCGGCCAGGGCACCACGGTGCGGCTGCGGCTGCCGCGCGCGGCGCAGTCCAGCGTGCCGGCCGAGGCCGCGCGCGACCGCCGCGCAACGGCGCCCGGCCGGGGCAACATCCTGGTCGTCGAGGACAACGCCGAGCTGCGCGAGATGACGGTCCAGCTGCTCGAGGGCATCGGCTACCAGGTGCGGCAGGCGGAAACGGCCGCCGAGGGGCTCTCCATCCTCCAGGGCTTTGCCGCCGATCTGATCTTCTCCGACATCCTGATGCCGGGCGGGATCAACGGCATCGAGTTCGCGCGCGAGGCCTGCCGGCGCTACCCGGGAGTCGAGATCGTGCTGGCCACGGGCGATGCCGGGGCGCTGAGCGCCGCGGAGCGCAGCGAGTTCACCATCCTGCAGAAGCCCTATCGCATCGACGCGCTCAGCGACACGATCCAACGCGCCCTCGAGCATCCCTCCGATCGCTCCGCCCGCCGCGCCGCTGGCTGAGCGGCTTTCTGACGACCGGCCGCCTGACGCCGGTCAGGCACTCACGCCGCGCAGGAAAATTCCCACGGCGCCGCGCACGGTAGCCTCGATCTCGCGGGCCGTGGGCGGCGGGCCGGCCCGGAACAGGGCGCGGGTGTGGAGATCGCCCTTGATCATCTCCAGGAAGATGCGCACCGAGAGGTCCGGATCGCGCACGCGCATCCTGCCCGCCCGGCTCTGGGCCCGCAGATAGTCGCTCAGCGCCCGGGCGCCGCGCTCGGGACCGGCGGCAAACACCCGCTCGCCCAGCCCGGGAAGCCGCCGGCTTTCGGCGATCACCAGGCGGTAGAGCGCCAGACTTTCCGCGTCCATCAGGCGTGTCATGAAGCGCAGAGCGAAGGCCTGCAGCACCGTGCCCGGATCGGGATCGCTGCCCAGGCCGCCGGCCAGCGGCAGCTGGATGTCGTCGCAGATCTCGCCGACGATGGCGGCGAACAGGCCTTCCTTGTCGCCGAACTGCTCGTAGAGCGTGGCGCGCGAGCCACCGGAGACGGCGATCACCTGATCGAGAGTCGCTCCCTCGAAGCCGCGCTCGAGGAAGACGGCGCGCGCCGCCTCCAGCAGGCGGGCCCGCCGTTTCTCGCCCCGCGTCTGCTTGACATCCGGCATAACTGTACTATACAGTACAGTTTATTCCGAACAAGCCCGACGAGCACCATGGACGGCGAATCCCTTTTCCACATCGCGTCGGAGTTCAGCGTCAGCTACGCGCCCGAGCTGCCGGGCATCGTCATGACCTGGCGCGGTTATCACACCAGCGCCTCGTTCCGCGCCCAGAACGAGAGCGTGCTGACCACCCTCGCCGCCCACCGGGCGACCAAGATCCTCTGCGACATCGGCCACTTCCTGCTGATCGGCTCCGAGGACCAGGCTTGGCTCAATGGAAACTGGCTGCCGCGCGCCATGGATGCCGGCCTGCGCCATGCGGCGATCGTGACACCGCTCTATTTCTTCAACCGGGTGGCGGTCAGCGAAGTGGTCCAGCGCCTCGACAGCAGCCGGCTGAGCGTCGAGTATTTCGAGAGCCCCGCGGCAGCCGGCGACTGGCTGCGCGGGGTTGGCTGACCGCTCAGGACGCCGAAGGCTGGGCGCCGAACACGGGTTCCTGCCGCGTTTTAGCCGGCTGACGGACACTGCCGAGTTGGGCCCAGCGCGGGCGCTCGAACAGGATCCGCGCCGGGGAGTGGCGCAGCACGGCGTAGGCGATCACCGGCACGACGATGGCGGCGATGGTGATCACCAGTGCCTGGGTGCCGAGATCGAGCGGCGGGCCGAAGCGCCAGAGCAGCTTCGCCGCCACCACCATCGGGATATAAAAGGCCAGGAAGACAACGATCGAATTGCGGCCCAGATAGCGCAGCCACTGCATCCGACGCGTATCCTGGAGCAGGGCTGCGACGGCGATCACGCCGCCGACCCCGACAAAGCCCAGGACCAGGCTGAGGCCCGGCGCCTCGTGCAGGCGGGCCAGAACGAAGCCTTCGTTGACCACTGCCCAGAGCGCCAGCAGGCCGAGCGCCTTGCCCTTGTTCTCGCGCACCCAGTCGGCGAACTGGAAGACCAGCGGCGCGAAGGCGTAGCCGGCGTAGAAGTAGACGTAGCGCTCGCCGAAACGATCGAAATGGCGCCAGCCGGATTCGAAGGCGGCGATCTGCAGCAAGGCCGCGAGCGGCAGGATGATCCACCACGGCACGCCGCGCACGGCCCGCGTCACCAGGAAGTAGACCGGCAGCATCGCGACGAACCAGAGCATGTGGTACGGGTCGACGGTCAGCCAGGCCAGGTACTGCAGCCAGAGCGGCGTGCCGCCGGCGAGGTTGCGGGTCAGCAGCGCCTCGGCGACGAAGTAGATCGTCGTCCAGAGGACCAGGAAATAGGCGAAGTGGACGACCTTCTTGTCGAGATACTCGCGCCACGGCCGGTCGATGGTGCGCGCCAGGAACAGGCCGGCGAGCAGGAAGAAATCCGGCATGCGGAAGGGCCGCGCGAAGTCCATCCAGAGCTGCATCCAGCCCGCCCCGCCGCCCTCGGCCGGCTGGACGTAGTAGCCGGCATACATGCAGACCACCGCGACGATGCAGATGCCCTTGGCGTAGTCGACCCAGGCCAGGCGGTCGTCGTGGCGCGCGTATCCCATTTCCGGTCTCCAGGGTGCCCGCGGCAACGCCAGCGGGTGAAAAGAGTCGTCCCACGACGGATATCGTGCCGGTTCGCGTGGGACGCCGTGACAAGTTCCGCAACACCCCCAATGCGAATAGAGTGGCCGACCGGACTACCCCTCTCGAACCCAGGATGACCCATGCGGGCGGCGTATTACGAGGCGAACGGAGCGGCAGACAAGGTGCTGACGATCGGCGAGGTCGAAACGCCCAAGCCCGGTCCCGGCGAGGTGCGCGTGCGCCTGGCGACCTCCGGCGTCAACCCCTCGGACGTCAAGACCCGCGCCGGCACGGTGCGCAAGATCGCCTTCCCGCGCGTCATCCCGCATAGCGACGGGGCCGGCACCATCGAGGCGGTTGGCGAGGGCGTCAGCCCATCGCGCGTCGGCGAACGGGTGTGGATCTGGAACGGCGCCTGGAAACGGCCCTTCGGCACGGCCGCGGAATACATCGCCCTGCCCGCCCGGCAGGCCGTGCCGCTGCCCGCCGGGGTCAGTTTCGAAGCCGGTGCCTGCCTCGGCATCCCGGCCCTCACCGCCTACCACGCCGTGACCCTCGACGGGGCGGTCAACGGCCAGACGATCCTCGTTCATGCCGGCGCCGGCGCGGTCGGCCACTATGTCGTGCAGATCGCCAAGGCCAAGGGCGCGAAGGTCATCGCCACGGTCAGCTCGCCGGAGAAGGCCGCCCACGCCAAGGCGGCCGGCGCCGACCACACGATCAACTACCGGACCGAGGACGTCGGCGCGCGGGTCAAGGAACTCACGGGCGGTACCGGCGTCGACCGGATCATCGACATGGACGTCACCGCCAACGCCAAACTGATCCCGGCGGTGCTGAAACCCCGGGGCACGGTGGTGATCTACGGCATCGGCGGGCCGGAGGCGACGATCCCCGCGCAGTACTGCCTGACCAGCCAGATCCAGCTCAAATTCTTCCTGGTCTACGACCTGGACGACACGGCGCGCGACACCGCCCTCAAGGATCTGACGGCAATGCTGACCGCCGGCTCGCTCAAACACGCCGTGGCCTCGACCTACACGCTCGATCAGGTCGTCGCCGCACACCAGGCCGTCGAGAGCGGCAAGGCGATGGGCAACGTGGTGATCACGCTCTAGCGGACGAGCCCCGAAGCCTCGATCACCGCGGGGATGGCGGAGGGGTTCTGCGGCGCCATGATATGGGCGCCGGCAATGCCGGGAATGGTCGCCAGCTCCTGCAGCAGCTCGACGGCGATCGCCCGGCCTTCCTGCTTCGGATCGGCCGCTTTTTCGAGCCGGTCGACGATGACATCGGGGATGAGCGTACCGAAGAGTTTCTCGCGCATCCAGCGCGCGGACTTGGCCGATGGGATGGGCGCGATACCGATCAGCACCTTGAGCCGCGGCGCAATGCCCAGCTCGACCAGGCGCGCGGCATAGCGCCGCACCACGCCCGTATCCATGCAGAACTGGGTCTGCACGAAATCGGCGCCCGCCTCGATCTTGTCCAGCAGCGCCACCGGCTTCCAGTCGAGCGGCGGATCGATGGGCATGTCCGCGCCGCCGATGACCAGCCCCGGATCGCCCTTGATCTCCGTGCCGGTCGGCAGCTGCCGGCGCTCGCGCATGCGGTGGGCGGTGGCGATCAGGTCGCGGCTCTTGAGGTCGAAAACCGGCTTGGCGTCCGGCTGGTCCCCGGCCTTGGGATCGTCGCCGCCCAGGACCAGGATGTTGCGGATGCCGAGCGCCATGGCGCCCAGCAGATCGGCCTGGAGCGCGATGCGGTTGCGGTCGCGGCAGGTCATCTGCAGGATCGGCTCGATGCCCGACTGCTGCAGGGCATGGGCCGCGACCAGCGCCGAGAGATGCGCCTTGGCGCCGGCCCCGTCGGTGACGTTGACCGCTGTGGCCAGCCCTTTGAGCGGCGCGGCGCGGGCCACGAAATCGGCAGGATCGGTGGAGACCGGCGGGGTCAGCTCGGCGGTGACGGCGAAACGCCCGCCGGCCAGCAGCCGCGCGAGATTGCTGATCGGCGCCAGATGATCGCCCGATAAATCGTTCATCCCGGGTTCTTAGCAGCTAATGGAACGACTTGGCCACCGCCGTGCGCATGCGCACGACGAGCTGCGCCATGCCGAAGCCGATGCCGCTTTCGGGGATGGGCCGGATGCGGGTGGTGCTGTAGGCCGCGACCTGCCAGTCGCCCTTGTGCCGGACCAGCAGGTAGGTCTGGATCGAGCGCTTGCGGCGCTTGCTGCGGCGCTGCCAGGGCATGACGACCGCCCCCTCGATGATGACCACGGCGACGTCGCCGCCGACGAAACGCGTTCGTGGACTGCCTTCGAGGATCAGGCGCGAGCTGCGCAGCACGGTCTCGAACAGATAGCGGTGCAGCCGCAGGATTGCCCGACGGCCCCGTGAATGGGTGCCGTCGAACAGCACATAGTCCGCGTCCTCGGTGAAGGCGCCGGCATAGGCCGCGGCGTCGTGCCGGTTCCAGGCTTCGGCCAGCCCTTCGAGCAGGGTCTTGATGGCCCGCCGGTCGGTAGTGTGGGGATCGGTTGCGGTCATCGTCCTCGGTCTGTAGCGTGCGATGCAACCAATCCGCGATCAAGGCTCATCTTGATGACAGGCTCCCCTTCAAAGACCGGGCGGCAGATTCTGGTGACCGGCGCGGGAGCCATGGGTGGGATCGTTGCCGCCGCGCTGTCCGCCGAGGCCGCCGTCACGATCTACGATATCAACACCGAACACGTCCGCGCCATCCAGTCGCAGGGCCTGCGTGTCACCGGGATCGGCGAGCGCCTGGCTCGCCTCAGCGCCACCGATCGCGTGGAGACGCTGGCGGAGCGCAGCTTCGAGGCCGTCGTCTTTCTCGTGAAATCGAAGGCAACCGCCGATGCCGTAATCAGCCTGCGCCCGGTGCTTCGGGGGAAACCCCTGCTGGTCACGCTGCAGAACGGCATGGGCAACGACGAGGTTCTCCTGCGGGAGACGACCCTGCCGGTGGCCCGTGGCGCCATGATGGAAGCCGGGCGCTATGTCGGCCCGGGTCATGTCGAGCACCTGATGCGCAGCCAGACCTGGCTAGGCCCCCGCCGGGGCGCGGCCGACGAGGTGCGCTGGTTCGCCGAGCTCCTGACCCGGGCGGGCATGGTGACCGAGTTCATGCCCGACCCGATGGGTGCCGTGTGGTCGAAGTTCGTCTTCAACAGCGTCATGAACCCCGTCGGCGCGCTGCTGCTCGGGGTCAATGCCGCCCGCTACGAGGTGGCGGAGATCCGCGATCTCATCGACGCCATGGGCGAGGAATGCCTGGCCGTCGTCCGGGCGCTGGGCGCGCCCCTCGCCTACGACCCGCTGGAGCCCGTGCGCAAGATCCGTGATGGCCGGGTGCCCATGTCCCGGCATGGCGGGTCCATGGCGCTCGACATCGCCCGCGGCGTGCCCACCGAAATCGACGAGCTCACCGGCTACATCGTCCGGGAGGCGGACCGGCTGGGAATTTCCGTGCCGACCTGCAAGACTGTCTACCGACTGGTCAAAGGCCTGGAACGGGCCGCCGCGATCAAGGGAGGAACGTCATGAAGATCATCGGCACGACTCTGCTCGCCGTCGCCACTCTGCTGGGCTCCACGGCCGTTCAGGCACAGGACAACTACCCCAGCAAACCGATCCGCCTGGTCGTCGGCTTTGCCGCCGGCGGCGGCAACGACATCCTTGCCCGGCTGTTCAACACGAAGCTCGGCGAAGCGCTCGGCCAGCCGGTCGTCGTCGAGAACAAGCCCGGCGCCGGTGCCGTGGTCGCCACTGAATACGTGGCCAAGTCGCCGCCCGACGGCTACACGCTGCTGATCGGCGCCAGCGGGGCCATGGCGATCAACCAGGCGATCTATACCCGCCTGTCCTACGACACACGCCGCGATTTCATCCCGATCACCATGATCGCCTCGTTCCCGTTGTTCGTGGTCGCCACCCCGACCATGCCGCTGGGCACGGTCCAGGACCTCGTGACCTTCGCCAAGGCCAATCCGGGCAAGGCCAACTACGCCGGCTCGTCGCCGGCCTTCCAGCTGGCGACCGAGCTGTTCAAGATCCGCACCGGCGCGCCGCTGGAATACATCGGCTACAAGAGCAGCGGTGAATCCGTGACCGCGGTGATCAAGGGCGAAGTGATCATGAGCATCGTCGATGCGCCGGCGGTCTCCGGCCACATCCGCGGCGGCCAGGTGCGTGCGCTCGCCGTGACCTCGGCCAGGCGCTCTCCCGACTTCCCCAATCTGCCGACGCTGCAGGAAGCCGGCGTGGCGAACGCCGAGGTTGGCCTGTGGAGCGGCATCTTCGCGCCGGCCGGCACGCCGGCGCCGGTCGTGCGCAAGCTCGAGGCCGAGGCCCGGCGCGTGCTGCGCCTGCCGGAGGTCCATGACCGCCTGCTCGGCCTGTCGGTCGAGCCCTCGGCCAGCTCGTCAGAGGAATTCGCGAAGGTGATCTCTGCCGACATCGAGCGTTGGACGACCGTGGCCAAGGCGGCCAACATCAAGATCGAGCAGTAAACGGCTCAATCCGGCAGCACGGCCGCGACGATCATGACCGTCACGATCACCACGTAGACCGCGATGTAGACCGGCATAATCCAGCGATCGGCCGCCAGCGCCTTGGCTTCGTGCCCGGACTCCGCCACGTAGCGGACCGCGGCGGCGGCCACCGCGGCGGCAAACCCCGCCGCCAATGTCCAGAGATGGATCCTGTCGACCAGGGTCGCGCCGACCGGCAGGGATGTCACCGTGTTGGCGCTGCGCAGGCTGATTACCACGGTGAAGACGCTGGCCACGATCACGCCCATGCGACCGGCGAAGATCGGCGGCAGTGTCGGATTCATCCGGAAGCTCAGCGCCAGGATGGCGAAAGACACGAAAGCGCCGAGCGTCAGCTCGATGAATTCGTCGAGCCCCGTGCGTTCGATATCCACGGAGAAGACCAGCCGCGAGACCGGCGTCGGCCCAGAGGTTACAGGGTCGCCGAAATTGGTGATGTAGTCATGCTGCGTGATGGCGAGGTTCCAGCCCAGCACCTTCCAGCCCGGGATGTTCAGAGCCCTTGAGACGCGCGAGTTTTCGTGGTCCGCGACATAGACCAGATCCTTGGTGGACAGGAAACTGTCCTCGAAGATCAGCTGCAGCGTCTGCCTATCGAAGGGGAAATGATACGCCTGGAAATTGTTGCGCGCGGTAATGCGCACCCGTTGTTGATCCCAACGGATGCCATCGACCCGCCGTGACCCGAGGAGCTCACCCTGCCGCGAAGCGGCGTTGACGATGTCGAGCGTGTCGAGCGGCGTCAGCTTCGCGGAGCGCGTATTGCTCCACAGCCAGAAGTCCGCGTTGAAGGTGCCCGCGCCCAGGTTGAAGCCGCTCAGCGCCGTCAGATAGAGGCCGATCTTGGCCTCCTCGGGCTGGGCGGCGGCTGGCGTCGGTGAGCAGACGGCCGCCAGCAGCATCCACAATGCCGCAGTAAACCGCCCCCACCACCGCATCCTATTTTTTCCGGTTGGCGAGGCGCGGCCCGGCAAGCGCGGCGCTGAAGATCGGCTCCACGTCGTCGGGCGAGGCGACGGTCACGTTGAGGTCGTGAAGGTGGCCGTCATTGATGCCGTAGATCCAGCCATGGACGGCGATGTCCTGGCCCCGGCGCCAGGCCTGCTGCAGGATCGAGGTGTTGGAGACATTGTGCACCTGCTCGATCACGTTGAGCTCGCAGAGCACGTCGGTGCTGGAATCCTTGCCCGCGGCCTCGATCTTGGTCTTGTACTTGTCGCGTATCGCGGCAATGGAATAGAGCCAGTTGTCCAGAAGGCCGAGCTCGTGCCGCCGGAGCGCCGCCTTGACGCCGCCGCAGCCGTAGTGGCCGCAGACGATGACGTGCTTCACGCGCAGCGCCTCAACCGCGTACTGGATGACGGCCAGGCAGTTGAAATCGACATGCATGACCTGGTTGGCCACGTTGCGATGGACAAAGACCTCGCCCGGCATCATGCCGATGATCTCGTTGGCCGGGACGCGGCTGTCGGAGCAGCCGATCCACAGGACCTCGGGCGCCTGCTGCTTCGCCAGCTTCTCGAAGAACCCGGGATGCTCGGTGCTGATACGCTCGGCCCAGGCCCGATTATTCTCGAGCAGGCGCGAGAGGGTGCGGTCGTCTTGGTTGAATTCAGCCATGGGGCCGGATGCTATAGGCGGTATCGCACTGCAGCAAGCCCGCTTTTTGCGCTACAGTGCCGGCCCTGGCGGGAGGATTTCCTATGCTGTTCGTGGACATTCAGGGCGCCAAGATGCCGGCCTTGGGCCTGGGGACCTGGCAACTCTCGGGGGCCGCCTGCGAGAAGTCCGTGCGCCTGGCGCTCGATCTCGGCTACCGGCATATCGACACGGCGGAGATGTATGGCAATGAGGCGGAGATCGGCCGCGCCGTCCAGGCATCAGGCGTGGACCGCGCATCGCTCTTCATCACGACCAAGATCTGGACCAACCATCTGCGCGCCCAGGATGTCGGCCCCACGGCCGAGACGTCGCGCCGGAAACTGAAGACGGACTACGTCGACCTGCTGCTGATCCACTGGCCCAACACCACCGTGCCGCTGGCCGAGACCCTGGGCGCCATGATGAAGCTCAAGGAGGCCGGAAAGGCCAGGGCCATCGGCGTCAGCAATTTCTCGGTCGGCCAGATGACCGAGGCGCTGACCAAGCACAAGGCGCCGATCGCCTGTAACCAGGTGGAATATCACCTGCTGCTCAACCAGCGGCCGATTCTCGACTACGCCCGTGGTCACGGCATGGCGGTGGTGGCCTATTGCCCGCTGGCGCGCGGGCAGCTCACCGACAATGGGGTATTGACCAGGATCGGCGCCAGGCACGGCAAGACGGCCGCGCAGGTCGCCTTGCGCTGGCTCGTCCAGCAGCCCGGCGTCGCTGCCATCCCCAAGGCAACGCGCGAGCCCAATCTGCGCGCCAATCTCGAGATTTTCGATTTTGCGCTGGACGCCGCCGAGAGGGCGGAGTTGGACCGTTTGCCCGGCGATACGCGCGTTATCGCGCTCGACTGAAACGCAAAGGCCGCCCGGATGTGATCCGGACGGCCTCTGTTGCGTTCGACCGGCTTTCGCCCGTCTTCCGTAACATCGATACAACGCTGAACCTCGCTGAAAGGTTCAAGCGTCGCGGTAAAAAAAGCGCTCGATAGCGAAATACCGCTACCCCGGCGGACCAACCGGAACCGCTCCACGGCCCCGCCGTTCCGCTCTTACCAAGGCTATGCGGTGGGAGACCGGGTCATGCGATTCATCCGGGATGTGATGACACGCGACGTGCGCATCGAGAATCCAGACGACACCATCCAGCACGCCGCTTCGCGGATGATGGAGCTGGATACCGGGGTGCTGCCGGTCGGCGAAGATGACCGACTGGTGGGCATGATCACCGACCGCGACATCGCCGTGCGCGCCGTGGCCAGGGGCCGTGGCTGCGAGACGAAGGTACGGGACGTTATGAGCGCCGAGGTCAAATACTGCTACGACGACGAGCCAGTGACACACGTGGCCGAGAATATGGCCGAGCTTCAGGTCCGGCGCCTGCCCGTGGTCAACCGCGAGAAGCGGCTGGTCGGCATCGTCGCGCTGGGTGACCTCGCGCACGAGGCTGAGCCCGAGGCCGCGGCAGACAGTCTGCGGGGCATCTCCAAGCCCGGCGGCAAGCATTCGCAGAGTCCTTGAGAGTCAGGGGTGGCGGGGCGCACGGAGGCATTCATGAGATCGACCCTTCTCCTCGCCGCGCTCGCCACGCTTGTGGCAGCACCCGATCTTGCCGCGGCCGACTGCGCCGCCGAGGTCGACCGACTGGCCAGTCGCTACCAAGTCGCAGCGGATCTGCCACGGGCAGCGCCGCCCCGTCCCGACGCCCGCGGCGAGGTCCCGGCCACCACCGAATCACGCGGGATTCCACCGGAAGCCATGCAGGAATCGGGAGGCGTCATCGCTCCGCCAAATGAAGGGCGCACCCGCGTGATTGAGCCGCCCACTTCGACCGGCAGCCCGATGCCGACGACCCCGAACGTCCCGCCGCAGACGGCCGAGCGCCCGGTGACCAAGAGTGGCGAGCTGAGTGCTGTCAAACGCACGCAGCTCCAGTCCCTGCTGACGGCCGCCAAGGCCGCCGCCCGCCAGCAGCGCGAAGCCGAGTGCTTCAAGCAGCTGGGCGAAGCGCGCGCCCTGACCGAGAGCCTGCCACAGCAGTAGAGGCCGGCGCCGCTCCCACCCGCCCCTCCTTCTGCTAAGCTAGAGCGAGGCAGAACTGAGGGGTGGGGTTTTGCGCGAATTTGTTAAAGTCTACGGACTGGTTGCCGTCGTGGTGGTGGCGGTCGTTGCCGTCGCCTTGCGCTTCGTCGATCCGCCGCCGCCCAAGGAAATCCGTTTCGCCGCCGGCCCCTCCGGGAGCTTCTACGAGACGCTGGCCGGGCGCTACCGCGACGAGCTGGCCAACGACAAGATCCAGACCCGCGTGCTGGAGACGCCCGGCTCGGTCGAGAATCTACGCCTGCTGGCGCGGGGCGAGGCCGATGTGGCGCTGGTCCAGGGCGGGCTGGCCAGCGAGGAGTCCGCTCCCCACGTCGTCGCCCTGGCTGGCGTGTTCTACGAGCCGGTCTGGCTGCTGGCCCGCTCCAGCCTGCGGGCCACCCGCATCGCGGAGCTGCGCGGCCGGCGGATCGCCATCGGACCCGAGGGCAGCGGCACGCGGGTCCTGGCGCGCCAGCTCCTGGCCGCCAACGAGATCGATGGCGCCCCGACGGTGCTCAGCGATCTGACCGGGCCCGAGGCCCGCGCCGCGCTCGAACGCGGAGACATCGATGCCGCCATCTTCGTTGTCGCCGAACCCTCGCCGGGAATGATCGGCCTGATCGCCAACGGCACGGTACGGCTGCTTCCCTTCCCGCAAGCCGAAGCGTATGCCATGCGCCTGCCTTTCCTCAGCGTCGTGCGCCTTCCGGCCGGCGCGGTAAGTCTCGCCCGGAACATCCCCTCGAGCGACATACAACTGGTCGCCCCCACGACGGCTCTGGTCGCCCGAGAGGACATCCATCCGGCCCTGGTCAACCTGCTGCTCAAGATCGCCCGCGAGGTGCATGGCGGCCGGCAGCTTTTTGCGGCGCCCGGTGCCTTCCCGACCAAGGAGCGGCTCGACGTGCCGCTGCACGAGGACGCCGAGCGCTACCTGGAGCGCGGGCCCTCGTTCCTGTTCCGCTACCTGCCCTTCGGTGTGGCGGTCTGGATCGACCGCATGACGGTCCTCATCATCCCGCTGATCACCATCCTGCTGCCGATCGTCCGCTTCGCCCCGTCGGCCTATCGCTGGCAGGTGCGGCGCAAGATCTACCGCTGGTACAACAGCATCCGGCAGCTCGAAGCCGAAGCGGCCGCGGCGGATGCGGAGCGCCGCCGCGCGATCCGCGATGAGCTCGATGCCCTGCATCCGCAGCTGACGATGCTCAAGGTTCCGGACTCCTACGCCGAGCAGCTCTTCGAGCTGCGGATGCATCTCGACTTCGTGCGGGCGCGCCTGGCGAGCCCATGAGCATCGCCACCGAGTTCGCCTTCGAATTGCGGGCCGGCGTCGATACAGCGCAGGAAGTCGGAGAGACGCCTTCGGGGCGGCGCCGCTTCATCCCGATCACCGGCGGCAGCTTCGAAGGCCCCGGGTTCAAAGGCATGGGTCTCAAGGGTATCGTCCTGCCGGGCGGCGCCGATGCGCAGATCGTGCGGCCGGACGGCGTCACCGACCTGGTGGCGCGCTACACCCTGCAGGTCGATGACGGCACGCTGATCTATGTGGTCAATCGTGGGCTGCGCCACGGCCCTCCAGAGGTCATGCAGCGTCTGGCCCGGGGCGAGAGCGTCGACCCCGCCACGTATTACTTTCGCACCACGCCGAGCTTCGAGGTGGCGGCGGGCCCGCATGACTGGCTCAACCGCTCGGTCTTCGTCGGTACCGGGGCGCGGTACGCGTCCGAGGTGCACGTGCGCTATTTCCGGGTGCTCTAACCCCCTTAGCCGTCGTCGAGCGAGACCAGGGTGGCGTTGCCGCCGGCCGCCGTGGTGTTGACCGAGAGCGTGCGCTCGGTGGCGAAGCGCGCCAGGTAGTGCGGGCCGCCGGCCTTGGGGCCGGTGCCCGACAGGCCCTCGCCACCGAAGGGCTGCACGCCGACCACCGCGCCGATCATGTTGCGGTTGACGTAGATGTTGCCGGCGCGCGCCCGGGCGACGACATGCTCGATCGTATCGTCGATGCGGCTGTGGATGCCCAGGGTCAGGCCGAAGCCGGTGGCGTTGATCGCGTCGAGGATCGCATCGAGCCTGTCCGCCGAATAGCGCACCACGTGCAGCACCGGGCCGAACACCTCGCCCTCGAGGAAAGCGATGGTGTCGATGCCAAAGGCCGCCGGCGCGACATACTCGCCGGGCGGCAGGTCCTTGGGCAACGCCAGCTCGCGGATCGGCCGGGCCGCGCGCCGCAGCCGGGCGACATGGCCTTCCAGCATCGCCCGCGCCTCGGCATCGATCACCGGCCCGACATCGGTGGACAGGTACTGCGGCTCGCCAATACGCAGCTCGTCCAAAGCCCCGGCCAGCATGGTCTCGACCTTGTCGGCGATGTCCTCCTGCACGCAGAGCACACGCAGGGCCGAGCAGCGCTGCCCGGCGCTGTTGAACGACGAGGCCAGCACGTCGGCCACCACCTGCTCCGGCAGGGCGGAGGAATCGACAATCATGGCATTCTGGCCGCCGGTCTCGGCGATCAGGCTGGCGATCGGCGCGTCGCGCGCCGCCAGCGCCCGGTTGATCGCCCAGGCCGTCTGGGTCGAGCCGGTGAAGGCCACGCCCGCCACGCGCCGGTCCTTCACCAGGTGCGCGCCCAGCTTGCCGTCGCCCGGCAGGAAGTGCAGCGCCGTCGGATCGACACCGGCCTCGTGCAACAGGCGTACGGCTTCCGCGCCGACCAGCGGCGTCTGCTCCGCCGGTTTGGCGATCACCGCGTTGCCGGCGACCAGCGCTGCGGCGATCTGGCCGGTGAAGATGGCCAGCGGGAAGTTCCACGGGCTGATGCCCAGGAACACGCCGCGGCCGTGGAGGTTCAGGGTATTGCGCTCGCCCGTCGGCCCGCTCAGTTCAGCAGAAGCAAAATGGCGGCGCGCCTCGACCGCGTAGTAACGCAGGAAATCAACGGCCTCGCGCACCTCCATCAGGGCGTCGGGCACGGTGCGCCCGCCCTCGGCGACGATGCGCGCGATCAGCCCGGCGCGGTTCTTCTCGAACAGCTCGGCAGCGCGATCGAGGGCCGCAGCGCGCGCCTCCACACCCCGCGCATCCCAGCCCGGCTGCGCGGCAGCGGCCGCCGCCAGGGCCTGGTCCGCCTGCACCGCAGTCGCCTCCACCACCTTGCCCAGGGCGCGCGTGCGATTGGCCGGTTCGACGCGGTCCTGTGCCGGTCCTTGCAGCGGCCTGCCGCCCACCAGCGGCGCCGCCTGCCAGGATTGACCGCGGGCGCGCGTCATGTCGGCGGCCAGGCGCGCCAGCTCGTTCATGTCGCTGAAATCGATTCCCACGCTGTTAGGCCGATTGCCATAGAGGTCGCGCGGCAGCGGGATCTTCGGATGCGGAGTGGACCCGCGCGCTGCCAGCGCGTCGAGTGGGTCCTCGACCACCTTGCTCATCGGTGTGCGTGGATCGGAAACTTTGTGCACGAAGGAGGTGTTGGCTCCGTTCTCCAGCAGGCGGCGCACGAGGTAAGGCAGCAGATCTTCGTGGCTGCCGACCGGGCAGTAGACGCGGCACGGCCGGCTGGGCTGCAGCAGCTCGGCCGCCACCCGGTGCAGGGATTCGCCCATGCCGTGCAGGCGCTGGAACTCGAACTCGCCCTTGCCGCCGGCCAGCCGATGCATCGCCGCGAGCGTGTGCGCGTTGTGGGTGGCGAATTGCGGATAGAGGGCATCGGGCGCCGACAGCAGCCGGCGCGCGCTCGCCAGGTACGACAGGTCGGTCCACGCCTTGCGGGTGAACACCGGATAGCCGGCGAGGCCCCGCTCCTGTCCGCGCTTGATCTCGGCATCCCAATACGCGCCCTTGACCAGCCGCACCATCAGCCGCCGCCTGCGTGAACGAGCCGTCTCGATCAGCCAGTCGATCAGCGGCAGGGTGCGTTTCTGATAGCCCTGGATGGCGAGGCCGAACCCGTCCCAGCCGCCGAGCGAGGGCTGGGCCAATGCCGCGGCGATCACATCCATCGACAGCTCCAGCCGGTCGGCTTCCTCGGCGTCGATGGTCAAGCCGATATCCCAGCGCTTCGCCGCCTCGGCGAGACCGACGAGGCGCGGCACCAGCTCCTTCATCACCCGCTCGCCTTGCGCGAACTCGTAGCGGGGATGGAGCGCCGACAGCTTGATCGAGATGCCGTTGGCGGCGAAAGGTCCTTTGTCGCCCGAGGCGCGGCCAATCGCCTCGATGGCGCGGTGATAGGCTTCGAGATAGCGCGCTGCATCGGCGGCGGTGCGCGCCGCCTCGCCGAGCATGTCGAAGGAATAGCGCCATTCCGTCCCTTCGCCGGCCCGCTTCAGCGCCTCGTCGATGGTCCGGCCCATGACGAACTGGCGGCCCATGATGCGCATGGCGGCTTCCATGGCCTCGCGCATCAGCGGCTCGCTCTGGCGGGCCACGATGCGCAGCAGCGCCGCCGACAGGCCGGCCTGTCCCAGGTCCTCCTCGCGCAGCAGCCGCCCGGTCAGCGCCAGCCCCCAGGTCGCGGCATTGACCAGCACCGACGGACTGTTGCCTGAGTGCTTCTCCCAGTCGGCATGCGCCAGCTTGTCGCGGATCAGCCGGTTGGCGGTGTCGGCGTCGGGGATGCGCAGCAGCGCCTCGGCCAAGCACATGAGGGCGATGCCCTCGGCGGTGCTGAGTTCGTATTCCTGCAGCAGGGTCTCGATGCCCAGCGCCGGCGCCGGGCGGGCCCGCACCTCGGCCACCAGCTTCGTGGCGTCGGCCTTGATCGCCGCGCGGGCCTTCGCATCCAGCCCAGCGGCCTCGGCGAGGCCGCGCACGATCTGGCCCTCGTCGGCCAGGAAGGCGGCGCGCAGGCGCTTGCGCGTGGCGTCGACCGCCGGTGGCGTTGCCGCAAAGATCATGGTCAACGCGCCCGCTTGCCGAATTCCTCGATGACCGCGGCCGTGAAGCCCCGGGTTCCCGACTTGCCGCCGAGATCCGGCGTGCGGCGGGCCGGCTCGAGCAGGACGGCATCGACCGCCGCGGTGATCGTCGCCCCGGCCTTGCCCAGCGCCGGCTTGGCATGCTTGTGGCCGAGCCAGTCGAGCAGCATCGCCGCCGAGAGGATCAGCGAGGTCGGGTTGGCTTTGTCCTGGTTGGCTATGTCCGGGGCGGAGCCGTGCTGCGCCTGGGCGAGCGCCCGCGTGTCGCTGCGGTTGATGCTGCCGCCCAGTCCGAGGCTGCCCGAGAGCTCCGCCGCCTCGTCCGACAGGATGTCACCGTACATGTTGGTGGTGACGACCACGTCGAACTTCGACGGGTCGCGGATCAGCAGCGCCGCCATAGCGTCGATGATCACCTCGTTCATCGTCACGTCGGGAAACTGCTGAGCCACCTTGCGCGTCTCGCGCAGGAACAAGCCGTCGGAGATGCGCAGCACGTTGGCCTTGTGCACCACGGTCACATGCTTGCGCCGGGTGCGGGCCAGCTCGAAGGCGGCGCGCGCGATGCGCTCGCTGGCCTTGGCCGTGATCTTGCGCACGGCGAGCGCCATGTTCTCATCCGGCATGAACTCGCCGATGCCCATGAACATGTTGCGGTCGGCATAGAAGCCTTCGGTGTTCTCGCGCACGATCACTAGGTCCATGGCGTGCGGGGTGCGCGCCAGGCCGGGCCGCGCCCGGCTCGGCCGGATATTGGCGTAGAGGTCGAAGGCGATACGCAACTCGCCCGAGGGATTGATCCCACCCTCGGCGCGCGGCGGGTAGTCGTTGTGGGAGACCGGGCCCAGAATCACGCCGTCGGCGGCCGCGGCCGCTTCCTTGACCTCCGGCCGCAGAGTGGTGCCGTGGCTTTTCAGCGTGGCAAAGCCGATTTCCGCGCTCTCGAAACGCAGGCCCAGGCCGAAGGCCTTGTCGGCCGCCTGCAGGACCTCGACTGTCACCGCCGTGATTTCCGGGCCGATACCGTCGCCCGGCAGCACCATAAGCTTCATGACCATGCGTACTCCTGTGGGGCCGGGATATTACACGCCGGCGCGTTTCTGTTAAATTCGCGCCCAGACAAGCGAGGAAAAGCATGTTCGAAGGCTTCACGCGTACGGATATCGATACCAGCGGCGCCCGCATCCATCTGCGCCACGGCGGCAAGGGGCCGCCGCTCCTCCTGCTGCACGGCAACCCCCAGACCCACTGCATCTGGCACCGGATCGCCAATCGTCTGGCCAAGGACTTCCATGTCGTGGCCGCCGACCTGCGGGGTTACGGCGACAGTTCGGCGCCCGAGCCGGGCGAGAACAACATCAACTACTCGTTCCGGGCCATGGCCCAGGACCAGGTCGAGGTGATGGAGAAGCTCGGCTACAAGGAGTTCTTCGTCGCCGGCCAGGACCGCGGGGCCCGCGTGGCGCACCGCATGGCGGTCGACCATCCCCAGCGGGTGAAGAAGGTCGCCATCGTCGACATCCTGCCCAACTACCACATCTGGACCAACGCCTCGAAGAACTGGGCGATGAAGTCCTGGCACTGGCTGTTCATGGCCCAGCCACCCGACCTGCCGGAGCGCATGATGGGCTCGGTACCGGCGCAGTGGTACATGGAGCGCAAGCTGTCGAAGCCCGGCATCGGCCTCGGCTTCTTCGATCCGGAAGCCTTCGCCGAGTATGTGCGCTGCTTCAACGAGAAGACGATCCGCGGCAGCTGCTACGACTACCGCGCCTGCGCCACCTGCGACCTCGACATGGACACCGCCGACCGCAAGGCCGGCCACAAGATCAAGATGCCGGCCCTGGTCGTCTGGGGCGGGCGCAGCCACACCGGCACGGTCTACGGCGACCTTCTGAAGATCTGGAGCGACTACGCCGAGAACCTGACCGGCGGACCGCTGCCCTGCGGCCACTATGTCTCCGAAGAGGCACCCGACGGCCTCTACGACTGGTTCATGAAGTTTTTCCCGAACTGAAGGCGACACAAATGCAGACCCGTATCCCCTGCGTCCTGATGCGCGGCGGCACCTCGAAGGGCCCCTATTTCCTGACCTCCGACCTGCCGGACGACGTCCCGACGCGCGACAAGGTGCTGCTCGCCGCCATGGGCTCGCCGGACAAACGCCAGATCGACGGCGTGGGCGGCGCCGATACGCTGACCAGCAAGGTGGCGATGGTCAGCAAGTCGGCTCGGCCCGACGCCGACGTCGACTACCTGTTCGCCCAGGTGAGCATCGAGAAAGCCTTCGTCGACACCAATCCGAACTGCGGCAACATCATCTCGGGCGTGGGCCCGTTCGCCATCGAATCAGGACTGGTCAAGGCGAGCGACGGCGAGACCATCGTCCGGATCTTCAACGTCAATACCAACGCCATCGTCCACGCCGTGGTCCGCACCCCCGGCGGCCTCGTCACCTATGACGGCGACACGGCGATCGACGGCGTGCCGGGCACGGCAGCCCCCATCTCGCTCAACTTCGTCAGCGCCGTCGGCTCGAAGACCGGCAAGCTGCTACCTACCGGCAAGCCGCTCGACATGATCGACGGCATCGCCGTCTCCTGCGTCGACGTGGCCATGCCCATGGTCGTGGCGCGCGCCGAGGCGTTCGGCAAGACCGGCACCGAGACCAAGGCCGAGCTCGACGCCGACAAGGACATGCTGGCGCGCATGGAGGCCGTTCGGCTGAAGGCCTCGGTGCTCATGGGCATGGGCGATGCCACCGGCAAGGTCGTGCCGAAATTCTGCCTGATCGCCCCGCCACGGGACGGCGGCGCCATTACCTCGCGCTATTTCGTGCCGCAGAACTGCCACGCCACCCACGCGGTGACCGGTGGTCTGTGCCTCGCCGCGGCCTGCGTCATCCCCGGCACGGTTGCCGAAGGCATCGCCGTCCTGCCGCCGGGCCCGCGCCGCACCATCATCATCGAGCACCCCTCGGGCAAGCTCGGCACGGAATTCGAGTTCCACGGCACGGCCGAGAAGCCCGATATCCGCCGCGCTGCGTTCATCCGCACGGCGCGCCGGCTGTTCGAGGGAAGCATCCTCGTGCCGCAATCGGTGTGGGCCGGAAAGCAAGCGAAGACGCGCGCCGCAGCGGCAGAGTGAGGCTCTACCTCAAGGGCCAGGGCATGTCGACGAGGTCCTGTAGCAGGCCGCCGGGGAAGTCGAGCACGAAGATATAGGCCATCCCGATCAGGAACAGCATCGCCGATGCGGTCAGGACTGCGTTGCGCCAGAGAGGCGCCCGCGCCTCGACATGCAGAAACACGACGAAGAACAAGCCCAGGCCGATCAGGAATCCGGTCACGGCGCTGACAGCCATCAGTCCGAGCAGCCACGCCAGGTAATACTCCATCGACCGCATGCCCGGCGGCGTGTCGGCCTCCGTGTCAAAGACCGATGAGCCGGCCGTCGGCCCCCACTGCACCAGGGCCAGAACGACGAGAGACCCCGCCAGCGCGGAGATCGACAGACCAAGTGGAAAGATCTTGGCCAGGTAGGAATGCTGCAGCGAATCGTAAATGCCATAGGCGAAGGCAATGGCGACAAAGGCGCCGAACAGGAGCTGAGGCCGGGTGTCGCGGACCCGTCCGGTCTCGCCCCCTTCATCGATGCCCGTGCGCCCGAAGCGCGTTCCGACCCAGATCGAGACGATCGTAAACGCCGCTATAATCAGCACCCCTGGCCGCCAGAGCCACGCCCATTCGTGAAACTGGATCGCCTGGTAAAGGTAGGTTTCCGCACCCTTCGCCAGCACAAAGCCGATCAGCAGCGGCGGCCGCGGCCAGCCGAAGCGGCGCATGTAGATACCCAGTACGCCGATCGCCAGCAGCGTGACGATGTCACCCCAGTTCGTCGTCGCCTGGTAGGCGGCGAAGAAGATGATCATCAGCATGAAAGGCGCGACGTAGACGTAAGGCAGGGTCGTCAGGCGGGCGACGAAGGGCGAGATCAGAATGCACAGCCCGGCGCCCAGGACGTTGGCGATCGCCAGCGACCAGATGATCGTGTAGACGAGATCGAGCCGGGTCTCGACCATGGTGATGCCCGGCTGCATGCCGAGAAGGATCATGCCGCCGAGAAAGATCGCCGTGCTGCCGGAGCCGGGGATGCCGAACAGAAGGGTCGGGATCAGCGCTCCGCCCTGCACCGAGTTGTTCGCCGATTCCGGCGCCAAAACGCCGCGGACGTCGCCCTTGCCGAACTGCGATTTGTCCTTGGCAATCTGGACGACGTGGCCGTAGGCCAGCCAGTCGGCGACCGAGCCGCCGAGGCCGGGCATGGCACCGATGATGCAGCCGATCGCCGAGCAGCGCATCACGAGACCCCAATGGGTGAATGTGTCGCGGATGCCCTGAAGCCAGCCGGTCCCGAGGCGGCTGGCGGCGGCGATCGCCTTGTTTTGGCGCAGCAGATCGACGATCTCGGGAATGGCAAAGATGCCGAGCGCGATGACCACGATCGGGATGCCGTCGATCAGATAGTCGGTGCCAAGCACCAGCCGCCACTCGCTGGTCGCGGGCGCGGCCCCGACCGAACCCAGCAGCAGCCCGAAGCCGCAGGCGAGAAGCCCTTTGATGAGGCTCGTGCCTGCCAGAACCCCGACCATGCTGAGGCCGAGGACGGTGAGCATGAACAGCTCGCCGGAGGAAAACGCCAGGATGATCGGTCGCGCGATGACGACGAAGACGGACAGCACGACAGCGCCTACCAGACCGCCGACCATCGATGAGAAGAACGCCGCCGACAAGGCTCGTGCCGCTTCGCCGCGCTTGGCCATCGGGAAGCCGTCGAGAATCGTCGCCTGTGAGGCGGCACCGCCCGGAATGCCCATCAGGACCGACGTGAAGGTATCCCCGGTCGGTACCACAGCCAGCAGGCCGATGAGCATGCCGAGGGCAGAAACCGGATCCATGCCGTAGATGAACGGCAGCAGGATCGACATGCCCGCGATGCTGCCCAGGCCCGGAAGGATGCCAATGATCAGGCCGACGAAAACGCCGACCATCATGTAGAAGAGATGCCATCCGGTCAGCAGGTTGACCAGGGCAGAGAGGATGATATCGATCACGGGGACAGCCGGCAGGAGGACCCGGCGGGCCGGCCGGCCCGCCGCCGATCAGACGATCAGTTTCCGAGCTTGACGTTGTACTTGGTGGTCAGCCAGTTCTTCACCCAGGCCTTGGCCGCCGGATTGATGTCGAGCGCGGCGTTGAGCGTCCGCTCTGCCGTAACGCCGGCCTGCTGCTTGTACTCGCCGATCTCGTCGCCGGCCCGGTCCTTGAAATCCGGCGCGCTGACGACTTTCTGGATCGCCGCGACATAGGCGTCGACGATGTCCTTCGATGTGCCCTTGGGCAGGAAAAGCGGCTTCTGCGCCGCGTAGCCGGCGATCACGAACGACTTGAAGGCGTCGAAGGCCGGCCCCGAGGGTTTCTTGCCGTACGCCTGCTCATAGGCTTCGACGAAATGCGGCAGCTCCGGGAACGTGGGGTCGCGGGCGAAGGCGCCGTTGTCATCGATGATGCCCCAGGAGAACAGCGGCACCGCCTTGCCCTGCTTGACCAGCGGCACGACGTTGCGCAGATAGGCCGACGAAGTCTGGTAATCAATCAGCGCTTCGCCGCGCTCGAAGGCCAGCCGGCCGTCGCCGCGGCCCTGCATGCCGAACACCGGCTTGACGTCGAGTTCCAGGAGCTCGAAGGCGAGAAGCGGCACGAGATCGAGCGAGGTCGGCCCCTGGCTGCCGTACTTCATCTCCTTGCCCTTCATCTTGCCGATGTCGCGCGCATCCTTGGCGCCGAGGCTCGGGTTGACGTAGACCACGCCGCCGGTCGGCGACAGCATGATCGGGATGAGGTTTTTGTAGTCGTAGCGCACCCGCGGATCGTCGAGCATGTAGGGGAACTGGGTCGTGGCAGACGTCCCCAGGATCGACAGGCCGTCGGGCTTGGCCCGGGTGAAGAACTGATTGGTGCCGGTGATGGAGCCGCCGCCGCCCACGTTCTTGACCACGATGGTTGGTTTGCCGGGCAGCTCGGCGGCAATCAGCGGCGCGAAGAAACGCGCCCAGACGTCCGAACCGCCACCGGTCGAAAACGGGATCGTCCATTCGATCGTCTTGCCGGCGAAATCGGCGGCCGGAGCCGTACCAGGCAGGACCGCAGCGGACAAAGCCAACGCGGCCCCAAGCATGCGAGCGGGGCGAAAGATCGTCATAGGTTCCTCCCTTGACTGTCCACGACCGGGGCTTTGAACGCCCCTGATCCCTTGAATTTTCGAGTTTAGCTAAAAGCGGCCCGCAAGCGAGCAGGAATTTCACCCCTTCAAAGGCCGTTCAGATTGAACGCCCCCGGCGCTAGTATGGGCCATGGTCGCGGTCCGGCCGGCTGTCAGCGGGATTGCCGTCACACCGATCTCCTCTCTCATGGGAGGCGAGGTACGCGGCGTCGACTTGTCGCGGCCGTTGACCGATGTCGTGTTGTCCGCCATCCAGGCCGCCTTCCATACGCACAAGCTGCTGCGCTTCCCGGCTCAGCGGCTGAGCGAAGCGCAGCAGGTGGCCTTCAGCCGGTGCCTCGGTGACTTACAGATCCATGTCCTTGACCAGTTCCGCCATCCGCAGCACCCCGAGATCTACGTCCTGTCCAATGTCGACAAGACCGGCCGGACCACCGGCCGGCACCCGGATCGTGGCACATTGGTCTGGCACTCAGACCTCTCGTTCCAGCGCCGCCCGGCCCTGGCGACCATTCTTTACGGGATCGAGGTGCCGCGCCGCGGGGGCGAGACCCTGTTCGCCGACATGGTCGCCGCCTACGAGGCGCTGCCGGAAACCATGAAGCGGCGGATCGCCGGGGTGCGCGCCGTCCACGACCTCGATTATTCGCGCACCCGCGCGGGGGAGCCGCCGATGACCCCGGCGCAGCGGGCCGAGGCGCCGCCGGTCGACCATCCCTTGGTGCGCACCCATCCGGACACGGGCCGCAAGCTGCTCTATATCAGCCACCACGTATCGCATATGGAGGGGATGCCGGTGGACGAGGGTCGTGCGCTACTCGACGAGCTCATGGCGCACGCGACGCAGGAGCAGTTCGTCTACCGCAACACCTGGCAGAGCGGCGACGTGGTGATATGGGATAATCGCTGCACCATGCACCGGGCTACCGAATATGATGCGGCGGGGGAACGCCGCGTTATCCATCGCACCGTTGTAAAAGGCGATGTGCCGGTCTAGCTAACTGGTGACCTTGACGCGCTTGCCGGTTCTGCCGCTTTCCAGCAGCGCATCGATCAGATGGTGGACCTTCAGCGCTTCTTCGCCGCTGACCTTCGGCTGCCGGTGCCGCTCGACCGCGTCGATGAAATCCGCGATCACGCCGCGATGATAATCATGCGGGAAGGCCATGGGATCGGCACCCGTACCGCCGCTGCTCTCGTCCGCAGTGATTTCCACCGTCGTGCCGTCGTGCCGGAAGACCTTGAGCTCAGTCCCCGCCAGTGAGGCGGTGGCGCGCGTACCGATAAGCTCGATGCGCTCAGCGAAGCCCGGATAGGCCGCGGTGGTCGCATCGATGGTGCCGTAGGCGCCGTTGGCGAATTGCACGGCAGCCGCGACCATATCTTCCGTCTCCATGCGATGGACGGCGCTGGTGGTGGCGTAGGCGCTGACCTCGCTGACCCGCCCGGCCAGGCTGAGCATCAGGTCGAGCGTATGGATGCCCTGCGTCAGCAGCACGCCGCCGCCGTCGCGCGACCGGGTGCCGCGGCCCGGCTGGTCGTAGTAGCTCTGCGGCCGCCACAGCCGGATGACCGTGGAGCAGCCGACCAGCGTGCCAAGCTCACCGGCGGCGATCATCGCAGCCAGCTTCAGGCCGGCCGGCCGGAAGCGGTGCTGCAGCACGACGCCCAAGGTCACCCCGGCGGCGCGGCAGGCCTGGACCATTTCGATGGCCTGGGCGGTGGACACTTCGAGCGGCTTCTCCAGAAGCACATGCTTGCCGGCGGCCGCACAGCGCTCCACCAGCTCGCGATGCGTATTGGGTGGCGTGAGGATCGACACCGCCCCGATGCTCTTGTCGTCGAGGATCGTCTCCAGCCGGTCGCAGAGCGGAAAAGGGAACTTCTCGGCGAAGGCGCGACGGCGCGCCTCGCTCGGACTGAAGGCGTAGGCGACCTCCACCCGATCCTTGAGGTCGAGGAAGCTCCTGGCATGCGGCGTGACCGCCATGCCGAGACCGATCAATCCGAGACGCAGCTTCGCCATGATCAGAACCCGTAGAGCTTGGCAGGGTTATCCGAAAGAATCTTCCGGCGGGTCGTGTCGTCGGGCGCCCAGTCGAGAAGCAGGTCGAGCAGCTCCGCCTCGTCGATCGGAGGGACGCGCAGCGTGGGTGACGGATGGGGCCAGTTGCTGGCCCACAGCATCCGGTCGGGAGCGGCCTTGACCAGCGCCTTCGCCAGCGCGCCGACATCGTCGTAGAGCGGCCGGCCGACCTTCGACGTCTCGTACGGCGCCGCCAGCTTGACCCAGGTGCGGCCGTTGCCGACGAGATCGAGCAGGATACGGAAGGCCGGGTCATCGACGGCAACCGGCTCGATGAACTTGCCGGTGTGGTCGATAACCAGGGTTCCTGGCAGGCGGCGGATCAGGGCCTCGCGCTCGGGCAACAGCCGCCCATCGAGCTGGAGTTGGATGTGCCAGCCGAAGGGCTGGATGCGCGCCGCGACGGTCTCGATGACCTCCCAGGACAGGACACCGCCGGGGAACATCTGGAAGCGCACCCCGCGGGCGCCGGCGGCCGTCAGGCGCTCGAGCTCGGCATCGCTCACCGTCTCGTCGACGACCACGATGGCGCGCGCCCGCTTCCCCAGCGCCGCCACCGCCTCCAGCGTGCAACGATTGTCGAAACCATAGACCGTCGGCTGGACCACGATTGTCCGCTCGATGCCGATCCACTCGCGCATCCGAAGATAGTCATCGACCCAGGCGTTGGGCGGCGTAAACAGCGCCGTCGGAGCCGAGGGATAGCGATTGTTATAGAAATGCATGGCCGTATCGCACGTGCCCGCCGGCGCCTTCAGGCGCGGACGACTCGTAAAAGCGGGCGGCATGGCTTTTCCCCGGATTCTTTTTCAGCGTTTCAGGCGGCTGAGGCGCGTCGCCTTATCGGTGTTGACGGCGCCCGGTGGAACCTCGCCGCGGATCAGCGCGGCGGCCTGCCGGGCGGTCTCGACCGCCTGGTGCTCGATGGCCTCGGGCGTCAGCCCGGCGATATGCGGCGTGGCAATGACGTTCGACCGCTTCGCCAAGTGCAGCGACGGCTTCTGGTCGGCGGCGCGTCCCACATCCATGACGGCGCCGGCGATGCGCTTCTCGTCGAGCGCCTGCTCCAGCGCACCCTCGTCGACCAGATTGCCGCGCGAGGCATTGATCAGCCAGGCGGAGCGCTTCATCCGGGCCAGCGCCGCGGCGTTGATCAGGTTCTCGGTCTCGGGCGTCGCGACCGCCAGCGGCACCACGAAATCGGCTTCGGCGAGAACCTGGTCCTTGCTCGCCGCCACGATCGGCTCCTCGAGCTTCTTGTAGGGATCGTGCACCAGCACACGCATGCCCAGCGCCTGCCCGAGGCTGCAAAGATAGGCAGCAATGGCGCCGTAGCCGATGACGCCCAGCGTGCTTCCCCGCAGCTGCCGCCCCATGATCGGCTCTGGATCCTCGCCGCGGCGATAGGCGCCCGCGTAGTGCGTCGCGTGCCGGCCGGCATCGACCATGGCACCCACGATCCATTCGGCCACCGCCGGCACGAAACCGGGGCTGGCCTGGGTGACCAGCACGCCGTTGCGGCTCGCCGCGGCGACGTCGATGTTGCGGATGTCGACCGCGACCCGCTCGAAGACCACGAGGTCGGGCAGGCTGTCGAAAACGATGGCTTCGCCCGGCGTCTGGCGGTCGGAAATGATGATCTGGCAGTCGCGTGCCGCCGCCACCAGCTCCGGCATGGTGATAACGTGGCCGTGCGGATTGAGTTTGACCTCCGCCACGGCGCGCAGCTCGGCGAGCGCCCGCTCGCCATAGTAGTTCGCCAGCATATCGGGCGAATGCGTCAGGAAGACGCGAACCTTCGCGGCCATAAGACCCCCAGCCTTGCTCAAGCCGTCAGTGTATCGCGTCGCCGAGCGCGCCGACCAGAATCCGCTTGAGCTCCGCCGTCTCGTCGTCGGTGAGATCGGTGAGCGGCGACCGCACCGGGCCGGCCGACTTGCCGACCACGCGCAGGCCCGCTTTGACGATGCTCACCGCATAGCCACGCCGCCGGTTACGCAGCGCGATATAGGGGATGAAGAACTTCTCCAGCAGATCGTCGGTCGTCCTGGTGTCGCCGCTGCGCACTGCCTTGTAGAAGCGCTGCGCCGTCTTCGGGATGAAATTGAACACCGCCGAAGAATAGGTGGTGAAGCCGGCCGCAAGGTACGGCACCGCGAAGATTTCGGCCGTCGGCATACCGCCGACATAGACGAGGCGCTCGCCCAGCCGCCGGCGCACGCGCACCAGCTGCTCGACATCCCCCTGCCCGTCCTTGAAACCGATCAGGTTCGGATGGTTCTCGGCGAGCTTCTCCAAAGTCTCGGCGGCGAACAGGCAGTTGTCGCGGTTGTAGACGATGACGCCGATCTTCACCGCCTGGCAGATCGCCGCGATATGGCGATAGAGGCCTTCCTGCTCGACGTTGAGCAGGTACTGCGGCAGGACGAGGATGCCGTCCGCGCCTTCCTGTTCCGCGGCGCGCGCGAATTCCACGGCCATGGCGGTGCCGTAGCCCACACCGGCAATGATCGGCAGCTTGCCCTTGGCCTCGGCGGCGGCGGCACTCACCACCTTGCGACACTCGTCGAGGGTCAACGAGAAGAACTCACCCGTGCCGCCGGGCGCAAACAGGGCCACCGCCTCGTTCTCGATGTTGGAGGCGATGCTGGCTCGATACGGGCCTTCGTCGAACGTGCCGTCGGCACGAAAATGCGTTACCGGGAAGGCCAGCAGGCCGGAGCCGACGACTGTTTTCAGCCGGGCAGGTTCCATGGTCATCGCGGCGTCCTCAGTAGCGGGCCAGATCGGCGTCGCTGTCGTAGTCCATGCTGCAGAACATGCCGCCCTGGTACCAGTCGGCCACCGGATCGGGTTTGAGCTTCGCCTGCCCTTCCATCGCTTCCCTGACGTGGGCTTCGGACTTCCCCACCGGCTTGTAGCCGTAACGGAAGGCGGCGCTGTTGTCCCACCAGCCGCGCTCGTTGTCGGAGGCGCCGTAGAAGACCTCGAAACGCAGGTCCGGATGATCGAGGCCGATGCGGATGAGCTGCACCAAATCCTCGGGCTTGAGCCAGATCGACATGCGGCGATGATCGACCGGAATGTCGTCGAAATTGCCGATGCGCAGACAGGTGACGCGCAGACCGTGCTTGTAGGCGTAGAGCGCGCCCATGGATTCGCCGAAGGCCTTGCTGACGCCGTAATAGCCGTCCGGCCGCACGACGTTGTCGACATTGATGCGCCGCGTGCGCGGATAGAAGCCGATGGCGTGGTTGGAGGAGGCAAACACGACGCGCTTCACCTTCTTGCGACGCGCCGCCTCGAACAGGTTGTAGCAGCCGACGATGTTGGCCGGCAGGATCTCCTCCCACGGCCGCTCGACCGACACGCCGCCGAGATGGACGATGCCGTCGACGCCGGTGACCAGCTTTTCGACAGCCGCCAGGTCGGCGAGATCGGCCTGGATGAATTTCTCGTCCGTGCCGAGATTGGCCGGCGCCTTGATGTCGCTCCACACCAGTTGCGGATAGGCGCCTTTGAGCAGCTTGCGGAGCCGGGTGCCGATGCCGCCGGCCGCACCCGTGACAAGAACTGTACGCATAGTCTCTCCCTTTGGCTGGCCGGACATCCGATGTCCGGCAGCCGCTATTTCTTGGCGGTTTTTCCCGCGAGCTTGCGATAGCGCTCACGGCTGTGGCTGAGATGGCGGCGCATCGCCGCCCGCGCCGCCGACGGATCCTTGTCGCGAATCGCCGCGAAGATCAGCCGGTGCTCCTCCTGGATGCTGGCCAGGTAGAGGCGCTGCTCCTCGGTGCGCTCTGCCACCGGGCGAACGGTGCGCCGCGGGATGACGAAACGGCCGAGAAATTCGAGGAAGCGGGCGAATTGCGGGTTGCCCGTGGCATTGGCGATGGCGCGGTGGAAAGCGACATCCTCATCGACCCCCGCCTCGTTCCGGGCAAAGGCTTCGTCGATCGCCCTGAGCGCGGCGCCAATGCGCTTGGCATCGGCGGCACCCCCGCGCTCGGCGGCCAGGCCCGCGGATTCGATCTCCACGCCCATGCGCAGCTCGACGACGTTGAGCACCTCGCCGATCGAGCGCAGGCCATCGGGATCGATGCGGAACGGCCGGCGCTGGACGTCGGCGGCGACGAACGCGCCGACACCCTGGCGCGTCACCACAAGGCCTTCGGCGCGCAGCGCGGCAACCGCTTCACGGACGACCGTCCGGCTGACGCCGGCAGCCGCCATCATCTCGAGCTCGGTCGGCAGGCGCGCGCCCGGCAGCAGCTTGCCCCCGGTGATCTCGGCGGAGAGGCGCTCGACGAGTTCGCGCGTCAGATTGCGGGGTGGACTCAGGGGCCGGAGCGCGGCGAGCATATCGCCGCCGCTTGACTCGGGTCCGGTTCCATGTTGTATGGTCATCGTATGACCTGACCACTTATCATGCCGGCGTGACAGGGTCAATGCACGCCCCGGCAGGAGAATTGTGGCGACGAACCCACCTAAAGGGTTTGATCGGGCAGGTTCGCAGGGGAGAGCTGAACGCCGTGATTGACGTTTCCCAACGGCCGCGCCGTCTCGCCGGAGCCCGTCGGGACTCATTCTGCAAAACTCAAATGCAACCACAAGGGAGGAATTCTCCATGAAACGACGTGATGTACTGCGTACGGGCGCTGCTGCCGCGGCTCTCGGCGTGACCGGGCTGGGCTTCGGCGGCTCGGCATTTGGCCAGCAGAAGACCATATTCAAGGCCAGCGACGTCCATCCGCTCGGCTATCCGACGGTCGAAGCCGTGGTGCGCATGGGCACCAAGCTCGAGCAGCAGACCAATGGCCGCTATGCCATCCAGATGTTCCCGTCGATGCAGCTCGGCGGCGAGAAGGAGGCCTTGGAGCAAGCCCAGGTCGGCGCGCTGCAATACGCCCGCGTTAGCGTCGGCGTCGTCGGCCCGATTGTCGACGACCTCAACGTCTTCAACATGCCGTTCGTGTTCCGCGACGTGAAGCACATGCGGGCCGTCATCGATGGCGCCGTCGGCGAAGAGCTGATGAACAAGATCACCAATGCTTCCAACTCGCGCCTGATCGGCCTGTGCTGGATGGATGCCGGGGCACGCAGCGTCTACAACAAGGTCCGGCCAATCCGCTCGCCCGACGACCTCAAGGGCCTGAAGATCCGCATGATGGGCAACCCGCTGTTCGTCGACACCATGAACGCCATGGGCGGCAACGGCATCTCGATGGGCATGGACCAGGTCTACAACGCCATGACCACCGGCGTCGTCGACGGCGCGGAGAACAACCCACCGAGCTACGACTCGTTCAACCACTTCCCGATCGCCAAGAACTACTCGCTGACCGAGCACCTGATCATCCCGGAGATCCTGGTGTTCTCCAAGCGCACCTTTGACGGGCTGGCGAAGGCCGACCAGGACATCATCAAGAAGCTCGCCAAGGAAGCCCAGCTGGAGCAGCGTAAGCTGTGGGACGAGCGCGAGGCCCAGTCGATGAAGAAGATCAAGGACGCCGGGATCAACGTCATCACGCTGACCTCGGCCGAGAAGCAAAAGTTCCAGGATTCAGTGAAGCCGGTCTGGGAGAAGTACGGCGGCAAGTACGCCGACTTGGTGAAGCGCATTCAGGCCGTTAGCAGCTAAGCGGTCATTACTGACCATCGCGGGCCGGCCGGTCTTCCCCGAGGGAACACCGCGCCGGCCCGCTCTTTATCGGCGGGGGAATTCTTCGGTGGCTAAACAAAAATACATCGCGGCCATGGACGTGCTGCACAAGGCGTGCGTTTTCATTTCCGCGTCGTGCCTGGTCATCATGACCATCATCATCCCCTGGGGCGTATTCACCCGCTACGTGCTGGGCTTCGGTTCGAGCTGGCCGGAGCCGATGGCGATCCTGCTGATGATCGTCTTCACCTTCTTCTCGGCCTCGGCCTGCTACCGCGACGGGCTGCATATCGCCGTCATGGCGGTCGCGGACATCGTCTCGCCCGCCGCCCGCCGCGTCCTCGGCCTTCTCGCCGAAGTCAGCATGGTCTCGATCAATCTCTTCATGCTCATCTGGGGCTACGAACTCGTCCTCACCACCTGGCACCAGGTGATCGGCGAGTTCCCGCTGGTCACGGCGGGCGTCACCTACCTGCCCATCCCCGTTGGCGGCACCATAACGCTGCTCTTCGTCATCGAGCGGCTGTGGAAGGGCGAGGTCTTCCCCACCCCGGCGGGCGCCACGCTCGGCTCCTCGGTCATGGATTGAGGCGCCGCCATGGACACATTCGTTCTTCTCGCCTCGTTCGCCGTGTTCTGCGCCATCGGCGTCCCCGTCGCCTATGCGCTCGGCCTTTCCGCCATCGTCACAGCGATCTGGATCGACATCCCGCTCGAGGCGGTGATGCTCAAGACCTCGGACGGCGTGGACAATTTCCCGCTGCTGGCCATCCCCTTCTTTGTCATGACCGGCGCCCTGATGGCCGAAGGCGGCACGGCGCGGCGCCTGGTGGCCCTGGCGCAGGTCTTCGTCGGCTTCATCCGCGGTGGCCTGGCCATGGTCAACGTCGTGGCCCAGACGCTGTTCGGCTGCATCTCCGGCTCGTCGGTCGCCGATACGGCCTCGATCGGCTCGGTGATGATCCCCCAGATGATCAAGGCCGGCTATCCGCGCGTCTTCGCGACCAACGTGACGATCTGCGGCTCGCTGCAGGCAATCCTGCTGCCGCCGTCGCACAACGCGGTCATCTACTCGCTCGCCGCCGGCGGCTCGATCTCGATCGCCCACCTGTTCCTTGCCGGCATCGTGCCCGGCGTCATGCTCGGCCTGTCGATCATGGGCCTCTGCCTGCTCATCTCCTACAAGCGAGGCTATCCCAAGGGCGAGGTCGTGCCATTCAGGCAGGCGCTGAAGATCGCCGGCGAATCCATCTGGGGCCTGATGACGGTGGTCATCATCCTGGGCGGCATCCTGTCTGGCGTGTTCACCGCGACTGAATCGGGCTCGATCGCCTGCGCCTACGCCTTCTTAGTCTCCATGTTCATCTACAAGGAGGCGAAGTGGAAGGACCTGCCGCAGCTTCTGGCACGCGTCTCGCGCACCGTCGGCATGGTCATGATCATGGTCGGATTCTCGGTGGCCTTCGCCTACATCATGGCGCTGATCCGTCTGCCGTCGATCGCCACGGAGTTCTTCTTGTCGATCTCCGACAGCAAGTACGTGTTCCTGATGCTGATCAACATCCTGCTGTTGATCCTGGGCACGTTCATGGATCTGGCGCCGATGCTGCTGATCTGCACGCCGATCCTGATCCCGGTGATCATGAAGTTCGGCATCGACCCGATCCACTTCGGCATGATCATGCTGCTCAACCTCGGCATCGGTCTGGTGACACCGCCGGTCGGGCCGACGATGGTCATCGGCTGCGCCATAGGCCGTGTCTCGATGGAGCAGATCACCAGGGAGCTCTGGCCGTTTTACATCGTCATGACCATCGTGCTGATGATCGTCACCTATGTGCCGGAGTTCTCGCTCTGGCTGCCCAGCTTCCTGAAGCTCTAGCGCTGTCGTTCGTTTGAGGAGGACCCCATGAAGACCACCCCCGTCACCCCGGCCGATCTCGCCTCGTCGGTCCTGGCCGTGCCGCCCCTGGCGCGCAATGCCGACCTGTCCCTCAACAAGGAGGCGAACCGGGCGCTCATCCGCCATCTCCAGGATGGCGGCGTCAGCACGCTGATGTATGGCGGCAATGCCAATTTCTACAACATCGGGGTCGGCGAGTACGCCGCGATCCTCGACATGCTGGCCGAGCTGGCCGCGGCGAACACCTGGGTGATCCCGTCGGTCGGGCCGGATTTCGGCAAGATGATGGACCAGGTCGCGGTGCTCAAGGCGCGCAGCTTCCCCACGGCGATGGTCCTGCCACAGACCTTCCCCTCCACGCCGGCCGGTGCCGAAGCCGGCCTGAAGCGCTTCGCCGACGCTTACGGCAAGCAGATCATCGTTTACGTCAAGGCCGAGGGCTACCTGAACCCGCAGAACGTCGAAAACCTGGTCAAGGCCGGCGTGGTCTGCGGCATCAAATACGCCATCGTGCGCAAGGATCCGCAGCAGGATGCCTTCCTCACTGAGCTGCTCCAGCGCGTCGACCGCAAGGTCATCATCAGCGGCATCGGCGAGCGGCCGGCGATCGTGCATCTGCGCGATTTCGGGCTCAGCGCCTTCACTTCGGGATCGGTCTGCGTCGGCCCGCGCGGCTCGATGGCGCTGCTCGCCGCCCTCAAGCGCAAGGATTACGCCACGGCCGAGAAGATCCGCGCCGCCTATATCGCGCTCGAGGATTGCCGCGACGGGTTGAGCCCGATCCGCGTCCTGCACGAGGCCGTCAGCCTCGCCGGCATCGCCGATATGGGGCCGATGCTGCCGCTGCTCTCGAACCTGGAGGCCGAGCATCACGCCCGTGTCGGCCAGGCGGCGCGCGAACTTCTGGCCCACGACCGCGCGCTGAGCACAAAAGCGGCGTAGACTATCAGCCATCCCCAGGGGTCGACGTCGAGTCGGGTCAGGGGGCGAGAGTGGCGCTCGTTAACTGCCACCTCAGCCTCGCCGCCGCGAAGCGGGGGAATCCTCCTCCCTCTCCTGCTTCGCGGCGGAGCGCTTTCCAGCCTGGCTTTCAGCGCTAGCCGTTGTCGCTGATCGCCTTCAGGAGCATTTCCTTCACGCCGAGCAGATGCGCCTCCATGGCGGCAGCGGCGGCCACCGGATCACGCTTGCGCAGCGCCGCCAGCACACGTTCGTGGTCGGCAAGCCAACGATCATGGATATCCGCGAGATAGAGGGTGGCGTGCAGGCGCGTCCACATCGGCCCCTCGCGCCAGTCCCAGAGATCTTTCACCGTCCGCGCCAGCAATGCGTTGTGGGTGGCGCGCGCGATATTGAGATGAAAGAGCCGGTCAGCCTCCCAGCTGTTCGCTTTCTCCTTCTGCTCGTCCCGCATCGCCACCAGGTTCTCGGCAATAGCGTCAAGCTCCTCGCCGGTCGCGTTGACCGCCGCGAGTGCTGCCGTCCCCGATTCGATGGCGCGCCTGGCATCGATGAGCTCGAACGGACCCGGCCCGGGATCGTCCTTCGCCGCTTCGGCTTTCTTCACCGCGGTGACGTAGATGCCGGAGCCGATACGGATATCGACGAGACCGCCGAGCTCGAGCGCGATCATTGCCTCGCGGACGGTGGCGCGCGAAACACCGAGCTTTGCCGCCAGGTCGCGCTCGGGCGGCAGGCGATCGCCTGGCCCGAACTCGCCGGCCGCGATCAGACTCTCGATCTGGTCGGCGATCTGCCGGTAAAGCCGCCGGCTTTCGACCATCTGCACCGGCATGGGTCCCCTCGCTTCCTCCCAACGCGCGCCGGTTGATCCGGCTGTTATGATCCCGCGATAAGCGGCACGAAGCGGCAGTTATGCAGGCTGCGGGCGGGCGGGTCAATCCATCCAGCGCAGCTCGCCATCCCCGGCCTGCTCGATTACGCTGAAGCCCGCGAGCACGGAGCATAAATGGCTGTATTGCGCGTGGGTCTGGTCGGCGCCGGCGCCGTCACCCTGAACCATCTGCCGGCCTGGGCGGCGGTCGATGGCGCGCGGGTGACGGCGATCTGCGATCCCGAACGACCGCGCGCCGAGCACCGGGCGCGCGAGTTCGGCATCCGCTCGGTCTATGCCGGGGCCGAAGAGATGCTGGCCCGCGAAACTCTCGACGCGCTCGATATCGCCTCCCCGCGCGAGACCCATGCAGCATTCGTTCGCCTGGCGGCGGCGCGCGGCCTGCCGGTGCTCTGCCAGAAGCCTCTCGCCCCGAGCCTCGCCGAGGCCGAGGCGCTGGTCGGGGATGTCGAGGGCAGATGCCGGCTGATGGTGCATGAGAACTGGCGCTTCCGGCCGCCCTATCGGGTGTTGCGCCAGTGGCTGACCGAGGGACGCCTCGGCGAGGTACGCAATGCCGTGATGACCGTGCGCTCCGCCGGCCTGTGCGCCGATGCTCATGGCCGCTATCCGTCACTCGAGCGCCAGCCGTTTTTCGCCGATCTCGACCGCCTGCTGGTCGCCGAATGCCTGATCCACCAGCTCGACGTGCTGCGCTGGCTGGCGGGGCCGCTCACCGTCGTGGCCGCCCGCCTGGCACGCTCCTGCCCGGCCATACGCGGCGAGGATCGCGCCGTGGTCTTTATGAGCGGCGGCAACGGCGTTACGGCGCTGTGCGATGGCGATTTTACCGCGACCGGCTACCCGCCGCGCTCCGCCGATCGCTTTGAGCTCATCGGAACGAAGACCAGTGCCCTGTTCGCCGACGGCCGGCTGCTGCTGACCAGCGGCGAGGGCCGCGATTTCGATACCACGACGCTCAATCAGGCGGCATTCAACGGCTGCATCGCGCATTTCGTCGATTGCCTGCGGGCGGATCGGCCCTTCGAGACCGACCCCCGCGACAATCTGGAAACGCTGCGGATCGTGGAAGACGCCTACCGGCTTTCCCAGCCCGGAGAGCCGTCGCGTCGCTAGAAACGCCGGTAAAAGGTGTAGTCGCGGGTCGGCGCCTGTTGGGCCAGGGGAACCACCTTGCGGAAGGCACGGTAAGGGCGCCTGAGCGAACGGCTGGTCAATATCTGGAATATCCGCAGCGTCGCCGGCTCGCCGTAGCGGCCATAGTCGATTTCCTCGTAGCCGTAATGCCGGGTCAGCATAGCGATCGCCCGGTGCACGGAGGGCATGTGGCTGTCGTCGAACATGATGCAGCCGCCATCGGCCAGCAGCCGGTTGGCGATGAAAAGCTCGTAGGCAAGGTAGTCGAAGGTTTTCCAGGCGTCGAGAAAGACGAAGTCGAACGAGGTCTCCGCCTGTAGCAGGCGTGACATCGCTTTGTGCGAAGGCTCCTCGACCAACGTATGCCGGGCTTCGAAGCGCGTCCCGGCGAGGTGCCTCCGCCCGATCTCGTTGAAGTTGTTCGGGCTCCAATCCAGCGACCGGACCGTGCCGGCGCTGCGCTCGGTCGCCAGCAGCATGTAGAGGGCCGTGCTCCCGGTGCCGAAGCCGGTTTGCAGGCAACGCCGATAGTCATGCGCCAGGATGAGGGCGTGGATCAGGTCGCCCTCGTTGTCCGGGCAATAGGCGCGGCCGGGGACGCGGTCCGTATTGAGGATGCGCCGCACCTCGGCCGTCGCCGCCTGCGGTTCGTAGCGCAGCAGCCGCTTCACCAGGGCCTTCATCGAGGGTCTCGGCGCTGGCGCGAAAGCGCGGGTTTCACGGGGTCCTGGAACTGGTGGCAGGGGCCGGGATTGAACCGGCGACCTCGGGCTTATGAGTCCCTTGCTCTACCAACTGAGCTACCCTGCCGTTCCAGGACGTGGCGATATAGACGCTGGCCGCCGGGGCGTCAACCGCGCCTTATCCACCTGATTCAGGCCGCTTCGCGACGCTCGGCCGCGGCGATCCAGCCGCCGCCCAGCACCCGCTCCCCGCGATAGAAGACGCAGGCTTGGCCGGGGGCCACCCCGTATTCCGGCCGGTGCAGGGTGACCATGGCCTGCCCCTCCCCCACGACCAGGGTTGCCGGCGCCAGGGGGCTGGTCGAACGCAGCTTGACTTCGATCTCCATCGAACCCGCGGCAATCTCGCCGCCGAGCCAGTTGATGGCCCGTAGCGGCACCTGGGTCCGGGCCAAAGCCGCGCGCGGCCCGACGATTACCCGGTGCCCGGCCGCATCGAGGCGAAGGACATAGAGCGGTTCGCCCGTGCCGACACCAAGACCGCGCCGCTGCCCGATGGTGAAGTGGATGATGCCGTCGTGCCGGCCAAGCACGGTGCCGTCCACATGCACGATATCGCCGGGCTCGACCGCGCCGGGCCGAAGCTTTTCGACGATGTGCGCATAAGAACCGTTGGGCACGAAGCAGATATCCTGGCTGTCCGGCTTGGCCGCCACCGGCAGGGCGAAGCGGCGGGCGATGGCCCGCGTCTCGTCCTTCGGCAGCCCGCCCAGAGGAAAACGCAGGAAGTCGAGCTGCGGCCGGGTGGTAGCGAACAGGAAATAGCTCTGGTCGCGCGCCTGATCGGCGGCGCGGTGCAGCTCGGCGCCCGTCGGCCCGGCGACACGGCGCACATAGTGACCGGTGGCCAGCGCCGCGGCGCCGAGATCGCGCGCGGTCGTCACCAGGTCGCGGAACTTGACCGTGCGGTTGCACTCGACGCACGGGATTGGCGTCTCGCCGCGCGCATAGGAGGCGGCGAAAGCATCGATCACTTCGGAGCGGAAGCGCTGCTCGTAATCCAGCGTGTAGTGCGGAATGCCGAGGCGATCGGCGACGGCCCGGGCATCGTGAATATCCTGCCCCGCGCAGCACGCGCCCTTCTTGCCGACGGCAACACCATGGTCGTAGAGCTGCAGGGTGATGCCGATGACCTCGTAGCCCTGCTCCACCAGCACGGCGGCGGTCGCCGAGGAATCGACGCCGCCGGACATGGCGACGACGACGCGCGCACCCTTGTCGAGCCCGTCGAGACCGGTCGTCATCTCAGTCGCGCTCCTCCAGCCAGGCCTGCTGGATGGCTTCGAGGATCTTCTCGTTGGACTTGTTCGGATCGTCGGCAAAGTCGGGCAATTCCTGCACCCACTTCCACAAATCGGTGAAGCGCAGATTGACGACATCGACATCCGGCTTCGCCTCGGAAAGCTGGATGGCGATCTCGCGGACGTCCGTCCATCTGAGCTTCTGGGCCATGGCGGCCTACTTCACCATCATGTTGCGGGTGGCGCTCGGCAGCGTGACGGTCAGGCCGTCGAGCTCCTCGGTGATGATGATCTGGCAGCCGAGCCGCGAGGTATGGGTCAGGCCGAAAGCGAGGTCGAGCATGTCCTCCTCGTCCTCGGTGGCATCGGTCAGGCGCTCGTAATCGTCCTGGTTGACGATCACATGGCAGGTCGAGCAGGCGAGCGAACCTTCGCAGGCGCCTTCGAGATTGATGCCGTTGCGGTGGGCGATCTCGAGGACGGAGAGCCCGACCGGGGCGTCGACTTCCTTGCGCGTCCCATCCGTGTTGACGAACGTCATCTTGGGCATTGCAGCGAACTCCGAAGTCCTTTGGCGTAGCTGAGGGGGACGTATGCGTGAAAAATCTAACGGAGCTGGTCGACGTGCCGGCCCGCAAGTGCGGCCCGTATACCACGATCCATGCGCCGCTCGGCAAACTGTTGCGTCGCCTGCTCCAGGACCTCGACCGAGGCGCCGATCGCGTCGCGATCATTACCGGAAATGGCCTTTTCGACCGCCGCGACGGCCTGGTCGATGGCCCCCCGTTCGACCGCGTTGAGCAGGTCGCCGTCGGCGACCAGGGCTGAACTCACCGCATTGACGGCGCGGCGCGCCTCGACCCGGGCCTCGGCCAGCAGCCGGCGGTCCATGTCCTCGCGGGCATTGTCGATACTGGCGCGCAGCATCTCGGCCATCTCGTCTTCCGAGAGGCCGTAGCTGGGCTTGACCGCGATCCCGGCCTCGACGCCGGTCGTCTTCTCCTGGGCGCTGACCGTCAGCAGACCGTCGGCGTCGACGGCGAAGCTCACCCGGATACGCGCGGCGCCGGCCACCATCGGCGGAATACCGTGGAGTTCGAAACGGCCCAGCGAGCGGCACTGGTCGACCATCTCGCGCTCGCCCTGCACCACGTGGATGGCCATCGCGGTCTGGCCGTCCTGGTAGGTAGTGAACTCCTGTGCCTTGGCCACCGGGATGGGGGTGTTGCGGTCGATGATCTTTTCCACCAGCCCGCCCATGGTCTCGAGGCCGAGCGACAGCGGCGTCACGTCGAGCAGCAGCGTGTCGGAACCGGCGGTCAGGGCCTCGGCCTGCAGGGCGGCACCCACGGCGACGACCTCGTCCGGATTGATGTCGGCCAGCGGCTCGCGGCCGAAGAACTCGGCGACCTTGCGGCGAACCAGGAGGGTGCGGGTGGAGCCGCCGACCAGCACGATGCCGCCGAGCGCCGCCGGCTCGACACCGGCATCCTCGAGGACGCCACGGCAGATGGTCAACGTACGATCCAGCCAGGGGGCGATCACGCTCTCCAGCGTCGCGCGATCCAGCGTGTGGCTGGACTGCACATCCCCGATGGCAATCCGGGCGCTCCAGGTCGGCTGCTCGCTCAGCGTCTCCTTGGCTTCGCGCGCCACCATGAGCATTTGCTTGGTGTCGTCCGCGCTCACCGTGCCGCCGCGTTCCTTGAAGAAGCGTTCGGCGATGGCATGGTCGAAATCGTCGCCACCCAGCGCGGCGTCACCGCCGGTGGCCAGAACCTGGAACACGCCCTTCTCCAGCCGCAGCAGGGAGAAATCGAAGGTGCCGCCGCCGAGATCGTAGATGGCGTAGAGACCTTCGGAACCGCTATCGAGCCCGTAGGCCAGGGCCGCGGCCGTCGGCTCGTTGACCAGCCGCAAAACTTCCAGACCGGCTAGACGCGCCGCATCGCGCGTAGCGGTGCGCGCCGCGTCGTCGAAATAGGCCGGCACGGTGATCACGGCGCGGTCGACATTCTGGCCGAGGGCGATCTCGGTACGGTCCTTGAGGGTGCGCAGGATGTCGGCAGAGACCTCGACCGGCGAAACGACCCGCTCGCCGATCTTGAGACGCACCATGCCGCCTTCGGCCGGGGGCCCGAGTTCGTACGGCAAGGTGCCGCCCAGGGTTTTCACATCCTCGGCCCCGCGCCCCATCAGGCGCTTGATCGAGCTGACCACCGTTTCGGGCTGATATTCGAGCTCGCGGCGCGCGGCCTCACCCACCCGGACCACGCCATCCTCGCCATAGGCGACGACCGACGGAACCAGGGCGCTGCCCGCCGCATCGCGGATGACCTCCGTCTTGCCCTGGCGCGCGATGGCGACGACCGAGTTCGTGGTCCCGAGATCGATGCCGACGGCGAGCCCGCGCTCCTGCTCGTGCGGCAGCGGCGTCTCACCGGGTTCGTGGATCTGCAGAAACTGCATGGCGATCAGGCGGCTGACGAGCGCTCCGCGGTGAGCCGCGCCTTGCGCGCCCGCGCTTCCTCGAGCAGTTTGACGAGATACTTGAGACGCGTGGTCTCGCGGCCCGCCCCGTCGAGATCGCCCGCGGCAAACGCCGCGGCGATGGCCGCCTCGCTCTCGGAAACGTGGCTGGCAGCCTCGCGGGCGAGCGCCTCGATGGCGGACGGTGTCGAGGCCTCCATCAGCGCCTCGCGCCGCTCCATCTGCTCCATCAGCAAGGTCGGATCCTTGACGGTGTGGCAGCCGTCGGGGTTGGCGTCCACGCCCTTGATCTTCAGCAGGTAGATGGCGCGCTCCAGCGGGTCCTTGAGCGCCTCATAGGCCTCGTTCAGCGAGACCGCCTGGCTCTGCGAGATGGCGCGCTCGCGCGCCGTCTTGGTGGCGAAGCGGTCGGGATGGAGCTGGCGCTGCAGCGCGAAATAGCGGCGGTCGAGCTCGGCGATGTTGAGC
Organism: Rhodospirillaceae bacterium; assembly: GCA_022843945.1. Classification (GTDB taxonomy): domain Bacteria; phylum Pseudomonadota; class Alphaproteobacteria; order CACIAM-22H2; family CACIAM-22H2; genus VGEI01. The sequence goes on along the minus strand of JALHMR010000023.1, from coordinate 542 downwards.
GCGAAATCAACCGGCAGTCCGAGACGCGCGAAATGGTCGAGCGGGCGCGGTGGCTGCACCGCGCGGCAGGTCGGGCAGAACGGCAACGCGGCGTCCACCGGGCCGGCGCACGACCAGCACGACGCCGGCGCGCCCGCCCCGCTTCCCGTCATTGTGCCGTCATGAGCCGCCATCAATTCGCACCCGTTAAAACGCTGCGGCCGGCGCCCCGCCACGCGGAGAGGGCCGGCCGCGCTGAAATCCGACCAGGGTCAGACGTGGAAGGACTCGCCGCAACCGCATCGCCCTTTTTCGTTGGGATTGCGGAAGACGAAGCCCGACTGGAGCTTGTCCTCGACGAAATCCATCTCCGTGCCGAACAGGAACATCGAAGCCTTGGGATCGATCAGGATCGTGATGCCGTCCATCTCGACCGTCTCGTCGCCGGGGCTCTTGGCATCGGCGTATTCCAGGGTGTAGCTCAGGCCCGAGCAGCCGCGCGTGCGCACGCCGACGCGCACGCCGAGCGACGGCTTACCGCGCTTGTCGAGCAGCGCCTTGAC
>JALHMR010000022.1 GCA_022843945.1 Rhodospirillaceae bacterium | reverse complement strand
TTCGGCAGGAGCTGGCGCGGGCTTGGCCGCGACCGTTGCCGCCTCGGCCTGCGTGGGATTGGCGCCCGGCGGCTGTGTCGGGAGCACGGTCTCGGGAACGGCGGCGACGCGCGGCATGGGCGTGCGTTCGGCCGCCGTCTGGTAGTACCAGAGGCCGTAGGCGCCGATCGCCAGGACCGCAGAGACCATGAGGATGACGCCGCTCGGCAGGCGACTCTCCGCCAGCGGCGTCGGAAAGACGAGCTCGGTCGGTGCGCTCAGCGCCGCGGCTTCCGCCTTGACGCGGCGCGCGATCTCATCGCGATCGAGACCGAGGAAATCAGCGTAGGAGCGAACGAAGCCGAGAGCATACGCGCCATTGGGAAGCTTCTCGAAACGGCCGGCCTCCATCGCCTCGAGAACGGCGGCGCGAATACGTAACTGGGCAGCACAGCCCGGGATATCCCAGCCGCGGCGCTGCCGCGCCTCACGCAGCAACGTACCGACCCCACGCGATGGCGCCGTCTGTGTCTCGTCGTTTGAGTCGACTTCGCGGCGTGCCATCGATTGGCCTACCTGGAAGAAAGTTTCAGAACCCCATCGCAAACCGCCTGCGTCTCTAGCAATCGCCAGGACTGATGCCTGCCCCCCAGCAAGACGCGCGGACAACGGTACATAGCAATTTGCCCCCTGAATAATCAACATATTCAACGGGAACAAACAGGGAACTAGGCAAGAATTCCACGTTCCTGGGCGTAAATGCGCAGCTTCTCGCGCACCGAGTGATCCGGCAGCCGCATGAGATCACGAAGGTAGCGCGCCAGGGGACCGAGTTCCACGTGGCGGATCATCTCCTTGACCGGGCCGATCGCCGCCGGGGGCATCGACAGGCCGCGGAAGCCCAAGCCGACCAGCGCCATCGCCTCAAGCGGCCGGCTGGCGACGTCGCCGCAGACCATGACAGGCTTGCCGGCGGCGGCGCATTGCTCGGCAATCGCCCCGAGGAAGCTGAGGGCGGCCGGAGACAAGGCGTCATAGCGGTCCGCCAACTGGGGATTGCCGCGGTCGCTGGCGAACAGGAATTGCAGCAGGTCGTTGCTGCCCACGGAAATGAAATCGGCCCGGGCGCAGAGCAGCGGCAACTGCCAGTAGAGCGCCGGCACTTCGAGCATGGTGCCGACGCGCAGCGCCCCGGGAACCGGCCGGCCGCGGTTGCGCTCGCGCTGGATCTCCAGATCGAGCAGGGCGCGCGCCTGCTCGAACTCAGCGATCTCGGCCACCATGGGAAACATCACGTCGAGGCTCCGCCCCGCCGCCGCGCGCAGCAAAGCGCGAAGCTGCTCGCGCAACATGACCGGGCGATCGAGCGACAGGCGGATGGCGCGATAGCCGATAGCCGGATTCTCATCCCGGGGATCGTCGAGATACGGCAGGTGCTTGTCGCCGCCGATATCGAGCGTGCGGAAGACCACCGGCCGCGAGCCGGCGCGATCCAGAATCCTGCGGTAGAGATCGGTTTGCGCCGCAACGTCCGGAAATTCCGAGCGGATCATGAAGGGGATCTCGGTGCGGTAGAGACCGATGCCATCGGCCCCGCTCGCTTCCAGTTGATCGAGCTCCATCAACAACCCGGCATTCATGTTGATGGAGATACGCGTGCCGTCCCGGGTGACCGCGGGAAGCTCACGCAATGCCGCATAGGCCGCTGCCCGCGTGACCCGCGCCTGGACGGCGGCGCCAACGGCCTCACGCACCTCCTCGCTCGGCCGCAGCATCACCTGTGCCGCCTGGGCATCGACCACGACAGCATCGCCCGAATCGACCTTGACCAGCACGTCGCGGACCCGCCCGATCATCGGCAGGTTGAGAGCCTGGGCGATGATTGCCACGTGCGAGGTTGGCGACCCCTCTTCGAGGACGATGGCGCGCAGCTTGTCGCGGTCGTAGTCGAGCAACTCCGCCGGGCCCATGGAGCGCGCAAAAATCACCGCGTCATCCGGCATCTCCTCCGCCCGGAAGCCGTGCCCCAGCAGATGCTGCAGCAGGCGGTTGCCGAGATCCTCGAGATCCGCCAGCCTCTCGCGCAAGTATGGATCGGCGATCTGGCTCATGCGCGCGCGCGTATCTTCCTGCACCTTCTGCACCGCCGCCTCGGCCGTCAGTCCGGTGCGGATCGCCTCGTTGATTCGTCCGAGCCAGCCGTGGTCCTCGGCGAACATGCGGTAAGTCTCGAGGATGTCGCGCTGCTCACCGTCCACGAAACCGGAGCGAGCCAGCATGTCATCGAGGGCGGTATGCATCGTCGCCACCGCCTCTTCGAGGCGGCGCAGCTCGGCATCGACGTTCTCCGCCACGATCTGCCGGATGGTGACGCGGGGCTGGTGCAGCACCGCGCGCCCGATGGCGATGCCGTCCGCCAGGCGCACACCCTCCAGGCGCATCGGACCCAGGGCCTCGGTAACCCGGCCCTGCCCGCCAACCCCCGGGGCGACGCCCGCGCCCGTAACCAGCTCCGCCAGCACCATGGCGATGGTCTGCAGTGTCTCCGTTTCCTCTTCCGTGTACTCGCGGAAGGTCCGGTTCTGCACGGCGACGACACCAAGGGTGCGGCCGCCGCGCAGGATCGGCACACCCATCAGCGAGTGGTAGATCTCCTCACCCGTTTCCGGCCGGTAGGCGAAGTTGGGGTGCGACTGCGCATCGGCCAACGCCAGGGGCCGGGCATGCGCGGCGATGTCGCCGATCAAACCTTCACCCATGGCCAGGCGCGTCTTGTGCACCGCCTCCGCGTTGAGGCCCTGGGTAGCAAAGAGCTCGAGCTCGTTGCCGCCCCGCACGAGATAGATCGAACACACTTCGGCGACCATGTCGGCAGCGATGAACTTGACGATCTGGTCGAGCCGTTCCTGACCCGATCCCCCGGCGGCCATCAGGTCCCGGATCCGCTTGAGAAGGCGGCGAGGACCCGCGGCGCCAGCGTGAGGCTGCATCAGCCTGCGGCCTCTGGCACGCGACCGGCGGTGCTCTCGCGCGTCAGGAGAGAGTCGAGCGCCTGTTGAACGAGCTCGGCGATGATCGCGCGCGTGCTCTGCTCGCGGGTCACCAGCCCTACGCTCTGTCCGGCCATCAGCGAGCCGTTCTCGATATCGCCGTCGACGACGGCGCGGCGCAGGGCGCCCGCCCAGAAATGCTCGATCTCGAGTTGCGCCGCCTTGAGGTCGAGCGTCCCCTTGTCGAAGCGCGCGATGACCTCACGCTGCGTATCGAGGAAACGATCGGTCGCCTTGTTGGCCAAGGCGCGAACCGGGATCACCGGAAAGCGCGGATCGAGCTGCACCGACGGCACGGCGTCGCGCGCCGCGGCGCGGATGAAGGCCTGCTTGAAGCGCGGATGGGCGATCGATTCGGTGGCGCAGACGAAGCGCGTGCCGAGCTGGACGCCGGCGGCACCCATCTCGAGGAACGACAGGATGACCTCGCCCCGGCCTATGCCGCCGGCCACGAAGACCGGCACGTCGGTGACCACCGGCAGGATCTCCTGCGTCAGCACCGAGGTCGACACGGCGCCAATATGGCCGCCGGCCTCCGTGCCCTCGATGACCAGCCCGTCGATGCCCATCCGGACCAGCTTCTTGGCGAAGGCAACGGCCGGCGCAAAGGCCATGACCTTGGTGCCGCCCTGCTTCAGGCGCTGGACGATCGCGGCCGACGGCAAGCCGCCGGCCAGCACGACGTGACTGACCTTGTGCTGCAGGCAGACCTCGGCGAGCTCCATGAGCCGCGGGTGCATGACGATGAGATTGACGCCGAACGGCTGCTTGGTGAGCGCCCTGGTCGCGGCGATCTCCGCGGAGAGCTGCTCGGGCTGCATCGAGCCGCAGGCAATGACGCCGAAGCCGCCGGCGTTGGAGATGGCCGAGACCAGGTTCCGGTCGGAGACCCAGGTCATGGCGCCACCCATGATGGCGCTCTCCACCCCGAGAAAGTCGCAGCCACGGCGCCACAGCCGGTCGAGACGGTGCTGGGCCTCGGCGCGATCCATCGGCGCGGCGTCCTCCTTCGTTGGCCTAGGCGGCGTCCAGGCCGTAGGCGGTGTGCAGAGCCCTCAGGGCGAGCTCCAGGTACTGCTCGTCGATCAGCACGCTGATCTTGATCTCGGAGGTCGAGATGACCTCGATGTTGATGCCCTTTTCAGCCAGGGTGCGGAACATGGTCAACGCGACGCCGGCGTGGCTGCGCATGCCGACGCCGATGACCGAGACCTTGACGACGTTCGCGTCCGGCTTGATCTCCTCGAAGCCCAGCTTCTTGCCGGCATCGCGCAGGACCTTGACCGCGCGCTGGAGGTCGGCGCGGGTCACGGTGAACGTCATGTCCGTGGTGCGGCCGTCCTCGGAGACATTCTGCACGATCATGTCGACGTTGATGCTGGCATCGGCCAGCGGCCCGAAAATCGCCGCCGCGACGCCCGGCTTGTCGGCCACGCGCGTCAGGGTGATCTTGGCCTCGTCCCGGCTGTAGGCGATGCCGCTTACGACTTCTTTTTCCACGATCTCGTCCTCATCTACGACCAGCGTGCCGGGTGCGTCCGAAAAACTCGACAGAACCTGCACGCGCACCCGGTGATTCATCGCCATTTCCACGGAGCGGGTCTGCAGGACCTTCGCTCCGAGCGACGCCATCTCCAGCATCTCCTCATAAGTGATCTTGGCCAGTTTGCGGGCCTTGGTCACCAGCCGAGGATCGCAAGTATAGACACCGTCGACGTCGGTATAAATGTCGCAGCGGTCGGCATTCAGCGCCGCGGCGAGGGCTACCGCGGAGGTATCCGAGCCGCCCCGGCCGAGCGTGGTGATGCGGTTATCGGGGCCGATGCCCTGAAATCCGGCAACCACAGCGACCTGCCCGTCCGTCAGGCGGCGGTCCAGCTCGGTCTTGTCGATTCGCTGGATACGGGCCTTGCCGTGCACACCGTCGCTCTGCAGCGGGATCTGCCAGCCCTGCCACGAGCGGGCGTTGACGCCCATTTCCTGCAGGGCGACGGCCAGCAGGCCCGAGGTCACCTGCTCGCCGGTGGCCACGACCGTGTCGTACTCCCGTGCGTCATGCAGCGGCGAGAGCTGATTGACCCAGGCAACGAGCTGGTTGGTGACGCCGGACATGGCCGAGACCACGACCGCCACCTGGTTGCCGGACTCAACCTCGCGCTGCACCCGCCGGGCAACGTTCTTGATCCGCTCTATATCGGCGACCGAGGTGCCGCCGAACTTCATGACGATCCGCGCCATCTGTCGTTATCGTTTTATGAACAAGGGGTTAGGGGTTCCGCTCGACTCGGCTGTTGCCCCGATGGCGGCGGCCCCTACATACTGCGACAGCCGCGCGCGAGGCAAGGGCGCCAACGGCGTTTCGCCATCCTCTGATCCGGTTTTTTCGTGACCCTCTCCGGCCTCGCCCCCGACAGCGCCGCCGACGCCGCACCGGGACTCTCGGTCGATCCCGAGGAAGTCCGTCGATTTGCAGCCATCGCCGCCGAATGGTGGGACCCGCACGGCAAGTTCCGGCCCCTGCACCGGCTGAATCCGCTGCGCCTTGCCTACATCCGTGACCGGCTGTGCGCCCATTTCGCGCGCGATGCCAAGCGGCCACGGCCGCTCCAGGGCCTGCGCCTGCTCGATGTCGGCTGCGGCGGCGGGCTGATCGCCGAGCCGCTGACCCGGCTGGGGGCGCAGGTCACGGCCATCGACGCCTCGGCCACCAATATCGGCGTCGCCCGCAGCCACGGTTCCGAAAGCGGGCTCGACGTCGACTATCGGCATGCCGCAGCGGAAACGCTGGTCGCGCAAGGGGAGCAGTTCGACGCCGTGCTGGCCCTGGAGGTCGTCGAGCACGTCGCCGATCTCGACGAGTTCGCGGCCGCCTGCGCCGCCCTGGTCCGGCCGGGCGGCGCCCTGATCTTCGCCACCCTCAACCGCACGCCGCAATCGTTCCTGCTGGCGATCGTCGGCGCGGAATACGTGCTGCGCTGGCTGCCGGTGGGCACCCACGAATGGCGCAAGTTCGTGCGCCCCTCCGAACTGGGGGCGGCGCTGCGCCGTCGCGGCGCCGACATCCGGGACCTGACTGGAATGAGCTACAGCCCGATCGCCGATTCCTGGCGCCTCGGCCGCGATCTCGCGGTCAACTACCTGGCTTTCGCCGTCAAAGGCTGAGCTTCACGACCTTAAGAGTCGCGGCGGATCGCCCAGGGGATGCGCGAGACCTCGATCCCCTCGTCGGCCAGTTCCCTGGCATCGACGTCCGAGGCTTCGCCGTAGATATTGCGCTTCTCCGCCTCACCGTAGTGCATCTTGCGCGCTTCCTCGGCGAATTGCGGGCCGACATAGTCGCAGTTCTTCTCGATCTGCACCCGCAGATCCGAGAGTTGCTTCATCAACTCGCCGACCTTGGCACCGGCTGGATCCGTGGCGTAGCGGCCCGGGCCGTTGAGGGCCGGCTGCTGCGGCGGCGTCTGAGCGGGCGCCGCCGGCCTGCTGTCGGTCGCGACCTTGCGCTTGGACGGGCTGATATTGGGCGCGTTGAGCGCCTTCTCGATCTTGGCTGAACCGCAGACCGAACAGGCGACATGCCCGGCTTTTTTCAGGCGCTCGAACCCGGCCGCGTTGCTGAACCACGCTTCAAACTGGTGACCGTTGCGGCATTTGAGATCGAAAACAATCATCACGAATTCTCGATATTCACCCGGGGCGCCGAAGGCCGGTAATATGAGGATATCCCGCCAGACCGGCAAGTCCGCCTTTACCGACCGCACGGGTATGGTTAGCGCCTCCTCAGCTCCGACCGCAGCCGCACACGCCGGCTTGTCGCCATCGGCGTGGGTTTGCCGCTTTGCCCCTCTCGTGAGCAAAAGCGGGGCCGTGCTCGACCTCGCCGCGGGTGGCGGGCGCCATACCCGCCTCTTCCTGGAGCAAGGGTACAAGGTGGTGGCCGTTGACCGCGATACCGCCGGGCTGGCCGGGCTGCGCTCGCCCCACCTCGAGGTCATCACAGCCGATCTGGAGAATAGCGGCCCGTGGCCGTTGCCCGGCCGCCGCTTCGCCGGCGTGGTGGTCACCAACTATCTCCACCGACCCCTGTTTCCCGCCCTGCTGGCGGCGCTCGATCCCGGCGGCATGCTGATCTACGAGACCTTCGCCGCGGGCAACGAGCGTTTCGGCAAGCCGAGCAATCCCGATTTCCTGCTGCGGCCGGGCGAGCTGCTGGAGGTCGCGCGCGGCCGGCTGCGCGTCCTGGCCTACGAAGATCTGGAAGTCAGCGAGCCGAAACCGGCGATGGTGCAGCGCCTCGCCGCGCGAGCGCCCTGAGCCCGGTCTTCAGGCCTGGCCGGCCAGCATACTGTCCAGCCGGCCCTGGCTCTCGAGCTGGTGCAGCTCGTCGCAGCCGCCGATGCCGACATCGTCGATGAAGATCTGCGGCACGGTCTGCCGGCCGTCGGAGCGCTCCAGCATCCGGTCCCGCAGTGATGAATCCGCAAGCACGTCGTACTCGATGTACTCGACCTTCTTGCCGGTCAGCAGGCGCTTGGCGCGCGCGCAATATCCGCAGAAGGGGCTGGTGTAGATCTCGACCTTTGCTGCCATCTCTTCGCTCCGAACCGATACTCCAGCATAGCCTAGGGAACCGCCGGACGCACGACCCGTGCCAGGGTCAGCACGTCAACGGCACCGGCGCCGGCCTCGCGCAGCACCCGGGCGCATTCCTCGACCGTGGCGCCGGTCGTGTACACATCATCAACCACCACGACACGGCGCCCCTCCACCGCAACGCGATGGCGGTCGCGGACCGCGAAGGCGCGCCGGATGTTGCGCCGTCGCGCTGCCCGTCCCATGTCGCCCTGCTGCTGCCGGGTGCGGCGGACGCGCACCAGCAGATCGGCAAGGCAGCGGCGGCCGACCGCGCGCGAAGCGGCCTGCGCCAGCAGGGCCGCCTGGTTGTAGCGGCGCCAGGCGAGGCGCGTCCAATGCAGCGGCACCGGCGCGACAATGTCCGCTTCCGCCAAAAGTTCCGCCCCGGCGCGGGCCAGCCAGCGGCCGTAAGCCGGCGCCGCATAGGTGCGATCGGCGTGCTTGAAGGCGAGTATCAGCCCGCGGCTGGCCTCGTCGTAGCGGAAGACGGCGCGCGCCCGGTCGAATTCCGGTGGGGTACGCAGACAGGCGCCGCAGAGAATCCGCTCGCCACTGCCCGCCGCGGGATCGAAATCGAAGGGCGTCCCGCAGCAATCGCATTGCGGGGCGCCGAGCCAGGCGACCCTGACCCAGCACGCGGCGCACAGCGCACCTGATGCATCGACGGCGGCACCGCAGGCGAGGCAGCGTGGCGGCAGCACGGCGTCGAGCGTCAGCGTTCCCGCACGACGCAGCCAGCGCAGCAGCGCGATATCCGCACTCATCACCCCATGCCACCCTGCGGCGCACGCCGAGTCAAGGTCCGGTCACGAAGATTCCTGTTGGCCTGCTCGCCGGCCATGCGATAGTGGGCGCATGTCCGCCACCGTGTTCGATCGTCGCACCGTGCGTCGGCACCGTGATCGCGCCGCGGCGCATCTCCCGGAGCACGATTTCCTGTTTCGCGAAGTGGCGGAGCGCCTCGTCGAGCGTCTCGACGACGTGAGCCGGCGCTTCCCCCTTGCTCTCGAACTCGGCGCGCGCGGCGACGTGCTGGCGGAATGCCTTATCGGCCATGGCGGCGTCGAACGCCTCGTGCGCTGCGATCAATCCGCGCGCATGGTCCTGGCTGGCGCACGCGACAACGCGCTGGTCGTCGCCGATGAAGAGTGCCTGCCCTACGCCAGCCAGTCATTTGACCTGATCATCAGCTGCCTCAGCCTGCATTGGGTCAACGACCTGCCCGGCGCGCTCATCCAGATCCGCCGCGCGCTCAAGCCCGATGGGCTTTTCCTCGCGGCTTTGTTCGGCCAGGCCACGCTGGTGGAGCTTCGCGAAGCCCTGGTCGAGGCCGAGCTGGCCGAATGCGGCGGCGCCGGCCCCCGCGTCTCGCCCTTCGTCGACGTGCGCGAGGCGGGAGGCCTTCTGCAGCGAGCCGGTTTCGCCCTGCCGGTGGTCGACACCGACACCATCACGGTCACCTACTCCAGCGCGCTCGACCTGATGCGTGACGTGCGCGGCATGGGCGAGAGCAACGCCGTCGTCGAGCGCCGCCGCAGCTTCACCCGTCGCAGCACCCTGCTGCGCGCCGCCGCCATCTATGCCGACCGCCACGCCGACGAGGATCACCGCATCCCGGCGACCTTCCAGGTCGCCACGCTGACCGGCTGGGCGCCGCACGCGACGCAGCCCCGGCCGCTCCGCCCCGGCCAGGCGGCGCATCGCCTGTCGGAGGCGCTGGGCAGCGCGGAGTTTTCGGCGGGTGAAAAGGCCGGCCCCGGCGGCCGCTGACTTTCAAGGCGTCAGAGATAGTCGCGCAGCATCGCCACCAGCGGTACGTCCGCCGGCGGCATCGGGAAGTCGCCGAGCCGCTGCGGCCGGGCCCAGGTCAGCTCCTGGCCTTCGCGCGCCGTCACCGTGCCGCGCCAGTTACGGCATAGATAGAGCGGCATCAGCAGCAGGAAATCGGGGTAGCGGTGCGAGGCAAAGGTAAACGGTGCCAGGCAGGAATCGCTGACGTCGATCCCCAGCTCCTCGTGCAGCTCGCGGCAGAGCGCCGCTTCCGGGCTTTCGTTGGCTGCGACCTTGCCGCCGGGGAATTCCCATAGGCCGGCGAGCGGCTTGCCCGGCGGCCGCCGGGCCAGCAGCACGCGGTTGTCCGGATCGATCAGCGCAGCGGCGGCAACCAGGACCAGCCGCACTGGGCGGGTGTCGACCGGCCGGCCAGGGTCGCAGCCCTCCGGCGCGGGTGTGTCAGCTGCGGTAGCTGCCATTGATGTCGATATAGCCGTGCGTGAGGTCGCAGCCCCACACCGTGGCCCTGCCCTTGCCGACGCCGACATCGATCTCGATGACCACGTCGCGGCCCTGCATATGCTGCGCGACCGGGGCTTCATCGTAACCCGGCACCGGGCCGCCGTTCCTGGCGATGAGCACGCCGCCGATGCCGATCTTCAGACGGTCGCGGTTGGCCTTCTCACCGGCCTTGCCGACCGCCGCGACGATGCGTCCCCAGTTCGGATCGGCCGCCGCGACCGCGGTCTTGACCAGCGGCGAGTTGGCGACGGCAAGACCGATCTTGCGCGCGGCCTTCGGCGAAGCCGCCCCGTTGATTCTGATCGTGATGAGCTTCTGCGCCCCTTCGCCGTCGCGCACCACCTGCAGCGCCAGGTCGAGCAGCACGGCGTCGAGCTTGGCGCGGAAGTCCTTGAGGGCGGGATCGCCGGCTCGGGCGATCTTCTTGTTGCCGGCCTTGCCGGTCGCCGCCAGCAGCAGCGTATCACTGGTCGAGGTGTCGCTGTCGACGGTGATGGAGTTGAAGGAACGGTCGGCCCCGTCGCGCAGCAGCTCGGCCAGGACCTTGGGCGACAGCGCGGCGTCGGTGAAGACGAAGGCCAGCATCGTCGCCATATCGGGCGCGATCATGCCCGAGCCCTTGGCGAAGCCGCCGATGGTCACCGTCACGCCGCCGATCTTCGCCGTTGCCGTGGCACCCTTCGGGAAGGTGTCGGTGGTCATGATGGCCCGCGCCGCCTTTTCCCAGGCGCTGGCGGCAAGACCCTGCTTCAGCGCCGGCAGGGCCGCGGTGACCGTCTCAACCGGCAGCTTCTGGCCGATGATGCCGGTCGACGACACGAAGACATCGGCCGCGGCGCAACCCAGCAGCTTCGCGGTCGCAGCCGCGGTCGTCTTGACCGCGCTGACGCCGTCTTTGCCGGTGAAGGTATTGGCGTTGCCGGCATTGACCACGAAGGCCTGGCCGCGACCGCGCTTGGCACCCGCCCGGCACCAGAGGACCGGCGCCGAGGCGGTCTGCGATTGGGTGAAGACACCGGCAATCGTGGTGCCCGGCGCCAGCTCGGCGAGCATCAGGTCATCGCGGTTGCGATAGCGCATGCCGGTGCAGCCGGCCGCGAAACGCACGCCGGGGATGACGGGGATCTCCGGAAACCGCTCCGGAGCCAGCGGAGAGACAGCAAGAGCCATGGCCTAACCCGAATCGACAGAGGAAGAAAAGCGCAGAGCAAAGTACCGTGGCGGCCGGGCGGGCGCCAACGGCCGGCGAATTACAGCTCGGTTATCGTCGCTGCTGCGGCCGCGTCGGGGGGACCGGCCCGCCGGGCGCCTGGGAGGCGGCCGGCGTGCCATCGAGATTGTAGACCTCGATCTTGGCCGTCTTGCGCAGGTCGCCGACCACGTTCTGCATGATCTCGCGCGACATGTCGCTGACCAGCTTGTCACGGACCTCTTCCAGAGGCTGGCTCGCGGTCCGCCGGGCCTCGACCCGGATGATGTGCCAGCCGAACTGGGTCTTGACCGGCGTCTTGCTGGTCTCGCCATCCTTCATCTTGAAGGCGGCCTCGGAGAATTCCGGGACCATCTCCTCCTTGCTGAAGAAGCCGAGATCGCCGCCGGCCTGCTTGCCGCCCGGATCGATCGACTTGGCCCGCGCCAGCTCGGCGAAATCCGCACCCTTGCCGAGATCGGCGAGGACTTCCTTCGCCTGGCTCTCGGTCTGCACGAGGATATGCCGCGCGCTGATCTCTTCCTTCGCCGGGTTGGCTTTCACGAAAGCGTCATAGCGCTTGCGAATGGCGTCTTCGGTCATCTGCTTCTCGATGAGCCGGCCGAGATAGGTCTCATGAACGACCTGCTCCTCGAACTGCCGGACCCGGCGCTTGACCTCGTCGTCGGCCTCCAGCTTGTCCTTCTTGCCGGCCTCGTAGATCAGTTTGTGATCGATCATGCGCTCGATCAGTGCCGGATAGAGCACCTCCAGCGGCAGCGCCTGGAACTGCGGCGGCAGCGCCTTCTGGACCGTGACCAGGTCCGAACGCCGGATTGGGGCGCCGTCGACGATGGCGATCACGGGGTCGGCGGAGGCGCCGTCAAGCGGCTTAAGGCCCTGGGCAGCCGCCGAAAAATGGGCGCCGGCGAGAACGCCAAGGCCGAGCGCCGTGGCGCGAAATACCGTAAAGACGGGCATTGCAAAACCTCGTGAAGCAGCGCCGGGCCGGCGGCTGGCAGAAAGGGGGATAATGCCCGTCTCTTAACCAGCCCACAAGCACACGGCCAAGTGTAAAATGCCCCGGCTGGCCGCGTTGACAGGCCGCGCTAAGCCCCCTATGTGTCAGGCATATATGGCGGCGGCACGACCGTTCCGCAACACCCTGACGGGCGCCTGACCGCGCCCTCCCTATCCCGAGGTCCAGTTCCGCATGTTCGCCGCTATTGCCCGGAAGTTGTTCGGCAACGCCAACGACCGGGTTCTCCGCAATATCCAGCCGCTGGTCGAAGCGATCAGCGCCGCCGAGCCTGACATCGCCAAGCTGTCCGACGACGAGCTCCAGGCGCGGACGACCTGGCTCAAGGATCGGCACGCCAAGGGCGAGTCCCTCGACGACCTGCTGGTCGACGCCTTCGCCACCGTGCGCGAAGCCGGCAAGCGCACCCTCGGTCAACGGCATTTCGATGTCCAGATGATGGGCGGCATCGTGCTTCACCGCGGCATGATCTCCGAGATGAAGACCGGCGAAGGCAAGACCCTCGTCGCCACCCTCCCCGTCTACCTCAATGCGATCTCCGGAAAAGGCGTTCACGTCGTCACGGTCAACGACTACCTGGCCCACCGCGATGCGGAATGGATGGGCCGCATCTACAAATTCCTCGGCCTGACCGTCGGCTGCATCGTCCACGGCCTGACCGATGACGAGCGCCGCGCCGCCTATGCCTGCGATGTGACCTACGGCACCAATTCGGAGATGGGTTTCGACTACCTGCGCGACAACATGAAGTTCCGCCTGGAGCACATGTCCCATCGCCCGTTCAACTACGCGATCGTCGACGAGGTCGACAGCATCCTGGTCGACGAGGCGCGCACACCGCTGATCATCTCGGGCCCGTCCGAGGACTCCTCCGAGCTCTACATCGCGGTCGACAAGCTGATGCCCAAGCTCGGCCCCGAGGATTTCGAGAAAGACGAGAAGGTCCGCGCCGTCTCGCTGACCGAGGCGGGCGCCGAGCGGATCGAGGTCCTGCTGCGCGAAGCCGGGCTGCTCAAGCAAGGCGCCCTGTACGACATCACCAACATCTCGCTCGTGCATCACGTGAACCAGGCGCTGCGGGCCCACAAGCTGTTCGCCCGCGACACCGACTACATGATCAAGGACGGCAAGGTCGTCATCGTCGACGAGTTCACCGGCCGCATGATGGAAGGGCGCCGCTATTCCGACGGGCTTCACCAGGCCCTGGAAGCGAAGGAGCATGTCCAGGTCCAGATGGAGAACCAGACGCTGGCCTCCATCACCTATCAGAATTACTTCCGCCTCTACCCGAAGCTCTCGGGCATGACCGGCACGGCGATGACCGAGGCTTCCGAGTTCGCGGAGATCTACAAGCTCGAGGTCGTCGAGATTCCGACCAACCGGGCGATGATCCGCATCGACAATGACGACGAGGTCTATCGCACCAACCGCGAGAAGACCGACGCCATCGTCGCCCAGATCGAGGAATGCCAGAAGCGCCAGCAGCCGATGCTCATCGGCACGGTGAGCATCGAGAAGTCCGAGGCCCTGGCGGCGGTGCTGAAGAAGAAGGGCATCCCGCACCAGGTGCTGAACGCGCGCTACCACGAGCAGGAGGCCTACATCATCGCCCAGGCCGGCCGGCCGGGCTCCGTGACCATCGCCACCAACATGGCCGGCCGCGGCACCGACATCCAGCTCGGCGGCAACGTTGAGATGCGCATCCGCCAGGAGCTCGAGAACGTCACCGACGACGCGGCGCGCACGCAGCAGGTGGAGAAGATCCGCGCCGAGGTCGAGGTTGCCCGGCAACAGGTTCTCACCGCCGGCGGTCTCTACATCGTCGGCACCGAGCGCCACGAGAGCCGGCGCATCGACAACCAGCTGCGCGGCCGCTCAGGCCGCCAGGGTGACCCGGGCGCATCCAAGTTCTTCCTCTCGCTCGAGGACGACCTGATGCGGATCTTCGGCTCCGAGCGCATGGATACGATGCTGCGCAAGCTTGGCCTCAAGGAAGGCGAGGCGATCATCCATCCCTGGATCAACAAGGCGCTGGAGAAGGCGCAGCAGAAGGTCGAGGCGCGGAACTTCGAGATCCGCAAGCAGCTGCTCAAGTTCGATGACGTGATGAACGACCAGCGCAAGGTCATCTACGAGCAGCGCAAAGAGCTGATGCGCGCCGCCGACGTCGCCGACCAGATCACCGACATGCGCTACGAGGTGATCGACGAGCTGATCGCCCGCTGCATCCCGGAGAACGCCTACGCCGAGAAGTGGGACACCCACGCGCTCCACGAGGAGGTGCTGCGCATCTTCGGCCTCGACCTGCCGGTCGCCGACTGGGCCAAGGAAGAGGGCATCGCCGACCAGGAGATCAAGGCGCGCATCGTCGACGTTGTCGACCGCAAATTCGCCGAGAAGGCGGCCAATGTCGGCCCCGAGATCATGCGCATGGCCGAAAAGAGCATCCTGCTGCAGACGCTCGACCAGGCCTGGAAAGACCACCTCCTGCAGCTCGATCACCTGCGCCAGGGCATCAACCTGCGGGCCTACGGCCAGAAGGACCCGCTCAACGAATACAAGCGCGAGGCCTTCGACCTCTTTGGGACGATGCTGTCGCAGCTGCGCGAGACGGTGTGCAGCATCCTCGCCCGCGTCGAGATCCGGGTACAGGCGCCCGAGGAGCTGGCCCCGCAGGAGCGCGACATGTCGCGCTACCGGGAGAACCACCCCGAGCCGGCCATGGCCGATGCCGACGGCGACGGCGCCGCGCCGGCCCGTGGCGGCGCCCGCCAGGGCAACGGCGATGGGCCGAAGGTGGCGCGCAACGCCGCCTGCCCCTGCGGCTCGGGCAAGAAATACAAGCACTGCCACGGTCGGCTCTAGAAAGCACTTCGGCGCTTCGACGTCCCGCCGTACCGGGCACGCGCTGGCCTCGCCCCGGCGCTTGAATTATTGTCCGGTCGTTTCAATCCCGCGGAAGGGGCTGCGATGCCGATTCAGTTGTGGTTTGCGACGCCCATCTACAAGGCGACGCTCGAGCCGGATGCCCTCGGGCGGGTCTCCGCCGAAATCGATCAGGCGATACGGACTTCGGCTGACGCCTTCGGGACGCCCTGGCGCGAGCCAAAGCTATCGACGACCTTCAGCTACGAGCGGGATTCCAACATCATCACGCAGCAGAACATGCGGCAGCTGGCCGACCAGATCTTTCGCCACACCGAGCTATTCTGCAAGGAGCTGAGGATCGACCGCTTCAAGATGATGGAGATCGAAAACTCCTGGATCAACGTCTCAAAGCCCAGCGGCTTTCAGTTCCGCCATACGCACGAGCCGAGCATGGTCTCCGGCGTGTACTATCACAAGACATCGGGGGACGACGGCAACATCGTCTTCGAATCCCCCAACCCGTATTTCAACGCTTACGACTTCCCCAACAACGGGGCGCAGTTCCAGAAGAGCGTCGAATACGCCCCCAGCGTCGGCAGCATCCTGCTGTTTCCGTCCTGGCTTGCGCACTACGTGGACGTAAACAAGACACAGGAAGAGCGGATATCCCTCTCGTTCAACCTGAAGCTGCTTCGCGACCCGGTTCGCGGGATCGCGGTCTAGGACCTACTTGCGCCGCCCCAGGATCGTCGACAAGACCAAGTAGAGCTTGCCGACATCCGCGGTGAGGAACGTCGCCGAGAGGATGTTCTCGGGATCGATCTCCTTGGCCTCGCCCAGCACACGCTCGAACTGCGCCAGATAGTCGTCGGCGTACTTGCGGAACTCCGGATCGTCGCGATAGCGGTCGCGGATCTTCACTTCGGCGTCGCCGTAGCCCAGGCGCAGCAGGCGGCGCACGAAGACGCCGCGGTCGCCGCCGATGAAGTCGCGCAACAGCCGTTCCGACAGGGTCGGGTCGAGGGTGCGGCTGAAATCGATGGCCAGCGAGTTCAGGCTGTCGACGATCAGGCGCGAGGCGCGCAGGAAGCTGGCGCGCTTCACCGCCAGGTCGTTGGTCGCCAGGCGCTCGGCTTCCGCCTTGGCGGTCGAAGAGGCGACGACGAGTGCCGTCGACTGCTGCTGGAAGAGCGCCGCGGCCTCGCGTGCCTCGGTGGCGCTGCGAGTGCCCGCCTCGCTCAGCAGCTTGGTCTCTTCGCTCAATCGCCGCTCGGCCGAGGTCATTTTCTCCTGCGCCTGGTCGGAGGCGACCACGAGGCTGCGGGTCGTCCGATCGAAGGATTCACCGACCGACTGGATGCGCGCGGCAGCCTGCGACACGGCCAGCGTCACTTCCTCGGCGAGGCGCCGGAAGGCGTCGCCGAAGGCATCGACGCGCGCACCACCGGTTTCGGTGGCCGCCGTCAGATCCTGCGAGCGGCGGCTGAAGACCTGGCCCGCCGCATTCATGTCGGCCACGGCGCGCGCCGTGGCGCCGGTCAGCGCATCCGAGCGATGGTCGAAACTGGTCCCCAGCTCCGACAGGCGGGCGCCGGCCTGGACGATCGCCGAAACCAGGCTGTCCGCCTGGCCGCGCAGCGCCGCCCCCAGCTCGGCCGCCTGCGTGCCGGCCCGCTGCATGGCGGCGAGCAGGCGCTGCTCGTCACTCTGCAATGTTTGGTCGACAGCGGTAATGCCGGCCACCGATTTCTGGCTGGCCTCGGCGATATCGCCGGCCCGGCGCAACAGCGCCTGGCCGATGGCGTCGATCTGCTCCGCGGCCGCATCCGCCGTGGTCTTGAGTCCCGCGGCGTTGCGCTGCAGGGTTTCGGCGGCTGCCGCAACCCGCGTTTCGGCGTCGCCGGCCGTTTCGCCGAGATCCGTTGAGCGGCGGCGCAGCGCCTCGCCGATGGCCGAGACCTGGGCCGAGGCCTGGTCGGCCGCGATCAGCAACTCCTGAGACTGCTGGCGGAAGAGCTCGCGGGCCTCGCCGACCAGGCTGCCGGCGTTCGTCGAGGCGCGCGTCAGCTCAATCATGCGCTGGCGCATGGCTTCGGCGACATCGCCCAGCCGGGCCACCGCCTCGTCGGCCGAGCTGCGCAGATGCTGCAGCTGGTGCTCGAGCTGGCTGTCCACCGCCGTGACCCGGGCGGCAATCGTGTCGGCGCCTTCGAGCATGCTCTGGGTGCGCTGGCGGAACTCGTCGCTGACCACGCGGACACGCGCCACCGCCTGGTCGGCCGAGCCGACCATGGCTTCCGCCTGGCGCTTCATCAGGTCGGCGATCTCGTTCGCCCGGGCGGCGGACTGTTCGATCGACTTGAGCAGCTGCGTCGACTGGTCGCGCAGGGCGTGATCGACCGCGCCAATGTGGCTGCCGGCTTCCGTCGCCGCCTGAAGGAGCTGCTGGCTGCGCTGCTGCAGCCCGTCGCCGCTTTCGCGCAGCCGGACGGCGGCCTGGGTGGCGATCTGCCCCAGCTCGGCGGCGCGCTGGTCGAGCACGGCCTGCATGTCGCCGATACGGCCGGCGGCGCCGGTCGCGGTGATGGAGAGTTCCTCGGCCTGGCGCTTGAGGGCGTCGCTCGCCCCGGCCAGGACGTTCGCCGCCTGGCCGCCGGTCTCGCCGATATCGCGCGTGCGGTCACGGATGGCGTCGCCCAGCCGGTTGATGCGCTCGCTGGCCCGGTCGGCGGCAGCATCGATGTCGAGGCTGCGCTGGGCGAAGGCCTCGCCCAGATCGCCGGCACGGGCAAGGCCGCGGTCGGCCGCATGCACCAGCTCCTGAGTCTGGATACGGAAACCATCGCCCGCCGTGCGCACGCGCGCCAGCCCCTGGTCGGCGCTGAGCACGAGGTCCTCGGCCTGGCGGCGCAGCGTTTCGCCGGTCGCCACGACGCGCGCCGCGGCGTGATCCAGCGCGCCGGCCAGATGCTGGGCGTCGGCGTCGAGACGCTGGTTGTGCTCGCCGAGCTTGGCGGAGGCCTGGTCGATATCCGCGGTGCGCCCGCGCAAGGTCGCCCCGAGGGCGCCGAGATCGGCCGTCGCCCGGGCCGCCGCCGCGGCCAGGCTCTCCGTATCGACGCGCAGGCTCGCCTGCGTCGTCGCCGTTTCGCTTCCCAACGTGGCGGTCGCCCGCGCCAGCGCCTCGGCCTCGACACGCAACGCTTCGCCGGCATCGCTGGCCTTGGCGGCCACGCGCCCGAGATCGTCGACGCGCTCGCGCACCGTATCGGCGACCCCATCGAGGCGCTGGACCGCACGATCCGCCAGGATTTCCACGTCACGGCTGCGCTGGTCGATGGACGCAGTCAAGGCATCGGCGCGCGACAGCCCGCGATTGGCCGCCTCGGCGATGGCTTCCGCCTGCGCCTTCAACCCGTCGGTGGCGGCGCGCGTGCGCACCAGGGCCTCGTCGGATTCGGCGCCCATCTCGTCGGTGCGCGTGCGGAACAGGGCGTGTGCCGTGTCGACGCGCTCGGTCGCTTCGTCGAGCGTATCGGTCAGGCGGCGCGCCTCGCGTCCCAGCAACGTATGCGCCTCGTCGAGGCGCGCCGAAGCGGCTTCGATGTCGCCCGTCCGGTCGCGGAGCGTCGCGCCCAGCGCATCGACCTTGTCGCCAGCCTGTGTGGCCGCGGCGGCAACCGTCGCCGCCTCGCGCTGCAGGGCTGCCTGCGCCGTTTCGGCGCCCGCCACCATCGCGGCGGTCGCGCTGCTGACTTCGGTCGCCTCGCGGCGCAGTTGCTCGCCCGCACTCAGCGCCCGGGCCCGCGCGTCATCCGCCGCCGCCGCCAGTGTCTCGGCATCGCGCCGGAAGGCGTCACCGACCTCCTGCGCCTTGGTGTTGGCCGTCTCGGTGGTTGCGGTGATGGTCCGCGCCGATTCCTCGAAGGAGGCGCGCAGATCGCCCAGCTTGGCCAGGCCGTCGCCGGCCTGGCTCTGCATGTCCTGGGCGTGGCGCCGGAAGGATTCCGCGGCCGCCCGCACGCGCGCCGTCGCCTGGTCGGCCAGCCCGCCGAGCTCCTGGCCCTGCCGGCGCACGGTCTCGGTCGTCGCCTCGGCGCGGGCCCCCACCCGCTCGAGCGCCGTGGCCAGGTTCTGCGTCTCGCCGCCCAGCAGGGCGGCCAGCTCGCCGGCCCGCACGCCCGCGACTCCCAGCTCCTCGGTGCGGCCGCGCAGCGAATCGCCCATGCTCTGCACGCGCTCGTAGGCTTGGCTCGCCGCCAGCACCAGCTC
The DNA here is from genome assembly GCA_022843945.1 of Rhodospirillaceae bacterium. Classification (GTDB taxonomy): domain Bacteria; phylum Pseudomonadota; class Alphaproteobacteria; order CACIAM-22H2; family CACIAM-22H2; genus VGEI01. The sequence goes on along the minus strand of JALHMR010000022.1, from coordinate 62,405 downwards.
GCCGATATGCCGGCGCAGCACGGTCTCCGCGGCCTCGCTGCGCGTGACCAGCTCGGCCGCGAACTGCGACAGGGTCTGCGCCGCCTTCTCCAGGCGGTCGCTGGCATCGCCCGAGCGCTCGCCGGCGCTTTCGGCGGCGCGGCCCATAGTCTCGGCGAAATGGCCAAATTCCTGGCCCAGATCGCGCGCCCGGGCCATGGCCTGGTCGGTCGCCTGGATCAGGTCGGCGGTCTGCTGGCCCAGCGCCGAGCGCATCTCCTCGGCGCGGGCCACGGCGCGTTCGGTGGTCTGGGCGAGATCGTGGGACTGGTCGCGCAAGGCACCCCGGATCGCATCGGCGCTGGCCGCGGTGCGCTCGGTGACCGCCGAGAGGTCCTCGATCTGCTGGCGCAGGGCGGCGTTGATGGCCCGCGACTGCGAGACGGCGCGCTCCGAGGCATTGGTCAGCGCCTCGGCCTGCTGGCCGACCGCTGATTCGACGGTCTGTACGCGCGTCGCCAGCAGGGCCGAGATGCGCTCCAGCCCGTCGGCGTGGCGGCGCAAGGTCGCCATGACCTGCATGGCGCGCATGGTCGACTGGTCGGACACCGTGGCGAGCTCGGTGGTCTGCGTATGCAGCGCGTCGCGACCCTCGGTCAGGCGCCGGGCGGCGATCTCGGACGCCTCGCTCAGGTTGCGGGCCTGCTCGCGCAGGGATTCGGCGACCGTGCGCACGCGCGTGTCGGTCTCCTCGGCCGGGTAGCTGAGGGTCTGCAGTTCGCGATGCAGGGCGCGCGCCGTGACCTTGAACTCGCGGCCGCGATCGACGAAGGCGATCACCAGCCAGAGCACGAGCAGCGGCGTGGCGATTCCGGACAGCGCCGCGCCCAGCTCGTGCGGCAGCAGCGCGTCGAGGCTCGACCAGCCGACATGGGTCTGGATGTACCAGCCGGCGAGCGCCAGCCAGAGGGCGGAGACGACGAGCCCGGCGATGTAGCTCGCCGGCGCCCGGGGGCGCGGCGCGGCCTCTTCGCCGCTGGTGGTGACGATCTGGGAATCGGCCTCGGGCTGGACGACGCGCAGGACGTTACGAGGACCGGATCCCTGTTCCATTACCCACCCCTAATCGAACCGGCGTCAGGCCGCTTTGCGGCGTCGCCGGATCAGTCCAAGAATTTCAGCCGCCGCGTGCGGAATATTGGTGCCCGGGCCGTAGATCGCCGCGACCCCGCCCTGCAGCAGCCCGTCGTAATCCTGCGGCGGGATGACGCCGCCGCAGACCACCAGGATGTCCTCGGCGCCGGCCTGCTTGAGCGCCGCGACCAGCGCCGGGACCAGCATTTTGTGGCCCGCCGCCTGCGAGGAGACGCCGATGACGTGCACGTCGTTCTCGATCGCCTGGCGCGCCGCCTCCTCGGGCGTCTGGAAGAGCGGGCCGATATCGACGTCGAAGCCTATGTCGGCGAAGGCCGTGGCGATCACCTTGGCGCCGCGGTCGTGGCCGTCCTGGCCGAGCTTGACCACCAGCATGCGCGGCCGGCGGCCCTCGTCCTTGGCGAAGGCGGCGACCTCGCGGCGGATCTTCTGGAAGCCCTCGTCGCCCTCGTAGGCCGAGCCGTAGATGCCGGTGACCGAGCGGATCACCGCCCGGTGGCGGGTGAAGACCTTCTCCAGCGCGTCGGAGATCTCGCCCACCGTGGCCCGGGCGCGGGTGGCGACGATGGAGAGCTCCAGCAGGTTGCCCTTGCCTGACTGGGCCGCCTGGGTCAGCGCCTCGAGCGCCGCCCGGCAGGCCTTCTCGTCGCGCCTGGCCCGCACGCTCTTGAGGCGCGCCACCTGCTGCTCGCGGACCGCGGAGGTGTCGATGTCGAGGATGTCGACCTTCTCCACTGTCTCAGGCCGATACTTGTTCACGCCGACGATAACCTCTTCACCGCGATCGATACGCGCCTGGCGGCGGGCCGCCGATTCCTCGATGCGCAGCTTGGGCATGCCGGCCTCGATGGCCTTGGTCATGCCGCCCATCGCCTCGACTTCCTCGATCAGTTTCCAGGCCTCCGCCGCCACCGACGCCGTCAGGCTCTCCACGTAGTAGCTGCCGCCCAGCGGATCGATGACCTTGGGGATGCCCGTCTCTTCAGCAATGACCAACTGCGTGTTGCGGGCGATACGCGCCGAGGCCGGCGTGGGCAGGGCCAGCGCCTCGTCGAAGGAATTGGTGTGCAGCGACTGGGTGCCGCCGAGCACCGCGGCCATCGCCTCGATGGTCGTGCGGATGATGTTGTTGTAGGGATCCTGCTCGGTGAGCGAGACGCCCGAGGTCTGGCAATGGGTGCGCAGCGCCAGGCTGTCGGCCTTCTTCGGCCCGAAGGGCTCGATCATGCGCGCCCAGAGGAGACGCGCCGCGCGCAGCTTGGCGATCTCCATGAAGAAGTTCATGCCGATGTTGAAGAAGAACGACAGGCGCGGCGCGAACTCGTCAATGGTCAGGCCCTTGCCCATCGCGGCGCGCACGTAGTCGAGCCCGTCGGCCAGGGTGAAGGCGAGCTCCTGCACGCTCGTCGCCCCGGCCTCCTGCAGGTGGTAGCCGGAGATCGAGATCGAGTTGAACTTCGGCATGTGCTTTGCCGTGTACTCGATGATGTCGGCGACAATCCGCATGCTCGCCGTGGGCGGGTAGATGTAGGTGTTGCGGACCATAAACTCCTTGAGGATGTCGTTCTGGATGGTCCCCGACAGGCAGTTGAGCGGCACGCCCTGCTCCTCGCCCGCCACCACGAAGCCGGCGAGGACGGGCAGCACGGCGCCGTTCATGGTCATCGACACGCTCATCTTGTCGAGCGGGATGCCGTCGAACAGGATCTTCATGTCCTCGACGGAATCAATGGCGACACCGGCCTTGCCGACATCGCCCAGCACGCGCGGGTGATCTGAGTCGTAGCCGCGATGGGTGGCGAGATCGAAGGCAACCGACAGGCCCATCTGGCCGTTCTTCAGGCACTCCTTGTAGAAGGCGTTCGAGGCCTCGGCGGTGGAAAAGCCGGCATACTGGCGCACGGTCCACGGCCGGTTGGCGTACATCGTGGCGCGAGGCCCGCGCACGTAGGGCGCCAGGCCCGGCATGCCGCCGAGATGCTCGAGATGCTCCAGATCCGCGGCCGTGTAGAGCGGCTTGACCTCGATGCCTTCGGCCGTGCGCCAGGCAAGCGTCTCCGCGCCCTTGCCCTTGAGCTCCTTCTGCGCCAGGCGCTCCCAATCGGAGAGAGTGGGTTTGGACGGGCCGGTCATGCTGATCTCCTCAATCTAACGCAGGCGCGCCGCCGTGCCGCATGTCCAAGATATCCACAGCGGGCGCAAAGCGCGTACTAGTCGAAATCACTTGTTATATCAATGCCTTGATCCGGACTTCCCAAGACCAGATCGGGCCGAGTCGGGGCCTCTTTCGGAGGGTCTTTCGCACGACTCGACGGGCCGTCGGGAACCCCGCCTTTGGCGGGAGCAGGCCTTGCGGGGCCGGACGCCCGGTGCCATCCTCCGCCGCTTTCGACCGCCCCTCTTTTCGGGGCCGGCATCCGCTGGCCATCACGCATCGCCCCGCCGCTCGTGAAATACCTTCGCTTCTCGACGTGGCGCCACCTCATCCTCGGGCCGCCGCGCAATCCTCTTTCGCCCGAGACGAGACGCCACATCCTGCTCGTGGCGTTCTTCGCCTGGGTCGGGCTGGGCGCCGATGGTCTGTCGTCAGCCAACTATGGCCCCGAGCTCGGCTTCCTGGCGCTGGGCGAGCACTACAGCCTAGCGATCTTCCTGGCGCTGATCACGGCGGCGACCGTGTTCATCATCGCGCTCAGCTACAACCAGGTCATCGAGCTCTTTCCCTCGGGGGGCGGCGGCTACAAGGTCGCCACGCAGTTGCTCGGCCCCTATGCCGGCCTGGTCTCCGGTTCCGCGCTGGTCATCGACTACGTGCTGACCATCGCCATCTCGGTGGCGAGCGGCGTCGACGCCATGTTCAGCCTGCTGCCCGTCGACTGGCAGCCCTACAAGGTCCCGGTCGGGCTGGCGCTGATCGGCCTCCTCATCGTGATGAACCTTCGCGACATGAAGGAAAGCATCGCGATCCTGATGCCGATCTTCCTCGGCTTCCTGATCATCCACATCTTCCTCATCCTCTACGGCATCTTCGCCCATGCCGGGCGCCTGCCGGAGCTCGTGCCCAACGCCGTGCAGGACGCGACCGCGATGGCCGACGCGCTCGGCTGGTGGGCGGTCGTCTCGGTGATCCTGCTTGCCTATTCTCTGGGCGGCGGCACCTATACCGGCATCGAGGCCGTCTCCAACAACATCGATCGTCTGGCCGAGCCGCGCGTGCATACCGGCAAGGTGACGATGATGTACATGGCCCTCTCGCTCGCCTTCACCGCCGCCGGCATCATCCTGCTCTATCTGCTGTGGGACGTGCGCGAAGTGCCGGGCCAGACGCTGAACGCCGTGGCCTTCGGCTCGATCATGAAGGACTGGACGATCTTCGGCTGGCAGGCGGGAACGGTGCTGCTGACCATCGTCCTCGCCTTCGAGGCCGGTCTGCTGATCGTCGCCGCCAACACGGGATTCCTCGGCGGACCGGCGGTGCTGGCCAACATGGCGGTCGACGAATGGATGCCGCACCAGTTCACCTACCTGTCGACCCGGCTGGTGACCAAGTACGGCATCCTGCTGATGGGCGGCGCCGCCCTTGCCATTCTCTGGCTGACCGGCGGCGAGATCCGCATCCTGGTCATCCTTTACAGCATCAACGTGTTCATCACCTTCTCGCTGTCGCTCCTTGGCCTGTCGGTCTATTGGGTGCGCCACCGCAGCGGGCCGTGGATGCGCAAGCTGATGCTGTCGGCGACCGGCTTCCTGGTCTGCATCGCCATCCTCGCGGTCATCGTCTACGAGAAGTTCCTCGAAGGCGGCTTCCTCACCATCTTCATCACCGGGCTGCTCATCCTCGTCTGCCTGCAGATCCGCCGGCACTACCGCGAGACGCATGCCCAGACCGATGCGGTCGACAAGCTGCTGGTGGTCAAGGAGTCCGAGCCCGTCGCCAACCCGCCGGCTCCCGATCGCGAAGCGCCGACCGCCGCCTTCCTGGTGACGCGCAGCCGGGGTACGGGCATGCATTCGCTGCTCTGGGTGCAGCGCCTGTTTCCCGGCCAGTTCAAGAACATGGTCTTCATCAGCGCCGGCGAAGTCGATACGCACGCGTTCGGCGGCGACCGGGCCCTCGAACAGCTCGAAGGCCAGGTCGACAAGACGCTGGCCTACTACGTCAACTACGTGAACAGCCGCGGCATCGCCGCGAAATCGTACAAGAGCTTCGGCACGGACGTCTTCGCCCAGCTCACCGACCTGTGCGAGAAAGTGGTGGCCGACTTTCCCAACACGGTGTTCTTCGCCAGCCAGCTGGTCTTCGTGCCCGACAGCTGGTGGAAGCGCCTGCTCCACAACCAGACCGCCTTCACCCTCCAGCGCCGGCTTCACATCCGGGGTTACCAGATGGTTATCCTGCCGATGAAGCTCGGATAGAAGGAAACGTCATTCCCGCGAAAGCGGGAATCCAGGGCAACCAGCACGCGCTCACCCTGGATGCCCGTTTTCACGGGCATGACAAAACGAAACCAGGAATCACCCATGGCCAAGAAGCAGAACCCGCTCAACCTCAACCCGCTGCAGCTGCGCACCCTGACCCTGCTGCAGGCGCTTGCCACCCTGCCCGGCCACGGCACGCCGGCCGACGAGCCGGGCTCCTACATGGTGTCGAACCTGCCGGCGCCGCACGGCGATCACTTCCACCTGGGCCCCTGGATCGTGGTGTCGCGCGATGCCACCGGCCTGGCCAACCAAGCGGCCTGGGTGGTGCTGGAGCGCAAGGGACTGATCAGGTCGATGTTCCCGATGAGCTGCATCGTCACCGCCGACGGCATGGGCTACGAGACCGGCCTGCGCAGCGAGATCCTGCACGGCAGCGATCACTGATTTTCTTTTGTCATACCCGGGCTCCGACCCGGGCATCCATCGCGACGCAGGCACCATGGATCGCCGGGACAAGCCCGGCGATGACAGCAAGGAATTGGCGGACCTTCACCACCTCAAATCAGGCAGCACCCAGGTCGGGCTGACCTTGTACTCGGCCGCGAGCGTGGCGATCGCCGCGGCGCTGGGCACGTCGCCGTGGCGGAAGCCCATGCCCTCGGCGTGGATGCCGCCGGGGATGAACACCACGTCGATCCCGGCCCCGCGCGCGCCCGCCACATCCGTGCGGAATGAATCGCCTACCGCCGCCACGCGGCGGCGGTCCGCGATGCCGATCATCGCCATCGCCCGGTCGTAGATCGCCGCGTGCGGCTTGCCATGCTCGCGGGCCTCGCCGCCCAGCTCGATATAGCGCGCCGCCAGGGCGCCGGAGCAGATCAGCCGCGTCGTGCCGCGGATCACATCGAGATCGGGATTGGCGCAGAGCATCTTGAGGCCGCGCTTGCGGCAGGCCTGCAGCAGGCTCTCATGCGCCGCCAGATCAAGCGAATCATCAGTCGGCCCCGTGGCCACGACGAAGTCGGCCGCGGCCGGGTCGGTCAGGCGCTCGACGCCGCTGCCCTCGAACAGGCCGATATCACGATCGGGCCCGATATGCAGCGCGCGCCGGCCCAGCGCCGCATGCCAGGGATCCGTGCGATCGACCAGCGCCTGCCAGGTGGCCTCGCCCGAGGACAGGATGTCATCGACCAGGGCCGGGTCGACGCCGAGCTTCGCCATGCTGGTGGCCACGGAGGTGGCCCGGCGCGGCGCGTTCGACAGCACCAGCAGCTTTTTGCCGGCGGCGCGGGCCCGCCGGAGCGCCTCGAGCACGCCGGGAAACGGCTCGACACCGTTGTGGATGCAGCCCCAGAGATCGAGGATGAACCCGTCGTAGCGATCGATGATCTGTGACAAGCCGGCGATGACGGGGGGGTTCAGACTAGGCATTGGAAAACCAGACCACTAAGTTGTCTTCGGAGCACCCCCACCCCAACCCTCCCCCAAGAGAGACGTGCGCTCTCCTTCTTCCTGTCCCCTCCCCCCTTGTGGGGGAGGGTTAGGGAGGGGGGATGCTCGCCCAATGCTATTACGGTGCCGCGCCTTCGCGGGCGTCCTTGGACAGGCGCGGCTCGCCGAAGAGATAGCCCTGGCCGAAGTCGACCGGCATGTCGAGGATCTCCACCAGCATCGGCTCCGTCTCGATCTTCTCGACGATCAGGTCGATGGCGAAGCTGTCGAGGGCCTGCTTGAAGGCGCGCATGTCGAGACGCTGGGTGGTGGCGCGCGTCTGCTCGATCAGCTTCGAGGCCTCGATCTTGAGGAAGCGGATATGCAGCTCCGCCAGGTCGGCGACGTCGAAATCGATGCTGGTCACCTGGTCCATCGACAGGCGGAAGCCGAGCTTGCCGAGCTTGCCGAGCTCCTTGAACCCGGCATCGCGATGACGGGCCACGCTCGCCTGGCTGAACTCGAAAACAAGATGCGGAGCGAGATCGCGGTTGGCGGCCATGAAGGTGGCGAACTCGCGCAGGAAGCGCACATCGGCGAAGGTGTGCTCGGAGATGTTGACGAAGATGCCGACGTCGGAATTCGCCTTCTGCACCCGGCGCACCAGCTGCACCCCGCGGAAGAGCAGCATGTTGTCGATGGCGGCGATCAGGCCTTCGCGTTCGGCGACGCCGATATAGCTCTCCGGCATGAGGATCGAGCCGTCCTCGGCGCGCACCCGGCTGAAGCATTCGTAATGCCGGCGCTTGCGCTGCGGCAGGCTGACGATTGGCTGCACGAACAGGTCGACGCGATTGCTGCGCAGCGCGTCCTGCACCATTTCGAGCACCGCCTCGTCGGACAGGCCGGAGAGGATGCGCGGTGGCTCGCTCGCCGCCGCCGGCGCGGCCTTATCGGTGCCGTCCACGATGTAGGCCGGCTTCTGCTTGATCTTCTTGCCCGAGGAGAGCTGGTCGACGAGATCCTGCAGGACGCGGACCTCGGTCATCACCGTCTCGATATCCTCCGCCTGGCCCTGGCGCGCCGCGGTGGCGGCGCGGATCGCGTCGTAGACCCGCCGCGCCTCGTCGCGCGCCCGGTTGAGCTCCTGCTTGAGTTCGGCATAGCCGGTCCGCACGGCATCGATCTCGGCCGCCTCGGCATCTCCGCGCCGCAGGTGCGCGCTCGCCAGGTGCACCAGCGCCGAGACCAGGATGATGAGCGCGCCGATCTCGACGGCGCTGCGCGCATCGAGCGCCGGCACCAAGAGAGGAAGGCCCACGGCCACCGCGCCTGCGACGACGGCATAGACGAGGGCGATCAGGATATGGCTGACGGCAGGCATGCGGCGCTTCGCTGCTCTTCTTGGTCATGCCCGGACGTCTCCGGGCATTTGTAGCGACTCGACAGGCACTTAAGTCCGGTCAGATTGACGCAAGGCCGCGCGGCGGGTCAACGGTGATCGGCCCCGACGGCCTGCGCCAGACCGCTAAACCCGTCACGTCGCAGCAGCGCCGCCAGGTCGCGGGCCATGCGCCCGATCAGGCCCGGCCCCTGGTAAACCAGCGCCGAGTAGAGCTGTACCAGAGACGCCCCCGCCCGGATCTTGGCGTAGGCGTCCGCTCCCGAGGCGATGCCGCCGGTGCCGACCAGCGGGATGCGCCCGCCCGTGGCGCGATACATATCGGCCAGCACCGAAGTCGACAGGGCAAAGAGCGGGCGGCCGGACAAGCCGCCGGTCTCTTGCCTGTTCGCCGAGCGCAGGCTTTCCGGCCGCGTGATCGTGGTGTTGCCGACGATGAGGCCAGCGATACCGGCAGCCAGCGAGACCTCGGCGATGTCGCGCTTGTCATCGTCGGTGATGTCGGGCGCGATCTTCAGCACCAGGGGCGGCGGCGCCGGCAGGGTGCGAAGAACCAGCTGGACCCGGCCGATCAGTTCCTGGAGCGGCGCCTTGCCCTGCAGCGCGCGCAGGCCCGGCGTGTTGGGCGAGGAGACGTTGCAGACGAGATAGTCGGCGTAGCGGCCGAGCGCCGCGGCGCCCAGCTCGTAGTCGGCGGCGGCGGCGGCCGTATCCTTGTTCTTGCCGAGGTTGACGCCGACGATGCCGTGACGTGGCCGCACCGCCAGGCGCGGCGTCGCCGCCGGCAGGCCCTCGCAGTTGAAGCCGAGCCGGTTGATCACCGCCTGGTCCTCTTTCAGACGAAACAGGCGCGGCTTCGGATTGCCGGGCTGAGGGCGCGGCGTGACGCTGCCAATCTCCACGAAGCCGAAGCCGAGACCGAGCATCGCGTCGGGGACCTCGGCATTCTTGTCGAAGCCGGCCGCCAGGCCGATGGGATTGGGAAAATCGCGGCCCCAGAGCATCGTGCGCAGGATCGGGTCGGCCGGCACATCGCCACGCGGCACGAGGCCTGATTTGAGGGCCTGGATCGTCAGGCCATGCGCCGTCTCCGCATCGAGGGAGCGCAGCAGCGGACCAACGAACGAATAGAGGTCCATCAGCGAAGCCCCCAGGGAAACACGTGCCGGCCGTCGGGGCCGAGCGGCAGCTCGGCCCATCGGACAACCGCGGCGACCGGCAGCGGGCCGTAGAGGTGGGGAAAGAGCTGGCCGCCGCGTGACGGTTCCCATTTCAGGGCCGGACCGAGGGCCGGCGCATCGACTTCCAGGACAACCAGGCCGTCCTGGCCTGCGCGGTGCCTGGCTACGCTCTCGACCACCTGCGCTGGCCCCGAGAAGTGAATAAACCCATCGGCCCGGTCCTGGGAGGAGCCGGGATACGCGCCGCTCGCCTGAGCGGCCTGCCATTCGCTGGCCTGGCAGACGTGGTAGATGTGATTCGTCCCCATGGTTCAAGACCTTAGCGGTCCGGCGCGGCGCCGGCAACGCGAACGCCACCCCTAGACCGTTAACCTATCGATTAAGCATTTGATTCTATTTCGGGTCGGTTGTGGCAACAATTTCCTATTGGCGGCTCGCCGGCGCTATGAGAAAATTCTTACATGATCCTTCGTCACGCCGACATCTGGCAGGCCATCGACCAGCTGGCCAACGAGCACGGGTACTCGCCCTCGGGCTTGGCGCGGCGCGCCGGCCTCGACCCCACGACCTTCAACAAATCGAAGCGCATCGCCCGCGACGGACGGCCGCGCTGGCCCTCGACCGAGAGCATCGCCAAGATCCTCGAGGCCACCGGGTCGACGATCGGCGAGTTCGTCTCCTACGTTGGCACGGTGCCGAGTGCGGGCGGCGCCATGCGCCGCATCCCGGTCATCGGCTACGCCCAGGCGGGCGCCAAGGGCTACTTCGACGATGCCGGCTATCCCACGGGCAATGGCTGGGATGAGCTGCTTTTTCCCGAGATCAACGACACCCACGCCTACGCCCTCGAGGTGAGCGGCGACAGCATGGAGCCGGTCTACCGGGACGGCGACACGATCATCGTCTCGCCGGCCGCCAGCCTGCGGCGCGGCGACCGCGTGGTGCTCAAGACCACGGATGGCGAGGTCATGGCCAAGCAGCTGGCGCGGCGCGGGGCCCGCAAGATCGAGCTCCTGTCGCTGAACTCCGACCACCCCGACCGCACGCTCGCCACCGAGCAGGTCTCGTTCGTCCATCGCATCATCTGGGCGAGCCAGTAAGCCCGTCCGCGCGGCGGCCGGCCTAAGACTCTGAGTCCCATCGAAGCGGAATCTATTCGGGGTCGGTTATAGGATTTGGATCACGGACGCGACGCGTCAGGACGCGGCGGCCAGGATCTCGCGGCGCTGCCGCTCGATGACGGCAGCCGCACCGTTGAACACCGCGCGATAGGGCTTCACCGGGCCGCGCGCGACTCCAAAGAACGTCTGCCCGACCAGGATCATGTCGATGCCATCGCCGCCGTAGGTCATCGGCAGATAGAGGCGCCGGGTCAGCATGTGGCTGCCGACATCCCAGCGAAACAGGCTTTCGGAGTAGACCGGCGCGCGATGCCGACAGCTATCGCGATAGAGCTCGTGGATGAAGTCGCTGTAATCGCCGGGGCTCATCACCTCGTCGAAGAAGCGGCCCGTCGTCTCGAAACCCCAGCGCTCGGCGATCGCCGTGCCGACCAGCCGGTTGCGGAAGCGCGCGCCATCGTCGACGACGTCGACCAGGGCGACATGCGGCAGCAGCGCCGCGCCGATGGCGATCGGGTCGATGTCCTTGCGATCGGGAACGACGCGGCCACGGCGGTGCCGATCCCAGTAGGCGTGCAGGGCCGCGAGAGTGCTGTCGTCGGCAAAGGGCCGGGGATCAGCGGGCGGCGGCAGGACGGTTGGCGTGGCCATATCGACGGCCACGCTATGCCGATTGTCTTAACGATCTATTGAGGGGGGCCGGAAATACAACAGTAGGAGTGGGCTAACGCGCCAGTTCACCCGCCATGGCCTTGCGCAGCAGCGCGATCGTCTCTGGTATCCCGTAAATCTGCACGAACGAGCCCAGCCGCGGCCCCTGCTCGGTGCCGAACAGCACCTCGTAGACCGCCCTGAACCAGCCGCGCAGATCCTGCGCGTAGCCGTGGCGCTTGCCGACCTCGTAGAGCTCGAACTGGATCTTCTCGGCGTCCGAGCCGGCCGGCATCGTGGCGAGCAGCTCGGCGGCATCGGCGAGAGCGGCACGCTCCTGCTCGGTCGGCGCGCGGAACTTGCGCGTCGGCTTCACGAAGTCGCGGAAATAATTGATCGCGTAGCCGACCAGCTTGTCGAGCACGGGGTGCGTGGCCGGCGAGGTGGTCGGCGCGTAGCGGGTGATGAAACCCCAGAGCACCTGCTTGTCCTCGGTGTTGGCGACGCCGACCAGGTTCATCAGGATATTGAAGGGCAGGCCGTCATCCTCGCGCGGCGGCTTTCCGGCATGGATGTGCCAGATCGGGTTGTCGAGCTGCTCCTTGAGCGACTGCGCCGGATAGCGCTTGAGCGCCGTCAGGTAGTCGTCGACCTGGCGCGGAATCACGTCGAAATGCAGGCGCTTGGCGCTCTTGGGCGAGTTGAACATGAACAGCGACAGGCTCTCGGGCGTGCCGTATTTCAGCCAGTCCTCGACGCTCAGCCCGTTGCCCTTGGATTTGGAGATCTTCTCGCCCTTCTCGTCGAGGAAGAGCTCGTAGGTGAAGCCCTCGGGCGGGCGGCCGCCGAGGATGCGGCAGATCTGGCCGCCGACCTTCACCGAATCAATCAGGTCCTTGCCCGACATTTCATAGTCGACCCCCAGGGCGGTCCAGCGCATCGGCCAGTCGACGCGCCATTGCAGCTTGCAGTTTCCCCCTGTTACGGGGACTTCAAAAAGCCCTTCGACCTCGTCCTTGAAGACAATGGTGCCCGCCTCGGCCTTGATCTCGACGGCCGGAACCTCGAGCACCTGCTTGCGCCCGTCGCGCATGCGCACCGGCAGGAACGGGCAATAAGTGGCACGGCGCTGATCGCGCAGCTCCTTGACCACCACCGCCGTCACCTGCTCGTAATGGCGCAGCACCTTGAGCAGCGTTTCATCGAAGCGGCCCGAGGCGTACCAGTCGGTCGAGCTCTGGAACTCGTACTCGAAGCCGAAGGCATCGAGAAAGGCGCGCAGCCGGGCGTTGTTGTGATGGCCGAAGCTCGGATACTCGTTTGAAAAGGGATCGGGAATCGAGGTCAGCGGCGTGCCGAAGCTGCGCACTTTGTCGCCGATATAGCGCGCCATCATCTCCTGGTTCGGCACGTTGTCGGGCACCTTGCGCAAGCCGTCCATGTCGTCCGAAAAGGCGAAGAGTTTCGTGGGGATATCGGACATCGTCTGGAAGGCGTGGCGCACCATCGAGGTGCGCACCACCTCGCCGAAGGTGCCGATATGCGGCAGGCCGGACGGGCCGTAGCCGGTCTCGAACAGCACGTAACCCTTGGCCGGCGGCTTATTGTCGAGGCGCTTGAGGATCTTGCGCGCCTCCTCGAAGGGCCAGGCGCGGCCCTCGAGGGCCTGTGCACGGATGTCTGTCATGGGGCGCGGAAGCTACGGGGCATCCGGCGATAAGGCAAGTACGGCCGCGACTTAGCGGCTATATTCGCCGCCTTCATGACGACTCGCATCCCCGCCCTGGTCGCCGGGCTGTCGCGCGCAGCCTGGTTAAGTGCCGATGGCGAAATAGAAATCCTCAGGCCCGCCGAGGCGGCGCAGCGCGCGCTGGAGAGCCCGCCGCTGGTCGTGCACGCCGCCGCCACCGCGCGCCGGCTCGGGCTGGAGCGGCTCAAGGCCTACGACCTGCTCGAGCTTTTCGCCTTCGTCCGGCCGGCGAAATTCTGCCTGCCGACGCCGCAGGGCCTGGCCGAACAATTGGGCGAGCCCCCAGCGAAGACGGCCGAGGAACAGGCCGCAGAATTCCCCCGCTACGCCCACACCCTGCTGGCCGAACTCAACCCCGCCGAGGACCCCGAAGCCCTGCCGATCGCCCGCACCATGACCCGCGGCGGCTGGCTCTGGGGCCCGATGGTGCTCGCCGCCCTCGGCGACGAGCCGCAGGCCTTCACCCAGCACCGCTCGACCCAGGCGCTCGAGCCCTGGCGCAAGCTCGCCGAATGGTCGGAGCACGCGCCCGAGCCGCCGGCCGCGCACTGGCCGGTCGAGCCGGTCGAGGCGCGCGCGCGCCTGGTGAAGCTCCTGGGAATGGATGCCGAGCCGCGGCCGCAGCAGGCCGACTACGCCTCCGCCGTGAGCCAGGCTTTCATCCCGCGCGCCGAGGAAGGCGTGCCACGCGTGGTGCTTGCCGAGGCCGGCACGGGTGTCGGCAAGACGCTGGGCTATCTCGCCGCCGCCACCTTGTGGGCCGAGAAGAACCAGGGCGCGGTCTGGGTCTCGACCTACACGCGCAACCTGCAGCACCAGATCGACCGCGAGCTCGACCGGCTCTATCCCGACCACGACGAGAAGGTGCGCAAGGTTGTCATCCGCAAGGGCCGCGAGAACTATCTCTGCCTGCTCAATGTCGAGGAAGCGGTCGGCGCGCTGACCACCCGGCCGCAGGACGCGCCGGCCCTGGGCCTGATGGCGCGCTGGGCGCGGGCGACGCGCGACGGCGACATGATGGGCGGCGACTTTCCCGCCTGGTTGCCCGACCTGATCGGCAAGGCGCGCACCCGCGGCCTCGCCGATCGGCGCGGCGAATGCATCTACGCGGCCTGCAGCCACTATCACAAGTGCTTCATCGAGAAGAGTGTCCGCCGCGCCAAGCGCGCCGACATCGTCATCGCCAACCACGCCCTGGTCATGTACCAGGCGGCGCTGGCCAATACCGGAGTCGGCGGCGGCGACGACACCGGCGCGCCGCAGCGCTACGTCTTCGACGAGGGCCACCACGTCTTCGACGCGGCCGACGGCGCCTTTTCCGCGCTGCTCTCGGGCGAGGAGGCGCACGACCTGCGGCGCTGGATCGTCGGTCCCGAAGCCGGGCGTAAATCCAGGGCGCGGGGCTTGCGCTCGCGCGCTGGCGATCTCGTTGCCGACGATACGGCGGCCGAAACCGCACTCGATCAGGCGCTGCAGGCGGCGCGCGCCCTGCCCGCCGATGGCTGGCTGCAGCGTATCGGCGCAGCACCCCTGGCCCGCCATCCCACTGGCCCGGCCGAAGCCTTCCTGGCGCTGGTACGCGACCAGGTCTACGCCCGCGCCGCTTCGATCGAGGAAGGCTACAGCGTCGAGACCGACGCGCGCCCCGCCGATCCCGCGCTGGTCGAGGCCGCGATGACTCTCGAGCGCGCGCTGGAACGGCTGGAAAAGCCGCTCAAGGATCTCGCCGCGCGGCTGATGGCCAGGCTCGACGAGAAGGCAGCGGAGCTCGACACGGCCACGCGCCAGCGCATCGAGGCGGTGGCCAGGGGCCTGCGCCGGCGCGCCGAGACCATCGTCGCCGGCTGGCGGGCCATGCTCAAATCCCTGCCCGACGCCCAGCCCGAGCAGTTCGTCGACTGGTTCGCCGTCGAGCGCTACGAGCGCCGCGACCTTGATGTCGGCTTCCACCGCCACTGGATCGACCCGACCATTCCCTTCATCGACGCGGTGGCTCGTCCCGCCCACGGCATGCTGGTCACCTCGGCGACGCTCACCGACATCGCCGAGCCGCGCAAAAAGAAGAACGGCGACGAGGCGGAGAGCGACGAGCCGGCGGAGGATCCGATCGAGACCGGCTGGCGCGCGGCCGAGGCGCGCACGGGTGCGCGGCATTTGCCGGAGCACATGCGGGCCCGTGTGCCCTCGCCCTTCGACTACCCGGCGCACACCCGCGTGCTGGTGGTCAACGATCTGCGGCGCGACGATATCAGCCAGACGGCCGCCGCCTATCGCGAGCTGTTCCTGGCCGCGGGCGGCGGCGCTTTAGGCCTGTTCACCGCCATCCAGCGCCTGCGCGGCGTGCACCGGCAGCTGGCCGAGCCGCTGGAGCGCGCCGGCCTGTCGCTCTGGGCGCAGCATGTCGACGGGCTCGACACCTCGACCCTGATCGACATCTTCCGCGCCGACGTGAATTCCTGCCTGCTGGGCACCGACGCGGTGCGCGACGGCGTCGACGTACCCGGCGCCAGCCTGCGCCTGATCGTCTTCGACCGCGTGCCCTGGCCGCGCCCGGACATCCTGCACCGCGCGCGCAAGGGCGCCTTCGGCGGCAGCGCCTACGACGACCGCATCACACGGCTGCGCCTGAAGCAGGCCTACGGGCGGCTGATCCGCCGCGCCGACGATACCGGCGTCTTCGTCATGCTGGATGCCCGCCTGCCCTCGCGCCTGGCCACGGCGTTTCCGCCGGGCGTGGAGGTGCAGCGCCTCGGCCTGGCCGCGGCGATCCGCATCACGCGGGAGTTCCTGGCGAGGTAGATTTGCCCGCCGAAGCTCGTTTGCCGCCAGATGCTCCGGCACGGCAACAAGCTGGACGCATGGCCCGCTAAGCAGCGGTCTTTCAGACAACCGTACCGAAGATCTTCCCGATGACGGCGGTCAATGTCATCGCCACCGCACCCCAGAACGTCACCCGGACGGTGCCGCGCAACACATTGGCGCCGCCGGCCCGCGCACCGACCGCACCCAAAAGGGCGAGGAAGCCCAACGACGAGGCCGACACGATGGGGATCAGGGCCGCGGCGGGAGAAACCAGGACCATGAGCAACGGCAAAGCGGCGCCCACGGAGAACGTGGCGGCCGAGGCCAGCGCAGCCTGCACGGGATGCGCCGCCGTGATCTCCGAAATCCCCAGCTCGTCACGTGCATGCGCCTTCAGGGCGTCTTTTGCCATTAGCTGCTGGGCGACCTGCTGAGCGAGCGGCCGATCCAGCCCTCGACCCACGTAGATTTCGGTCAACTCTTCCAGCTCGAAGGCGACGTTGTCCTTCAGCTCCCGGCGTTCGCGCGCCAGATCCGCCTGTTCGGTGTCGGACTGCGAGCTGACCGATACATACTCACCCGCCGCCATCGACACCGCCCCCGCCACCAGCCCCGCGACCCCAGCAATCAGGACCTGCTTAGGTCCGACGGCCGCCGCCGCGACACCGACGATCAGGCTTGACGTCGAGATGATGCCGTCGTTTGCCCCGAGCACCGCGGCTCTCAACCAGCCGATGCGGGCTACCAGATGATTCTCGGGATGCCGGCGAAGACGACTCACCCGATTGCCCCTTCATCCACGACGGCGTGGACCCCATTCATAGCGCATCGGCCCGGCCGAGGCGATCCGACTTGAGATGAAGGGTTCTGCCTCGGGACGCAGACTCGGTTTAGATCCGGCCCATCAGCATCAGAACCACAAGAACGATCAGGACGGTGCCGATGACACCGACACCGCCATGGCCGAAGCCGTAGCCGTAGCCGCCGAAGCGGCCGCTGAAACCGCCGAGCAGGAAGATGATGAGCACGACAATGAGGATGGCGCCGAGGGACATGGGTTATCTCCGTTCGTGGGATTCGGTTGAATGGACTGTCGGGCTTACGGCACCCAACCGCGCTCGCGGTAGTAACGCGCCGCCCCGGGATGCAGGGGGGCGCGGCCGTTCACGTCGGACATGTCGTCGACCGACAGCATGGCGAAGAGCGGATGCAGGCGCCGGAAATCGTCGAAGTTGTCGAACACCGCCTTGGTGATGGCGTAGGCGCGGGCGTCTGACAGCCTTGTCGTGGTGACGATGACGGCGCGCACGCCCAGCGTATGCGCCTCGAGCGGATTGTCCCGGTAGGTGCCGCCGCGGATCACGGTGCGTTCGTATTCGGGATGATGCTCCAGCATGACGTCGATCGCCGGGCCGGCCACCTCCACCAGCACGCCGCGGCACATGCGGACCACGTCCTCGATCAGGCCGTTGGGATGGCCGACCGAGTAGACGATGGCGTCGAGCTCGTTGGCGCACAGGGCGCGGTGCTGCTCGGCCACCGAGAGCTCGTGCACCTCCGCGAAATCCTTCCGGGTCACGCCGAGCGCCGCCATGATGCGGGCCATGCTGACCTGCTCGCCCGATCCCGGGCTGCCCATGTTGATCCGCCGGCCGCGCAGCTCCGCCGCGCTGCGGATGCCCAGCTCGCGCCGGGCGATGACGGTGAAGGCATCGGCGTGGCCCGTGAACAGGATGCGCAAGCCCTTATCGGGGCCGCGAAAGGCGAAGGGCCCCTGCCCCGCCACCGCATCGGCCAGCACATCCGATTGCACGATGGCGATATCGGCCAGCGCGGCATGCAGCGATTCGATGTTCGCCACCGGCCCGGTCGAAGGCACGGCCACGCAGCGTCGGCCGTCGAGCGGCGTCTCGAGATTGAACAGGCGGCAGACCGAGCCGCCCAGCGGGTAGTAGACGCCGCTCGGCCGCCCGGTGGCGATGGTCACGTCCGGCGGCGCGATCACGGCCGTGCAGGCCACCAGCGCAACGGTGAGGACGCCGACAACACCGCCGAGAGCGATGGCGCGGCGCCAGACATTCGAAAGGTTTCTAGGGTGCGAGCGCATATTCGAGAATTTCTCCCTGCTGCTCGATCAGGCCTTTAACCCAGCGGCCATCGCTGTCGTAGAACAGGCTCCCGGCGTAGTGTGGCGTGATGATCTGGTAGCGGCTCGCCGCGACCTGTCCCTGCGGTGTATCGACCTGCTCCGGACCGAGCAGCTTGGCCACCAGCCCGACCTCGCCGCCGTGCTGCACGTCGATCAGGCGGCTTTCGCGTACCAGCCGGCTGTCCCACAGCGTGTTCGAGGTCAGGAGCTCCGCCGCGGCGAGAAAAGGACCATCCTCGCCGAGGATGCGGAACCCGTCCCCCGCCGAGTAGCCGGACACTTTGAGGAGGGTACCGTTGTCGTTCGTCGTGCTCCTGACTGAGACCAGGCGACCGGATTGCCAGACCTCCTCGGCCTCGTGCTTGAAGCGGAAAGCCGTGAAGAACAGGACTTTGACCGTAATGTCGATCTGCGTGGTGACCACCAGGCGGTCGCCGTCAGCCTGAAAGACGACGCTGTGCGTGCCGGCCGGCGAGCCGCGATGCAAGGCGCGGAAGCGCACATCCGGCGGCGCCGCCGCGCGTGCCTCAAGGAAGGGCGCGAGCAGCGGTGTCGCCGCCCCCGCCAGGGCCAGTCCCAGCCATTGCCGGCGGTTCACGTGATGCGCGTGCCCGGAAAGCCGTCACGGCGCGAGCCAGGAGCCGCGCGAAAGGAAAGCAGCGAGCCAGCCCGGCCCAGGCCGCGTCGGAAACCGGACCGCGCTCGGGTCCAATCCACGGGCGGGAACGGCACCAGCTCGTTCTTTTCCTCGTCCCACAAGGCCCGCCGGCCGTTACCGAGCCCGGCCCGCCAGGAGATCGTATGCGCAACGTGCAGGCCAGGCAGCGCCTCGTGGCAGGCCTGCAGCCGGTAGTTCGGCACACGGGGGTTGAGGTGATGAACGTGGTGGAAGCCGATATTCCCGGAGAACCAGCGCAGCACCGCGGGAAGTTTCAGATAGGAGGCGCCGCGAAGCGAGGCGTTCACCACGTTCCACTCGTCCTGCTTTTTCCACTCCGCGCCTGCGAAGCGGTGCTGCAACGAGAAGAGATAGACACCGACTGTCGAGGCGACCACCATGATCGGCAGCTGCACCGCCAGGACGTTGGCAAAGCCAAGCGCGTATCCGAGCAGCAGGACTTCGCCCAGCAGCGCGGCATCCGTCAGATAGAGGGACATCCTCTCGTATCGCCACGACGACGGTGTGTCGAACGGCACACGATAGACCAGGAGAAATATCAGCGGCGGCAGGAGGAGCAGCGCCATCGCCGGATGGCTGAGCGTACGGTAGCCGAGGCGTTTGAATAGCGACCGGCCCCGGTATTCCCGCAGCGTCACGCATCCCGAATAGACATCCCCGCCGGTGTTCCGGTGATCGAGGTTGTTCCAGTGGGCGTGATGGTTGGCGTGTTGCCGGCGCCAGTGGGCGTAGGGTGCGAAGGTGATCAGGCTGCAGACCGTCCCCAGGACGTCGTTAGCCCGGCCCGAGCGGAAGAACGAGCCATGCCCGCAGTCGTGCTGGATGATGAATATGCGGACCACGAAGCCGGCCGCCAGCACCGACAGCCCCAGGGTCAGCCAATACGACAGGCTCAGTGTCGCGTACATCGCCATGCAAATGGCGAAGAACGGGACGAAGGTGTTGGCGATCTGCCACAGGCTGCGCCCCAGGACAGGGGCCTGATAGGATGCGACCGCGGCGCGTAGTGACCGGCTATTCTCCACGATATCGAGCTCCGCTATACGCTGGACAGCGTCAACGTGGCTAATTCTAACCCTGCAGGCAGCCGTGACTGTCCCAAATTGAACAGGGGGCGGCGGGAGCTCTCCCCCGCCGGCATAACCCAGCCGCGTCCCGACGCTAGATGCGCCGGCCGAAGAGGGTCACCGCGATGCCGGTGGCGATCATCGCCACGCCGCCGATGACGTACCACATCGTGTTGTCGGTGTAGCGCCCGGTCAGGGAATTGGAAATCTGATCGATCGGCGCCTGCGAGGCGTTGTAGCCAAAGTACAAGAGGACCGCGCCGACGGCCAGGGCGACGATGCCGATGAGTTGGATGTTCATTGCTCTCTCCTTTTTGGGAATGCCGGTTTAGCGGACGATGAGATCGTTCTTGACCGAGCGGACGCCGCGCACGTTGCTGGCAAGCGCGCCGGCGCGGGCCACGTTCTGGGACGAATCCACGAAGCCGCTGAGCTGGACGACGTTCTGGAACGTCTCCACGCTGACCTGGAACTTCTTCAGCGTCGGATCCTGGACGATCTCGGCGATGACCTTGGTCGTGATCGTCGTGTCATCGACGTATTCGCCCGCGGTCTCGCGCCCCGAGATCGCGTCGCACGCCCCGAGGGAACCGGCCACAAGGAGGACGGCGATCGAGTTTCTCAGCCAATGTTGTTTACGCATGGGTTGCACTTCTTTCTATGTCGGTGGGATGTAGACCGGTGCGGCTATCTCCAGACCGGCTTTCCAAGATTGATCTTGTCCTCGTTGGTGAGGGCGCCGGTTGCGCCACCGACCGCGCCGCCGATCAGGGCGCCGGTCAGCGGATCGCCGACCAGCAGGCCGCCGACGGCACCGACACCGGCGCCGATGCCGGCACCCGACATGGCGCGGTCCGAGGTGCTCGATCCGCAGGCGTTGAGGGCGAAGACCGTGATGGCGGCCACCAGAACAACAGCGATGAATCTCATGGGACGTCTCCAGGTAATAAGGGTCGTATTGAGCCCACGCCGGGCGGCACATGCCGGCGGCGCGTATCGCTTCCCTATTGGGGTCTCAGGGACCGAAGCGGTCCGGCGCTTGGGGCGCAGGGGCGTGTTGCGTGGCGCGGCGGTGTGCCGCGTCGCACCCGGTCGGCAGGACCAGGCGCGAGGCAAATCGATCGAAAGTCTTGAAGTGATGGCGGCCCCGGTTCCGAAGCGTCTTCAGGAGAGGGTCGCCGCCCGCCCTGCCTGAGACCTAGTGTCGAAACCCAGCGTTGCAATAGCGGAGCAATAATTTAATTGGGCTACTATTGTAGAAATACTGTCGAAAACGTGAGAATCGTGAGTATTTATCTATCAATTATTTTTGTGTGAAAAGTAAACATCAAATATTCGTAAATAAAGGCTTGCGTTCCCCACCCGCCAAGCTTAGGTTGCTCGGTGGGAGAGCCAGAGTCTTGGTGATCCGAGCCGCCTCCTTCGGCCTCTCGTATCCCACCTTCCTTCTGGCGGCTTTCAATCAATCTCTTTGATTGTGAAACGGGACGCTTCTCATGAAGCGCCTCACCGGACGACCGTGCCTGCACGGCGTCTGCGCCAGAGAACTCATATAAAAAGGCTGCCAAAATGAAAACTACCCTCGCGATCACGTTGCTCAGCAGTTGCGCCCTCCTGCTCGGCGCCTGCACCACCGACTTCCAGAAATCCGAGGCTTCGGCGCAGCCCTCGGGCAGCGAATTCACCCGCAACCTGAGCAACCACTATCGCGGCATGGCCTCGAACCAGTGGGACGGCCAGCGCGACTTCACCGGCTCCGAGCATTTCGCGCGCAAGTCGATGGCCGCCGGCCGCGGCGAGATCGTTCAGCCCGACATCGTGGTTCCGACCGTCCCGGTGCGGCTCGAGCCCGAGCTGACCAGTGCGCGCTCGCGCCTGATCACGGCCTTCAACGACGGCGCCACCACCCGCCTGCCGACCACCGCCGCGCGCGCCCAGGCGGCCTTCGATTGCTGGCTCGACGAGGCCAGCGACCCGCAGCTGGTCGGCGCGCCGCCCAACCCCGCTACCGTGGAGCCCTGGCTGCAGAGCAAGGTCCAGAACTGCCGGGATGGCTACTACGCGGCGGTCGCTGAGCTCGAAGCCCGCCCGGTTGCAGCCGCGCCGGCCGCCCCGGCTGCCACGCCGGCAGCCACCCCGGCCGCTCGCCGGCAGGCCTACATCACCTTCTTCGATTTCGACCAGTCCACGGTCACGGCCGAGGGCATGAGCGTGCTCAAGGGCGTGAGCGACAACGTGCGCCGCGGCGGCGTGGTCGACGTCACGGTGACCGGCAATGCCGATCGCTCGGGCACCGATGGCTACAACCTGTCGCTCTCGCAGCGCCGGGCCGATGCCGTGAAGGCGATCCTGGTCCGCGACGGCGTGTCGCCGAACCTGATCGTGATGGTCGCCAAGGGTGAAACCCAGCCGCTGGTCGCGACGGCCGACGGCATGCGCGAGCCGCAGAACCGGAACGTGGCCGTCTTCATCAAGTAACCAGCACAAAGTTACGACGAACAACGCCCCGTCTGACAAGGCGGGGCGTTTCTTTGAGAGCGTCGCCGCGCCCCTGAGGCGCGGCGAAATCGGAAACGGGCCCCACCATGCTGATCACAGCGGCACCGCCAGCCACCACCGGCCTCTGGGCCGGTACCCATCATCAGCTGGAAGCGGCGGGGTACCTGGCCGCCGGCTTGATCAGCCTGGCTATCGGCCCCGCGCTTTTCGTCGCCCTGGACCACGCGACCGTCGTTCGCTGGTCCAACGAGATCCTCGATCTTGTCAGCCTGAAGTAGCAGCGGCGCGCCGGTAACTGCGGCGTTATGCCGCTTCCTTCTCGTAGCGCGAAACCAGGCGCCCATCGATCCACAGCTCCGCGGCCGGGAAATCCCGCTGTGAGAAGAACAGGCTCGAACGCGCCTGCGCCAGCTTGTCGCCGTCGCAGTCGATGATCTCGACGTCGTCGATGCGGCCGTCCTTGTTGAGAAAGCGGCAACTGTACTTGGCCATGGCTGAAATCCTTTCGCGGGCCGGCGACACGAGGTCGGCGGCCGATACCGAATGACTGGACTTGAACTGTGCGGGGGCGCGGCCGTTGCGTCGGCCTGTCACTCGACAGCATAGCAGATTTCGGGGGCAAGCGCTGCTGGAATGCCCGTCCACGGCTGCCCTCCACCGACAGCGCGGCTGACGCGGACGCCTGGCCCGCTGCGACCCCTTTGGGTCAGGCCGCCATCCGGGCTTCCGCCTTGGCGTAGTCGAAGGTCAGCGGCGGCAGGCGGCCGCCCAGCGCGTCGTCGAGCGTCTTGCCCGTGAGCGGGTAGCCGAACTGCGAGTTGCGCATGACGATGCGGCCCTTGAGCTGCTCGACCGAGATGCGCTCCAGGTGCCGCCACTCGTCCTGGGTCAGGCCCTCGATATCGAGACCGACGATGCCCTTGAGCATGTGGCCGAACTCGTCGTCGTAGACCTTGGAGCAGGCCTCGGCGATCAGCGCGTTGCGCTTGCCGTGCAGGCCCGAGGTCTGGGCCTTGAGCTTCATGCCTTCGGAGAACAGCGTGCAGTAGCCGCCCTCGGTGAAGCTGGTGGCCCGGGCTCCCAGCTTCGGGTTCTCCTTCTTGTGCGCGAAGCGCAGATGCGACAGATCGAGATCTTCCTTCCAGCTGTTCTTCAGCATCTGCGGGTTGATCTTGCCTTCGCCCGGCTCGGCCATGCCGTCATAGGCGTCGGCGAAGGCCGTGTAATGGGCGAACTCGGCCCACAGGCCCTCGGCGATATCCAGCACCTCATGGCGGTCGTGCTCGATGTCGATCTTGGTGAACATGGCGACCAGCTGCTCGGCCGGGCCGAGGAAGATGCCCTTGTCGAGCGGCGCCAGGCCCGAGCCCCAGACTTCCTTGGAGCATTGGTAGGCGAGCCACTGGCGGTCGGTTTCGCGGCTGCGCTTGTCCCAGGTCCAGTAGCTGCGGAAGACCTCGGCCTCACCCGCCCAGTAAGGTGCCGCCGCGTCGATGAGCCGCTTCAGATTGCTGCTGACACCCATGGCCTTCCTCCCGCGCATTAATAGTCCGTATACAGAACAATACCCTGAAACCCGCCCTGGCTCAACTAGGGCCGCACGTCGCCGAAGGCCAGGATGAAGGCCGAGAGCGTGGCCAGCGATATCACGGTGGAGAACAGGATCACGGCCGAGGTGCGCTCGATATAGACGTGGTACTGCTGCGCCACGACGAAGGCCAGCGCCCCCGTGGGTAGCGCCGCCATGATCACGGCGGCGAAGGTCCAGTACGGATCCATGCCGAGCGCCAGGGCGATCGCCCAGGTGGCCACCGGATGGACGATCAGCTTGAGAGCGACCAGCCAGGCCGATTCGACAGCCTTGCGGCCGCGCACCAGGTTGCCCAGCGGGCGCGAGGCGATGAACAACCCGACCGAGAACAGCGCGCACGGACCCGCCGAGGCGGCCAGCAGGTCGCCGAAGGTGGCGATGGGCTTGGGCAGAGCCAGGCCCGAGGCGCTGAACAGGATGCCCCCGACGGGGGCGAGGACCAGCGGGTTGGTGATCAGCGCCCGGCCGACATCGGCGAAGACCGGGCCGAGGCGCTGGTGGGCGCCTTGCGCGATTTCCACCAGCACGATGACCCCGCCGGTGACGATGGCGCCGTTGATCACCGCCGAGATGACCACCGGCAGCATGCCCTCGGGGCCGTAGGCCGTCATGAACAGCGGGATGCCCATGTAGCCGGTATTGGCGAAGCTGCCGTTCATGCCCGCCATCGCATGCTCGGCGGTGCTGCCGGGAAAGAGGAAGCGCCAGGCAATGAGGATCAGCACGAAGACAACGATCACGCCGCCGAGATAGGCGAGGATGAACGGGCCGTTCATCGCCTGGGCGACCGGCACGCGGGCCATGCCGAGGAAAAGCAGCGGCGGCAGGGCGAACCAGTAGACGAAGCCGTTGAGCGCGGCGGAGCTGTCCTGGCCGAGGATGCGGAAGCGGCCGGCGGCCACCCCGGCGAAGATCAGGCCGAAAACCGGCAGGACGACGTCGACGATGGCGCGCATGGAGACCCCGTTCGGAGAGCCGGGCGAAGCTAGGGCCGGGCTATCCGCTTGTCGAGCGCCGGCTGGCCGAAAGGGGTAGTCTTTTGGCGGGGGCGCACCCCCAGATTCAGCGGATGGCCCCTGACTCATCGAATCCGCTCTTCGCGAAGGAAAAACCCGTGAAGCGCCAGCGTTCCGACAGCTATCGCAAACGCGAGATCGCCGGGCGGCGGCTGCGGCCCGAGACCCTGATGATGGGCTACGGCTACGACCCGCACCTCTCCGAGGGCTCGCTGAAGGTGCCAGTGTTCCAGACCTCGACCTTTGCCTTCCGCACGGCGCAGGAGGGCAAGGACTTCTTCTCGATCATGGCCGGGCGGCAGCAGGCCGACGAGGACCATCCGCTCGGCCTGATCTACTCGCGCTTCAACAATCCCAACCTCGAAGTGCTCGAGAACCGGCTGGCCCTGTGGGAGGACGCCGAGGCGGCGCTGGTCTTCTCCAGCGGCATGGCGGCGATCTCGACCGTGCTCTGGGCCTTCGCCCGGCCGGGCGACGTGATCGTGCATTCCGAACCGCTCTACGGCGGCACCCAGACCCTGTTCCAGAACTTCCTGCCGCAGTTCCGCATCCGGGCCGTGGGCTTTGCCGCCGGCTCGGACCCGCAGCCGCTGGAGCGCGCCCTGACCGACGCGCGGGCCAAGGGCCGCGTCGCCGCCATCTTCGTCGAGACGCCGGCCAACCCGACCAACGGCCTGGTCGATCTCGCCGCCTGCGCGGCCGCCGCCGACCGCTACGGCGAGGAGACCGGCCAGCGCCCGCCGGTGATCGTCGACAACACCTTCCTCGGGCCGCTCTGGCAGCACCCGCTTTCCCTGGGCTGCGACCTCTCGGTCTACTCGCTGACCAAGTACGCCGGCGGGCACAGCGACCTCGTCGCCGGCAGCGTCGCCGGCTCGACCAAGCTCATCCAGAAGGTACGCAGCGTGCGTTCCAGCCTGGGCACGATGACCGAGCCCTATACCTGCTGGCTGCTGCTGCGCAGCCTGGAGACGCTCAAACTGCGGATGACCGCGGCGATGGAGAATGCGCGGCACGTGGCCGCCTTCCTGCGCGACCATGCCAAGGTGGTGGCCGTGCAGTTCCTAGACTTCCTGCCGCCCGACCATCCTGACTACGCGCTCTACAAGAAGCAGTGCGAGGCGCCGGGCTCGACCTTCTCCTTCGAGGTCTCAGGCGGCGAGGCGGCGGCCTTCCGCACGCTCGACGCGCTGCAGGTGATCAAGCTCGCGGTCAGCCTCGGCGGCACCGAAAGCCTGGTCTCGCACCCCGCCTCGACCACCCATTCGGGCCTGCCGGCCGAGACGCTGAGCCGCATCGGCATCACGCCGGGGCTCATCCGCCTGTCGGTCGGCGTCGAGAACGCCGACGACCTGATCGCCGATCTCGGCCAGGCCCTCGAGAGAGCCTGAGCCTTACTGCGCCCCGGCTTCGAAGCGCAGTTCCTCGACCTTCACCATGCGGCCGTGGATCGGCAGCACCGTGTCGACCTGCAGGCCGAGCCGGTTGAGGTTCGCCCACAGGTTCAGGGTCACCGGGTTGAGGGTGGCCGGGCGCCTTGTGACCGGAGCGCGCGGGCTGAAGGCATCGCCCACGATCAGGATCTTCTCCGCCGGCAGGTAGCCGATGAGGAAACCGTCGGCGTGCTGGTTGTTCTTGAGCACGTGGATCTCGAGCACGCGGTTGCCGTCGGTCAGCACCCGCATGTCGCCGACCGTCTCGATCTTCGCCTGCTTGCCCGAGCGCGAAAGCGCATCGGGATTGAGCGTGCGCGGATTGGCATAGACATCCTCGAAATAAGCCCGCGCCGTCTCGTGCACGATCAGGGTCGCCCCTTCGGCCGCCGCGGCACGCAGGCCGCCCGAATGGTCGAAATGGTGATGCGTCGTCGTGGCGAAGCGGATCGGCTTGTTGGGGATCGCCTCCTTGGCTGCCTTGATGGCGGCGTTGGTACGGCCGTCACCCAGCGGCGTCTCGAAGAGCACGATGTGGTCGCGCATCTCGATGGCGACGCTGTGATGCGAGGCGCCGTGGATGAAGAAGATGCCGTCGGCCACCTTGTCGACAGTGACGTCGGCGACCGCGGGCCCGATAGTCGACGGCACCGCGACCGGGCCGGCATTGGGCTTCACCTCGCTGACCACCAGGTCGAAGGCCGGCAGGCCGGCGGCAGTCTGCAGGATGCGGCCGGGGAACTTCACCCCGCCATGATCCTTGTAGTCACGGTAGTAGGTGACCACCGCCATGTCGCCGATCACCGGGTTGTCGATCCAGGATTCGACCTGCTCGACCAGGTTCTCGGCGTTGACCGTGGCGCGGGCCCGGAACTTGCCCGGGCGCACGATCTCGAAACCGCCTTCCCTCATGGCGACCTTGTCGGCGATCGCCGCCTTGACGATGCCGTGCGGCGAGATCCACAGGTCATGCTGGCGTTGGGTGGCTGGCGCCGCCAGCGCCGTGCCCACTGGGTAGGCCACCTGCCAGCCCTGCTCGCCCGAGACACCGCCGGTGGTGCGCGCCTCGCCGATCAGCGGGATGGCGCCGCCGCCCAGCATGTCGCCGCGGGTCAGCACGTAGTCGACGCTCGACGCCCCGGCGCCATAGTCGTCGTGGCGGCTGTAGCGGGTCATGTTCTGCTTGGGCCAGGGCAGGCCCGGCCGGAAGGCCTGGCCGACGGAGAAGAACTGGCCGCTGCCGCTGACCTGCAGCGTGTCAGGGGCCCCCATGGCCTTGCTGATTGTTTCGAGATCGGCCCGGGCGGGACCGGTGGCCAGCGCCAGGGTGACGGCGGCGATGGCAAAAGACAGCGATTTCATGGTTTTCCTCCCGAACCCTGGCGCCACGAGTGGGCGCCTTCGGAAGGGAACACTAACCGACCCGCACCTATTCCCGAAGAACCGGCCTGACCCGGGCGGCGCGCAAAAGAAAAGGGCGGGTCCGAAGACCCGCCCTTCCCGTTTCCTTGCGGTGCTGAGGCTGGACTTAGAAGTCCATCCCGCCCATGCCGCCGCCGTGGTCATGGCCACCCATGGCCGGAGCAGCCTTCTTCTCCGGCTTCTCGGCGACCATCGCCTCGGTGGTGATGAGCAGGGAGGCAACCGACGCCGCATCCTGAAGGGCCAGGCGCACGACCTTGGTCGGGTCGATAATGCCTTCCTTCATCATGTCGACGTACTCGCCGCTCTGCGCGTCGAAGCCGTAGTTGCTGTTCTTCTGCTCGAGCAGCTTGCCGGCGACGATCGCGCCGTCGGTGCCGGCGTTCTCGGCGATCTGCCGCGCCGGCGCCTGCAGCGCCTTGCGGACGATGTCGATGCCGACCTGCTGATCGTGGTTGGCGACCTTGATGCCCTTGAGGGCGTGCACGGCATAGAGAAGCGCCACGCCGCCGCCGGCGACGATGCCTTCCTCGACCGCCGCCTTGGTGGCGTGCATCGCGTCATCGACGCGATCCTTGCGCTCCTTCACCTCGACCTCGGTCGCCCCGCCGACGCGGATGACGGCAACGCCGCCCGCCAGCTTGGCCAGACGCTCCTGCAGCTTCTCGCGGTCGTAGTCCGAGGTGGTCTCCTCGATCTGCGCCTTGATCTGGCCGACACGAGCCTGGATGTCCGTCTTCTTGCCCGAACCGTCGACGATCGTGGTGTATTCCTTCTCGATCGTGACCTTCTTGGCGCGGCCGAGCATGTCGAGCGTGACGTTCTCGAGCTTGATGCCGAGGTCCTCGCTGATCACCTGGCCGGCGGTGAGGACGGCGATGTCCTCCAGCATGGCCTTACGGCGATCGCCGAAGCCCGGGGCCTTGACGGCCGCGACCTTGAGGCCGCCGCGCAGCTTGTTGACCACCAGGGTGGCCAGCGCCTCGCCTTCGACTTCCTCAGCGATGATCAGCAGCGGCTTGCCCGACTGCACGACCGCCTCGAGGACGGGGAGCAGCGGCTGCAGGCCGGCGAGCTTCTTCTCGTGGATGAGGATGTACGGGTTCTCGAGCTCGCAGATCATCTTCTCGGCGTTGGTGATGAAGTACGGCGAGAGGTAGCCGCGATCGAACTGCATGCCTTCGACGACATCCAGCTCGGTCTCGAGGCTCTTGGCCTCCTCGACCGTGATCACGCCTTCCTTGCCGACCTTCTCCATCGCCTTGGCGATCATCTCGCCAATGTCCTTCTCGCCGTTGGCCGAGATGGTGCCGACCTGGGCGACTTCGGCGTTGGTCGAGATCTTCTTGGTGCGCTTGATCAGGTCCTCGACGACCGCTTCCACGGCCTTGTCGATGCCGCGCTTGAGGTCCATCGGGTTCATGCCGGCGGCCACCGCCTTGGAACCCTCGCGGACGATCGCCTGGGCGAGAACGGTCGCGGTGGTGGTGCCGTCACCGGCGAGGTCGCCGGTCTTGATGGCCACTTCGCGCACCATCTGGGCGCCCATGTTCTCGAACTTGTCGGAAAGCTCGATCTCCTTGGCGACGGTGACGCCGTCCTTGGTGATGCGCGGAGCGCCGAACGACTTGTCGAGAACGACGTTGCGGCCCTTCGGGCCGAGGGTCACCTTGACCGCGTCGGCCAGGATGTCGACGCCACGCAGCATGCGGGCGCGGGCATCGGCGCTGAACCGTACTTCTTTGGCTGCCATTGGTAGTGTCTCCTTATTGAACTGAAATCGTTAGGCTCAGGCGGCCTTCTTCTTCGAAGAAGCGGCGCCCTCGATGATGCCGAGGATGTCCGACTCCTTCATGATCAGCAGCTCTTCGCCGTCGATCTTCACTTCGGTGCCCGACCACTTGCCGAACAGGATGCGGTCGCCGGCCTTGACGTCGAGGGCGACGAGAGCGCCCTGCTCGTTGCGGGCGCCCGGGCCGGCAGCGACGATCTCGCCCTGCATCGGCTTTTCCTTGGCGGTGTCGGGAATGATGATGCCGCCCGACGTCTTGGTCTCGTCCTCAAGGCGACGAACCACGACGCGGTCATGCAAAGGCCTAAACTTCATTGTAAATCCTCCTGGATTGATGCCCCCGGGGCGGGCTGTTAGCACTCGCCCTCAGTGAGTGCTGGGGATTTAAGGGTCTGGCGGCCGTTAGTCAAGTGTCAGCCAACCGCCAAGCTCTTGGATTTCTTCGTTAACCTTCAGGCGCTTCAAAACTGGGCAGGCCCGGCTCCGGCCGAAGCAGCAGCACTCTCAGGGCCATGCTGCTAAGCCTTTGAATATTATTGTTTTTTTAAACTTGTCCCAGCAGACTCAGGGGCGTCGAGTCGTTGTTTCAGTACCCATGGGGCTAGGAGGTACTTCTACATGGCGACACTGGCGCTGCAGCTGCGAGACTACCGCCTGACTACCGCTGAAATCCTCTATCACATGCCGGATCACCCGGGCCTTTTGCAGACCTATGTCTGGCAGGCCCTGGACCTGGCGCCGCGCTTTCCCGAGCTCGGCCGGTTTCTCAAGTTCTGGGAACGCAATCTCGACGGCAAGCTGCACAGCGTGCGCGTCGCCAATTGCGAGCTGATCAAGCCGCCCCAGATCCGCGCCAACACCAGCCTCCTCGTCCTGCACTGACTTGATCCGCCTGCTGAACTGACGGAAGCTTCCGCCCGCATCAGGCGGGAGGAAGCATGGCGGAAGCAGCAGGCACGGGCGGCCCCAGCGGCAAGACGGTCGTCCGCAACATCGGGCTGCTGCTCTCGGGCGATCTCGACCGCCCGATCCTGGACGCCGACACGGTCGTCGCCGTCGACGGCAAGATCACCGGGATCGGCCGGGCCAGGGATCTCGACACCGCCGGCGCCAAGCTGACGATCGACGCCAAGGGCACGACCCTCGCCCCCGGCCTGATCGACAGCCATGTCCACCCCGTGTTCGGGGACTGGACGCCGCGCCAGAGCCAGCTCGGCTGGATCGACTCCTTCCTCAATGGCGGCGTCACCACCATGATCTCGGCCGGCGAAGTCCACCTGCCCGGCCGACCCAAGGACATCGTCGGCCTGAAGGCGCTGGCCATCACCGCGCAGCGCGCCTTCGACGCCTTCCGCCCCGGCGGCGTGAAGGTGCTGGCCGGAGCACCCGTGATCGAGAAAGGCATGGTCGAAAGCGACTTTGCCGAGCTGGCCAAATCGGGCGTCAAGCTGCTGGGCGAGATCGGGCTGGGCTCGGTCAAGGCCGGCGACGAAGCCAAGCAGATGGTCGCCTGGGCGCGCAAATACGGCATCCAGTCGACCATCCACACCGGCGGCCCCTCGGTCCCCGGCTCCGGCTATATCGACAAGGACGTGGTGCTCGAGGCGGACGCCGACGTCATCGGCCACATCAATGGCGGCCACACCGCCCTGCCGCTCGCCCAGATCACCTGCCTGTGCGAGCAATGCGAGCGGGCGATCGAGATCGTGCATAACGGCAACGAGCTCGCCGGCCTGCACGCGCTGCGAATCGCCAAGGAGTTGAAGCAGTTCCACCGCGTGATCCTGGGTACCGATTCACCGGCCGGCTCGGGCGTTCAGCCGCTGGGCATCCTGCGCATGATCGCCTTGCTTTCAAGCGTCGGCGAAACCCCGGCCGAGCAGGCCTTTTGCTTCGCCACCGGCAACACGGCGAAGCTGCGTGAGCTGAACTGCGGTCTGATCGCCGTGGGCAAGGACGCCGACTACTGCTTCATGGACAAGGCGCAGCATTCGAGCGGCAGCAACCTCCTCGACAGCGTGCGCAGGGGCGACCTGCCGGGCGTGGGCATGGTGGTGATCGACGGCATCGTGCGGGTCGGGCGCTCGCGCAACACGCCGCCCGCCGAGAAGGTGCCCGAGGTGGTCGCCTCATGAGAACAGTCTTCGAGAAGGTGATGCCACCCAAGACCGGGCTGGCGGTCGAGGTGGCCAAGGGCCAGCGCCTGCGGGTGACCGATCTCGAGGGCAAGCAGGTCGTCGACATGGCGGTGTTCAACAAGGCGAACCTGCGCGAGAAGCTCTCGACCTCGTATTCGCGCACGCGCTACGTGCCGCCCGCCGGCACGCCCTACATCCCGCGCGACAAGCTGACCATCGGCGACACGCTGATGTCGACCATCTGCCGGCCGATGATGACGATCATCGAAGAGACGCCAGAGCCCAAGGGCGTGCACGACACGCACAACCGCATGTGCAACCGCTTCCTCTACGAGACCTTCGGCATCGGCCCGGTCGATGGCTGCCACGAGATCATAGCCAAGGCCATCGCGCCCTACGGGCTGCTGCCCGAGGACGTGCCGGACACGATGGACCTGTTCATGAACTACCACCACGACTGCGCGCAGGGGCGCTGGATCATCGGCGAGCCGGTGTCGAAGCCGGGCGACTACATCGAGTTCGAGGCGATGATGGACTGCCTGGTCGGCCTGTCGAACTGCCCGATGGACGTGCTCGCACCCTGCAACGCCTATCACTGCACCCCGGTGAAGGTGACGATCTTCGCGCCGAACTAAGCGCTAGATATCCGTGCGGTAGACGATGAAGCCGGACTTCTTCGAGACCTTGTCGTAGAGGAGCTGCGCCGTCTTGTTGGTCTCGTGGGTCTGCCAGTAGACGCGCGGGGCACCCGCTTCCTTCGCCCTGGCATAGATCGCCTCGATCAGCGCCCGGCCGACACCCTTGCCGCGGGCTTCCTTACTGGTGAATAGGTCCTGCAGGTAGCAGGTCGGGCTGATCATCGTGGTGTTGCGATGAAAGATATAGTGCACCATGCCGATCAGCCGGCTGCCGTCCTCCGCCACCAGGGCGCGGACCGGCTCGTAGGCGTCGAAGAAGCGGCCCCAGGTCGTGTCGGTGATCGCGGCCGGGATCGTACGCTCGTAGAAGGTGTTGTAGCCCTCCCACAGCGGCTCCCATTGCTTGCGATCCTGACGTTCGATCGGCCGGACAACCATCATTCCACCCTGTAGCGTTTGACCGCGGCCGCGTCCCAAGCAAGGCCGATGCCCGGCTTGCCCGAGGCTGTGACGGCGCCATCGATCACCTGTGGCGGCTCCTGCAGCACGGAGCCAGCGACATCCAGGAATTCCAGCCAGTGGCAGGTCGGCGTCACCGGCAGGAGATGCGCGCTCACCTCGATGAACAGGTGGGTCGAGCACTCGACACCCGCGGCATGGGCGAGTGCTGCGGCGCGCAGCCAGCCGCTGACCCCGCCGATCTGCTGCGGGTCGGGCATCACGTAGTCGCAGGCCCGCGCCTTGAGCGCCGCTGCCATCTCGAAGGTGCCCGAGAAATTCTCGCCGATCTGGATCGGCGTCTCGACCGCGGCCGCCACCTCGGCGCAGCCGGCGAAGTCATCGCAGCGCACCGGCTCCTCGATCCAGGCCAGGCCTTCGCCATCGAGCCCGCGGCTGCGCCGCATCGCCTCGGCCACCGACAGGCACTGGTTGAAGTCGACCATCAGCGAGGCATCGGCGGGTGCGGCCTTGCGGAAGGCGCGCACCGCCGCGAGATCCTCGGCGAAGCTCTTCCAGCCGATCTTGAACTTGGCCGCCTTGAAGCCATTCGCAAAAGACCGGCTCGCGACCTCGGTGGCGTTGGCAGCGGAGACCATGCCCAGGCTGTTATAGGCGCGGATCGGCCGCGCCCTGCCGCCGAGCAGCGTCACCAGCGGCACGCCGCGGCTTTGCGCCAAGGCATCCCACAGCGCCATGTCGAGACCGGAGACGGCAATGCCGGCGAGGCCGCGCGCCCCACCCAGCAGCGTGTAACGCGACCGCATCTGCGGCTCCAGCTCGGCGGGCACCACGGTCTGCCCGATCAGCGTCGCGCCCAGCGCCTTGACCAGCTCGTCCAGCCCCTTGAGCGCCAGCCGCTGGTAGGCGAGCAGATAGGCGCGGCCGGTGATGCCTTCCTTGGTTATGAGGTCGATGAGCAGCAGCGGCGCCTCGCTCAGCGTGCCCGACGCGGTGGTCACCGGATATTTGAGCGGCGCCACCACCGGCGTGGTGCGGACTTCGCTGACCGTGAGGAGTGCGGCGCTCATGGGATCCTCCGCTAGACGCTGAGGTATTGTGCGCGCACCGAATCGTTGGCGGCAAGCTCGCCCATCGTGCCGGTGTAGCGGATGCGGCCCTTCTCGATGATGTAGGCGCGATCTGCCACGAGGTGCGCAAAATGAAGGTTCTGCTCCGAGAGCACGACCGTCAGCCCCTCGGACTTCAGCGCCTTGATGGTGTTGGCCATCTGCTCGACGATCACCGGCGCCAGGCCTTCGGACGGCTCGTCGAGCAGGATGGCGCGCGGATTGCCCATCAGGGTGCGGGCGATGGTCAGCATCTGTTGCTCGCCGCCGCTCATCCGACCGCCGGGGCGGTCGCGCATCTCGGCAAGGTTGGGGAAGATCGCGAACAGCCGCTCGGCCGTCCAGGTCGGCGCGCCCTCGCGCGGCTTCTGGCGGCCGACCTCGAGGTTCTCCATCACCGTGAGCTCCGCGAAGATGCGCCGGTCCTCCGGCACGTAGCCGAGGCCCATCCGGGCGATCGCATGCGACTCCCTGCCGGTGATGTCCTGGTCGAGGAAACGGATCACCCCGGCCCGGGCGGGCACCAGCCCCATGATGCTTTTCATGGTGGTCGACTTGCCGGCCCCGTTGCGGCCGAGCAGCACCACGACCTCGCCCTTGGCCACGCTTAGCGCCACGTCGGCCAGGATATGCGCCCGGCCGTAATAGGTGTGGAGGCCTTTTACATCGAGCATCAGTGGCCCCCAAAGGTGGAGCCGGAGCCGAGATAGACGTCCTGCACCCCCTTGTCGGCACGCACCTCGGCCGGTGTCCCTTGCGCGATCAGGCGGCCGCGGTTGAGCACGATGATGCGGTCGGCCTGGGCGAAGACCACATCCATGTCGTGCTCGGTGAACAGCACGGCGATGCCGCGGTCGCGGGTGAGCTTAGCCGTCAGCTCCATCAGCGCGACACGCTCGCGCGGCGCCATGCCGGCGGTCGGCTCGTCCATCAGCAGCAGGCGCGGCTGGTTGGCGAGGGCCACGGCCAGCTCGACGCGCTTGAGATCGCCATAAGCCAGCACGCCGCAGGCCCGCTGCCGCTGATCTACCATGCCAACCTGCTGCAGCAGCGCCGCCGCCTCATCGGCGTAAAGCGAGGTCGCCGGCGCCCAGAACGAGGCGAGCTTGCGGTGATGGGAGAGCAGCGCCATCTGCACGTTCTCCGACACGGTCATCGAGGCGAAGGTGGCGGTGATCTGGAAGGTGCGGCCCACGCCGAGCCGCCAGACCTGACGCGGCGCCAGGCCGGTGATGTCGCTGCCCTCGAAGGCGACGCTGCCGGCATCCGGCCTGAGCTGGCCCATCAGCATGTTGAAGCAGGTGGTCTTGCCGGCGCCGTTGGGCCCGATCATGGCCAGGAGCTCGCCCGCCTCGACGGCGAAGCTCACGCCGGCCACGGCCTGGACGCCGCCGAAGGATTTCTGCAGGCCCTGGACGGCGAGGACGCTCATAGGTCCTCCGCCTTGCCCTTGAGCCACAGGCGCACGACGAAGCCGGCGATGCCCTGCGGGAAAGCCAGCACCAGCGCGATGATCGAGGCGCCGAGCACCAGGCGCCAGAGCTCGGTCAGGCGCACCAGCTGCTCGTGCAGGCCCATGTAGACCACGGCACCGATCAGCGGGCCGGTGATGGTCTGCACGCCGCCCATCAGCACCATCATCAGCGCGTCGACCGATTTGGGGATCGAGGCGTAGGTCGGGAAGACGCTGCCCTTGAAGTAGACGAAGAGCGCACCGGCCAGGCCGGCGAACACCGCCGCCACGGTGAAGGCCGCCCACTGCACGCGCACCACGTCGATGCCGATGGCTTCGGCCCGCAAGGGCGAATCGCGGCCGGCGCGCAGCGCGTAGCCGAAGGGCGCGTAGATCATGCGGCGCAGGACCAGCACGCCGGCCACGCACAAGGCCAGGGTCAGGTAGTAGTAGACGTCCTTGCCGGTCGCCCAGCTATCCGGCCAGATGCCGAGCAGGCCGTTGTCGCCGCCGGTCATCGCCACCCACTGGAAGGCGATCGACCAGACGATCTGGGCGAAGGCCAGGGTGAGCATGGCGAGGTAGACGCCCGACAGGCGCACACAGAACCAGCCGAAGAGGATGCCGAAGAGTCCGGCGAGCAGCGGCCCGGCTGCCAGGCCGACCGCCATCGGCGCCATCAGGTGCTTGGTCATCAGGGCCGCCCCGTAGGCGCCGAGGCCGAAATAGGCGGCGTGACCGAACGAAGCCATGCCGCCGGGGCCCATCATGAAATGCAGGCTGGCGGCGACCAGCACCATGATGAGGATCTCGGTGGCGACGATCAGGCCGTAATCGCCGACGAAGAACGGCAGCACGACGAGCAAGGCCAGCGCCGCGTAGCCGAGCCATTTGAGTTCGGCCGGGGTGGCGCGCACCACCGGCTCGACGGCTCCGGCGATGCGAGCGTGCGACGGCGGCCGGCCTAAAAGCCCGTAGGGCCGGACAACGAGCACCACGGCCATGACCAGGAAGCTCGGGATCAGCGTCATCTTGGAGATCGAGACCGTGACCCCGAACAGAGCGAAGTCGGGCACGAACAGCATGAAGGCCTGCAGCTCGGCGATCAGC
This sequence comes from Rhodospirillaceae bacterium, assembly GCA_022843945.1. GTDB lineage: Bacteria > Pseudomonadota > Alphaproteobacteria > CACIAM-22H2 > CACIAM-22H2 > VGEI01. The sequence goes on along the minus strand of JALHMR010000022.1, from coordinate 25,956 downwards.
AGGGCGGCGAGATAGGCGCCGCCCACGCTGCCCATGCCGCCGACCACCACGACGACGAAGGCATCGGCGATGATGGCTAAATCCATGTTGAGCTGCACCGGCTCGCGCGGCAGCTGCAGGCCCCCGCCGAGTGCTGCCAGGAACGAGCCGAGGAAGAAGATCGAGGTGAAGAGCAGTTTCTGGTCGACGCCCAGCGCCGCCACCATCTCGCGGTCGAGAGTGGCGGCGCGCACCAGCGTGCCCCACCGCGTGCGGTGGAAGAGCAGCCAGAGCAGGCCGAGCACCGCCGGGCCGATGACGATCAGCAGCATTTCATACTGCGGGAAGCGCTGGCCCATGATGTCGATGGCGCCACGCATGCCGGGCGCGCGGGGCCCGAGCAGGTCCTGCGCCCCCCAGATCCACAGGGTGGCGTCCTGGACGATGAGCACCACGCCGAAGGTGGCGAGGAGCTGGAAGAGCTCCGGTGCCTGGTAGATGCGGCGCAGCAGCAGGATCTCGACGATGACGCCAAGCAGGCCGACGACCACGGCTGCGATGAGGATGCCGCCCCAGAAACCCAGATGCCCGAAGGCGACCCAGTCGAGGCCGCGGGTCAGCGTCCAGGCGACATAGGCGCCCAGCATGTAGAACGAGCCGTGGGCGAAGTTCACGATCCGGCTGACGCCGAAGATGATCGACAGCCCGGAGGCGACCAGGAACAGCGACGAGGCGCTGGCGAGCCCGTTCAGGAACTGGACGAGAAGGAAATCCAAGCGATCGGCCGATCGAGAGAGGCAGAATTCCCCCTCACCCCAACCCTCTCCCCCAGTGGGGGAGAGGGAGGGACCCGCGCGGTTAGCGCGGGAGGGCGAGGGGGACTAAGGCAAACCGGCTCCGCTCACGCGTCCTTCGGACGCATCTCGCGCACCTCGGCGTCGGACGGCAGGTAGTCCTTGCCGTCGGCGTAGCGCCAGTTGACCATGATGCCCTTGCCGCCCTGCACCTTGGTGCGGCCGACGAAGGCGCCGAGCGTGGCCTGGTGGTCGATCTTGCGGAACTCGACCGGGCCGAACGGGCTGGTGAACTTCAGTCCTTCCATGGCGTCGACCATCTTCTCGGTGTCGGTCGAGCCGGCCTTGCGCAGCATGTTGATGATGGCATTGACCGTGTCGTAGCCGACGACCGAGCCGAGGCGCGGGTAATCGTTGTATTTCTTGCGGTAGTCGTCGCGGAACTTGCTGTGGCTCGGCGTGTTGACCTGGTCCCATGGGTAGCCGGTGACGATCCAGTTTTCAGGTGTCTCGTCCTTGAGCGGGTCCATGTACTCGGGCTCGCCGGTCAGCATGCTGGCCACGGCGCGGCGCTCGAACAGGCCGCGGGTGTTGCCCTGGCGCACGAAGTTGGTCAGGTCGGCGCCGAAGGTGACGTTGAAGATCGCCTCCGGGTTGGCCGCCGCCACCGCCTGCACCGTCGCACCGGCATCGATGCGGCCGAGCGCCGGGAACTGCTCGCTGACGAACTGCACGCCGGGCTTCTTGCGCGACAGCAGCTCCTTGAACCACTTCACCGCCGACTGGCCGTATTCGTAGTTCGGCGAGACGGTGGCCCAGCGCATGGCCGGAAGCTTCGCCGCCTCCTCCACCAGCATCGCCGCCTGCATGTAGGTCGAGGGGCGCAGGCGGAAGGTGTAGCGGTTGCCCTGCGCCCAGACGAGCGCGTCGGTCAGCGGCTCGGAGGCGACGTAGAGCTTCTTATTCTGCTTGGCGTAGCCGCCGATGGCCAGGCCGATGTTGGAGAGGAAGCCGCCCGCCAGAAGGTCGACCTTCTCGGCCGCGACCAGCTCGCCCGCGTGACGCACCGCGTCTTCCGGCTTGCCGCCGTCGTCGCGGAAGACCGTCTCGAGCTTGCGGCCGTTGAGGCCGCCCGCCGCGTTGACCTCGTCGAGCGCCATGTTCCAGCCGTTGCGATACGGCCCGAGGAAGGCGGCCTGGGTCGAGTAGCTGTTGATCTCGCCGATCTTGATCGTCGCCCCCTGGCCGCGGGCGATGGAAGGTGCGCCGGCAATGGCCACGGCAGCCGCGGAGCCTGCGAGGAAGTCGCGTCGTTTGATGATCATGATTCTCTCCTGTTCTTTGCGTGAGCGATTGATTGTTCGGGTTAACGCAACCCGTCTTTGCCTTCGATTTGATCTACGGTGAGGCCGCCGATACGCGGCAGCGGCCGGCCGCTGTCGGTGACCACCACGGCGACCACGATCTCGTCGCGCCGCGGCGCGTCGTGCACGCGGATCTCCATGGCGTCGAAATGGCTGCGCACGAAGGCGGCGTCCTTGTGGCCTAAAGGCACGTCGATCGCCGCACCCGGCCCGCCGCGCTTCTTCGAGGAGGGAACGAGTGCGGCACCCTTCTCGACCGCCGCGCGCAGCGGCTTGCCCAGCCGCGGATGGAGAATGGCGGCGGCATGCTCGAGTTCGCCGTCCTCGCCGACGATGGCCGCCTTGCCGTAGCTCTGCGCCTCGCCGGGCTTGATGCCGAGGGCGGCGACCGCCTGGCGGCCGAGCATCTCGCCCAGCTCCTCGCCGATGGCCATCAGGGTCTCGAGATCGGCCTCGTATTTGCCGGCAAACGGATTGGCGATCACGGCGATAGCCGCGGCCTTGCGCATGGCCGGGGCGATGGCGCGGCCAGCCTCGCGCCGGGTCTCCTCGATGACGGTGATCAGTTTGCGAACCTGCGCGGCCATGATCCCCACCTTCGCTACGCCTAAGCCGCCGCCAGGCGCGGCAGATCCGCCCCGACCGTGGCCAGGCGGCGCCTCAATACCATCACCGCCCCGTGGATGAGTCCAGAGGCGCGCAAGCTGTCGGCGCGCATGGCTCCCCTGCGCAGGGCCTGATCGATCTCGTCATCGACCAGCGGGCCGACATCGAGCGTCACCAAGCGGTCACCCAGGTCGCTGTCGGGATCTTGGTCGCTGGCCGGGCCCCGCAGGATTCCCGGGTGGCCGGGCAGGTCGACCGCGTTGGCGATCATGGTGGCGGCGGCATCGGCCGTCGCCGCATCGCGCGCCAGGACGGTCACCGCATCCGCGATTCCCAAAGAAAAACTGCGCCCGCCCTGCCCCTTGGTCGCCCGGCCGGAGGTGGCCAGGCCGCGCACCGGCATGGCGTGGGTCAGCACGATGGTGCCGTCGAGGGCCGGGGCAGCGAGATCGGCCACCAGGCCGCAGCTCAGCGTCTGGCCCGGCGCCAGATAAAAGGCGATATCGCCGCCGTCATTGACGTAGGCGCGGGAGAGAGTGCGGCCGTCGAGCAGCGCCTGGAGAACATGATCGGCGACCGCGCCGGCCACCGCCGCCATCGGCGTGATGAACTGTTCACGGTGCGGCCAGCAGGCGGCGACCATGCGCTGCGCCACCGGCCCCGTCGGCAGTGGCCGCGCGGCACCCAGCGGCGCGCGCAGCAGCGGCAGCTCCCTGGCCAGGGTCGGCAGCACGTCGGCGAAGCCCGCGGCCGCCTGGACGTAGGCCGCGTGCACTTCGGCAAAGTCGCCGAAGGCCTCGACGATCAGGTCGATGGGCCCGTGCTGCAGATGCAGCCGCCTGCCGTCCGGCAGCAGACCGGCGCGAATACCCTCGCCGCTCACGACGCCGCCTCCGCCGGGGTTACCGGCCAGGGTTGATCGGCGCGCTGGGCTTCGACCCGCACATTGTCATGCGCCTGGATAGAGGCCAGCGGCCGCACATGGTCCATATGGCCGCCGAGGGCGGCATAGTCGTCGCGGCGCAGGGTGAATTCGAGCGGGCCGACGATCGCCGGTGTGGGCACGTAGCCGAAGGACTTATCCGGCATGGTGGTGACATCGACCATGTAGGTGATGCCGCCGCCCGGCCAGACATAGACCGCAGCGCCGCCGGAGGTGACGCGGGTCAGCGCATCGCGCACCGAGCGCGTCAGTCGTACCGGGTTCTCGGTGACACCGGCGCGCAAACTGCCGCCGGCCCCGGCCATGAACAGCACCGTGCACAGTGCCGGCTCGCAGTTCTCGCCGATGCGCTCGACGATTTTGGTGATGGGCTCCGGCATCGGCGCCGGCACCGGCTTGAGGTCCTGGTCCAGCACGTACCAGGCGGCATGCTCGCCGGTGGTGCTCACCATCAGCAGTTTGAGACCCGGCCAGGCCGTCTTGGGATCGATCTTCTCGATGATCGACAAGGGATCGGTGATATCGGTGCCGCCCCAGCCGGTTCCCGGATTGGCCACCTGGAAGTAGCGGCCGGGCGTCGACTTGCGGCCGCGCACGCGGATGCCCGCCGGCTTCATATCGAGGAAGCGTCCGGCTTGGTGCTCGGTAAGCACGCCGGTGATGTGATCGTCCACGACGATGACCTCGTCGGCATGGGCCAGCCATTGCTGGGCGAACATGCCGATGGTCGCCGAGCCGCAGCCCACGCGCATGCGCTCCTCGGGCACGCCGTTGACCACCGGCGGCTTGCCGGCCTGCACGATGATCGTCGAGCCGCCGTCGATGGTGAGCTCGACGGATTCCTTGTTGCACAGCGCCAGCATGGTGTCGCAGGTGACGACACCCTCTTTCTTGCTGCCGCCGGTCAGGTGGTGCACGCCGCCCAGCGAGAGCATCTGCGAGCCGTATTCGGCGGTGGTCACGTGGCCGACCGCCTCGCCCTTGCAGCGCACCGCCGCCTGCTCCGGCCCGAGATAACGGTCGGTGTCGATCTTCACCTTGAGGCCGCAGTAGCTGAAGATGCCTTCGGTCACCACGGTGACCATGTCGACGCCGTCGATCTGGCTCGCCACGATGAAGGGCGCGGGCTTGTAGTCGGGATAGGTGGTGCCGGCCCCGATGCCGGTGACGAAGGTGTCCGCGCCCGTGATCGGGTTACCGGTCCACTTGCCGTTGAGGAAGGGAACGAGCGCCTGGGCCCGGCTGGTGATCACCAGCGGATCCATGCGCGTCAGCTTGCCCTCCGTATTGCCGTAGCGGTCGCAAGCGCCGGTCTTGCCCGGACGGATACGGCAGAGCACCGGGCAGGCATCGCAGGTGACGATGTCGCCGGCCTTCGCCGCGGTCGCGGCAGCCAGCGCCTCGGGCGCCGGAGTGTCGGTGCTGACGTGAGTTTCGGTCATTCCGCCGCCGCCTTCTTCTGCGAATGGGCGACGATGGCCGCGCGCACGCGGTCCGGTGTCGCCGGCACGCGGCGGATACGGACACCGGTGGCGTGGCGGATGGCGCCAAGGATGGCCGGCGCGGTCGGGACCAGCGCCGGCTCGCCGATTCCTTTTGCCCCATAAGGGCCGAGCGGCTCGCGGTCTTCGATCAGATAAGTCTCGATCTCCGGCACGTCGCCGAAGGTCGGGATCAGATAATCGTGCAGGTTCTCGGTACGGCCGGGGATGAACTCCTCCATCAGCGCCAGGCCCAGCCCCTGCGCCACACCGCCATGGATCTGCCCCTCGACCTGGGTCGGGTTGATGGCCCGTCCGACATCATGCGCCGCGACGATGCGCCGCACCTTGGTGGTGCCGAGGCCGATGTCGACCTCGACCTCGGCGAGCTGCGCCGCGAAGGCATAGGTCGCATAGGGCACACCCTGGCCGTCGCCGTCGAGCGGCGTGGTCGGCGGATCGTAGCGGCCGGTGCCCATCAGGCCGTCGGCCGGCAGCGAGGCGCAATCGATAATGTGCGTCGACTTGCCCTCGTGCAGCACGATCCTGCCGCCAACGACATCGATCTTGGCCCGCTCGCCTATGTTGGCCAGGCGCAGGATCTGCCGGCGCAGATCCTCGCCGGCCAGCCGCGCGGCATTGCCGGAGACGAAGGTCTGGCGCGAGGCCGAGGTCTTGCCGGCATCGGCGGTGAGGTCGGTATCTCCGGCCACCAGCCTGAATGCCGATACTGGTGCGCCGAGAGCATCGGCGCAGATCTGCAGCATGATGGTGTTGGAGCCCTGGCCGATATCGACAGCGCCGCTGTACAGCGTGAGAGCGCCGTCGCGGCTTATACCCACCTTCATGGTGGAGGGATTCGACAGCGAGGTGTTGCCGATGCCGTACCACATGCAGCCGATGCCCACGCCGCGGCGCAGCGCGCCCTTACTCTCGCGATTGAACGCCTCGGCCGCCGCGCGCAGCTGCTTCCAGCGCGGACGCAGCGCGTCGAGACAGAGGCCGAGGCCGGCACTGGCTTCGAGCTTCTGCCCGGTGGCGGTGAGCGAGCCATGCTTGAGCACGTTGATCGCCCGGAACTCGAGCTCATCGAGGCCTGTTTGCAATGCCAGCTCGTCCATCAGCGCCTCGTGAGCGATGGCGGCTTGCGGCACGCCGAAGCCGCGGAAGGCGCCGGCCGGCGTGTCGGTCGTATAGATGGCGCGGCTGGTGCACTTGACCGCCGGAACTTCGTACGGGCCCATCGCATGAACCGGCACACGGTTGGCCACGGTCGGACCCCACGAGGCGTAAGCCCCGGTGTTGAAATCGCCGTGGAACTCGGCGGCTGTCAACTTGCCTTTAGCGTCGCAGGCGAAGGTCGCAGAAATACGCGCTGGGTGGCGCTTAGGTGTCGAGGCCATGCTTTCGGGCCTTGTGTAGACGCAGCGCACCGGCCGGTTGAGCAGCCAGGCCGCGGTGGCGATCAGCGGCTGGAGCGAGAGATCGAGCTTGCCGCCGAAGCCCCCGCCGACCGCGGTGGGCACGATACGCACCTGCTCCGGCTTGAGGCCCATGATCAGCGCGATCTCGTCGCGGTCCATGTAAGGCGTCTGGGTGCAGGCGACGATCTCGATACGGTCGCCGACGCGCCGCGCATAGCCGGCTTCCGGCTCGATATAGGCATGCTCGACGAAGGCCGTCTCAAAGTCGCCGCGTGCCACCGCCGCTGCGCCTTTGATTCCCGCAGCCGTGTCGCCCGACACCACCCGGCCACGCACCAGCACGTTGTCCGGTTTGTCGGCATGCAGCGGCACGACGCCGGCCTTGAGTGCCGCATCGAGGCCGGACATCGGCGGCAGCGTCTCCCAGACGATCGGCACTTCGTCGTCGCGGATGCGGGCAATCGTCGCGGCCTCTCCGACCAGTGCGCACACCGCTTCGCCGCGGTGGCGCACCACGCCTTCGGCCAGGGCCGGCTGGTCCTTGCCGGTCGGGTAGATGCCGTAGAGGTTCTGCCCGGGAATGTCCTTCCAGATCAGGATGCGGACGAGGCCGGGGTGTTTCTTCCGGAACGCCTCGAGATCGCCGAAGGTGAAGCGCGCCCGGTGATGCGGCGAGCGCACGGCGTGCAGCACCAGGCAGTCGGCCGGCCAGTCATCGGCGCCGAACTTTTCCGATCCGGTGAGCTTGGCCAGGCCATCGACCTTGGCGAGCCGCGCGCCGACCGCCTCGCCGGCCATCGGCTTCACCGCGCCCACGCCCCTGCCGACGGCCAACACCGCGTCGACGATCTTGCGATAGCCGGTGCAGCGGCAGAGCACACCGCCCAGCGCATCGAGCACCTGGCTTTCGCTCGGCTGCACCGTGCGTGCCAGAAGATCGTCGGCAGCCATCAGCATGCCGGGCGTGCAGATGCCGCACTGCGCCGCGCCGTAGGCATGAAAAGACGCCTGGAGGGCGGAGAGCTTCCCGTCGCGCGCCAGCCCCTCGACTGTCTCCACCTTGCGGCCAGCGACCTGGCCGGTGGGGACCAGGCAGGCGCAGACCTGCCGACCGTCGAGGCGCACCGTGCAGGCCCCGCAATCCCCGGCGCTGCAGCCGAGTTTCGTGCCGGTGAGGCGCAGCTCCTCGCGCAAGGTCTCCGCCAGCGAGCGCAGCGGATCGGCCTCGACCGAGACCGGCTTGCCGTTGAGGGTGAAGGACAGCGCCGTCATGCGGCGGCCAGCTCGTCGAGGGTGCGGCGCAGGAGCGTCAGGGTCGCGTCCTTGCGATAATCGGCCGTGCCGCGCACGTCGTCGATCGGCGCCAGCGGCTGGAGATGCCGTGAGACCACGATGTCCGCCAGCGAGCGATCGAGGCGGCGACCCTTCAGTTCCTGCTCGAGCTGAGGCAGGCGCCGGGCAACCGCCGAACAGGCACCGACCGCGAGACGCGCCGAGGCGATCGCGCCGTTGTCGACTTCGATCACCGCGCCGATCATGACGATGGAGATCACCAGGTACCTGCGGGTGCCGAGCTTGAGGAAGGTGCTGCGCGCCGCATGCCCGGGTTTGGGCACGAGCACCGCGGTGACCAGCTCGTCCGCCCGGCGCGCCGTCTTGCGATTGCCGGTGATGAAGGAGGCGAGCGCCAGGCGACGCGTGCCGGCGGTCGAGGCCAGCTCGATCTCGGCATCGAGCGCCAGGAGGTTGGGCACGCCGTCCGCCGCCGGCGAGGCATTGCACAGGTTGCCGCAGACGGTCCCGGCATTCTGGATCTGCACGCCGCCGACCTCGCGGGCCGCCAGCTGCAGGCCGCGAAAATAGGGCGGCAGGTCGGCTTCGATGACGTCGGTCCAGGTGGTCAGGGCAGGGATGCGCCAAGCGGCCCCTTCGTCGCGCCCCTCCTCCTCACGGATGGGGCGCAGCTCGGGGATGCCCGTGATATCGAGAACGTCGTCATCCAGCGGTCGGCCGACGCGGGAGGGATAGAAATCGGTCCCGCCAGCCACAATGGTACGCGGCGCCTCGGCCAGGGCGGCCAGGGCCTCATTCAGCTGCGCCGGACGTCGATATCCCGCCACGCCCAACCCCGTTCCTGCTTCACCCGTTGACCGGGAGATCGTATGTATACGAATAATCGGGGGGCCGGCCGAACCTGTCAAGCCCGCGCGAGAGGGCGCTAACGGCTCCTTAAGGCTAGGCTTTTAAGGTTAAGTGACATGTCTGCCGCAACCCCTGCACCGGGCGATCCAATCCGCGCCGAGCGCGACCGCTTTGTCGCGTTCGCTTTCGCGGCCGCCGATCTTCTCCTCGAGGTCGACGACAGCGGCAAGATCAGCTTCGCGGCCGGAGCGCTGAAAAGTCTCACCCAGCGCAACGCCTCGGCCCTGATGGGCCGGCCCTTCACCGAATTGCTCGCCGATTCCGATCGCGCCCTGGTCAAGGTGCTGCTGACCTCGCTCAAGGACGGCGGCCGCCTGTCGCCGATCCTCGTCCAGCTGGCGAACCCGGTGGCGCTCAATGTCATGCTGGGCGGCTGCCGGCTGCCGGCGCCGCACGAGTGCTACCAGATCACGCTGACGGTTCTCTCGGCGCGCATGCCCATGGAGCATCGTGCGGGCGAGCGCGACGCCGCGACCGGGCTCCTGGCCAAGGACGATTTCGCCAAGCTGGCGGAAGAGAAGCTCCGGCACAATTCCGGCAACTACAAGCTCTCGCTGGTCGAAGTCGACGGCATGGAAGCCGTGCGCGAACGCGCCGACGAGGAGCTGGCCGAAGGTTTCCTGGCGGCGGTCGGCCGGCACTTGCGCGCCCATTCGGCCGATGGCGACGCCGCCGGTCAGATCGCCGACGGCCGCTTCGGCGTCATCCATGACGGCAACTTCGACGCCTCCGCGCTCTATCACCAGATCGCCGAGCTGGCCAGTGCGGCCCAGATCGACGACATCACGGTCAACGCCGAGACCGTCGACCTGAACGCAGGCGCGCTGAGCGAAACCGACGCCGCGCGCACCGTGCTCTACGCGATCAATTCATTCTCCAGCGCGCAACGCGGCGAGTTCACCCTCGCCTCGCTGGCCGACGGCTTCCGTCATCTGGTGGCCGAAACCGCCGCCAAGGTGCGCGATCTGCGCAGCCGCGTCGCCACCCAGGACTTCAATCTGGTCTTCCAGCCGATCGTGGCGCTTGATACACGGGCCGCGCACCATTACGAGGCGCTGGCGCGCTTCAACGAGGCGAGCACCAAGGCCGGCGGCGGCACCGCGGGGGTCATCGCCTTCGCCGAGCAGCTGGGCGTGGTCGCCGAGTTCGACCTCGCCGTGTGCGAGCGGGTGATCGACCTCCTGGAGAAGCTGCGCCACGGCGCCACCCGTCCCTCGATCGCGGTCAACATCTCCGGGCGCTCGCTGGAAAGCGAGATCTTCGCCACCCAGCTCGACGCGCTGCTGCGCGACCACCCCGGCATCACCGGCGACCTGCTGGTCGAAGTGACCGAATCCGCCTACATCGTGCGCATGCCGGAAGTGCAGAGGCTGGTCACCTCGTTGCAGAAGCGCGGCGTGCGCGTCTGCCTCGACGATTTCGGCGCCGGCGCGGCGTCCTTCCACTACCTGAACGCCCTGCCGGTCGACTTCGTGAAGATCGACGGCCGCTATGTGCGCCACGCCTTCGAGAACCGCCGCGACAGGGCCTTCCTCAAGGCCATGGCCAAACTCTGCCGCGAGCTTGGCACCGCGACGATCGCCGAGATGATCGAGACCGAATCGCAGGCAACCCGGATCGCCGATCTCGGCATCGCCTACGGCCAGGGCTATCTGTTCGGGCGCCCGAGCGCCGATCTCCTGGCACCGTCGGTACCAGCAGCGGCGGTCACGGACAACCTCAACCGCACGATGACCGCGCGCCAGGCCGCGCGCGCCGCAGCGCCCCGCTGAACAGGCTTATTCGGCCGCGTCCTGGCGCAGGTGGAGCCGGCGCAGGCAGCGGTCGATCCACTGCGCCGTCAGCTTCTCCTGCAGGGCCTGCTGGCCGAGGCGCTCGTTGAGCGCGCGGAAATCCACCCGATCGAGGTTCTGATCCTGGTTGAAGCAGGAGAAGACGATCGAGGTCTTGCCGGTGACGGGATCGCGGTGCGGCTGCAGGCACTGGGCGCAAATCTCCTTCATCATGCACTGCATCGGCGAGTTGATCGAAGCGATGGCCTCGTGATGCGGCTTGAGATAGGGCTGGAGCACGCCGTGCCGGGCGCGGCCCACCGCCGCCATCATGCGGTCCGAGCCGATGGCGATGATACGGTCGGCTTCCGACAACGGGATCGGCACGCGGCCGAGCTTGCCCGAGCCGTAGGCGATCATCGCCTCGACGATGTTGCCGACGAAGCGCTTGTCCTGGGGCCTCGTGGGCTGGAAGCCGGGCTCCTCGTCGCAGGTCCAGATCACGATGTCGGCGGCGCGCTCGATCTCGGCGACCTTGTAGCGGTCGATGACCTTCTTGTAGCCGGCGAAGTAGATGACCTTCGAGCCGGCCTCGCGCAGCGCCGCGCCGATCGAGAACAGCACGGCGTTGCCCAGGCCGCCGCCGACCAGGGCGACGGTCTCGCCGGAAGGCGTCTCGGTCGGCGTGCCGGTGGGGCCCATGAGGATCACCGGCTCGCCCGGCTTGAGCAGGGCGCAGAGGTCGCTCGAGCCGCCCATCTCCAACACGATGGTGGAGAGCAGACCCTTGTCGCGGTCGACCCAGGCGCCGGTCAGCGCCAGGCCTTCCATGCCCAGGACCGTGCCGTCGATGCGCGGCGCCAGGCTCTCGAAGTTCTGCAGCCGGTAGAACTGGCCGGGCTGGAAGGCGCGCGCGGCGCGCGGCGCTCTCACCACCACCTCGATGATGGTCGGGGTGAGGCGCTGGACCTCGTGCACGGTGGCACGTAGCTCGTCGTTCAGCTGCGTGAACAGATCGGCCGGCTTGATGGCGGTGGCGCTGCGCTGGGCCAGCACGCGGCTGACCACGGGATAGCCCTGCTTGGCGCTGCCCATGGCCTTGACCACGTTGCCGAAGAACGAGGGATGCAGGTCACCGAAGTAGCTGATCGCCCGGCCATCCTCGCGCTTCTGCATCAGCACCGTCACCTTGTCGGGCTTGGAGATGCTGAACTGCGGCTTGGCCGGGTTGCCGTCCTCGTCGACGGCGGCGAAGTACTTGCCGTCGAGAGTGACGCTGCCGTCCTCGCGCGCCAGCACGGTGTTGGGCTGGGTGCCGGCGGCAATCAGCACGGCGCGGGCCGGCAGCACCACTTCTTCCTTTTGGTTGCCCTCGCCCACCCCCGGCACCTCGCGGGAGAGGCGGATCGCCTGGGCGTGGCCCAGATCGTCGGTCTCGATGGCCAGCGGCGTCAGCCCCTCGGCGAAGCGCACGCCCTCTTCGAGGGCCTTGGCGACTTCCTCGTGGTTCAGCGTGTAGCTGGGCGAGTCGATCAGCCGGCGGCGGTAGGCGATGGTCGCCCCGCCCCAGGAATCGAGGAACTGGGCAATCCGGGGCTCGCGGCCCTCGGCTTTGGCGGCGGCGCGCTCGGCGCGGATGCCCCGGGCGTGGGTGATGAACTCCTCGGCGACGTCGGTATCCTCGTCGGTCCACTTGGCGCGCACCGCCAGGTCGCCGCGCTCGGCCGCCAGGGTCTCGTAGCGGGTGAGGAACTTCTCCACCTGGCGGGCGTAGTAGGCGAGCGACTCGGTCGCGGTGTCGATGGCGGTTAGGCCGCCGCCGATGACCACCACGGGCAGGCGGAGCTGGAGGTTGGCCACCGACGCGGTCTTGGCCGCACCCGTCAGCTGCAGGGCCATCAGGAAGTCCGAGGCCATGCGCACGCCGCGCGCCAGGCCGTTGGGCATGTCGACATGCGTGGGCTTGCCCGCCCCCGCGCACAGCGCCACGTGGTCGAAGCCCAGGGCGAAGGCGTCGTCGAGGGTCAGCGTGCCGCCGAGCCTGACACCGCCGAACATGGCGAACTCGGCCCGGCGCTCGAGCAGCAGGCGGATCACCTTGAGGAAGTTCTTGTCCCAGCGCACGGTGATGCCGTATTCGGCGACCCCGCCGAAGCCGGCCAGCACGCGGTCGTCGAGATTCTCGTAGAGCTCGGTCACGTCGCGGATCGGCTTGAAGGCGACGCGCTCGCCTTTGGTGGTGATGCCCGAGATCTCCGCCGGCAGCGGCTCGATCTTGAGCCCGTCGACGCCCACCACCGCGTGGCCGTCATTCATCAGGTGATGGGCGAGCGTGTAACCCGACGGGCCGAGGCCGACTACGAGCACCTTGTTGCCGCTCTCCGGCCTGGGCAGCGGCCGCTTGAGGTTCAGCGGGTTCCAGCGCGTGAGCAGCGAATAGATCTCGAAGCCCCAGGGCAGGTCGAGCACGTCCTTGAGGATGCGCGTCTCGGCCTGCGGGATGTCGACCGGCTCCTGCTTCTGGTAGATGCAGGCCTTCATGCAGTCGTTGCAGATGCGGTGGCCGGTGGCGGCGACCATCGGATTGTCGACCACGATCACCGCGAAGGCGCCCAGCGGAGACCCTTGCGCCTTCAGCGCATGCATCTCCGAGATCTTCTCCTCGAGCGGGCAGCCGGCGAGCGTGACGTTGAACGGCGACTTCTGGAAGGCGCCGGTCTTGCGGTCCTTGAGACCCTTGGAGCACGAATCCTTGCCCTGGGCATGGCACCAGATGCAGTAGTTCATCTGGTCGAGCGCGTGGTTGAGGTCCATGCCCGCATCGGTCAGCGCGAAGCCTTCGCGCTGGCGCCAGTGCCGCTCGGGCAGGCGCATCATGCGCACCCCGTCGCGCTCCACCGTCTCCACCGGCACTAGGTTCAGCGGATCGACCTTGTGCGGTGTCTTGAAGAGAACGCCCGAGCCGTGCCTGGCGCGGCCCGCCGGGGTCAGCGTCGCCCAGGCCGCGTAGCGCCCCGCCGCCTCGAGCTCGGCCGCCTGCGTCGCTTCGTTCTTCTGCCAGGCCAGCACATGCGTGGCAAAGGCGAGCTCGTCGTCGGGCCCGCTTATCTTCAGCCCGAGCGTCGTGGTCAGCGCCGCCGGATCGAATCCCGCGGCCTCCTCCGGCTTGAACTTCTTGAGCGCCACGCGCTGCACGAACAGGCGCTTGACCTCGTAGAGCGGGGCCAGCGCATTGGCCCGGCTGGCGAGGCTGCGCAGCGCCTCCTCCACCCCGAACAGCTTGCCGATGAAGCTCTCGAGATGCGGCGCCACAGCGATCAGCAGCTCGCTCTCGTCCTTGGCCGCCACCGCCTCGGGCGCCGCGCGCGCCGCCAGCAGCCGGTTGGCCAGCTCCGCGTCGGCCGCACTCAGCGCATCGATGAACGCCCCGTCGAGGCGCGCAAGCGCGTTGCGGTCGTAGAGGTCGCCAAAGGCGAACCCGAAAGCGAGCTTGAGGTCCATCGCAACCGTCGGTCAGATCAGCTTGCGCAGCAGGGCGAGGAAGGTCTGCCGCTCCGCCGGCGGCAGCGGCGCCAGGGTCGCCTCGGTGATCCGCCGCGCGCGGGCAACCGCATCGGCGAGCAGGGCCCGGCCCTCAACGGTAAGGTTGAGCAAGGTGCATCGGCGGTCCTTGGGATCGGGCTGGCGCCCGATGAGCTTGCGCGCCTCCAGCCGCTGGATGACGCCCTGGATCGTCGCCGGGTCCATGGCGGTGAGCCGTCCGAGCTGGTTCTGCGAAACGTCGCCGACGTCGCTGATCTTGGCCAGCGCCGCGAACTGCGTCGGCGTCAGCTGCAGCTCGTCCATCCCGTCCTGGAAGATGGCCGTGTGGCGCTGATGGGCCCGGCGCAGCACGTGGCCGACCTGGTCCTCGAGGCGATAGTCATCGCCCTGGCGCGAATCGCGGCGGATGGCGGCGGTCTTCATGCGCCCTCTATATATCGGCGGCGCGGCGGCGGGGAGCCAAGATCCATCGGCACCCCGCGCACCGCTTCATTCGTGTACATATGATCGTCCCGGCGGGGCATTCCGTCAAGTCCGGCCCGAGCGCCCGACCACAGGCGCCAAGCGAGGCTGGAGTGGCCGACGGCACCGCGAGCGAATATAAAGTGCGGCGGCCATGACCACTGCCGCCGCCTATCTGCGCGCCCGGGCCGATTCGCGCCGCGCCATCGCCAGCTGGCTGTTCACCTGTGCAGCGCTGATCTTCGCGCTCGTGGTCATCGGCGGCATCACCCGGCTCACCGAATCCGGCCTGTCGATCACCGAATGGAAGCCGGTCACCGGCGCCTTCCCGCCGTTCACGGCGGAAAACTGGCAGGCCGAGTTCGACAAGTACCAGCAGATTCCCGAGTACCGGGAGCGCAACATCGGCATGACGCTCGACCAGTACAAGACGATCTACTGGTGGGAGTATGCGCACCGGCTGGGCGGCCGGCTGATCGGCGCCGCTTTTTTCATTCCGTTCCTCTGGTTCCTGCTCCGGGGCCGGCTGCGCGGCAGGCTGGCCTGGAAGCTTGCCGGGGTCTTCCTGCTCGGGGGCCTCCAGGGGGCGCTCGGCTGGTACATGGTGGCGAGCGGTCTGGTCGACCGGATCAGTGTCAGTCCTTATCGGCTGGCCGCGCATTTCACCCTGGCGATCGTCATCTACGCCGCCATCCTGTGGGTGGCCCTCGATCTGGTGAGGCCGCGGCACGACCGGATCGACGGCCGCGCGCTCGGCGTGGCGGCGTTCGCGCTTCTGACCATGCTGTCCGGCGCCTTCGTCGCCGGGCACGACGCGGGCATGATCTACAACACCTTCCCGCTGATGGACGGCCAGCTGGTTCCCGCCGGCTATCTCGATCATGAACCCTGGTGGCTCAACCTCTTCGAGAACCCGGCGGCGATCCAGTTCAACCATCGCCTGCTCGGCGTCACCACGGTGGTCATGGCACTCCTCTACTGGCTCGCGGCGCGTCGGGACGCCGGCATCCACGCCCACGCCGTGTTGCTGATCGCCCTGACGCAAGTGGCACTGGGGATAGGCACTCTGCTGCTCGAAGTGCCGATCGGACTGGCGGCCCTGCATCAGGCCGGCGCGGTGCTCCTACTGACGGTGACGCTCAACGCAGCACAGGTCGGTCGCCGGTAGCGCGCTAGTTGGTCTGGCGCGAGATCTCTTCAAGCGTGGCGCGATAGGCGCTAGCCGAGGTGCCGCCATGGCGTACCGCCTGCTGCGCCGCCTGCAGGGCTTCGCCGCGCTGACCGCGCTGGGCAAGGACATGCGCCAGGTTGTTCCAGGCCGCGGCCGCCTGCGGATGGCGGGCAACCGCCTGACGGAAGGCCATTTCGGCGCCGGCCAGATCTGCCGAAGCGTAGCGCGCATTGCCCAGACCGATCGCGGCACCCAGGCTGTTCGGCCAGCGCTCGAGCATCGCCGCGTAGGCAAGGGCCGCGTCGCGCGGTCGCGCCGCGCGTTCGATCCCGGCGGCCGCCCGCAGCACGCTGAGCTCGTCGCCGCGCGCCGGCAGCTTGTCGGGCGGCATGACCACCAGCGCCCAGTACTCGGCCCGCCGCCAGGTTCGCTCGAAGGTGGTGAGCCTGGTGCGATAGTCGGGAGTGAGCCCGGAATGGAGAATGAGCTTGCCGGCATCGAGGTCATAGCCGGTGGCGACCGCGAAATGCCATTGCGGCAGCCAGCCCAGGCCGAGGTTCTGGAAAACCACCACCGGGTGACCGGCGTCGATCTCGGCGAACAGGTCGGCCAGTGAATTCAGCGGCACCGCGAGCCGGCCATAGCGTCGTGCGCCCGCGATCATGTCGGGCGGCAAGCTGCCCGAGCGGCCGGGCGTGTAAACCTGAGGCGCCACCTCGGCAGGGGTGACGCTGGCGCCGGACCATGCCATGGCCATGGCCAGCGCCGCCGGACCGCAATGCAGCTCGTCCTGCGGAAAGAACGGCACGCTGTCGACCCGGGCCTGGGCCGGCAGCGTACCGCGGTCGTGGACCAGCCGATCGGTCTGCGGCGTGGCGCAGGCGCCAAGCGCCGCGGCAAAAGCCGCCGCGACGAGCGCCCGCCACCCACCCCGCATCGGCTTTACTTCTTGATGGGGTCGACGAACGGGAAGACGTCGGTCAGGCCGGCGGCGTCGGTGATCACCAGTACCAGCAGGGTGATCAGCGCCACCGCGATGACGAAGCCGAAGAAGCCTTCACCGGCCGGGATCTGATCGAGCTTGCCGGCGACCTGCCGCAGCTCCTCGTCCGACATCGCCTGGACACGAGCCTGGGCTTCGTCGGGACTCACGCCCAACGCGCGGAACTGCGCCGTCACGTCCCCGCGGCTCAGGTAGTTCAGCACGGCGGCGCGGTCCTGATCGGCGCTCATCGTGCCGATGATCGCGTCGGTCGGCACCAACGCGGCGTTGGCGACCATGGTGAGCGGCGCCGAGACCAGGAACATCACCACCGCCATCGGCAAAGCGACCAAGCGGCAGAGCTTGCGGAATGAAAACATCGATCCCTCCATAAGGCCGGGATCGGCGCGGCCCCAGCCGCCGACCGGCGTGTTCGAGTCGTGATGACCCGAAGAGCAATATGGGTACCGGGTTAAGCCTCGCAATGGCGGCCGTAAGCTCATACCCCCAAAGGGTTACGAGCTAAGCGGTGGCGCGGCGGGCCAAAATCGACGCGGCGAACAGCGTGACCGCGACCGCCACGACCGAGGGACCCGAGGGCGTGTCCCAGGTGAGGGAGGCCGAAAGCCCGCCCATCACGGCCAGGGCGCCGATCGCCGCAGCCAGCACGGCCATCTGCTCGGGCGTGCGGGCGAAGCTGCGGGCCGTGGCGGCCGGCACGATCATCAGCGCGGTGATCAGCAGCGCGCCGACGATCTTCATCGCCGCCGCGATGACGATGGCCAGCAGCAGCACGAAGGCGAAACGCACGCGCTCCACCGGCACGTCCTCGACGCGGGCCAGCTCCTCGTGAACCGTGATGGCCAGCATCGGCCGCCACAGTACGACCAGCGTCGCCAGGACCAGCGCACCGCCGACGTAGATCCAGACAACATCAAAGGCCGTCATGGCGAGGATGTCGCCGAACAGGAAGCCGAGAAGATCGACCCGCATGGTGTCCATGAAGGACAGCGCCACCAGGCCGAAGGCCAGGCACGACTGGGCGAAGATGCCGAGAATGGTGTCGCTGGCCAGCTGGATGCGTGTCTGCAGCGCCGTCAGCAGCAGCGCCAGCCCCAGGCAGACCACGATGACACCGATCGTCAGGTTGGCATGCAGCAGCAACGCCAGGGCGATACCGAGCAAAGCGGAGTGGGCCAGGGCGTCGCCGAAGAAGGCCATGCGGCGCCAGACGATGAACGAGCCGAGCGGCCCGGCAACGACCGCAATCCCGAGGCCGCCAAGCAAGGCCCGCCACATGAAATCATCGAGCAGGGCATCAGCCATGGTCGTGGCTCGCATGGCTCTTGCCATGGTGATGGTGGTGCTCCGCGTCGAGCGGCTTCACGCGCCCGGCATCGTCGTGGGCGTGATCGTGATGGTGCGTATAGACGGCGATCGCATCGGCCGCGGTGTCGCCGAACAGCGCGCGATAAGCCGGGTCGCCGCGCACCGCTTCAGGCTTGCCGGTGCAGCACACATGGTGGTTGAGGCAGACCACCGTGTCGGTCGCCGCCATCACCAGGTGCAGGTCGTGACTGACCATGAGGACGCCGCAGCCGCGCCGGTCGCGGATGGCGCGGATCAGGCGGAACAGATCCTCCTGACCGCCGACATCCACACCCTGGACCGGCTCGTCGAGCACCAGTAAATCCGGACGGCGCAGCAGGGCGCGGGCCAGCAGCACGCGCTGGAACTCGCCGCCGGACACCGTTTGGATCGGAGAGTCGATCACCGTCTCGGCGCCGACCTCGGCGAGCGCTTCGCGGATCGCCTGATGGCTGGCCGGTGCCGCGAGATCGAGGAAGCGCCGCACCGGCAGGGGCAGCGTCGGGTCGACAGTCAGTTTTTGCGGCATGTAGCCGACACGGATGGAAGGGCGCCGCGACACGCTGCCGCGATCGGGCTTCACCAGGCCGAGCAGGATGCGCAGCAGCACGGATTTACCCGCACCGTTCGGGCCGATGACCGTGACGATCTCGCCGTCGGCGACGGACAGGTCGACGTCCTCGAGGACCGGCCGGCCGCCGAAGCTCTTGGCGATGCCCTGCCCGCGGATCAGCGATGTCTCGGCGAGCGTCAAACGGCCACTCCTTTGTCAGACTGGCCTTCGCGCGGCTGGCTGGCACGGCAGCGCGAGCACGTGCCGCTGAGCTCGATCACCCGGCTGACGATATTGAAGCCGTGCTCGGCGGCGCTGCGCCCGATGGCATCGCCCAGCCGCCGGTCGTCGAGCTCCGCCGTGGTGCCGCAGGCCTTGCAGATGAGGAACTGCGTGACGTGGTTTTCGCCGGGATGGCTGCAGCCGACATAGGCATTGAGCGATTCGATGCGATGGATCAGGCCGCAGCCCAGCAGGAATTCGAGCGCGCGATAGACCGTGGGCGGTGCCGCCGATTTGCCGTCGCCTTTGAGCTGGTCGAGCATGGCGTAGGCGCCGATCGGCTTGTGACTGCCCCAGACCAGCTCGAGCACGCGGCGACGCAGGGGCGTCAGCCGCTCGCCGCTGCGCTCGCAGACTTCCTCGGCCGCCGCCAGCGCCGTGCTGACGCAACGATCGTGATCATGGCCGCTGCGTGGAAACGGGTTCTGCCGCTTGGCCATCTCGACTCCTCAAACGTTATAGTATAACGTCCATGAGCGTATAATATAGCATACGGTTTCCATGCCCCGCCTCCTAGCCCTTGCCGCTTCCCTGCTCGGCGCGCTCGCAGCCAATGCGGCCCAGGCGCAACCCCGCGTGCTGGCTAGCATCCTGCCGCTGCAATCCCTGGCGGCCGGAGTCATGTCAGGCGTCGGGGAGCCTGCGGCCCTAGTGCGCACCGCGGGCACGCCGCACAGCTACAGCCTGCGCCCGTCCGAAGCCCGCCTGCTGAACGATGCCGATGTGGTTTTCTGGATCGGCCCGGACTACGAGACCTTCCTGGTCAAGCCGATCGCCGCCCTGGCCGGCCGCTCGCGGGTGATTGCCCTGATGAAAACCCCGGGCGTCGCCACCCTGCCGGCGCGCGAAGGCGGCAGTTGGGACGACCACGGTCCCGGCCACAAGCACGTCCACAAGCCGGGCGTCGTCGAGCTCGACGCGCATGTCTTTCTCGACCCGGCGAATGCCGGGGCCATCGTCGACGCCATCGCGCGGGCCCTGAGCGAGGTCGACCCCGGCAACCGCGCGCGCTACCTGGCCAATGCACAAGCGACGGTCGGCCGCATCGAAGGGCTGGATGCCGAGCTCAAGGCCCTGCTGGCTGCAGTGCGCGGCGTGCCGTACGTCGTCTTTCACGACGGCTACCAGTATTTCGAGAAGCGTTACGGCCTGAACGCCGTCGGCTCGATCACCGTCAGCCCTGAGAGGCCGCCGGGTGCCCGCCGGCTCGGCGAGATCCGCCGCAAGATCGAGCGGCTCAAGGCGGCCTGCGTGTTCGGCGAGCCGCAATTCGAGACGGGGTTCGTGCGCACGGTCAGCGAAGGCACGAAAGCCCGTGTCGGCCTGCTCGACTACGTCGGCATCGACCAGGAGCCGGGGCCCGAGGCCTATTTCGGCATGATGCGCGGCTTGGGGCGTTCCCTGGCCGCCTGCCTGGGTGGCTGAGCGGCGAGCGCCGCTTCCAGCACCTTGCGGGTCAGGGTCGGCAACGCCAGACCGTCGAAATCGGCGATCGCGCGCCAGGCGCCGTCCGCCAGCTGGGCGCGCGACGGCGCGCGCGCGACCCAGACATCGAATTCGATCGTGAAGTGCGTGAAGCCGTGCTGCACGGTCTCAACGGACACCCAGTCTGCCGTCACCGGAACATGGGCGCGCGCCGCGGCGGCCGTCCATTTGGCCGGGCGCCAGGGTGTCGACGGCGCTTCCAGCATGCCGCCCAGCAAGCCGTTCTCGGGACGGCGGCGCAACCACACGGCGCCGTCCTTGAGCAGGACGAAGGCGACGGCCCGTTTGAGCGGCCGTTCCGGCTTCGCCGCCTTGGCGGGATAGCGTTCGGCCGTGCCGGCCGCATGCGCGCGGCATCCCGTATGCCACGGGCAGAGCAGGCAGCGCGGACTGCGGGGGGTGCAGATCGTGGCCCCGAGATCCATCACCGCCTGGGCATAGTCGCCGGCGCGGGCATCGGGTGTCAGCCGGTCGGCCGCCTCGTACATCAGGGGCTTGGATTTGGGCAGCGGCGCCGCGATGGCGAACATCCGCGACATCACGCGCTCGACGTTGCCGTCGACAACGACGGCGCGCCGGCCGAAGGCGATCGCCGTGATGGCCGCGGCGGTGTAGCGACCGATCCCCGGCAACGTCAGCAGGCCCTCCTCGGTCTGGGGGAAGCGGCCGCCGTGCTCACTGACGACGACCTGCGCGCAGCGATGAAGATTGCGCGCCCGAGCGTAGTAGCCCAGGCCGGCCCAGGCCCCGAGCACGTCGTCGAGCGGCGCCGCGGCCAGCGCCTCGACCGTCGGCCAACGGGCCAGGAACCTGGCGAAGTACGGCCCCACCGTGACCACGGTGGTCTGCTGCAGCATGATTTCGGAAAGCCAGACGCGGTACGGATCGGGCCTCTCGCCGGCCCGGGCGCGCCACGGCAACACGCGCGCGTGCCGGTCGTACCAGGCGAGCAGTCGGTCAGCCAGATCCGGACCGGAGTGGGACGACGGGGATTGGGCGGTTCGCGCGGGCGCCGGCATGGTTTCTTCCACTAGCACATCGACGGACCGGGGTGCTTGAGCCATGATGCGGACGGTCCCTTTGACCGCAGCAAAACACAACAAAATCAACCTGCCCGGGAGGAGACGATCATGAGGATCAACGCCCTGCTAGCCGCGGCTTGCGTTGCCGCCGTGGCCGCGATACCCGCCAAGGCGGAAGTCAACGAACTCCGCGTCGCCAAACAGTACGGCCTTGGGTATCTCCAGCTCATCCTGATGGAGGATCAGCAGCTCATCGAGAAGCAGGCCAAGGCCGCGGGCCTCGGCGATCTCAAGGTCGGCTGGAACACCTTCCGCTCCAGCGACGTGATGAACGACGCGCTGCTCTCGGGCTCGGTCGATTTCGTCTGCCTCGGGCCGCCCGGCCTGGCGATCATCTGGGCCAAGACGGCGGGCACGGCGCAGGAGGTCAAGGGCTCCTCGGGCCTGAACTCGCTGCCGCTGTTCCTCAACACGCGCGAGGCGCGCGTCCAGTCGATCCGCGATCTCGGCGAGAAGGATCGCATCGCGTTGCCGGCGGTGAAGGTGTCGTTCCAGGCGATCATGCTGCAGATGGCCTCCGCCAAGGCGTTCGGCGATGCCAACTACGCCAAGCTCGATGCGCTCACCGTGTCGATGGCGCATCCCGACGGGCTCGCCACCTTCCTCTCGGGGGCGGGGGAGATCAACAATCACTTCACCTCGCCGCCCTTCCAGTACCGCGAGCTGGCCAAACCGGGGATCCGCAAGCTGACGAGCTCCTACGACATCCTGGGCACCAAGGGCTCGTTCAACATCATCGCCGCGACGACCAAGTTCCGTACGGCCAACCCCAAGGTCTACGGCGTGTTCAACGCCGCCCTGGCCGAGGCGACGGCGATCATCAACCGCGACAAGAAGGCGGCGGCGGAAACCTATCTGCGGGTGACCAAGGACCGGGCGCCGCCGGAGGAGATCCTCGCCATGCTCAACGATCCGGACATCGAGTTCCACACGGTGCCCAAGGGGCTGCAGCAGATCGCCGACTTCATGTACAAGGTCGGCACCATCAAGACGAAGCCGAGCTCGTGGAAAGACCTGCTGCACGACAACCTGCACGGCCAGCCGGGCAGCTGAGCCGCCAGTTCGGCGAAAAAACGCCCGGCGGCGAGAGGCAACGATGAGTCCGCGCTCCCTCGCCGCCACCCTGCCCAAGATCACCAAGGCCACGCTGGCCAAGCATGGCCGTGCCTACGCGGCGATCGTCGGCGAATGGCCGATGATCGTCGGCAAAGCCACGGCCGAAGGCTCGGTCCCCGAAAAACTGGTGGCCGGCGTGCTGACCATCCGGGCCTCGGGCGGCTCGGCCATGGAAATCCAGCATTCCGAGCCGCAGATCCTCGAACGCATCAACGCCTATATCGGCTCCCGGGCGGTGGACCGGCTGCGCCTTATTCAGGCGCCGGTCACCCGGGCCCGCCGCCGGGCGCCACCACCCCCGCCGCCGGCCCCCGATCCGCGACTCGAAACCGAGCTTTCCGGAGTCGTCGACCCGGACCTCAAGGCTGCGCTGCACCGATTCGGGCGCCATCTCGGCCCCCGCCAAAAGTCGGAAAAATAGGCTGCCTCAAACGTTTGATCAGGGTTATCCTCAGGGCAGCAATTCGCCTTGAGAATCGCCCTAGCGACTCGGTAGGATGCCACCACATCTTGTAGGCAAACGTCCATGAACCGTAACATCTGGTTCTTCCTCGTCTTTCTGCTGGCCCTGGCGGGTTTGAGCCCAGTGGTTGCCCAAGCGCCGGGCAGCCCGGCCGCTCAGGCCCCTTCCCAGGCCTCGGTAGACCCCAAGGCGATCGCCCCCCGGCAGGAGGGCGACGACATGGTCATGGGCCTGGCGACGGCGCCGATTACCATCATCGAATACGCCTCGCTGACCTGCCCGCACTGCGCCAATTTCCATACGAACACCTTCCCGCAGATCAAGGAGCAGTACATCGAAAAGGGGCTGGTGAAGTTCGTCTATCGCGACTTCCCGCTCGACCGGGCGGCGCTGTGGGCGTCGCAGCTGGCGCGCTGCGCCGGACCGGATCGCTACTTCTCGTTCCTCGACGTGCTGTTCCGCCAGCAGGGCACCTGGGCGCGCGGCAATGACGCCGGACAGATCCAGGACAACCTCAAGCGGCTGGCGCGGCTCGGCGGCTTCACGGACGCGACTTTCGATACCTGCCTCAAGGACAAGGGCGTCGAGACCGCGGTGCTCGAGCAGAGCCTCAAGGGCGAGCGCGAGTTCAAGATCAGCTCCACGCCAACCATCATCATCAACGGCCAGAAGCACACCGGCTCGATCGCCTTCGAGGACATCGACAAGGTGCTGAAACCTCTGGCCGGCCGCAGCTAGCCATCCGCTCAAACGATCAAGGCAATCCCCCCGGAATGCATTTCGCCAAACTTCGTCTCAGCGGCTTCAAGTCCTTCGTCGAGACGACCGAGCTGTCGATCGAGCCGGGCCTGACCGGCATCGTCGGTCCGAACGGCTGCGGCAAGTCGAACCTTGTCGAGGCGTTGCGCTGGGTGATGGGTGAGAACCGCGTCAAGCAGATGCGCGGCGGCGAGATGGACGACGTCATCTTCGCCGGCACCACCAGCCGGCCGCCGCGCAACATCGCCGAGGTCTCGCTGCTGGTCGACAACAACACGCGCAAGGCGCCGGCCGCCTATAACGACCAGGTCGAGTTCGACATCGTGCGCCGCATCGAGCGCGGCCAGGGCTCGGCCTACCGTATCGGCGGTCGCGACGTGCGCGCCCGCGACGTGCAGCTCCTGTTTGCCGACGTCGCCACCGGCGCCCATTCTCCCGCCCTCGTCAGCCAGGGCCGCATCGGCGCCATCATCCAGGCCAAGCCGACCGATCGTCGCTCGCTGCTCGAGGAAGCCGCCGGCATCACCGGCCTGCGCTCGCGCCGGCATGAGGCAGAGCTGAAGCTGAAAGCCGCGGAGGCCAACCTCGCGCGGCTTGATGACGTGCTGACCACCCTGGACGCGCAGCATCAGACGCTGAAGAAGCAGGCCAAGCAGGCCGCGCGCTATCGCAACATGAGCGACCTGATCCGCCGCGCCGAGGCGGTCAGCCTGCACATCGCCTGGAGCGAAGCCACCGCGCATCGCGAGGAGGCCGGCACGCGCTTTTCGGCCGCCGAGGCTGCGGTGCACGAGATCGCCGGCCGCGCCGCCCACGCCGCCACCGAATTGGCCAATGCCCAGAGCCTGTTGCCCGACCTGCGCAAGGCCGAGGCCGAGGCAGCCGCCCGTCTCGCCCGGCTGGGCCTGGCGCGCGAGCAGCTCGACGCCGAGGAGCAGCGCATCCAGGACGCGCTGGCCCAGATCGAAGCACGGCTGGTGCAGGTCAAGGCCGACGAGGCCCGCGAACAGGCCCAGGCAGCCGACGCCGAACAGGCCCTCGCCCGCCTGGCCGCCGAGAAAGCCGACCTCGAAGCCGCCGATATCGCCGCCTCCGAGACCGCCGAGACCGTGGGCCGCGAGCTCAACACCGCCCGCGCCGAGGTCGAGGAGCTGGATACCGCGCTGGCGCTGGCCACCGAGGCCGTGGCCAAGACCGAGGCCGAGCTCGCCTCCCTCAGGCGCGACATCGGCGAGCTCACCGGCCGTTGCGAGCGGCTCGAGATCCGCCTGAACGAAACCCGCGCCGAGCGCGCCAGGCTCGACGCCGCCGCCCTCGAATTCGATCCGCAGCTGCGCGCCGGTGAAGAGAAGGTCGCCGCCGTCGAGGCCGCGCTGGCCGCGGCCCGCGCCGAGCAGGGGGCGATCGACGTCCAGCTGCGCGCCGCCCAGGAAGAAGAGAACGGGGCGCGCGAGGCGCTGCGCCGGGCCGAAGGCGAGCTCGCCCGCATCGACGCCGAGGCTACCGCCCTCGAAGCCGTACTCAAGAGCGCTGCCACGCACGAGCACACGCCGGTCCTCGACAAAATCACTGTCGCTACGGGCTATGAGACGGCGCTGGGTGCGGCCCTGGGCGAGGATCTCTCCGCGCCGCTCGATGCCGATGCGCCGATGCACTGGCGCCTCGCCGATGGCGCCGCCAGCGGACCCGACCTGCCGTCCGGCGCCGAACCGCTGTCCCGCCATGTCACGGCGCCCGAGGCCCTCGCCCGGCGCCTGTCGCAGATCGGCGTGGTGGCCACCGAGGCCGACGGTGCGGCCCTGGCCGGCCGCCTGGCCCAGGGCCAGCGCCTGGTCAGCCGCGACGGCGCGCTCTGGCGCTGGGATGGCTTCACCATTCGCGCGGGTGCGCCGAGCGCTTCCGCGACGCGTCTGGCCCAGCGCAACCGCCTCGACGAGCTCACCCTGCTGCGCACTGCCGCCGCCGCCACCGCCGAGGGTGCGCGCACCCGTTATGCCGCGGCGCAGGAATCAGGCCGCACCGCCCAGGCTGCCGACCGCGCCGCGCGCGAAGCCGCGCAGATCGTCTACAACGACCTCACCGCGGCGCGTGACGCCCGGGCGGCGCTGGCCCGCCAGGTCGCCGC
>JALHMR010000021.1 GCA_022843945.1 Rhodospirillaceae bacterium | reverse complement strand
GTTGCGCGGCCATGATCCGGTCTACCCGCCCCGGGCCCCGCACAGCGCGCATCAACGCGACGCCCAGCGTCGCCAGCAGAAGGACGGCCGCCAGCATGAAGACGTCAGGCATGCTCGTCTTTCTGTTCGGTTATGCGGCGGCCGAACAAGGCCAGGACACGGCGCTCCTCGGTTGCCAGTTCGGCCAGATCGAAGCCGCTAGAGTTGAGCACATGGACATCCATCTGACCATCCTGCGGACCGGCCGACAAGGTTCCGGGCAGGATGCTGATGACCCCGCCCAGTAGAGCATTGGCCTCATCGTTCCGGTTGCCGAGGCGGAACCGGATCCAGCCCGGCTGGATGGGCAGGCGCGGGTCGATGGCACGTCGGGCCACGTCCAGCCCACCCAGAAATCCGCGTGCCAGAAGGGTTGGCGCGAACAACGCCGCGCGCCAGATCTGAACTCCCTGCCGGTCAACAGGATAGAGGCCGACGCTGAGCGCGCCCGCTGCCACTGCGGCTACCGCGCCATAGATCCAGGCGCTCGCCGCACCACCAGTCAGGGCCAGCCACAGCAGGGCGAAGATCAAGATTCGCAACAGGATCGCGCGTGATTTCATCGAAAACTTCCTGACATTGTTGCGAAGTAAGGCGCGCGAAGCGCTATCGTGGAGTGCGGCTTCATAATATTCTACAAGATTTTGTGCCCTCCGATGTCCTCGTCCGAGAATATTGGCCTTGAACACCTCGGTAGCTCGGCGTGATCCGAAAAAACGGGGCGGGTCACCAATCGACTTGAGTGATCCAATAAGGCGCCTTTGCGGGAATGCCCTGCCCATGCTTGGTTAGAAATGCTCGTCTCGAATAACCTCGACATCTGAGACGACTACGATACCGGCGTAGTTTTCGAGGAGCGGCTGCGATTGTTCGACGATCCGGTTCGCGATCGCTTCGGCGGTGATCACAATGATGAGCATGTTTCGGAAGACGTCCGAGAGGTGCGCTTCGTCTCGGACGCCGCGGTTGCCGCGGCCGGAGACGTCGGGCACGATGGTGTAGCCCTTGGCACCGACCGCCTCGATCATCTCGATGATCGCGCGGGCGCGGGCGGCCTCCACCACAATATCGATTCTCTTCTTTCGGTAGAGCTGGACCATGGGATACTTCCTTTGCGTCACATGCCTGCGATCCATTGCGCGGCTGCGTGATAGAGCGGAATGCCGACGATCAGATTGAACGGGAAGGTTATGGCCAGCGACAGCGGGACATAAATTGCCGGATTGGCCTGCGGTAGTGAGACGCGCATCGCCGCGGGAACCACGATATAGGAGGCGCTTGCGGCGAGCACAGCGACAAGCGTCATGCCGCCGAGGGACAGGCCGATGGCGTAAGCTGCCAACAGCCCGATCATGCCCCCGATCAAAGGCATGTAGATGCCGAACGCCACCACCGGCCAGCCCACCGCTCTGAAGTCGTGCAGCCGGCGGCCGACAAGCAAGCCCATGTCGAGAAGGAATACGGCGAGCACCGCCTTGAAGGGGGCCACGACCGCCGGCGCCATCACCGCCATGCCTTTGTCACCTGTGATCCAGCCAATCGCGAAACTGCCGCCGAGCAACACGACACCGCCGCTCAGGAACACCTCGCGGGCGACCTCTTTTGTAAGGAAAGTCGGGCGGGACGCGGTCGGTCCGGCCGGGTTGGCGCGACGCGCAAGAAGCAGCCCGGTGACGATGGCCGGCGTCTCCATAAGGGCGAGCATTGCTACCACATAGCCCTCGTATGGTATGGCCCGGTATCCCAGAAAACCGGTCGCCGCGACGAAGGTCACGATGCTGACGGAACCGTAGTGTGCCGCGACCGCGGCAGCATTCGGCACATCGAGCCGCGTGCCGGTGCGGAGCAAGGCATAAGCAAGCACGGGCAGACTGAAACTGAGTGCGAGCGCCAGGACCAGCGCGACCGCGACCGTACCGGCAACACCATTGGAGGCGAGCTCGACGCCACCCTTGAAGCCGATCGCCAGCATCAGATAGAGCGACAGACCCTTGCTGATTGCCTCGGGGATGGCGAGATCGGATCTGAGCCAGCCGGCAGCGACGCCCAAGGCAAAGAACAGGACCATCGGTGACAGAAGGTTGCCGATGGCAAGCTGGAGCAGCGTATCCACAAGGAATTGTCCTGCTGTCATGAAAGCTAGCCGTGAGCGAGGAGATCGAAGTGATCAGTTGCGTCGGCGGCGTCCAATGAGTTCGTCAACGTTCCGGTCGAGCTGTCCCACGACATGGGTGCACCGATCAGGCCCGGGAGCACCTCTCGCAACTGCTCGGTGTGAACCAGAATAGAATTGCGGTCGTCATCCGCATCGAAGACAGGATGAAACTGGCGTGCGCTTGGGTGTTGGCGTGATGGCTGCTGCTTGATCGGGGCTGATACCAGTGTTTCGCGGAGAGGGATGGGGTCAGACAATTCTCATCCATGGTCAGCATCGAGCCAGCACAGGCACCATATTCCGCTCTCGCCGATCGATTCGCGGATGCAGAATTGTCGCGCGCTCCAAGCCTAGCCAGGTCCCAATACCTCAGGCGGTGAGTCCACCAGCACGGGATCCCCCCACATTCCGACCAGCCTCCGGTCCCGTCGCGCATAGACTGTCCGGAGCCACGCCCGTTGAAATGCCAAAAACTTTCCAGTCTCCCGGCAAGCGTGGAGAATATCGTTACTGGACCGCACCAGGAGCAGGAGATAGTTGTCGTCGCGTGGCAGTACCATCATCGTCGTACAGCCTTCGAAACCCGCTGGCAGTGGTCGTTCACCTTTCTTCACCCTCCGGCGCTACTTTCGACCGACATGAGGCGATCGCGCTTGACCACTGCCTTGGCATGTTCGTATCGGGACTCGAATGACGAGAAAGCTAAGGGGAGCGTTCATAGGAACGCACCACAGGGATGCTGCACTTGGACGAATTCCCTGCTTACCATCGACGGTTCAGTGCCGAAAGATTGCGTAGAGTGATCCGTCGCGACGTTTGCATTTCGATCGCAGCAGTACTTTGCATGTGACCAAGCATGCGCGATACGGTCTCGATGGTAAGACCGAGATAATCGGCGATATCTCGACGAGGCATCTGCAACTCGATCAGATTTCTAGCGGACATACGCTCCGCCATCTCCAGAACGAAGGCAACGACGCGCTCCTGTGCGGTCAGTTTGAGCATGAGCAGGCGGCGTTGAACACTCTGCTTTTCGCGGGCTGCTTGTAGCCAAAGCTGATGCGCAACGTCGCTGTTCCTCTCCGCCAAAGCCAACAGCGCACTCCGATTGACGATAAGCATCTTCGATCTGGTGGTGGCTTCGGCGGAGAAAGCGTGCACGTCCTCAACGCCAAGCCCGACAATGTCACCCGGCAGATAGAACGCGTCGATATGGCGTCGGCCGTCAAGGAGGACCGTGTAGGCACGAACCGCGCCGCAGACGACCTTGTAGACGTAGCCCGCTGGCTTGCTTTCTCCGTACAGCTCGGCATTGCGGGAGATGATCTTGGGAATACCTATTGTATCCACCGTTCCCGTGAGGACTCGGATACCCGCTGGGGTCGCCCGGTCAGTCGGCTGCTCGAAGGAACCATTCGTGGATATAGCCTGGGTCGGCATGGAGGATCCCTTCACGTTCGAGGAATGGCTTGGTGCGACCAGTGCATCATCACCGGAGCGCACCAGCGGCAAATGTGTACCGTCAACTCTGTCACTGTCGATCTCCTGCCTGGGCCTTCCCAGCGGCGCGAATGCAATCCTGTGCCGTGGCCTGTTGTCGTGACATTGCCTTCAGGGCCGTCTTGACACCATAGTGCGACGGTCGTATCATGATACTAGAAACACGAAACTACGTTCGTATATAGGAGGGCTTGTGGATGACGGCAAGGGCAAGACAAAAGGACGCATCACCTTCCGCCAGCTGGACCTTCCTGACCAACCACGCCCACGT
Source organism: Rhodospirillaceae bacterium (assembly GCA_022843945.1). Taxonomy (GTDB): domain Bacteria; phylum Pseudomonadota; class Alphaproteobacteria; order CACIAM-22H2; family CACIAM-22H2; genus VGEI01. The sequence continues at coordinate 82,287 of JALHMR010000021.1, read as the reverse complement.
GCTGCTATGTTTGGTGGAGAACCCGGAGGCGAGGATGCGCGAGGTTGCAGTCCGGGTCGGGGTCACGGAGCGCGCCGTGCAGCGCATCGTCGCCGAACTGGAGGAGGCAGGCTATCTCAGCCGCATGCGTGAAGGGCGCGCCAATCGCTACCTCGTCCATGAGGACTTGCTCCTTCGACATCCCGTCGAAGGTCATTGCACGATCGCCGAACTGATCGGCATGGTGCTCGGAAACCGAAGACGCGGGGGAGCCTCCCGCAAAAGCGCTCGTCACGCCTGAGGGTACTGTCTTTTTATCTGCGGCGTTCGGCAGAACCCGCTCAAGTCGAGGCGGATGCTCATTCCTCGACGAACAGGTCCGTCTTCGCCGCCTCGCTGATCGCCACCACGGCCGGATGGGTCAGTTTGCGTTCGACGGAGATGGCGTAATATTTTACTGCGACGCTGTCGGCGCGACCGATGATCTCGGCTTCATATTGGCTGCGGATTTCGTCGGCCAGTATTGTCGGTGCCGGGAAAATACCGGCACCCGCCCTACCAAAAGCCTTCATCAGCGCTGTGTCGTCGAACTCGCCGACAATGCGCGGTTCGATCTGAAGTTCACTGAACCACCGCGTGAGCGCTCCCCTCATCGTTGCGCCATCGCTCGGGATCAGCATGGGGGCGCCCTGGAGGGATCGCGGAAAGTCTTTCCGATAGCGTGCGGCAAGTGCGCGCACGGCGTAGAAGGAGATTAGTGTGCGCCCGAGAGCGTGGCTGTAGCCTTTCACCCCCAGTTCGGAGGGCAGCGGCCGGTCGGCGATCACGAGATCCATCTTGTGGATCGCGAGTTCCGCGAACAGACGATCCAGCTTGTCCTCCCGGCAGATCAGCCGCACACGCCCGGCACTATTCAGTGCTGGAGCCAGCAGGTGATAGGCGATCGACTTGGGAACGACATCGGCCACCCCCACCCGGAACAGCATGTCGCTGCGGCCCGGACGGTTGCGCACCGTCTCCTCCAGCTCTCTTCCGATCTGGAAGATATCGTCGGCGTAAGAAAGGGTCAGCTGTCCCGCCGCGGTCAACTCCAGCCGTCGTCCGACGCGGCGGAACAACTCGGTTCCGAGCGCTTCCTCCAGGGTGCCGATCTGGGCGCTGATGGTCTGCGGCGCGAGACACAACTGCTCGGCGGCGCGCGCGATGCTGCCCGCCTTCGCGACCTTCCAGAAGTAATGCAGCTGCTTGTAATTCAACACGGCTGGCCATTCCAATCAGCAGTTTTTTTCGACTGAAGCACGCCGAATTATCTGCTTTATTGGATGATTGATCAAGCCTACATACTGCACGAACACGGGTGGTGGATGGAGGAATTGATGAGAACCGCGATTCAAGTGCGTAACTCGGACCTCACAGATGAGCTGCGTGAGCATGTGGAACATCGGTTGGCATTCGCACTGTCGCAATTTCCAGAGCACATTCGGGGCGTTGTCGCAGTCTTGTCCGATGTCAACGGACCGAAGGGCGGCATAGACAAGCGCTGCAGTCTGCGCGTTCGGCTGAACGGGGGGGCAGATATCGTCATCGAGGAAACAGAGGCGGACTTTCATGTCGCGGTGGATCGCGCCGCGGACCGGGCCAAGCGGACTCTGGGCCGCTGCCTGCGGCGCCTCCGCAACACCTTCAGTGAACGGGCGTCGTGAGGTGGTGATGCGCAGTACCTTCCATGAGCATCGGTTCTCGACACGGGCCGTCTCGGCTTTGAGCAAGGTGCGGGCGCGCATCTGGCTGATCCTGGGTGCCGTCGTTGTTGGGATACTCGGTCTGGTTACCTGGGCCGGGATCGCGCTGCTGTCCTGGTTGTGGGGGCAGTTTCCGATGGCGACCGAGGCGGGCAAGCGCCTTGCCGGCGAGGCCATGACGCAGATCGAACAGGTGGCGCCCGGCGTGAAAGAACAGGTCGGCCAGTGGGTGCCGGGTCTCGTCGGAGAACCGCCGGCGAGCGACGTGAGTGGCGCCGATGTCGGGCCCGTGCCGCGCTTTCCCGGCCTGGTGCGCTCCTATTTCGCGCGCGGGGAGAAGACGCTCGAGGTCCGCTATGCCGGGCGCGCTGCGTTTGAGGCCGTGCGTGCGTATTACGTTCAAGGCTTCGCGGCCGCAGGATACGCCCATGAGGTGATGAATGGCGCGCCCGAGGCCGAACATCACCGCTTCAAGCGCGACCAAGAGTCAATCGATCTCTTGCTGTTCCGCCAGGTGGGGGAGCGTGTGGAGATTCGTTTGACGGTTCTCGCTCAGTAGGAATTTGGCGAGGGGTATCGCGTGGACCGCATCTCAAACAATCAACTGGAGAAAGGCTCTGAGCATGAGTGCTTTGACATACAGACTGACGGCCATGCACCGCAAGCTCGACGATGCAATCCGACACGAGCACAAGCGGCGTTTTCCCGACGGCATCAGACTGCTGCGGCTGAAGAAGCTCAGACTCGCGATGAAGGATCGCTTGCAGTTGCTCGTCCGCTTCGGTCGGCGGGAGAGCGTTTGCGCCATGCGAACTGAGGAAACTGTCGCGGCGACGCCTTGTCCGATCTGCAGGACCGGGTTGGTGCTGTCCGACCGACAAGGCGTCGAGATCGACTATTGTCCGACCTGCCGTGGAGTGTGGCTTGACCGGGGCGAGCTCGACAATATCATCGCTCGCAGCACCGAAGGTGCGTCGCCTGCAGCCCGCACGACCGGGTCGCACGAAATCCGAGAGCAAAGCCACCACGACGATGACGATGATCATCGTTTCGTGAGGGGCACTGGGTGAAACGCACGGCGCTTTTTCTCGCTACCAATTTGGCCGTGGTGCTGGTGCTGTCGGTCACCCTGCGCTTGCTGGGGGTCGAGCCCTACCTCAACGAACAAGGCCTCAATCTCAACGCTTTGCTCATCTTTGCGGCCGTCTTCGGTTTTGGCGGCGCCTTCATCTCTCTGGCCCTCTCGAAATGGACCGCCAAGAGGGCGGTCGGCGCCCAAGTCATCGCCCAGCCCAACACACCGACGGAACAATGGCTGGTGCAGACCGTCGCCCGCCAAGCCAAGGCCGCCGGCATCAAGATGCCCGAGGTTGCCGTTTACGAGTCGCCGGAGGTGAACGCCTTTGCCACCGGCATGAGCAGGAACGCCTCGCTCATCGCCGTGTCCACCGGGCTGCTGCAACGGATGAGCCGGGAAGAAGCCGAGGCAGTGCTGGGGCACGAGGTCTCGCACGCCGCCAACGGCGACATGGTGACGATGGCGCTGATCCAAGGGGTGGTGAACACCTTCGTCATGTTCCTGTCGCGGGTGATCGGCCATGTGGTTGACCGGGTAGTGTTCAGAACCCAGAACGGTCACGGTCCCGCTTTCTTCGTCACGATGATTGCTGCTGAATTGCTGCTCGGGATCCTCGCGTCCATCATTGTCTTGTGGTTCTCCCGCCAGCGGGAATTCCGGGCCGATCGGGGCGGCGCCGAGCTCGCCGGTCGGCCGCACATGATCGCCGCCCTTCGTCGCCTGGCGGCGCTGCACCCGGCACCGCTTCCGGACAAGATGGCAGCCTTCGGCATTTCGGGCAGCAGAGGCGGCGGGTTGAAGCGCCTGTTCATGACACACCCGCCGTTGGAAGACCGGATCGCGGCATTGCAGAGCGCGGATAGGGGATTGCCGAGATGAAGACAAATGCGCACGCACAGCGACCGCTAAGAGCGGTCAGTATGAGTTCGTGAACCCACAAGGAAATAAAAGAATGGCTTTCAAGGACGTTCTATTGCAGGTGAGCAGTTATCCCGAACCGACCCCGGATGCGGTGATCGAACAAGCGGTCAGCTTCGCTGAGGCGTTGGGTGCGCACATCTCGGCGCTGACTATCAACATAGAGATTCCGAGCACCAGCAACGCACTTGCGAGCGCGTTGCTTGACCTCCCTGGGATGGTAGCGGCCGAGCGGCAGAAGAGCCTGGCGAATGCCCGGAACCTGGTCAGTGTGTTCGAAAGCGTGGCAACAAAGCGCGGCGTTCCACACGGCCACGTAATCGAGTCATCCACAACCTCGCAACTCGCGGCCATCGTGACCGAACATGCCAGAATGCGCGATGTCACGATGATCCCGGTCGGCGAGGAAGTGGGGCTTCAGCAATATGTCGCTGAGTGCGTGATCTTCGGCTCCGGCCGACCGACGGTTGTCCTCCCGGAAGCACCGAAAATTCGCCGCCCCCTGTCTATCGATGTCGTCGGCGTGGCTTGGGATTTCAGCCGACCCGCGGCACGGGCTGTGGCGGATGCCATGCCGATCCTGGAGCGTGCCAAGACTGTGCGGGTGGTGACGATCACACAGGACAAGGCGATCGATACGAAGCACTCGGGCGCTGAGCTCATGAGGCATCTTGCATTTCATGGCATCGAGATTGTCATGGAAGAGGAAGAGGCTGCCGAACGGACAATCGGCCAGGCTCTCGAAGAGTATGCAACCGCGCACGACCTCGACCTGCTCGTCATGGGCGCTTATGGGCACTCCCGCCTGCGGGACTTCGTCCTGGGCGGCGCGACGAAGACCGTCATCGCCCACCCGCCGTTGCCAGTGCTTCTGTCGCATTGAGGTCCCGCGCCACCGCTGCCCGAGGGCGGGAATCGGTATTCACGGCTCCCCGAAAGGTCCGCGCTCCTCTCTGACGCTCGGGCATGGCGCATCGTTGATGCCTGTGACGCTTTCAAAGGGTGCTCCCAGACACCCGAACACTAAGGATTTGCATGGAACTGCTCGCCGACTTCCTGACCAGCGATTTCCTCGGCAAAACTCTCTGGCTCTGGTTCGCCTTCCTTGCCGTGGTTGGGGCGCTGCTCGCCTTCGACCTCGGCGTTCTTCACAAGCATGACAGAGAGCTCGGCGTCGGCGAAAGCTTGGCGTTGTCCGCGTTCTACATCGCGATTGCGCTCATGTTCGGCGCCTGGCTGTGGTGGTCCATGGGCCAGACCTCGGGCATGGAGTACTTTACAGGCTATGCTCTTGAGAAGGCACTTTCGATCGACAATGTCTTCGTCATCTCGCTGATCTTCAGCTATTTCGCCATTCCTGCCAAATACCAGTACCGGGCGCTGCTCTGGGGCATACTCGCGGTGCTTGTCTTGCGCGGCATTATGGTCGGGCTCGGCGCGGCGCTCGTGCAGCAGTACGAGTGGGTGCTCTATATCTTCGGCGTCTTCCTGATCGGTACTGGCATCAAGATGCTCGTCATGGGAGAGAGCGAGCGGGACGTTTCAAAGAATCCTATCGTGCGGTTCCTGTCTAGGCGCATACGCGTCTCGGCCGAGTTACACGGTTCGCACTTCTTCGTCCGCAAGCCAGATCCGAAGACGGGCAAGCTAGTACGCTTCGCGACGCCCCTTTTCCTGGCGCTGGTCGTGATCAACATCGCCGATCTCGTGTTCGCCGTCGACTCGGTGCCGGCGATCTTCGCCATCACGACCGACACTTACATCGTCTTCACGGCCAATATCATGGCAATCCTCGGCCTCCGCGCGCTCTACTTCGCCCTGGCTGCCATGGTTCACCGCTTTGAATACTTGAAGTACGCGCTCGCCATCGTGCTCGTCTTTATCGGCGCCAAGATTTTCTGGAACCAGATTGTCGGCAAGCTTGATCCTGCGATCTCGCTCGGAGTGACCCTGTCCCTCATCGCGGGCGGCGTCTTGCTCTCGCTCTGGAAAACCCGTGCGGCCGCGACCAACGAAACCGTTAGCCACGGCCTGACAGCCCCGCTCCCAGGCTCCATCGGAAAACGTACCTCCGCTCACCCCGCCGGAGACGATTGATGACCATTGATGACCTATCTGCTCCGTCACGCGTACCACTGCATCCTACGCCGCGTCCGCCTGGTGCATCGATGCCGACACCAATGAGCCGATATCGCCCGCAACGCGCCCCGGTAACCCGCGGGATGCCCATAGGCGCGAACCTACCAGCACATCACAGGAGAACGATATGATCGACGTGAACAAGCTGTTGACCGCCGTCCTGTCGGGCAGTCCGACGACCGGTCAAAGCGGTGCGGACGGCGCTCAAGCGCCGGATCGCGGCGGACGAGCGGGCCTCGGCGATTTCATTGCTAACAATGCGGGGGCGCTCGGCACCGGTGCGCTCGCAGGCGGTTTGGCGGGCACGCTCTTGACCTCGAAGCACGCGCGGAAGTTCGCCGGCGGCGCTCTGCAAATCGGGGCCGCTGCCTTGCTTGGAGGGCTCGCCTACAAGGCGTACAGCAACTACCGTGCTGGCAAGCCGCTGTTACCGCAAAGTGTCAGCGACAAGCTTAGCGGCCTCATCCCGGGGCAGACCGACGCGCCGCAAGAAGCCTCGCGCGGCTTTCTCTCATCACCGGACGCTGCGCCACAGGATAGCACGGCGAATATCTTGTTACGCGCGATGATCGCTTCGGCCATGGCTGACGGTCGCCTTGACCAAACCGAGCGCGCCCGTCTGATCGAGTGCGTCGAAGCCAGCAGCCTTCCCAGCGAGGAGCGGGATTATCTTGAGTCCCTGATCGCGCGTCCCGACACACCTGACCAGCTCGCGGCAGCCGTAGATGGGCCAGAAGTGGCAGCGCAAGTCTATCTGGCGGCTTTTGTCGCGATCGATGCCGACACACCAGCCGAGACGGCCTGGCTCGACGATCTTGCCAACAAGCTAGGACTTGATCCGGGTCTGCGCAGAAACATCGAGGCCGCCGGCTGCGGTACCGCGTGATTAGGCGGCTTGGGCACGCGATCGGAGGACCAATGACACGGAATGCGAGCCAACGTTCGAGTTTGAAACGTCCTGCTGCGGGCCCCTCCCGTGAGGTAATTGGGAAGGTGTCCGCGAAGCGCATCCTGTCCAGGATGCTTCGCATCCGAGCTGCCGTCACCCAGGAGAGCCAAGCCACTGTCGAGGACTGGGGTCCCGAGGTGGCGCGGCGGAGCTTTCTGCCTGGTGCGATCAACCTCGCGCAATATCTGGCGTTCCGGCGACATGATCTGAGTGCTCGCCAGCATCAGCTCTCGGCGCTCGGACTCACGTCGCTCGGACGGAATGAGGGCCGCGTTATGGCAACACTTGATGCTGTCTGCGCGCGGCTTAGCGACATAGCCGGCGAGCCCGCCGTTTCCCACCCTGTCCCCCTAGCCTTCCGGAACGGAAAGCGGATTTTGAGGCGAGAACAGGCCAGGATCTTTGGAGACGACCCGCACGGTCCCGGAACGCGGATCATGGTGACGTTGCCGACCAGGGCCAGTCAAGACCGCGCGCTGGTCGCCGATATCATTCGTGCCGGAGCGGATTGCCTGCGCATCAACTGCGCGCATGGTGCACCGGAGACCTGGGCGGCCATGATCGAGAACAGCCGCGCCGCGGCAGCAGAACAAGACAGAGCCTGCCGGATACTGATGGATATCGCCGGCCCGAAATGCCGGATCGCCGAAGTCTTCGCGCCGAAGAAAACCCGGCTCTACCGCGGCGACCTTCTCATGTTGGCCGGGCGGATGCCCGCTCAGCCAAAGGCTGGCGATGTCGTCATCCGCATGACGTTCCCTGCCGTTCTTGATCAGCTTGAGTCGGAGCACGCGTCTTCATCGACGATGGCAGCATCGCAGCGCGCGTCGAAAGCATGGAGCCCGGCGGCGCGATCCTTCGTGTGGAGCAGGCGCGCAGCAAGGGTGAGAAGCTCCGGCTGAAAAAGGGGCTGAACTTTCCGGATACGGCGCTCGATCTTCCGCCTCTGACCGAGAAGGATCTTCACGATCTCGATTTCGTTGCGGAGAATGCCGATCTCGTCGGGTTTTCCTTCGTTCAGCGTCCGTCAGACATCACCCTCATTCAGCAGGAATTGGCAGCACGACGCGGCGAACGCCCCGCGCAGCCGTTAGTGCTCAAGATCGAAACCGCGCTCGCCGTCAGGAACCTTCCCGAACTGATCGTGCATGGCGCCGGGCAACAGCCGCTGGCGGTTATGATCGCGCGTGGCGATCTGGCGGTCGAACTTGGTTTCGAACACATCAGCGAAGTCCAGGAGAATATTCTCTGGCTATGCGAGGCGGCCCATGTGCCGGTCATTTGGGCGACCCAGGTTTTAGCCGGGTTGGTGGAAGAAGGAACGCCCAGCCGGGCGGAAGTAACCGATGCGGCCATGGCGCAGCGCGCCGAATGCGTGATGCTCAACAAAGGACCATTCATCGTTGAGGCAGTGCGCTTTCTCGACAATGTGCTCCACCGCATGGATCGCCACCAGTCGAAGAAGTCGGCGCGGCTCGCGCCGCTGGAGCTCTGGACCGGACCGCCAAGTGCGCCTCAGGTGCGGGAAGCGGGGCGAAGGTGACCCCAGTGAATAAGATGACCCTCCGTCGGCCCGACGACTGGCACGTGCACCTGCGCGATGGCGATATGCTGCGCATGGCGCTGCCGTGGACGGCGCGCGCGTTCGGGCGCGCCATCGTCATGCCAAACCTCGATCCGCCGGTGACGACGGCCTCCCAGGCAGTTGCCTATCGCGATTGGATCCGACGCGTACTGCCCGACGGCTCTAAGTTCGAGCCGCTGATGACGTGTTTCCTGACCGATGAGACCGATTCCCAAGATGTCGCTCGAGGGTTCACAGAAGAGGCGTTCACGGCGATCAAAATTTACCCGGCGCGCAGCACCACGAATTTCGCCGCCGGCGTGACCATGATGTCTGACATGATCAAGCCGCACCAACTCGCACGGAAGGCTTCAAGGATGGCGGAACCGATTATCGCCCCAAAGGCGATCCACAGCGCGCGAAGGTGTACGACTTCGAGGACAAGACGCTCGGCAAGGTCGTGCCCTATGGCGTGTACGATGTGACCGCCAACTCCGGTTTCGTCAGCGTCGGGATCACGAGCGACACCGCCGAGTTCGCCGTACAGTCGATCCGCTGATGGCTCGAACGCATGGGACGACCGCGCTATCCCAATGCACGGGAATTGACAGTCACTGCGGACTGCGGCGGCTCAAATGGTGCTCGTGTGCGGCTCTGGAAGCTGGAACTGCAAAAGCTGGCCGACGAGACTGGGCTCGGGATCCCCGTCCATCACTAGGCTAGCCGCCGGGCACATCGAAATGGAACAAGATCAAGCACCGGCTGTTCTGCCACATCACGCAGAACTGGCGCGGTCGGCGGCCTACGGATCGCTTGCCCGTAGTCGAGTTGATCGCGGCGGCGACAACCAAGACCGGCCTGCAGGTCGAAAGCGCGCTCGACACGCGCAGCTACCAGAAGGGCATCAAGGTCAGCAAAGCCACAATAAAATGCATCGATATCACCGACGATCACCCCCATTCTGAGTGGAACTATACAATCAGGCCACGCAAGTTGCTGAAATCGTAGCGGTTATTGTTCAGAATGTCCTTAGTCTAGCCACGCTACATGCGGATGCAGTGCGCGCCGGCCCAGGCAGCCAGCACGACCAGGATAAGTCCGGGAACCACACGAACCGCAAAATCGCGGCCGCCACCGACGTGCGCAAGGACCATTCTCACGATTGAGTTCGTCGAGATCCCAACCAGTATCGGCAACACGGCGTCGGCTGCCGTGATCTTTCCGGAGGCAACCAACAATGCGACCGAAATTGCCGCCGAATGCGAATTGACGAGGCCAGCAAGGGCAGCAGCCAGGGTGATTCCGGTGTTGCCCAGCCACTCCTGTAGAGCCGCCGCCGCGACCAGAATCAAGGCCAGGGCAAGCGAGAAAATCAAGGCTGTCGACACGCTGAAGGCACGCTGCTGCTGGCCCGCAAGTCGCCCGTCGGGGTGCTGTCGTAGCGCCAGAACCGTCCAAATTGCCCCATACAGCGTCGCCACGGCACCCGCCGTCATGAGTGGGACCATGAGTGCTCGCAGGGTCGCCGTGCTGACCGCCGCAAGAACCAGGGCCATCTGAACAATCGTCGCAATGGACGACAACGACGCACCCGCGACAGCCGCAAGCAAGAGGTTCGGCGCCTTCATGGTCCGATCGGCCATATCCCTGATCGTAGCCGTGCTCGAAATGAATCCTGATGCCAGACCCGTCAGAGGTAGCCCATACTGCGCACCGAACAGTCGAATCGCAACATGACCGGCGGCACCGATAGCCATCACAAGAATGACGACGATCCAAATCGTATAGGGATTGAGCGCCGCGTAGGGCCCCATCGGGCGATCAGGAATGACCGGCAATACGACGAGAGTCGCGGCGGCCAGCAATAGTACGTCCCGCAACTCGTATTCGCTCATTGCCGAGCGTACGAAGGTGTGCAGTGGTGCCCGAGCGGCCAGAAGAATTACCACGACGACGCTGACACCGGCCGCAAGTTCTGGACGACGAATCGATAGCCCGCCGAGCAGCACGGTCATGACGAGCGCAATCTCGGTCGTCAGCCCGACTTCCTCGCCCTTGGAACGCCAATAGGCCACCCCAGCCAACGCGAAGACACCGACCGTGGCGGTTACCAGCAGCACTTCGCCGCCGGCGAGGACGCTCACCGCTCCGACCAATGACAAAATCGCAAACGTTCTTATGCCGGCAGGCGCCCGCCCAGTACCGTGGGTCATACGGCGCTCTCGCTCGGCGCCAATCAATAGGCCGATGCCGAGCGCTTCAACAAGATTGAGCAAGATCAACGGCTCAGTCGTCATCGGACGCAAACTTTCCTGACGATATAGCCTGATCAGTGCTCTCCCCGCTCATGAAGGACTGCGATCCGTGACACAACTGCCACATGTCAAAGACCCATCGTGCAATGAACTCCTCGGAACTGACAAGTATTGCATGTGTCATAGTCACTGCGATCTTTTTTTGGCGCGCCACTCCCGCAATGCTATGCTGCTGTGCGGGCTGGAAGAGGTCGAGCAGGTCGCCGTCGCAGGCGATGCTGAATCGGATACGCCCAGCCCCGCCGACCGAAGGACGCGGGCTGGCAAGCGCCGGACCAACCGCGGGGCCTTGCCCGCGCATCTGCCGCGGGCGGAAACGGTCGTCGACATCGCGGATCGGACCTGCCCGTGCTGCGCGGGGGCTCTGCACGTGATCGGCGAAGACGTCGCCGAGCGCCTCGACATCGTGCCGCGCAGCTGCGCGTGCTCGTCGTCCGGCGGGCCCAAATACGCCTGCCGCAGCCTGTGCTGACGTGGTGGTGCAGGCGCCGGCGCGGCTGATCGAGGGCGGGCTGCCGACCGAGGTGACCGTCGCGCAGGTCCTGGTCTCAAAGTACGCCGATCACCTGCTGCTCTTTCGGCAGGCCCAGATCTACGCCCGCCAGGGGCTCGCCCTCGATCGCTCGACGCTGGCCGACTGGGTGGGTTACGCCGCCTGGCACCTGCGCCCGGTCCATGATCGGTTGCTGGCGCAGCTGAAGGCCTCGGCGAAGCTGTTCGCCAACGAGACCAGCGCGCCGGTGCTCGATCCCGGGCGCGGCCGGACCAAGACGGGGCAGGATCTCCTCTTCCGCTGACAGGCTGCTCGACCGCGCCTCCTTTGGCCCCATCGGCGCATCATGGACGAAGTCACGCTTGCGCCACTTTCCACCGTCTTGGGGTTCACACCGTAACGTTCTCTCAGCGCCTAGATCGAAGCCTTCGATCGCTGTATTGCCGCTCGGATGGCGTGAGTGGTCGTGGCGCTGCCGTGAAGTACCTGTCCCATAGAGCCCCCCGGTCGATGGTGCCGTCGCTTGCACCATTACACCCCGGGACCAAACATCTAGATTCGTCACAATCGCCTTACTCATCTTGACTGGCCCCGGGAGATGCCGTCCGGCTCAGCCGTTGGTCATGACGGATAAGATCTGCCACCGACGACGTCCCCATTTTTTCCATAACGCGCGCGCGATGCGATTCGGCAGTACGCGTGCTGATTCCAAGTCGCGCAGCAACTATTTTCGTCGGCAATCCCGCAATTACGAGCTTCATGACCTCTTGTTCGCGCGGCGTGAGAGACTGATAACGACGCCCACTCTCCGCAGCCTCCGCGAAGGCCCTTCGAAGTTCCAACGCTTTGCTTTCGCATTGGCGCACTAGGTCAAGGAGTCGCCTTGGCTCGAATGGCTTCTCGACGAAATCAAAGGCACCGTCACGCACCGCCGTTACAGCCATCGGAATGTCCCCATGGCCGGTAATGATGATGACCGGAAGCGGCAAATTGCGGCGCGCGATAATGCGGTTGACCTCGATGCCTGAAATGCCTGGCAACCGCACATCGAGGATCACGCATCCCGCCTGCAGTGACGACCCGTCGAGTTCGTCTAGGAACGCTTCACCAGTCGCATACGACTTCGCGACATAGCCCGCGGCTTCGAACAGCGTCTGCAGCGCATCTCTCATCGAATGATCATCGTCGACGATGAGTACGAGTAGGTTATTTGCCGTCATGTTCCGGCTCGTAAAGCGGAACCCTAACTACAAATCGGGCGCCGCCTCCTGGAAGATTTCGGAAAACAATGTTACCGCCACCAAGCTCCATCAGGTTTCGTGAGATCGCAAGACCGAGGCCAAGTCCGTGCGATTTGGTCGTGACAAAGGGTTCGAACAATCGGCCCGCCGTCTGGCTATCAATCCCTTCACCCTCGTCATCGATCACAACTTCAACGTGATCGCCGTTACGGTTACCGGTGACTTTCACGTTGTTGCCGCGTTTAACTTGAACCGTTGCTTCTATTGCATTCCGTATAAGGTTGAGGAACACCTGCTCAAGATGAACGCGGTTTCCAAAAACCGGCGGCAGGGACTCCGCGGCTACAGTTACGGTGACAGTCGACCTCATGGGCTCCGCCCGAACAAGTCTGACGACCCGGTCCAACAGCGTTCGCAAGTCGATAGCTTCGCGGTCGCCCCTACTCTCCGCGATGGCCTCCCGCATATTGCGTAGCACCGTGCCCGCGCGTTCGCTTTCGTCGACGATCTTATCCAGGGTCTCGGGCAGGCGCGATGATACGCTCGGGCTTTCATTCAGCAACAACTGGCAGGCGCGTGCGTAGGTCGATATCGAAGCCAGAGGCTGGCTAATCTCATGGGCCAGCGCCGAGCCCATTGTTCCAATCGCCGTCACTCGCGCAGCGCGGTCCATTTCCTGCTGCTGCTGCCGGATCTGCTGTTGAGCGCGATTCCATGCCGTCACGGCGCCGCCCATGAGCAAGCCCGTAGCGCCGAGAACGAGCATCAGCATCTGAAAATCAAGAAACGTCTCCGTCGGGTAGCCACGGATCTGAACTGCGATCACCATGCCGATTTCGGTCAGCAATACCGCGAGCGTGCTGCCGAATATGCCCCTTCTGAGGGCTAACCAAATTACCGGAATGAACATCAGATAGAAAAGGTGAAGCTCGTGGGCAAAGTCGACGAAGAAGACGATCGATTCAGCCGCAATTAAGCCCAGGATGAAGAGTGCCAGATCGACGCGCGATTCACGCAGCTCACTCAACCAGCGCCGGGCGCTGATACCGAGCAGAAGAAGGACGGGTAGCAGCACGAATATTCCCGTTGTGCTCCCGAGCCAGAGAATACCCACCTTGCCAAGGAATTCGACAGAAACAATCCCGTTGTAATCGGTGTGCAGCGCGGCAAGGCCCGAGGACACCACGAACGAACCGCTGGCCGCCCCCAAGAGGAGCTTGACCAGCATCCGAGGCTCAGCGACCCACCACCCTTTTCGCATCGTTTTACGGAGTACGGCACCAAGCGCACCATAGCCCCCAGCCAGGATCGCCGCGGACCCCAGTGCATTGCCGGCCCCTGGGGCGCTGCCGTCGGCGTAGCCAGCAAGCACCGCTGCCACAAAGGCGAGCGGGACATAAGCTGGGCCAAACAGCATAACAAGCGCGACCGTGAGCGCAGGGGTCGGATTCCAAAGCGTAAACTCCAAAGCCGACCAGGCGTGGATCGAACTGACCCGTTCCAGCGCGGAATATCCAAGACAGTAGCCGATGCCGATAAGAGCCGGCTTGACCCAATATTGGCCCACCAGAAGGCAGGAAATCCTGTGCGGTTGTGCGCCTAATCGCTCGTCGGCCATGATGCCCTGCTGGGCGTTAACAGCGCGGGTGGGGCAATTCTTCAAACCCGCTCATCGCGCCGCATGCCGCAGCGCAAGCAGTAGAATTGTTCCCGAAAGAGAATAATTTAGAAATGCGTACTCATACGTATGGACCCAAACCCATGCTATCCGCAAGCATGAGTCGTTTATCGCCGTCGCCTCCTGTTTGCGCTTGGGGTCGCGTCGACGGCGCACGGATCGCCTCCTGGTCGAAATCGTTTGCCTTGGGCTTCCTGAAAACAGTTCGAACCACTAAATCTGATCCGTTTCCCACTGGCCTGGACTTGACATCGCGAAGGTCCAGGACGGCGCCTGACGGCATTTGCCCAAAACGGACATGGGGCGTCCACGGCTGAAAGACTCGTCCCGCAAGCGCTACGCCAATTCGTCCCTCGCGCATTCTTGGAGTTTTTTTATGACACGAGAGAACCGCATCTCGATGCTATTTGCCTCGCTGGCCCTCATGATCTCGATCGCCACAGCAGTCACGGTGTTCGACGGCCGCATGCGTCCGAAAAGCGTCGTCATGGGATTCGGCGCCGGGGCGCCAAGTTCACCGTTCGACCCCGGCCCGCTGACGCGCGTCATGTTCCCTCAGGTGACACCCGACGGCTCCTCGCACTCGAACGAGATGATAAGCTTGGCCCATAACTGGGACTGGTCACCCGATGACGGTTGGTCCCGCCGGTCCTTGGACGGGCCCTCGGCTGCGCTGACCATGGAATCCTGGTATCACGGCTTCGCCGAGTTAAATTACGACATGCGGCCACCGCGGGCGCTGGCGGACTGGCCGGGTGGGCGGGCCCTCGGCTTCGCGGCCCGTTACGACGGCAGCTACGCAACCTTGTTGCTCGGCGGTCAGCCGTACAACGAGGAAGCCGCGGGCATCAAGTTGACCGGCGGCCTCACGCGACAGCCGATCTTGTCCATATTCGAGTCACCAGTGACGGAGACGGTCCTGCAAGTGCGGCGGCCAGACGGTACGCCGTCCCTGATCATACATGGCGGCGTGGCTCCGGCCCTCGCGCTCGGTGTTGGCGGGGCAGCGGCGAACAGTCTCAACGAGGGCATTGTCCGCGTCGCCGGTTCGCTAGGGCGTGATCCGGTGCTGAACGTCGTCGACACCGACGCCTCCGGGATCGTCCTGTCCACCCGTACCGGCCAAGCGGACTCCGCGCCGCGGCTCCGCGTGCACAGTGACGGTCGATTTGAATGGGCTGACCCTGCAGGGGGCACGATAGCCCTAGTCCCATCTAGCGGGTCGCTTGAGGTCAACGGCGTATTGAAAGCATCGGCATTGCGGGTTGGCAATAAGACGACCGTCCGCCATTTTCGGGTATTCGAGTTGGTCTTATCGCCTGAGGCGGTTTCGGCCGGCGGAGTGCTCACGCAGGACTTCGACGTGCCGGGCCTTTCCGCAGGCAGTTTTCTGATCACGAATGGCCCCTCCCAGCCCTACGGCATAGTTCTCTCCGGGGCCCAGACCGTCGGCTCTCAGCGCGTGTCCCTAACGTTCATGAATAATGATGCGACAGAGCAGCAGCCGGCGCCCGGCAGGTATCAGATCCTCGCAATCGAGGCCGTGGCCGATGCGGACGAGTAAGCTGCACTCGCCATCCAGTTACTTATCAGGCGGCCTCGGGGCCCTGAAACGCCTCACCGACCGATCGCCATCGAGGCCCCGCGCCGATGCTGAGGGGACGCATCAAAACTTTAGACAAGCCTCCCGATCTTCTCAGTGAAGCGGGTCTGCCAGCTCTCCATGCCCCCCCATCGCGCCGTGGAGCCAACGCATCAGTGGAATAGTTCCCGAAGGTATTGATCTAGAGACGCGTACTCATACGTATGGACCCGAACCCATGCCATCCGCGATCATATGTCATGGTTCACGTTGATAGATGCAAGCAATGACATGGAATCGCCGACCGGATTGGGCAGTAGCGGTCCTGCGGGAGAGCGCCGACGAGCTTCATCACATTGGAGTCCTGCTGCGCATGGCTTCGCGTCGACGGCGCACGGATCGCCTCCTGGTCGCCGCGCTTCTCCGGCGCCGCGAACGCCTGATCCGTGTGACGCAGATTGTTTGCCATGGGGTGATCTACGCCGAGGGCGATCGATCATCAATCCTCCAGTAATCAGCTCTTCCGGAGAGGTCCAGCACCGTGCGTAACCAATCGAGCTTCCGCTTTCCTCTTGATGAGTTCCCTTTCGGCTCTGCGGCCCAAATCAACCCTCTCGGTGAGCTGCCAGATCGTGGCGCTGTTTACCGAAAGTCCGACTCCCTCAAACGGGAATGGTGGCGGGTAATCGACTGCGAATGGCATGCCGGCGAAGTTCTGGTGGTTCTGGCCCGTATCGACGATAAGCGGCAACAGTCCTGGGTCAAGCTCCCGGAACTGCGCGACCCCAGGAAATTCGAGCGGGTCGAAGCCCGCTACAGCGAAGAGCGATGAACAACCAATGCGCCATAAACCGATGCGACTTCTAAGGAGCTGAAATAGCTCCGTTGTGATCCGCGTATTTGTACGAATAGACGCCGCGCTTGCCAGAGGTGCATCTTCTCGCTCTTGAAGGCAGACAAAGGGAATACTGAACTGACGTTCAGAAGGAGCACCGCATGCCAAAACATACGCAGCGTCCCGAAAGCAAAGCTGATTCCTTCGAACCGTTTCATGGTCTGGCGACAATCAACGGCCCGTTCTTCGATGCGCTGCATGCAGCCGGCCAGACCTACTCACGTCTGTGCCTCGCCTGGCAAGAAGCAGCGCTCCATTCAGCCAACGAAGGCTTAAAAAGGAACGGCGAGCTGAGCGCAGCACTTGGCGAATGCCAAAACTGGCTGGACGTTTTCAGGCTGCACCAGCAGTGGACACTTTCGGCGGCGCAGGATCTTCTCAAAGATTTTGACCAATTCTCTCGCCTCTCGCCCCACCTCACGATCAGCGGCCGGCAGGACGGAACGCGCGCGCCCGGACCAGATAAGCAGAACAGCTGATCATGGGCTCACCGCACACGTGAATCAGTCAGCGAGCATCACTATGCGAAAGCTAGGGTTTGCGGGTGCTCCCGAAACGGGCACCATCTTCTGTCAAGCTGAAACCGAGCCGCCAGAGTGGTGGCGCGTCTCTGAATGCGTGGCGGGGGCGGCCGATCTGTACGTAATAATGATGAGAATCGGTGGTCGGCAGCAAATGATCGTTAGCCTGTCCTGACCTGCTCCCCGAGTTGCCCTCGGTTATGAGTAGAGTCTGTTCTGGTTATGCCCCTCCAAGGGGCGGGTTGCAAACTCGGCTGGCGTGAGCCCGCCGAGGCTCGTGTGCGGCCTGGCGGTGTTGTAGTCGATGCGCCAGGCTTCGATGATGTCGATGGCCTCTTTGAGGTTTCTGAACAGGTGCTCGTTGAGACACTCGTCGCGCAGCCGGCCGTTGAACGATTCGATGAAGCCGTTCTGCGTCGGCTTGCCGGGTGCAATGTAGTGCCATTCGATGGCGTGCTCCTGTTGCCAGCGCAGCATCGCGTTCGAGGTCAGCTCGCTGCCGTTGTCGCTGACGATCATCTTGGGATAGCCGCGGCGGTCGGCGATCCGATCCAGCTCACGGATCACGCGCAGCCCTGACAGCGAGGTGTCGGCGATCGTCGCCAGGCACTCCCGCGTGAAGTCGTCGACCACCGTCAGGATACGGAAGCGCCGGCCGTGGACCAGCGCGTCGGACACGAAGTCGAGTGACCAGCGCTGGTTGGAACGTAAGCGTTGTCTGAAGGCCCTTGCCCGCTTCAACCTGCCTTGCGAGCAAGCTTGAACGCCGAGGCGACCAGGATGAGCGCAAGCGCGATCTTGATGCTACCGACAGGAACGAGCGGCAGCAGTGCTGCCCCGAGGATCGCGCCAATCACCGAGCCGACGGCCATCGGAAGCACCAACGTTGCGAGCGCCTGCTGGGACCGATATGCACCACCTCGATAGTGGCGGAGAACGCCGACCAGTACCGTCGGTATGGAGATCAGCAGGCTCGCCGTCCCTGCAGTCCGGATATCCATTCCGAACACGAACAGCATGGTCGGGATGATCAGTTCGCCGCCTGCCACCCCGAGCAGGCTGCTGACCAAGCCGATCCCGACTCCCGCGCCGATCCCGGTCGCGATCCGCAATGGGAGAGTTTCGACGAGCGCGCCGGCCATCTGATCGCCGAAAGCGGCCTCGAACCCGAGCAGACCACCTATTGCGAACAGAAGGACGGCGATCAGCAGCATGAGCTTGGCCGGGCTGATCCGAGACAGCAGGCCTGCGCCGAACCAAGCCGCAACGATACTACCGGCGGCGACGGCGACGATCTCGGCTGCGTGGGTGCCCAGGTCGGGGAAGGCAACAAAGCCGAACCGCGCGACTGCAGAAGCTGCGAGAGTTACAAGACTGACCAGAAGGTTGATCCGGACGGCTTGGTGCGCGGCCAGAGCAAAGAACGCGATAAGTACCGGTAGCCGGAACTCTGCCCCGCCAAGGCCGATAAGACCGCCGAGAACGCCAATGACCGCTCCGGTAGCGAACGCAAGCCTCGGTCGGCGTAGCGGCTCTTGGGTCAGTTCGATGGCGGCCATGGCACCCGCTTGTTTGAAGGCGATATGCATTGTTATATCCGACCAGATATAACGCTGTCTCGTACTTCGGCAGGTGGGCTATACCTTCAGGTGGACCGCTTCCATGCCCACGGCAGCAGCTCGGCGATGCGGTTGATCGGGTGTCCTTGGGCGAGACGGGCGAGTATGTCGCCAAGGTAGGCGAGCGGATCAACACCGGTGAGCTTCGCGGTCTCGATCAGCGACGCCAGACACGCCCAATGCTGCGCCCCGCCGTCACTACCCGCGAACAAGGCGTTCTTGCGCGTCAGCGCCTGAGGCCGGATCGCCCGCTCGACCGTATTCGTGTCGAGCTCGACGCGGCCGTCGTCGATGAAGCGGATCAACCCGGCCCAATGCGACAGCGCGTAGCGGATCGCTTTGGCCGTCGGGGATTTTCCCGACACGGTTTCGAGTTGGGCACGCAGCCACGGTTCGAAGGCGTCAATGATCGGCTTGCTGCGTTCTTTTCGGGCGGCCATACGCGCCTCTGGCGCATGACCGCGGATGTCGGCCTCGATCTTGTAGAGAGCCGCGATCCGCCGGAGTGCTTCCTCGGCGATCGGTGCGGGTCCCGCCGCCGCGATCTCGAAGAACTTGCGCCTTGTATGTGCCCAGCACAGCGCCAGCGTGATGCTGCCCGTTTCGGCGAGAGTGCCGTAGGCGGCATAGCCATCGACCTGCAGCACGCCCCGGAACCCTGCCAGATGCTCGCGCGGCCGCGCCTTGGTACGGTCCGGCGCGTAGATGTACGCCACTGCCGGGGGCGACGTTCCGCCCCATGGCCGGTCATCGCGTGCATAGGCCCAGAACTGCCCTGTCTTAGTTCGCCCACGTCCAGGATCGAGCACCGGCGCCGTCGTCTCGTCGGCGAACAGCTTCTCCGAGGCTTTCAGATCGGCTCGCAGGGCGGCATGCAACGGTGCCAGGTACCAAGCTGCCCGTCCGACCCAGTCGGCCAATGTCGCGCGGTCGATGTCGATGCCCTGGCGGGCATAGATCCCGGCCTGGCGGTAGAGCGGGCAGTGATCGGCATACTTGCTGACGGCGACCTGCGCGATCAGCGCCTCGGTCGGAAGACCGCCTTCCACCACGTGCGCTGGAGCTGGCGCCTGTACCACCGTACCCTCGCACGCCCGGCAGGCGTATTTGGGGCGGCGCGTGACGATAACGCGGAACTGCGCGGGTACCATGTCGAGCCGCTCGGCCACGTCCTCGCCGATCCGGTGCAGCTCGCCCCGGCAGCACGGGCACGCCTTGTCGACGATGTCGACCACGCGTTCGATGCGCGGCAGGTGGGCAGGCAGATTGCCGCGATTGCGGCGCTGCGATGTTACGTTCGTCGATCGGCCGATCCGGCGCTCGATTGCTGCGGCAGAAGCCGCCAGCTCTTGCTCGGCCTCCTCAAGCCCCAGACTCAACTGGTCGGGATCGAGCTTTTCCGAGCGTGCGCCGAACCGGTTGCGATTGAGCGCCGAGATGAAGCTGCGCAAGCGCTCGATCTCGTCATTGGCTGCGCGCAGCATGCCGCGCAAGATCGCAGGATCGTCAGGCAATGTTTCTGCGTCGAGAGCCATGATTCCAATATGGAATCGCACCTAGATTGCGCAAGAGTCGATGCGATCTATTTTATGCGCTCGCCGTCGGTGCTGTCGTGTCTTCGGCGTGCACGCGCATCCAGTCGAGCCCCTCGATCAACGCACCAAGCTGTGCGGGCGTCAGCCGCATCGAGCCGTCCTCGATCTTCGGCCAGCGGAACCGACCGTCCTCCAGCGTCTTGGCGAACAGGCAAAGCCCCGTGCCGTCCCAGAACACGAGTTTGATGCGGTCCGCACGCTTGGCGCGGAACACGAACACGGTGCCCGAGAACGGATCGGCTTTGATCTCCGACTGCACCAGCGCCGCCAGGCCGCTGGCCCCTTTGCGGAAGTCGACAGGCTTCATCGCAATCAGAATCCGGACGCCACGTCCCAGCGCAATCAAGACCGGCCACGCAGCGCCTTGATCGCCGCCGCAACCATCGACGACGGCGCGCTCCCCGGCAGCCGAACCCGAGCACCCTTCACCTCGATCTCGATGAACTGTGCTTCTGCCGGCGCAGCGGCTGTGGGGGCTTGCGCCGGCCCCGTCAGCAGCACAGGGGCGAAGGGCATCTCCGTCGCGGAAGCAGCGGCAGCGGCTCGTCGCTCCTTGCGCCATGTGTAAAGCAGCCCGCTGCTCACGCCGTGTCGGCGCGCCACTTCCGTGCCGCGCATTCCTGGCTTCGCGAGCTCAGCGAGGATCGTCGCCTTCTCGTCTTCGCTCCAGCGTCGGCGACGCTCAGGGCCATCCAAAACTTCGCCGCGCATGATGCCGGGTCCTTGCGAGTGCTTTTACGACCACTCTTAAGAGCGGTCTCTACCCGCCGACAATCCGCTCGTCACGAGGCCGTGGCTACAAGGGTGCCGGGATGACGCTTACTCTGGAACGGACCCTAACTCTAAACCGGGGGCATTTCAGGGGAGCAGGTCATGCCCGAGCTGATCCCGCAGAAAGCCGAAGGCTTCGAGGCGTTTCTCGACCGGTACCGCCTTCCACGTAGAGCTCGTTTTTGGATTTACGATCTCGGTAGCGTGAAATTCGGTCTGTCCTAGGCTCTCCAATCTCTCTTTCATCTCGGCAGCAGCAACCGCGTAATGCTCAGACGGCATGACGACGGCGCACAAAATTCGCAGGTCGGGGGCCAACCACTCGACAGGGGCACCCGAAATATCAGTGTCGTCGCAAAAAGCGAGCATCTGACCAGGCTGGGTCAGGCCTTCAAGAATGGTCGAAGCGTTCATCGCTACCAAACCTTCCGGATGCAATCCGGCGTCGGATTAGAGTGCATTGCCATCCCTACCGCGGCAGAGCATTCACGTCCGCCTGAAGATCCGCAATCGTGGTCATCACCTGGTCGAAGTCGGGAGCGACACCGAAGATCATCCCGGACATGGCGGCATAGTCACGGCGTAAGGCATCGAGCATCGCTGGCGCGGGCACCAATGAAAGGCTCCCAGGAATGGCATGCTCAAGATCGAAATCCGCGCGGTCGAAAAACATCTTTGCGTGGCTGGCGCAGTCGAGGGCCATAGCCCGGTTGCTGATTGCGGCCGGGCCAATGTCCGAGCGCACGAGGCGATGAAGGTCGTAGTAGTGTCGTGAGACGCGCTGGCCTTCCTGTCGTAGCACCGCGCGGCGCTCGAACCAGCTTCGGAGGCCGTGCAGAATCACCACCTTGTCCCAGAACGTCCGGGCTGGCTCGACCGTGAGGACGCCCTGGACCGTGAGGTCAAGCCGATCGAGCTCGTCCGCTACATAGGGCTTTATGACGGCCGGCCGGTTCGGGTCGAGCGCGGACTTCGCCCCCGACTCGATTCGTACGCCTGGCCTAACGTAGTCGTCGGGGTCTGTTGCGCTCGGGTACCACAGTATCAAGGTCTGACGATCAGGATCATCCGGATCGAGCTCCACGCGGACCCGGTCAGCGGACGCCCCGGCGGCCGAAAATTCGGCAGCGATGATTCGGCCGAGTTCGGCTTGAAGGTCATCAGCGATATAGGCTTGGCAGGCAGCCCTTATGGCGTCGAGCTTCGCCTTGCGCTTTTTGCCGCTCAGCGCCTCCAATTCCGCAATCGACGCTGCCTGGCCGATATCGTCGCGAAACACCGTGACGTCGATGTCTTCCGAGAACCGCGAGATCAGGCCAAAGGACTTGGACAAGGACGTGCCGCCCTTGAACAGGAGTCTTGGTCCGCCCGCCGGAAGGCCATTGAAGAGAGCATCTAGGGTCCAGCAGACCCAGAAGTCCTTCTCGACATTCTGCTCGGTGGTTCCCAGCCGGCGCGCAGCGGCTAGGAACAGGTCGCGCCGATCGCCGGCGGCGGCCGAGATGATTTCGCGGAATGCCGGGTTCATCATCGGCGGCCTCGAGGACGGCCCATGTTCTGATGCTGATCGCGATCGGCATCATGAGCATGGTGTTGATTGCCATGATGGTGGCTCGATGGCTGATCGCCATGCCGATCGTCCAGATCATCGGCATCATGCCGAAGGCCCGTGTTATCGAGGAGCTCGCGAATGACGGACTGCATCCAGGCCGGGGTTGCGCTCATGCCCTGGCGCAGATCCTCGCGAAGCGCAGGCCCGTGCTTAGGGTCCTTTAAGATGGAGGTGAGTCGGCGCAGGATCGACGGCCGATTGGACGGCAACGTGTCCTGTAGCCAGTGCAAGGCCTGGACGATGCGCATGGCGGGGCGCCCAGCCCAGTAAAGGCGTTTTGGGGCGCTTGTCTTGAATTGGATGGCAAGGTTACCGAGCCTAATGGGGCGCAGCCGCGCATCGGTGTGGACAATGATCCGAGCTGGCACGGCGGTAGTGAGGCCGAGGTCGTTGGCAGCCGTCATGCCATCGATGAGGAGCCGTGTCCGATCACGGCGGGCCACTGCATCGATGATGGCGCGATGATCGGGTGTGGTCGGCTTGCCGGTGAGCTTGTTGCTACCGGGCTTGTCGTACAGCCCGCGGTCGATGCGGCGCAGATCGTGCGAGCGAGCGAGGCGCTGCAAAGCCTTATCGACGGCGTCACGGGGGCCGAGATCCAGGAAATCGACGGGGGTCCAGACTGCGGCCGATTGGCTGGCTACGCGGTCGAGAATTCGGGTCTTCAGATCGAGAGCTGGGCCTCGCATACCGGCATCTCCATTTGTCCGAAATATACATCATTTTTCGGACAGATGGGAGGCCCGCCGTTGTCCGATAAATACCGCAGATTTCGGACAAACCCAGAGTCGGGATTAGATCCACGGAAGCAGGGCAGCGCGCCAAATCGCCCCGGCCTCAGTGCTTACCTACTGCTTACCCGTGGCGATCGGCCCAGCGCCCCGCCACAACAAAAAAGCCACCGTATCTATCTGATACGATGGCCTTTTCTAGGTTGGTTGCGGGGACAGGATTTGAACCTGTGACCTTCAGGTTATGAGACTGATTAATTGGCCCCGAACCACTTTCGCCCATCTTCGCTGTACCTACCCTAACCTACTATATCTCCTAGATTTTCCTTTGATTCTCGCTACGACCTCGTTACCCTCAAAATTCTCCTGATTGCCGTTCGAGTGGTACCTATTTGGTACCTAGCCGAAAGCGAGCTGAAGAGGCGCAGGCGTCAGGTCGAAAAACTGAGGGTTAGGCCCGGGACTTGGTCCCTGCACACAAAAGGTACCAAATGGCGAAGATTACGAAACGCGTCGTTGATCAGATTGAGCCGGGACCGGTCGAAACCGTCCACTGGGATGACGAACTCCGCGGCTTCGGCGTTCGCGTCTGGCCGACCGGCCGGAAGGTCTACATCGTCAAGTGCCGCATCAAAGGCCGTCAGCGGCGCATAACGCTCGGCACCCATGGCCCGGTGACCGCCGAGAAAGCCCGGATCAAGGCAATGGGCATTCTCTCGGAAGCGAAGGCGGGCAACGATCCGGTCCGCGAGCAGGATCAGGCCCGCGTCGCGCCGACCGTGAAGGGCCTCGGCGAGCGGTTCCTGAAAGAGCACGTCGCCATCCACTGCAAGCCGAGCACACAGGCGGAATACAAACGCTCCGTCGAGCTCTTTATCAATCCGAAGATCGGCACGCGGAAGGTGACCGATATCGAGCGACGGGACATCGCCGAGCTGCACCAAAGCCTCAGCCATATCCCCTACCAGGCCAACCGGACCTTCGGCGTGCTCTCGAAGATGTTCAATTGTGCGGAGGTCTGGGGCCTGCGCCTCGACGGCAGCAATCCGTGCCTCCACGTCAAGAAATATGTCGAGCAGAAGCGCGAGCGGTTTTTGTCGCCCGAAGAGTTCGCGGCATTGGGGAAGGCGCTCCGGGACACCGAGCAGGATCAATCAGAGACGCAATCGGCTGTCGATGCGATCCGGCTTCTCCTGCTGACCGGGTGTCGGCTAGGCGAGATCATGACCTTGAAGTGGGATCATGTGGATTTGAAGGCGCAGGAATTGCGGCTGCCCGATTCCAAAACCGGCGCAAAGATCGTCCATCTTGGAAAATCCGCGGTGAAGGTCCTCAAAGGCATCAAAAAGGTCGACGAGAACCCCTATGTCGTCACAGGGCGAAAGGAGAAAAGCCATCTGACCGACCTTCAACATCCGTGGCGCCGTATCCGAGCGAAAGCAGGGCTCGACGATGTGCGCATTCACGATCTCCGCCATTCGTATGCGAGTGGCGCGCTCGCGCTCGGCGAAGGCTTGCCGATGATCGGCAAGCTGCTGGGCCATACGCAGGTCCAAACGACGGCCCGATACGCCCATCTGGCCGACAATCCGGTGAAATCGGCCGCGGATCGTGTGTCCGAAACGATCGAGAAGGCGATGCGCAAGAAAGTGGCGCGGAAAGCGAAAGCAAACCAAAAGTCCGGAAGTGCCGCTGAAAAGCCGATCCCGATAGCGGCTGAGTAGGCTCTGACAGTCTGCCAGCCCGCCCCCTACGCTGCGCAACAAGACAGCTTTGCCACATCTTTCGTGAAGCTCAGCGCTGCGAGCTTTAGCCCCTCGACCGTTGTCAGATAGGGGAAAATCGTCTCTGCGAGCTGTTCGACCGTAAGCCTGCATTTGATTGCGAGTGCCGCCGTCTGAATGCTATCGGCACCCTCGGGCGCCAAGATATGGGCGCCGAGCAACCGTCCACTATGCGCTTCCGCGACCAGCTTAATCAGTCCGCGCGTGTCGCGCGCGGCAAGTGCCCGTGGAACATTGTCCAAAGTGAGGACGGAGGTGCGCACCTGGAGACCCTGCCGCCGCGCCGCCGCCTCGGTCAGGCCGACGCTGGCGACTTGCGGGTCGGTAAAAACGATCGCCGGCATCGCGCTCGCGTCGTAGCGCTTACTGTCGCCATTGAGCGCGTTCTCTGCTGCAATCCGGCCGCCATACGCGGCCATGTAGACAAACTGGTCTCGTCCGGTGACGTCGCCGACGGCATAGACGTCGGCCATCGAGGTGCGCATCCGGTCATCGACCTTGATGCTCCCGTCGCGCTGAAGCTCGACACCCGCTTGGACGAGATCCATTCCCTCCGTGTTGGGCCGCCGACCCGTAGTCACAAGCACTTGCTCGGCCTTGATGGTCTCGTTACCGTTGTCGGCCACGACGGAGAGTACAATTCCGCCCATGTCCTGCCGGATCTCGCGATAGGAGAGCCCGCCCCTCACGATGATTCCTTCCGCCTGCAAATAGCCTGTCAAGGCTTCGCTGATTTCGGGTTCGGCCTCCGGCAGCAGCCGCGTGCGAAATGCGATGGTTACCTTCACACCGGCGCGCGCGAACATCTGGCCGAGCTCACAGCCGATATAGCCGCCGCCGATTACCAATAGCGACTTGGGTAGGCGCTCAAGAGCAAGCGCCGTCGTGCTCGTCAAGTAAGGCACGCTCTCGATCCCTGCGATCGACGGCAGACCCGGGGCGGCGCCGGTGGCGATGATCACCTTTCCGGCGTGAACGAAGGTGCCATTGACGGTGACGCCACCATCGATCAGGCGCGCTTGGCCTTCTATGTATGTGATGTTGTCGTAGCCCGGCAAAAGCTCGATATACTTCCTGCGGCGGAGGGAAAGCACCAACTCGTCCTTCTGGCGCATGACCGCTCGCCAGTCCTCGATGCGCGCTTGCGCGCGGATACCTGCAAAGCGCGTAGCGGCATTCGCCTGGTGAAGCGTTTCCGTCGCGCGGATCAAGGTCTTTGACGGTACGCAGCCAATGTTGACACAGGTGCCCCCGATAGTGCCGTGACCAATCAGCGCCACTTCGGCGCCGAGACCGGCCGCCGTGATCGCCGCGGAGAAGCCGGCCGAGCCCGCGCCGATGACCGCGAGGTCGTAGCGGCGCTTCAGCGCGTCGCTGATGGTGCAACAATCGGCCATCTCAAACCCCTTCCTTGTCAACTACTGTCGTGCAGCACCCGGTTGCACGCCGCCTCCGCCTTAGAATCCATACGCCGACGCCAAGGAGCGCCATAACGGCCAGCAACGGCAACGAGGTGTAACCGAACCATCCACCCCACGACCACAATCCGACCACGCCGAGAAGCGAGATCAACACCGGGCCAGCACAGCAGAGGGCCGCTAAAGCCGCGCCAGCGAGACCGAGATAGAGAACCGGCTTCGCTCCAGGTTCCTCGGGTCTCGACGGTGTCGCGTGCAGCTCGACGCCTTGGTCGTAATGAAAGTTGCTTGGGCGCTGCGTCATGGTCCGAGCTCGATGTCGGGATACCGTAGCGCATTGCGCTGACATGCAAGAAGCTGCGCTTCTTCCAGCGTCAAGCATTCCACGTCCGTGCGACCGCGCGACCAAGCGGCAAACGCTTCTCGATCCCGGAACAGGCTGATGTGGTCGCAAAATGATCGCCGGAGATCGGCGCAACAGGCGGCGCGGTCAGGCGCTATAACCGACATGACGCTGCCTGGCGGGTGTGCTGCGCCGAGCTTGCCCGGTTCCAACTCCACGATAAACGTCGCTCCCGAGGCCGGGCATTGCGTCGCGAGGACCGCCGCCTTGCCCAGAATTTCCGGCAGGAACAACGCATCAAGGACGCACCAGGTGTGAAGCTCGGTGCCACTTGCGATAAAGGCGTGGCGTGTCGGCAGAAGGCTCAAACCGCCGAAGGCCACCACGTCACCGCGCGGATCGACTTCGAGCGAGGTTGGCGGGAATTCACCGAGACATTGATCGGTCTGCTCTTGCGAAAGTTCACAGGCAAGCGCGAGCTGCGCGCGCGTCACTGGCGACCCGCAGCCGAGCAGCCGGTAGAGCGTAACGCCCACCTTCTGCATCTCTGGCGTAGTCGCCGGTAACAGCCCATGTCTCAGATACTCGGCGAATCCGTCTCTGACCGCGTGGGCAGTTGGAGTCATGCGCTTTTTCTTCGCTAGCTGCCCTGCTTCGCCAGACGCGACGGATATCCGGCTTTCGTCGTTGCGGCTATGAGCGCCGGCAGGCCGGTGACCGCATCGTCGAAAGTGACAGTCGCGACAGCGCCCGACATTGCGTCTGCCTCCTTAATCTGGACCGCCTTGACGCCAGACACAGCCGCCAGAGTCTTCTTGACGATCGGCGCACAGAGTTCGCAGGTCGCGTTGTCGACATTGAGAATCACGGTCTTGTCGGCCGCTTGAGCGGCCCAGGGCGACAGCAGGGCAGCGAGACCTGCCGCAGCAACCAAATGTCGGATCATGGAGAATCTCCTTTCACGTTCTCGCTTCAGGCTTCGGCTATAGGAAGAAAGGGGCAAGCTTGGGGAAGCCGAGCGCGATGAGGACCAACACCGTCGCCGTCCAAAGGCCGATTTTCGCGGCGCGGGCGGAGGCGGGCTTCGCGCAATAGCTGTCTTCGGCGCAGGCAACCTTGGGCTTGCGGTAGATGAGGTAGAATCCGCCGGCGAGAAACCCGAAGGTGACGACGGCAAAGATTGGCTGGTAAGGCTCAAGCGCCGTTAGGTTGCTGATCCATGCGCCGCTGACGCCAAGCATGAACAGTGCGAACGGCACCACGCAGCACGACGCCGCGCCCAGCGCCGCCAAAATGCCGCCGGCCGACAAGAGGGTGGCGCCCGTTGCTCTGCGTTCGGCCTGTTTTTCCAGGCCGCCGCTCGAGATCAAAACATCCTCGCGAATCGTCATTGCCGGCACTCTTGGTTTGAACTAGCGTGACCCTAGACCCTGTAGTCACTACAGGCTCAAGAGATTTTTTTGCGCTTTTGGGAGATCGGCCATGAGCCCGATAAATGGGCTCTCGATTGGAGAGCTGTCACGGCAGAGCGGCGTCAACATCGAGACCATCCGCTATTATGAGAAGATCGGCGTGATGCCGGCACCGGCCCGAAGCGCCGGGGGATACCGCGTCTACGCGCCGGATCATCTCAAGCGATTGGCTTTCGTTCGGCGCGGTCGCGAACTCGGCTTCGGCCTCGACGAGTTGCGCGGGCTGCTCCGTCTCGTCGACGGGCACACCTATACCTGTGCGGAGGTTCGCGCCCTGACCCTTGAGCACGTCGAAGATGTTCGAGGAAAGATCGCCGATTTACGCCGCTTGGAGCGCGTGATGAGGGACATGGCCGCGCAGTGCACAGGAAGCCGTGTGCCCGATTGCCCGATTATCGACGCCTTGTTCGACGCGCGGCCCATGTCCAGCACGCGGAGCAATAATGGTCCGTTCTCGCCGGTGGGCCAGAAAAGACGCCCCGCGCGGCGGAACGCGAGAGGGATTTAAATCGGGCAATTGTTGTTTTACCAAAGCTATATCGGCTGAATAGGCTCTGACTGTCTGTTAGCCCGCGAGTTCGGCCAGTCCGAATTGCTCGATTTTATCGGCCGTCCTCGCCCACGGCTGCCCCGGAAGTTGGCGAATGATCCGGGCGAACACAGCAACAAACGCTGCCACTGCCGCCTTGTCGTCAAACCGTTCGGCTTCATCGGCGGTCAGCAGCGGGCGCACGTCTGACATAAAGTTGGGACGGTCCAGCTTACCAAACATCCGTTGCTCGGCCTGCGCGCGCGATATCGCCTGGTTGGAGAGCGCCAGATAGCGTCCGAACAATTCGACCATGCGTTTCACGTCCAGATCGGGAAACGTGATCAGTGCATGCGAAAGGTCCACGAGGTCCCTGCCCTTGTCGCGCTGGAGCAAGGCGCGCAGCTTGGTCGCTAACAGCTCTTCGTTCGAAAACGTCGGGATATTCGCCTTACCGGAAAACCAGGGGTTCTCCACTGTGAAGGGAAACTCGATGGGCGGGTCATATGACTCCCGCTCGCGCGTGTTGATCTCAAGCTTCAGACGGATCATGACCGATTTATCCTCGGCTTCCGCGCGAAAGCGAAATTTGGGCGCAACATCGCTCTGATCGAAGCGTGGCCTGCCAAGCCAGGGCTCAAGGATGGCTCGCACCCGGTCAAGAACCGGGCCGATCGGGCCAGCGGTCGTGCGCACGAGATCAATATCTTCCGAATAGCGCAGAGGTTTTTGGAAGTGCAACTTGTTGAGCGCGGTTCCCCCGCGAAAACGCAACTCCTTGGTCAGGAAGGCGTCGCCGAAGATCTCGACGAGAGCGCGCGAGATGATCAGATCCTGCTCAACCTGACGCGGCTCCGTCCAAGGCGCGCGTTGGGACCAGGCGACAATATTCTGCGCTGGAATCATTCGTCGATATCAGGATTGCGGCGCACACGGACGCGCCATCGCTCGTTGCGCTGGGCTGGCGTTGCACCTTCATGCTCGATTCCGCGCTTCTCCGGCTCAAGCGACGTCCAGGGTGGCATCCGCTTCTCGAAGAGAACATTGTGCAACGCCGCCACCTTGTCTCCATGGCCGAGATGATCGAGCAAATAGCCAAGCCGTTGCACGGGGGCACGCTCGAAGTGCGGTGCAAGGTCCGCAAGTTTCGCGCTGTCCAGATTCTCAGCGAGCTCGGCAAGGATCGTCGCGACGGCGTCGACTCCGCCGACGACAGGCATGTAGCGCAGCAGGTCCAAAGCCGTCAGCTCGGCCGAGGATATTTTCATGCTGCCCGTGTCGGTCTTCCGCTCGACGATGCCAGCGCTCACGCCACTCATGTCCTTGCGAAAATGAAAAGTAATCCAGGAGCGGCCGGCACGAATCTTCGGGAGCTGCCGGTCCGTGATCACCTGGAATTCCATGACTGCCTGGTGCGCGGCGCCATGCAGCTCGGCCGCCTTGAGCAGGCCCACGTAGTAGGGCCTGCCCTCATGGCGCATCAGTGCATCGATGTACCAACTGGGCGGTGGCGCCGCCCACGACATGTATTGCGGCGGCACCGCCACGTAGAATCCTTGGCGTGGGTTGAGCAGCATGTGACGCTTCTGGAGACGCGCGGCCGCCTTGAGAAATGCCGCCTTGCTGATGCCGAGAGGCGCGATTGCGTCTTCGGGCGTGAAGGAGATTTTCCCTTCCGCCTGGAGTTGCATTACGTAGTCGGCGAGGCTGGAGCGAGGTTGCAACATCATATCGAAAAATGGCCCATATTCGTCCATTTTTCAATATGAAACAGCAACTGCGGCGCATCATATCTGGAAATGACCCGAAAACGTCTATTTTCCAATATGATGCGGTCGGCGGCTCCACACGAGCTGGGCCTCTTTCCCATCGGTAGCTTCGAATAGGGCGGCCGAAATCGGCTCCGGCAAGCTCGGATCGTCCAGGCGGACGCTCAAATAGTCACGGGGATTGTCGCCGCCGCTCCGCTCCCGCCACGCCGCGCCTAGTTCCGAGCGGCCAGCGAACACGCGGAAGGCCGGCGCCCGCTCGCTGTCCTGATTGTCGTTGGGGACGAGGCGCGCCTTCACGTCAATTGTAAGGGTGCGGATCGTGCCTTCCCAGCCGCCGTTCTTTCCGGGCGTGAATGTACCGATGATCGACATAACGACCTCCGTTGCTGACGTTGAACATCAATCGGGCTTGCCGCCTGCTCGCTCCTTTTGTGCCTTTGTGAATCCGCGGTCGGCCTCAAGGAAGCCTTCGAGCATGTAGGGGATCAGCTCCGAGATGCTTTCTTGCTCGCCGTAGGTTTCGCGGTACAGCTCGGCATAAGACTGAAGCGAGCGGTTCAATTCCGGACTCACGGTGACGGTGATTTTCACGGGCGTCCGGTCGGGCAGCTTCGCGAGTTTCAGATCGGGCATGACGCCTCCTCAGCCCCGGTAGGGCTTCAGCACGAGATCCTTGTTGACGATGACTCGAACGGGCCAGCCTGGGCGGATTGTGATCGTCGGCTGAATATTTAGATTGCGCTCCGTGATGCGTTGGCCGGCACGATTGGTGTTCTGCTGAGTGGACCGGCGGAGAGATCGAACGAGATCGCTTTCGTCGTCGAGACTCAATTCCGTCCCGACGCCAAGCAAGGTCGACAGCACAACACCGGTGATCAACCGCCATGTGTGATAATCGACCTCATCCTCGAGACCGGCGTATCCCGCCGTGTCGGTGCCTGGCAGATTGTCGATCACCATGCTTGTGCCGTCCGGCATAACGATCCGGTTCCAGATCACCAGCGCGCGACTTTGACCGAACGCCACGACGCTGTCGTATTTGCCTATCAGGCGAGAACCCTGTGGAACCAACAAATGCCTGCCAGTCGGAGAATCGAATATGTTCTCTGTTACTTGCGCGATAACCGTGCCCGGCAGGTCGGAGTTAATGCCGGTCACGAGGCTGGCAGGGATCACGCTGCCTGCCATGACCTGATAGGGCGAGACCGGCGTCTGCAAAGAATGCGGATTGTAGATAGCGGTATCAGGCTTGCTGTTGAGGAAGTTGAGCTTGCGCTGCTGGTTGTTCTGGTCGCGGTCGGGATCGAGCTCCAGCCGATCAACCGCTTGCGCCGATCCACCGGCAGTTTCCATCGCCAACGCAGGATCGGTCGGCGGGCGGCTATTTGGCGCTTGCCGCTTGGCGCTCGTCTGAAAAAACACGGCCGCCTCACGGGCTTGAAGTGCCTGGCGCGCGAGCCTCAGCCGCTCCGCGCGCGCCGCGTCGTCCTCCGCGCTCGGTCGGAACGAGAAATCCTGCACTGGCTGCGGCGCGGTCCCCATGTCCCGCTCCTTCTGCAGGGCTGCGGCGCCGACATCGCCTTGCAGCGGCGGGCCAAGGATCGGAACGGGCTTGCCGACGCCGTCGTAAGTGC
Organism: Rhodospirillaceae bacterium; assembly: GCA_022843945.1. GTDB lineage: Bacteria > Pseudomonadota > Alphaproteobacteria > CACIAM-22H2 > CACIAM-22H2 > VGEI01. The sequence continues at coordinate 49,913 of JALHMR010000021.1, read as the reverse complement.
GCGGCATATTGGCTAGGCCCTCGGCGGTGGTCTTGCGGTCCGTGTTGTAAAGTTCTCGTCCGTTGTCCCGGTTGCGCGAGGCTCCTGGTTCCAGCGCGAACAGGGTAGCGCCCAACAATGCAGCCGAGCCGATACCCGCGCCAACCATGATGAGCTTGCGGTTGAACCGGAGAACCGGCCGGGGCCGCGCGTGCAAGGTCAGAGGGTCGGACGGAGCGTCGCTCATAGCTATTGCCTCGCCGCCCGCTGCTGACCGTCGGTGCGGCTGATGCGGACGACCTGTTGCGGCTCGTGACCGAGCCGCAGTTCGGCGGCGGCAAACAGACGATCCACGATGTAATAGGTGCCGCGGACCCGGTAGTTTACGAGCTCGCTGCCGCCATCCTGCCCGACCACAAACAACGGCGGCGCCTCGCCCTGATCAATACGACGCGGGAACTCGATATAGACCTTGCTGGTGTCGTCGAAAGCGCGCACCGGCCGCCACGGCGGGTTGTCGCCGGTGATCTCGTAGCGGAAGCGCAAGCGATCCAATACCACGCCACGATCGATGGTTTCTCGGTCGCTGGCCTGCTGATTGCGCTGGCGTAGGGCCATCAACTGATCCTGCGGATAGTGCCAAGAGATCGCGGCCATGTAAGTGCGATCGGTGCTCTCCAACTCGAGATGATAGGTACGCCGGTCGGTGGTGATGACGAGGTTGGTTTTGAGATGCGGCGCGACGGGTTTCACAAGGATATGGACCTGCTTGTCCGTGCCCGACCCGCTGGTCGTGTCCCCAACCACCCATCGCACAGTGTCGCCGGCCGAGACCGCGACCAGCTCCTCGCCCGGTTGAAGCGCAACATCGCTGACCTGTTCCGGCGCGGCATAGAGCCGATAAAGCGCGCCCGGCATATACGGGTGCATCTGTATGGCATTGATGTAAGTGTTGCGATCGGGCTCCTTACGCGCCGCCGCATTTGCGGCATCGACTCTTGCCGTGGGCGGGCGCTTGTCTGCGGCTGGGGCTTTTTTGTCCGGGGCGGGCTTCAACTGGCCTGGTAGAGGCAACGGCTCGGGAACCGTGACGATCTCGACCGGCTTAGGCGGCTCGGCTTCAATGCTCGCCGGCTTGAAATCCTCGCTGTCGTAACTGATCGCCGGCGGCAGCGCGCCTTTACCCGTCCCGCAAGCGGACAAGATGCAGAGCGAAGCGCCCGCTAAGAGCAAACGTCCGTAGGTGGGGATGGTCATTGTGTTTCTCCCACGTTGAGTTCGCGCGACCAGTCGAGGCCGTGGACATAGATGCCAAGCGGATTCTTGCGCAGCGTGTCGGCGCTGCGCGGCTGCTGGATCACGACAGAGAGAATGCCGGTCCAGCGTTCGGTGCGTTCGCGACTGCCCTGCTTCCAGCTCTGTTCGATCCACTTGATCTGGAAAGAGTCCGGCGACGCACGGACCACGCTCGTCACCTCCACGGACACGGTGCGCTCCCCCACCGATTTGAAGGGGTCGGCCGCGCGGGCGAACTCATTCAAGGTTTGAGCGGCTCGATCCGTTGCGAAGTCGTAAGCTTCCAACCAATTGCGACGAACCACGATCGGGTCGATGGACAGCGAACGCACATCGCGGATGAAGCGCGCGAGATGGAAGGCAATCTGAGCATCAGTCGGTTGATAGGGCTGCAACGCGGGTGCGACGGCTTGCACCCCGCCGAGCTTGTCCACCTCGACAACATAGGGCGTGACGCGGCTGATGGTGCCTTGCCAGATCAAGGCACCCGCGAGCGCCATGGACAAGGCGAGACAGCCGAAAGCCATCAGACGCCAATTCTTCGCCTGAACGCGCGCCGTCCCCAACCGGTCATCCCAGACCTGGGCCGCCTTTTGATAAGGGGTCGCGGGTTCGGGCGTTTCTCCATAGCGTTGGGGCGCTCGCTTGAACCGCATCGCTATCCCTCCCGCTCATCGAGGCTGGGATTCGCGGCACCACCGGGTTTGTCGCCTTCCTTGATCGCTTGGCTGGTGGTGTGGAGGCGCGCGCGTTGACGCTGTTCGGCCCGCAACCGGCGCGCCCAGTCCGGCGGTCCACCCTGAATTCCGGATGGCGCGCTACGCTGATTGGAATTCGCGGGCGTCTGTCCGCCGGTAGCGCGCCAGGCGGCTTGCCGCCCATCTTGGGCGCTGTCCTCGACGCCAGCGGACATTCTCGAACTAATGCTCCGGACACTGTTGGCAATTGCCCCGGCGCCCGCGCGAGCGACGCCGGCGGTACCGGCTGCGACACCGGCCATCCCTCCGGAGCCGGCGGTTGCCCGCGCCAAGCCGTAGGCCGTCGAGGCCCCGGACGCCAGCGATGTACCGGCCTTTACAGCGGCCAAAGAACCCGACGCCGCCAGTCGGGCCGCGCCGAACGCGACGGCCCCGCCAGCGATAGCGCCGGCGGCCACCGCACCGGCGGTGCCGATGGCCGCACCCGCTCCAAGTTGCGGCGCACCGCTGGTAAGACCTGCCGCGATACCGGGGCCAAATATCCCCAATCCGAATAATGACAGCGCGCCAAGGACCATCGACATGGCCTGCGCGATGGTCGGATCGCGCCCCTGCAGGGCCGAAACGAAATCGGCGAACAAGGTACTGCCAATGCCGATGATGACGGCCAGAACCATCATCTTGATGCCCGAGCCAATCACGTTGCCAAGCACTCGTTCGGCCAGGAAGGACGTTTTGTTCCACAACGCGAACGGCACCAGCACAAAGCCCGCGAGCACAGTCAGTTTGAATTCGATGATCGTGATGAAGAGCTGAATCGCGAGGATGAAGAAGGCGAGGACCACGATCGCCCAGGCGAACAGCAGGACCAGCGCCGTCACCATGTTACTGATAAAGCTAGTGCTGAATGTCATGAGCGAGCCGGCTTTTTGAAGCAACGGATAGGCTGCCTCAAATCCTCGCCCAGCGATGAATCCCGGCCGCAGCAAGCTATCTGCGCTCAGGCCGGTTGGTGTTGCTTGCAGACCTAGTCCGGTAAATGAATTGAAGATTATCTGCGCAAATGAGGTCCAATTATTCAGCAATAGCGCAAACACGCCGACATAGAGAACCTTGCGAATCAGGCGTGTTAGAACTTCGGATTCTTGATTGAGCGCCCAATATAGGCCGGCCAGCGTGATATCGACTGCGACCAGTATCGAAGTCAAAAACGCGACTTCTCCTGTCAGAAACCCAAACCCACTGTCGATATAGGTGGTGAAGGTCTGGGTAAATCGATCGATGACGTTGAGGTCGTCCATCGCGGAAATTCCGTCAGCGTAGCGGTGTGTATATCTGCGGCTGCCCGATGAACTGCTCGAACTGCACCCGCGCCTGCTCCTGCGCAGCCGTATCGCGTGCCTGGACCAGCGCGTCCGCGCGATATTGCGCGGCCAACATCTCCTGCGTTTGGAGTTGCTGCTTGGCGGACAGAGCGATGAGCTGATTACCAGCCTGTTGGGCTTGCAGGCTGCCGACCGCGACCTGGGACTCGTTCACCAGCCGCGCGAGCTCGTCGGTGTCGGACTCGACATTCTGGACGACTTGGGCCTGAACCATAGTCGTGTGCCGGAGCGCGTCCATGGAATGGAGCCAGCGTTGGCGGGCATCCTGTGCAAGCTGGTCGCGGGTGACGCTCACAGCATATTCTTTGGGATAGTAACGGGCGAAAGCGGTTTCGCTCTGGTTCACCTGGAAAGCGATGCCTTCCGCCCGAGTCATCATGCCGTTGATCTGCCGTAAGGCGTTCTGCATCGAGCCGACAGACGAGTAGTCCATGCGCTGAAGATGCTTCGCCATGTTCTCAAGCATAAGGACCTGGTTCTGAAGCGCCTGGATCTGATTGTTGATTTGCTGAAGCGCGCGCGCCGCCTGCAGAATGTTCTCGGCGTGATTAGCGGGATCGTAGACAGTCAATTGTGCACGGAGGCTCCCTGAGATCAGGGCAAGGCCGAGCGCGAGAGCGGCGACACTCAGGGGAACGCGATGACGCAGTCTCATGATTTTGCCTCCCTCTGAAATTCATCGAGAAGGTCCGCAGCCCAGGATTGTTCTTTGGCGCGGAGCCAAGTCGCGGCGAACGATTCATTGCCGTACTGGCCAATAAGCTGGTCGATCATTGTCTGATCATCAGCGGTGGACGCGCCGCAATAGGCGAGACCCACGGGGCCAAGCCCAAGCTCGAACAGCCGATTGCCGCGCCGCGATTGCAGGTAGTAATCCCGCTTGGGCATGGCCTGGGCAATGAGTTGGATTTGCCGCTCGTTGAGCCCGAACCGCTCATAGGCTGTTCTGGCTTGCGGCTCGATGGCCCGATCGTTCGGCAGGAAGATGCGTTGTGGACAGGACTCGATAATTGCCGGCGCGATGCTGCTGCTGGCAACGTCGGCCAATGATTGAGTCGCAAACACGACAGCAACGTTCTTCTTGCGGAGGGTCTTGAGCCAGTCCCGGATGCGCCCTGCGAACAGCGGGTGATCGAGGAATAGCCAGGCTTCGTCGAGGATCAAGAGTGTGGGCCGCCCGTCGAACTGACTTTCAAGCCGATGGAATAGATAAGTCAGCACCGGCACGATGGCCGCGCCTTCCTGCATCAGCGACTCCATCTCGAAGCACTGCACATCGGACAGCGACAGTCTGTCGTCGTCCGCGTCCAGCAGGCGCCCGCAGGCCCCCTCCAGGGTGTAGGGTTGGAGGGCGGCACGCAGCGTATTAGACTGCAACAGAACCGAGAGCCCGGTGATCGTTCGTTCTCGAGCGGGCGCACCGACGAGATTGCCCAGCGCCGACCAGACCGCCTCCTTGATCTCAGGTGTGACAAGAACCTTCTCGTGAGCGAGCAGGCCGGAAATCCATTCCGCGGCCCAGCTCCGGGTCGCCGGATTGTCGATACTTCGCAACGGCTGGAACGACAGCGCGCCGCCGATCCCGAGCGCGTGATGCTGACCGCCCATCGCGAGGATCGCGGCGCGCGCCGAGCTTCCCTTGTCGAACACAGTGATACGCGCCTTGGGGTAGCGGCGGAATTGCAGGGCCATGAGCGCCAGTAAGACGGATTTGCCGGCGCCGGTGGGGCCAACGATCAGCATGTGCCCGACATCGCCGATATGCGTCGAGAACCGAAACGGCGTGTATCCCTCTGTTTCCGCCAGCAAGAGCGGCGGGCCGTCGAGATGATCGTTGCGGCGCGGCCCCGCCCAAACGGCTGAAAGCGGAACCAGATGCGCGAGATTCAGCGTATGGACAAGCGGCTGGCGCACGTTTGCATAGACATGGCCCGGCAGGCTGCCAAGCCAGGCTTCCACCGCGTTGACAGATTCCCGGATCGTGGTGAAGCCTCGACCGTGGATCGTCTTCTCGACGGCACGGAGCTTGTCGGCTGCGTCGGAGCGGTTCTCGTCCCAAACCGTGACCGTGCTGGTGATATAGCCGAACGCGACATGATCGCCGCCCAGCTCCTGCAAGGCTGCATCGGCGTCATAGACCTTGTTGTCAGCGTCGGAGTCCAGGAGCGGCGTGGGCTCGTTATAGAGCACTTCGCGCAGGATGGCGGTGATGGATTTGCGCTTGGCAAACCATTGTCGCCGGAGCCGGATAAGTGCGCGGTTGGCTTCCGTCTTGTCGAGCGGAACAAACCTAGTCATCCAGCGATAACCGAAGCCGAGATGGTTGAGGTCGTCGAGAAGCCCAGGACGGGTCGTGCTCGGGAAGCCGAGCACTGTCAGCGTCCGCAAATGCCAATCGCCGAGCATCGGCTCCAGGCCACCGCTCAAAGCGGTGTCGACCAGCACGGCGTCAAGATACATGGGGGTTTCAGGGACAGCGACGCTATGCCGCTGGGTCGATATGGTCTGGTGCAGGTAGGTCAAAGTCTCGGAATCGTCGAGAGCTCTGCATTCCGGCATCATCCCGGACAGGAGATCCAACGCCTTGTCTGTTTCCGCGACATAAGTCGCCAGGCGGTCCTTCCAGTTGGCGGCGGCTTCAGTCGTCGGGGCATCGATCAGCAGCCGCTCGGCCCGATTCACCTCGTCGGATGGCGGCATATATATAAGTGTCAGGTGGTATCCGCTTTCATAGTGGCGGGCGGCCCGCGCCTTCATGCCTTGCAGTACAGCGGCTTCCTCAAACGCGGCGCGGCGCTCAGCGTCCACCAGCCAGGATGCCGGATCAGGGAAAACAGACACGGGATAGCCGGGTGCTTCGTGCCGGTCGGCCTCGAAGAACAGCGCCCAGCCCGATCCGAACCGGCGCAGCACGTTGTTCAATCTCGCACAGGTCGCGACCAGCTCGGCTTCCGTGGCGCTCTCCAGATCAGGCCCCCGAAAATGAAAGGTGCGCTGAAAGCTGCCGTCCTTGTTGAGCACGATGCCCGACGCAACCAGCGCCGCCCAGGGCAGATGATCGGCGAGCAATGCGGGCTGTCCGCGATATTCCGCCAAGTTCAGCATGACAGGTACGGTTTCTGCTTGAGGTGACGCGCCAGCACTTGCGGAAACTGCGGATCTCGTTTCGCGGCAAATACCGCCAGCGCGTGCCCCACGGCCCAGGCGATCAATCCGACTACCCACAAGCGCAGTCCTAGCCCGAGTGCGGCCGCGAGCGTGCCGTTGACGATCGCTATGGTGCGCGGTGCGCCGCCCAGCAGGATCGGCTCGGTTAGGGAATGATGCAGCGGCACCTCGAATCCTTCGATGCTCATCACACCAATGCTCCTCCGCCGAATGAGAAGAAGGTCAGGAAGAAGCTGGTCGCGGCGAAGGCGATACTGAGTCCGAACACGATCTGGACCAGACGACGGAATCCGCCGGAGGTATCACCAAAGGCGAGCGACAAACCCGTGATGATGATGATGATCACCGCGACGATACGGGCGACCGGCCCTTCGACCGATTCCAAAATGGATTGAAGCGGTGCTTCCCACGGCATGTTTGAGCCCGCCGCGTGTGCCGTATCTGTGAAGCCAACGGCAGCGGCCGCGACCATGACCAGGAGAAAAATCGCCAAGTGGAGAGAACGGGCGCACATTGATCTTTCTCCTTCACAAGAGACGCAGGCGCGGTGGAGTGAGATCAGCAATGGCGTAGTCGCCCTTGGCGTCTAGACCCGAGACTTCAGCGATGGTCTCGATGCGCCGCCCCTCGCCCCGGCCACGGATGAACACGACGATGCCAATGGCTTGCGCGACGAGCTGGCGCGGCACCGTCACAACGGCTTCCTGAATGAGCTGCTCCAGCCGGTACAGCGCTGCCTGCGCCGAATTGGCGTGCACCGTGGCGAGCCCTCCGGGATGCCCCGTATTCCAGGCTTTGAGCATGTCGAGCGCTTCGGGGCCACGGACCTCCCCGACGATGATCCGGTCCGGCCGAAGCCGCAGCGTGGAGCGCACCAGGTCGGCGAGCCCGACCACGCCGGGTTTGGTCCGGAGCGCCACGCAATCGGGCGCTGCGCATTGCAGCTCCCGTGTGTCCTCGATCAAGATTACGCGCTCCTCAAGCCGCGCGATCTCGGCCAGGAGCGCATTGGCGAGGGTGGTCTTGCCGGAACTGGTGCCGCCGGCGATCAGGATATTGCGCCGCTCGTCGATAGCGTTGCGCAGGATGCCGGCCTGCGCGCTCGCCATCACACGGTCGGACACGTAATCGTCAAGCGTATAGACGCGCGCCGCAGGCTTGCGGATAGCGAAGCACGGGGCCAGTGACACCGGCGGCAACAGTCCCTCGAACCGTTCTCCAGTGTCTGGCAGCTCGGCGCTCACCACCGGATTACCGGCATGAACTTCGGTCCGAACATGGGTAGCGACAAGGCGGATGATCCGCTCCACGTCCGAAGCCGGTAGTTTAGCCCCGGTATCGACCCGGCCTTGGCCGAGCCGGTCGAGACGCAGGGCACCGTCCGGGTTAACCATCACCTCGATCACGGCGGGATCGGCCAGGGCCTCCGCGATTTGCGGCCCCATGGCCGTGCGGAGCATGGACCGACGACGTTCCAAGCTTTCGTTGCAGTCTGGCCGCGCGGTCATGATTGCCCCCGCGTCTCGGTCTGTGGCGTGAGTACGCCCCGGAAGCTCTTGCCGTTAGCAAGTTGGCGTCCGACTTGATCGATGAAGGCTTGGAAGCGGTCCTGCCCAACTGCGCGGGCCGCCTGATCTGGTTCCGGCAGCGGCGCCGTGACCGTGAGCTGATAGCGGACGAACAGGGCGAGACTTTCGAGCACCACCTGCTGGTCCCGCTCGATGCGGTTAAGCTGGGCACCGAAGCGGTCGAGCCGGACCTTGAGAAGATCGTCGATTTCCTTGGAGCCGCGTCGCGCCAGATAGGATCGCAGTGCATCCGAAACGATAGCGGATTTGGAGGAGCCGGGCTTCGCCGCCAGGGCCTCCAACTGTTCCGTCAGTTCATCGTCCAGATAGAGATGGTGACGCGGTTTCATGGTTATGGTCCCTCAGAATGCCGGCAGCAGATCGTCCCCCTTGTCCCCCGTGTTGATCGCGTGCGCGCGGCCGATGGCGCCCAAGCGGCGCGCTCCGTCCATCGCTTGTGAATCGGCTGTCGCATCGCCGTCATCGAACAGGCCGAGTCCGGCATCATGTTCGGGTTGCTTCGGCTTGGTCGGTCCTTCCTCCGGCAATCCCGGATGGCGCTCCTGCTGCAAGCCGCCCTCGATTTCGTCCCGCAGCTCGCGGTCGATTGCCGTCTCCAGGCGGATATCGGTATCGCGGACGAGGCCGCTCCAGTCGTTCTGCCGTGCCGCCGGCTTGTCGTGATAGCCGTCCTCGGTGAGCACCGGGACGGGCATAACCCGCGTCGTGAAATTACGGTCTTGGTAGTAGCGGAGCTTCTTGGCGCGGATCGGTGGCAGGCCCGAGACCATGACCAGTTCCTCGGTGGCCGGGAGCTGCATCACCTCGCCCGGCGTCAACAACGGCCGCGCCGTTTCCTGCCGGCTGACCATGACGTGGCTGAGCCACGGCGCCAGCCGATGGCCCGCATAGTTCCGCTGGGCGCGCAATTCTGTTGCCGTGCCGAGCGCATCCGAGATCCTCTTTGCCGTCCGCTCGTCATTGCTGCTGAAGGCGATGCGGACATGGCAATTGTCCAGTATGGCGTTGTTCTCTCCATAAGCCTTGGATATCTGGTTGAGACTTTGCGCGATTAGGTAGGCGCGGATGCCATAGCCCGCCATGAATGCCAGCGCCGTTTCAAAGAAATCCAGTCGGCCGAGCGCCGGGAACTCGTCGAGCATCATCAGGAGCTGGTGCTTGCGGCTCTTCGCGGGATCGCCTTCCAGCTTCTCGGTGAGGCGGCGGCCGATCTGGTTGAGCACAAGCCTGACCAGAGGCTTGGTACGGGAGATGTCGGACGGCGGGATGACCAAGTAGAGCGACACCGGCCGTGCGGCGTCCACCAAGTCGGCAATGCGCCAGTCGCAAGCGGCGGTGGTCGCGGCCACGGTCGGGTCGCGATAGAGACCGAGAAAGGACATAGCGGTAGAGAGCACGCCCGACCGTTCGTTCTCGCTCTTGTTCAAGACCTCGCGCGCGGCAGAGGCGACGACTGGATGGACAATCGGTTTGTCTTTAGTGCCGAGATGATTCGTCGCCATCATCCGGCGCAAGGTATGAGCGAAGGACCGCTGCGGGTCCGACAGGAAGGTGGCGACGCGGGCCAAGGTCTTTTCCTGCTCGGCATAGAGCACATGCAGGATCGCGCCAACTAGAAGGGAGTGGCTGGTCTTTTCCCAATGGTTCCGGCGTTCAAGCGCGCCTTCGGGATCGACTAGGATGTCGGCGATATTCTGAACGTCGCGAACCTCATCCAATCCTTTGCGGACTTCCAGCAGCGGGTTGTAGCGAGCGGAGCGCGGGTCGGTCGGATTGAACAGCAGGCAGTGGGAGAACTTGGAGCGCCAGCCGGCCGTGAGTTGCCAGTTCTCGCCCTTGATGTCGTGGACCACGGCCGAGCCGGTCCAGGACAGCAGCGTGGGGATCACCAGGCCGACGCCCTTGCCCGACCGCGTCGGCGCGAAGGCCATCACATGCTCGGGGCCATCGTGCCGAAGATACTTGCGCCCGACCTCGCCGAGAAACACACCGGCCGGCCGAAACATGCCTGCGATCTCGATCTCTGGATGCCTGGCCCAACGGGACGAGCCGTAGGTGGTCACGAACTGGTTCTGCCGTGCGCGCCACAGCGAGCCGATGATAGCCACCACCGCACCCAGGAGCCCGCTCGCCGCCGCGAGCGATCCAGACCGCGCGAATACCCACGGCGCATATGCCTCGTAGGCATACCACCACTCGAACAGGCGCCAAGGGTAATAGACCGGCCAGCCGAAAACTGCGATCCAGGGAGCGCCGAGCCTTGCCTGATACCCCAACATCGCCGCCGCCCACTGCGTCGAAACCCACAGCCCGCCGATCACGATGGCGAACACGATGACGATCTGACCGAACAGGATCTTGGTCGGGGTCATCCCCTGGGGCTCCGGGAGTCGGAAGCGGCGTCATGCTCGCTTCACCCGGAAAGAATGATTCTCCCGCGCGATGAAATTGAAAATCCGGCTTAATTGCGCTCTGGCTTCCTTTGTTTACGCTCTACTACTCCTGCGCCTAAAACTGGCCCTGAGAGACTATCTGGCGTAGACTTAAGCCATCAACGGAACTGGCGGGAATCCCAAGCGCAACGTTCATCGCGCCTAAAGGGATTCGCCGGGGCGCCTTCCGCCGATCGAGCATCGGAGGCGACTATGCGTGCGTTGATCTATGGAGCAGCGATCATAGCGGCTCTGGCCACTGCGCCAGCACTGGCGGGGGACGTGCGGCAATTCGAAATTAAGAACCTGCGTCTTGGCATGACGGTCGCCGAGATTAAGGAAGCCGGAAAGCAGGCCGGACTCGGTGAGTTTCGAGAGATGCGCAGTCCATCGTTTGAGCAGGCCGTCGCTATGAAGCAGCAAAAGAATATCCGCCCTACGGATTTTGCCGGTGTTCAAACGATGCACGTCAAAACATCGAAGGCGGCGGTTCACGTCTCGCTAGTTCCAACCCCAGATGGCTCGAAGGTATGGAGGATCGCCTACAGCTTCCTCGACCCCTCACTCAACCGCGAAGCCCTCCGCGAGAATGTCTTCCGCCAATACGGAGAGCCGGAACGGCAGATTGATCGCGAATGGCTATGGGGAGACACGACCACCTTCTTTGACGCGCGTAAGAGTCCATATTTGGAATTCCGGTTGGACCCGACAAGCATGGAACTACAGAAGCCGGTCGGCATGCTGACCTTGGCGGACCCGACGATGGAGCGTTCGTCGCGCGAAGCCGTCGATATCGCGGCGCGAAAGTAACCTAGCCGATATTCGGTCCGCTCCGCTGGCGTCCCCAGCTCCAGGAAATGGTCTCTCCGCGCGCGAAGCCCGAGACCTGTTTGCCAAGCCCGCGTTCCAAGGCAGGCCGCCACGGGACAAGCGTGAACTCGCGAGTCTTCTCGATCACCGCGAACCGCCCGCTCGCGAGATCGATATGCCGGCGATAAAGACCTTCGACCCGATCACCACTTCGCGTCTCGACGTAGTTCAGCCCGAGCTCGCCTGAAAGCTGCCCAGCCACCCGTGACAATTCGCGCCGGCGTAGCTCGATCAGCATATCGGAGCGATAGATAACCTGGTCCTGGTTCTCCTGGGCGAAGCTCCGGGCAACCAGCCATTGGCGCCGTTGCACCAGCGCCTCGCGGACCTCCCGCCCGAATCCGCTGTCCCGGAGCGACGCCGGAGCGGTGGATACCAGCTCCCGGTCGAGCCACGTCGCGCCATCCGCGCCCACCTGCCGGTCGAGCCCCAATGCCGAAAGCGTCCGGATCGTCACAGGCGCGGCCTGTCCCTGCATACGCTCGAAGGACGCCGCCCGCTCGACATGATCGGACGCGATGATCCAGCTTCCGTCCGGCTCTCGCTCCACGATCCCGGCGAGGCGGCGCATGGCTTCAAGCCGCCGGACATGGGTCTCGGCGAAGACGTGGCGCGCGGACGGGTCATGTTGGAGATGGATATCGATGCTGTAGCGGCCGTCATGCAGTGCTGCGATCTCGGCCACGGTCCGGTCCACCGCGCGCGCCTCGATCAGTTTTGGCGTGACCTCCACGATGCGGCCGTCCGGAATCGGATCGGTCGCCTCGCCTTTGCCGATATCGACGTAGTGGCTGTAGCCATCGATACCATCGACGATCACGAAATGCCGGTCGGCGTGTTCGTCCGACAGCCCGCGCGCGATGATTTTGCCGATGATCGGCCGGGCCTCGGCCGCCGCCGGATCGTAGATCACGTAATCCGATGGCGCGCGGGCGATGCCTTTCTCGGCCATCTCGCGGTGCATGGTCTTGATGATGTCGCCGCGCTCCCCCATGCGCCGCAGCACCGGCTCCAGCTCGGCCGACAGTCGCCAGACTCCGGGGACAGTCTCCTGAGCCAGGCCGAGACGCCCCAGCTTCTGCAGGCGCCCTGCCCGCAAACTTTGCTGGAAGGCTTCGCGATGTCCGGCCGAAATCAGCCGTTCCGAATCCGCCTCCTGGATCAGCCGCCGGTCGAGGCTGGTGAAACGCTCCTGCTCCACCTCGCTCCGTAACCGGTTCTCGATTTCGAAATCCGAGCGCGGACCAAGATCGAAGGCGACGATTTCGGCGGCGCGCTCGCGCATGCCGATCGTCAGGTATTCTCGCGCAATGATTAGATCCGTGCCGCGATCGTCCCGGCCGCGGACGACAATGTGGGTATGCGGATGGCCGGTGTTGTGGTGATCGACGGCAACCCATTCCAGCTTCGTCCCTAAATCCTCTTCCATCGTCCGCATGAGACGCCGGACGAAAGGCTTGAGATCGTCGTACTGCGCACCGTCCTCGGCCGAGACGATGAACCGAAACTGATGCCGGTCGCCTTCGGCCCGCTCGAGGAATGCCTTGCCGTCCGTCCGATCGCGATCGGCATCGTAAAGTGCGCCAGGCTGTCCATCGCGGGTCACTCCGTCGCGCTGGATGTAGCGTAGATGCGCCTGCGCCGCCTTCATCCCCTTGCCGGCGAGCTTAACGATCCTGGATTTGATGATAACGCGGCGTTGCCGATAAGCGGCGTAGCGGTCACGCGAGGCGAGGACCCGGCCCACACCGGAGCCACGCCCGATCCGGTTGCCATGGAATTGCGCGCGCCGCGCCTGCCCGAACCGTCCGCGGCTGCCGGCCAGGGCGACGGCATGAAGAACGCGCTGGAGATAGCGGCGCCCCTTCTTTCCGCCGAGCGACCGAACTTTGCCCAGCCTCGGCTTGAAATCGTCGTCAGGTGTCATGGCATCGAGATAGGCACGTCGATGCGCCCTGAAAATCGGCGCCATCGCGCGCGAGTAGTTTCAACGGCTTGCCGGCGCATGGCGCCGTGCCCGCAGGGCATGGCGCTATGAAAAAGATGTGCAGACAACGACATGCGCAGACATGGCGCCACTGTTTCATCTTGCCTTCGCCGCATTTTCGCTCCGGTCATACTCTCACCCGCACTCATCTACGCTCTCTTTGGATGGGGCTATGGCCGCCGGCCGCTTAACGGCACGAAGATCGGCGCAGCGCGATGATCGATTGAGGCGGTACGCGCCGACGAAATCGACGCGATCCGCACGCCGTTCCGGACGAAGAATATCGACCGTCCGGAGACAACATTCGGTGCTGCCACCGGTACGGAATTGACTTTCGCTATGCTCGCTTGGGCGGTCGATGCCGCGTTCTCGCCGCCGGAATCGAGCGCCGCCAGATATGAAATCGTCTCCTCGGGAAGGGTACGGCCGCTCCGCAGATAGTCTTCATAGCGTGTCGGGCCGGCGTTGTAGGCGGCGAACAAACCTGGCCAGCCGAAGCGGTCGTGCATGGTCCTGAGATAAGCGGCACCGGCGAAGATATTGTCGCGCGGCGCGTAAGGATCAGCCCCGAGATCGTGCGCGCGGCGCATCTCCGCATAGGTCTCGGGCATCAGTTGCATGAGGCCCATCGCGCCCTTTGGCGACGTGATCGGCTGGCCGCCGAGCACAGTCCGGCCGCCGCTTTCCACTGCCATCACGTCGCGTATCCAGCGCACGGGAACGCCGAACCGGGCGGCGGCTTCGGCGATGATCGGGCTCCAGCGGTCGAGAGACGCTATCGGCTCTTGCGCTCGCAGCGATGTGGTCGCGAGCAACGCTGCAACCATCGCCACAAGACCTGCGCTCATTCGGTCCACAGCGGGGTCGCCTTTCCAATGATTTGCGTGGTGGAAACCGGCCCGAAATAGCGGCTGTCGAAGGAGTCCGGAACGTCGGTCATCAGGAGGAAGACTTCATTCAGAACCAGCGCACGGCAGCCCTGCCATAGCGGCAGCGGACGCGCGGCCCGATCCGTCGCGAGGCGGGAAAGCGTGCGCCCCGCGACGGTGATCGCATAACCGTCCGTGCAAATCTCCGAACCTGCCGTGGCGGCGATCCGCTTGAGGATCGGCACGCCATCAGGCAGGTAGCCGCGCGCCGCCGCGAAGCGGCGCGACGCGTCCGGCAGCATGGCGAGCACCAGGTCGCCGCGTGCGACCGCGACGGTTGGCGTTATCAGATAGAGTCCGCGTGGCGCGCTGGCTGAGGCATTCCAGACCAGGCGCGGCGCGGGATCGGCGAGCATCGCGAGCCCGATCAGCCCGAGCGCGAGTGATGCGAGCGTAAGGACCGAGCGCCGGTACGGTGAAGCGCGCGTAGGGTCAAACACCCGAGGTGGATGCCTGTTCACGTTCTCGCGACCACGCATCGAGTGCGTCGATATGATAGAACACGTATCGTCCGTGCTTGCGAAAGCGCGGGCCGTCGCCTGTGACGCGCTTTTTCTCGAGCGTGCGCGGCGACAACTTCACGTAGTCGCCTGCTTGCCGGGTGTTGAGGAACGGGCTTTCTGTCTTACCGTTGTTGGCCCGCTTCGATTGTTCGCTCATGAGCATGACCTCCAGTTTTCTGAAGGCAAGCGGCGACAGCAAACTTCGCCGCCCCCTGAGCGCGATAAAGGCAAATTGAGCGCAAGTGCGGCAGAGTCGCAGGCGAGTCGTCGTAAATTCGACCGCTCTTGCTGCGAGCACAGAAAAAGCCCCCGCGCCGCGAGGCGCGGGGGCGCGAGGTGCCGGTCAGTCGGCCGGGTTCCAGATCACGGCATAGACCTCGTCCGCCGATTCATGTCCCGCCGCGCGGCCGAGATTGGCGTACAGCTTGCGCGGTCCGAACTCCGGCGCGGCGAGGCTCAAGCTCACGTAGGGTTTGCCGGAAGTTTCGCCCAGCCGGGTCCAGCCCGCGCCGATCTCGACGCCCTGCGTCAGGACGCGGAAATCGGGTTGGGTGTCGGCGGTCTTGGCGGTGTTGGGAACGATGTCGATGTCGGCGCGGATGCTGACGGTCTTGAGCTGGCCCTTATAGGCGCCGGACGACTGCTTGGTGACGTATCCGATGGCAGGCATGATTCGATCTCCTAATCTGTCGCGGGGACCATCCCCTGCGATGGCGGACCGTTCATGGGCGCGCTCGGACCCGTGAACCCCGGAATGAAATGGAGGGGCCGCAGCGCAGCGAAGGACCTGAGCGGAGGACTTTTTTGGAGCGCAGCGTCCGCGAGGAATGCGCCGCAGGCGCAGGGGAAAAAAGTCTGACGCGACGGTTTCACCAGGGGACGACGACGCCCATAGGTCATCGCCAAAGAGCAGGGACTGGTCCTGCGACGGAGATGGAGAAGCATGTCTGCCCCTGTCGTCATCAAGACGCGCCCGGAGCCGAAAAGACGCGAAAGCCGAGTCATGTGCGATAGCGGCACCCCTATCGCCAGGAGCCGCCGCCCCCTTCCCTTCCGCGTCAACAGGGCGTTCGTGCGCCTGCGGCTGGATTTGGCTGGGCGAAACTTCCGGAAATCGCAACGGAGCGCTTCAAGCGCTGCAACTGGCCGTGCTGGTGCCAAAGCGAAGTCGTGGCGTTGGGCACGAGAATGACGAGGTGATCGACGATAGCTGTGTGACCGGCAGGCAAATTGGAGCGTCGGCAGCAGGGCGCTCGTGCCTCGCTTTGCGATCATGCTAGTTTGTAACGTCGGCTGTGGAACTAGAAATGTCTCTATCCGAAAATAGGCTCTGCATCTTCTGCGGCTGCGCTCCGAACGACAAAACGCGAGAGCATGTAATCCCCTATTGGCTTCTTGAAATGACCGGCGATCCGCTTCGCGTGGTGACTTTCGGCCAGAACTTCAAGAAAGACAAAGCGCCCATCCGATATTCCTGGTCGAATTTCGTCGCCCCAGCCTGCGACGGATGCAATAACAAATATGCGGCGCTTGAAGCGCAAATTAAGACCTATGTGGCAGCGTTGCAGCGGCGCGAAACCTTGCCAGCGTCTGCCTACGTGGCGCTTCTGGATTGGCTTGATAAAGTGCGGATCGGCGTTTGGCTGACGCGCCATATGATCGAAAATCATCCCGTCGCGATCACGCCGCACTTCCACATATCCACCCGTGTCGCACAGAAAGACCGGATGCTGGCGGTATATGTCTTCGACAGCGACAACAAGGGCATCAACCTGTTGGGCGGCGACAGTCTCATCTTCAACGACATGCCGAGTTGCTTCGGCTGCCGCATCAACGACATTCTGCTCCTGAACGTATCGGCTGATTTCTTCTGTTCACGAGGCTGCGGCATGCCGCATCCGCAATCGATGACGCTTTTGATGGGCGGCGAAAACAGCGGGATGCTGAAACTCGACGGCATCGGATACGCCGCCGAGATCAGCAATCCGGTCACCGATCTGAAGCTCTTCAAGCCGGTCGTGTGGCTTTATCAGCCGATCAGGCTGCCTTCCGATGACCCGTCTTTCAAGGGCGGGTTCTATGGTCACACCAATGCTTTCGATTCGCGTCTGTATGAGCGGACATTGCAGGGACAGAGCCGCCAAGGGGCGTTGTTTCGTCAGTTTATGGATCGGGTCGAGGTGATCGCCGACCCTTCCGCGTCGATCGAGTTCGACGCGGTGGTGGGCGGCGACTGCGCAATGCAGAAGGATATCGCGGCGAGCATCTACGACATTCAGATCCGGCTGTTTAACGCGCTGAGATATGAATGGGTTGACCCGAAGGAGCCCGGCGCGGGCGATACGGCATATCGCCAACTTCAGCTCGATCATGCCGCGGAGCTTGCGGACGCCTACAGAAAGCTGGCGTAGCCGCCGTTACTTCGGTTGTCCGGGTCTGTCCAATTGCCGGAGCGGGACCGTCGGAACAATGCACTCGCCCTCGGGCGGCGGCGAATCCGTCGCGGACAACATGCCCGGTACCCGGTTGATACGGACCGGCGTGCCGACCCAATCGCACTTCATGCAGGCCGGCCTCTCCCATTCGATCTCGGGGCTTTGTGGATCGACCGCGCGCTGAGGCGACAACCGATGCGATCCGCAAGCGGGACAGGCTTCGGGAACGCCGCGAATATGTTGAATGACAGCAGAGATGCAGAGCGAAACGGCGTGTTCGGTCGTGGATGTCGCGGCTTCCGCGTCGTGCCATTTCGAGCTTTTCGTATGGGTCAGCCAATTCGAGAAGCCCCAGGCGCTGTCGAGCAACGTCTTGAAGAGCTGGCGGCGATCCTTTTGTGACGGGCCGGAGAGGACGGTCCCGCAAACATGATCAACCCATGCTTTGAAATCGGCTCGTTTGGGCGGATCAGCAGCGGTCCAGGGAACAACTTTCTGCGCGGCGTCGATGAAAGCGAGCAGTGACTCCCGGCAACGCACTCCGATGGCCTGATAGTCCGCAACCTCTTGGGCATGCGACAGGGCGTCGGACGCTTCGGAAAGATAGCGGAAGCACTGCATGAACGGTTCGACCGGTAAATCGCCCAGCTTCGGCTTTTCGCTGCGCGGGATGCGCAGGCAGAGGCCCACATGGAAGGTGAGGGCGAGATCCATGTTCGGGAACTGCGCTTGGGAATAGAGGTTGGTGGGGTTCGTGATGACCCACCAGCGATCGACATTGGTATGCACGTCCCACACGTCATGGCGATGGTCGAGGACGTTTTCGGAATAGACTTTCTGCAGAAACTCGACGGTCAGATCGGGCGCCTGCGACGCCATGTAGCTAACAATCTGGTCGGTTTCTTCTGGCGTGGCTTCCAGCATCGCTGCCTTGTCCCTAGCGGCCGGAAGCGGCCGCTTTTGTCCCCGTTCTATCCCCCCGCTACAAGGCCGGGCGCACCTGAAACCCGGCGGGCAGGATCACGGTAGAAGCTGTCAATGCCTTCACGGGATAAAGAAGGATGACGACATTAAACGTCGTGTCGAAGGCTTCCGCGACGCATTCATGGGCAACGCCATTGCGATCCTTGATCGACAGCGTGGTCGGCCGCGTCATGCGCCGCCCAATGGGAAGGAGGCGGCCCAACGGGTGATCCAGCGTGATGACGGTATCGATCGGGGAGCCGAACTGCGCCTCGTAAGATATGGACGGTTCGATCCGGCGTACCGCCGCTTGGGCGCCGGCGCCGGGCGCATACTGGATCGGTTCCAGAACATAGACGACGCAGGCTCGGTGATGCGTTCGCGCAAACTCGCGGCAGGCGGCGTAGATTGAGGCGCCGAACTTCTTGGCGAGCTTCATCGGCGTCTTGATCTCCATATCGTAGTCGGCAGCGACCTCGCCGAACTTGCCGCCCTGGAAAAGGGCGAAGCGGGCGAAATTATTGGCCTCGCGCTCGAATAGGTCGGAGATTTCCGGTGCCAAGGTCTTCTCGCAGTCCTGGAAGAACCGAAAGAGCTTGCGGTGGGTCGGCAGCTCATGATGTCCGGTTTCGTGCAGCTTGAGGAAGGTCTGCTTCGATTCGGAAACCGTGTCGTCGATATGGATGACATGTTCTTCCGCGTCACAGATGCCAAAGACTTTCGAGATAGCGGATTTGAGCGTCGCGGCCGCATCCGCCGCCTTGCGGCGCAGATAGGCCATGATCTGGACCGGATCGAACGCGCTGGTCGGGGCGACGACCACTTGCGCAGCACCAAGAATGTCTTCGATGGGAGTCGGAAATCGACCCCAGGCGGCGGCGCGGTCAAGGAGCTGTTTCGCCCGCTCCTCGACCGCGCGGCGCTGGTCGGGATCGAGACTGCTGTCGTCAGCCTTTGTCATTCGGGCGTTTCCTGCTGCGAATGAATTGGAGGTACTCCATCAATTCCGCCTCCTCTTCCGAGGTCAGATTGTGCTCGGCGAACGTGGCGACACGGCCATGACGCTGATCGGCTGCGCGCGCCTTGTTCGGCGCGATATAACCCGCCATCTCCATCAGGCGTTCGTAGTCGGCCTTATAGAGCTCCGCCAAGGCGTGGAGAATGTGAGGCGACGGCTGCTGAATCCGGTCGTTTTCGATTTGGCTGAGATAGGCGTTTGAGACTTCCCTGTTAGTGGCTTCCTCGACCTGGCGTAGCGACAGGCGGCGATCGGCACGAATCGACGCGAGATACTGACCCAACGTAACTTTCACGGAACTCCTCTCGGTAGGTGTCGGCATGACGGTGGCCTCCCGCCGAACATGTTGATCCCACTCAATTTTCTACGCCGTCTTGCTTCGAATATCAAGCGCGCATAGAGTTTGCTTGATTTATCAAGCGCGCCCTGTTAATTATGCGAGACGGTCGGGTCCGGGTGGGCGCGACGATTTGCAAAGCGAGGTACGCGATATGAGGACCGATGACGACAGCGCCGTGAGCGGCGCCCTCACCGAGGACCGGATGGGCAGCGCCGCCTCCGAACCTGCCGCCGAGCGCGGTGACAGCGGCGCGTTTGCCGCCGTGGTGAACGATACGCGGGTGATGTTCCAGGACCCGGTGCCGGACGGCCGGCAGATTCTGACGGAAGCCGGATTCGTGCCGGCAGACGAGCATGTCTTGATCCAGCTCGTCCGGCGCGGCACGCGGTCCATCGGCCTCGATGAGGCGGTCGATCTCCGTAAGCCCGGCATCGAGGCGTTCCGAGCCTTCAAGAGCGACCGCCTCTTCCGCTTCACGGTGGATGGCCGCGGCTACGAATGGGGAGCGCCGACGATCAACGAGCCAACGTTGCGCGAAGTCGCGGATGTCGATGAGGACCATGTTCTGGTGCTGGAGCGTGAGGACGCGGAAGATCGGGTCCTCGGCCCGGATGATCGCGTCAAGTTGAGCGACGCCGGGACGGAACGGCTGCGGACCCGCAAGCGCCTCGTCACGGTCTGCATCGATGGCGCCGAGAAGAAGATCCCGGCGGGCGTCTACTCCACGGAACAATTGATCGAAGTGCTGGGCGTCGAACCGGGCTACCTCCTCAACCTGGTCAACGCTGAGGGCCAGTTGGAGCTGCTGAAGCCCAATGCGAAGTTGCGAGTGAAGGATGGAATGAAGTTCTTCAGCCAGGTCCCGTGCGGGGGATCGTCCTGATGGATGCGGCAACAGAAATGCAGCGCATGCAGGCGCTGCATGACAAGGCCGTCCTCCTCCAAGAGGGCGGCCAGCCTGCCGTGCTGCTGCCGGAGTTCAGATTCAAAGCAGCGGGACGCGACGAGACCATGAACCTGCTCCTCGTGCCGCAGGCCCATAGCGGCTATGCGACCCGGCTGTTCTTCGAGCGCCAGATTGGGGGACGCGGCAACAATTGGGCGCAGCACTATGTCGCGGGAAAGTCTTGGTGGGCACCGTCCTGGAAGGATGTCGCGGCCACGCTGAGCTGGACCGCCATGCTCTGCGCCCATCTGCGGGCCGTCGCATGAAAGTGCATTTCAAGATCACGGTGGCGCTGGCGGCTACGGTGAGACAAGACCTGCATCGTCGGCATCCGTTCGCGCATGAGCGCGTCGGCTTCATCTCGGCCGGCCTCTCCGCCGACGGCGACGATCTGCTCGTCCTCGCCCGCGATTATCGGCCGGTCGCAGACCAAGACTACCTGCGCGATCCCTCGGTCGGCGCGATGATGGGGCCGAACGCGATCCGTGGCGCGCTGCAATGGGCGATGCAGGCGGGCATCGCGCTCTTCCACGTACACTCCCACGGAGGTCGCGGTTTTCCACAGTTCAGCGGGGTCGACATCCGCGAGAACGCGAAGTTCATACCCGACTTCTTCAAGGTCGCACCGCAGATGCCGCACGGCGCGATCGTGCTCAGCAGCGATTCCGCTCGCGGCCAGATGTGGGTCGAGCGGAGACGGGCATACCTTCCGATCACCGAATTCACAGAAGTCGGTATGCCAACGCGCCATTGGAGCGCTGCATGACACGGCTTGCTCGCCAAAGCTTCCTCGGGCCTGACAGCGAAGCGATCCTCGAGGCCGCAACCATCGGCCTCGTAGGCATTGGCGGCGGCGGCTCCCACGCAGCGCAGCAGACGGCACATATTGGAATCGGTGGGTACGTCCCGGTCGATCCCGATCATATCGACCTGACCAACACCAACAGGCTTATCGGCGGCACTTTGGCCGATGTGGAGCGGGAGCTGGCCAAAGTTCTGATTGCGGAGCGCGTCATCAAGGGGCTTCAGCCGCTGGCGCGGATTCATCCCGTGCGCGGTAGCTGGCATGACGCCATCGACGCGCTAAGACGCTGCAACGTCATCGTTGGCGCGGTCGACTCCTTCAAGGAGCGCGACCAACTTGAACGTTTCGCCCGACGCCATTTGATACCCTATATCGATATCGGCATGGATGTGCATGAAGTCGCGCCCCGCCATTTTTTGGTCGCCGGCCAAGTCATCTTGTCGATGCCGGGCAAGCCATGCTTGCGTTGTTGCGGGCTCATCACGGACGAACGGCTGGCGCGAGAAGCCGAGAAGTACGGCGCGGCTGGTGCGCGCCCGCAGGTTGTCTGGTCGAACGGCGTGCTGGCCTCAACGGCGGTCGGACTGGTCGCGCAGATTCTGACACCTTGGTTTCCCAAACCCGCCGAGTTCGTCTATCTCGAATATGACGGCAATCGCGGAACAGTTTCCCTGAGTGCCCGGATGGCGGCGCTCGCAGATCGGCCGTGCCCGCATCATCCGGCGAACGAGACCGGCGATCCGACATTCGATATCCGGAAGCACATGTCGCGCATCGTGGCAGTCAACGAGGCCGCGCCGCAAAACGGGAGTTTCTGGCATCGCATTTGGAGTTGGTTGACGGTGCAATCGATCTAAAGACGATGCCCGCGACTCTAAGACGCGGCGTGATCGCCGTTACGCCCTAGTGTTGGCTGGATTTGAGGGCTTGGCGCATCGCCTCGGCGTCGAGCGCATGGCTGATTTCGCCGTCCTCGTCGCCGGGCACATCGAGAATGGCAGTATTGGCCGCCGCGCCGCAGAGCGCGCGACCGGGCAGGCCGTCCTGGAATAAGTTTTCCGGCAGCGTCTCCGTCGCGCAGAAATCAGAAAGCGCAATGGCGCGCTTGAACAAAGCGATCGCCGTGTCAGGTTTCACCTTCAACGTCGTGGAGATCGCATTCAGCAGTTCGTTGAGATCGATCCGCGCCATCGCCGCCGTGTCATCGTCCTCCGCCGTTGCGTCGTAGACGAGCTGGAAGGCCGACCGCAGTTGCTGTGGATCGACACCTGGAACGGATGATTTTTTTTCAGTCATGACAATTACTGTGAATCTAAGACGAGTGTAGCAACCCTCAAGTGCCGGAAGCACGATTCCACAGCGGAGCGAACGAACGTTGCTATAAGAATGAAAATGAAAAGAGCGGGCGGCGGCTCTTGGCCACCGCCCGCAAGTTTTCGCCGCGCCGTCAGTCGGCTTTAAATAGACGACGCACCCGGCCCCATGCGTCGGTAGAGGCGAAGCCGCCGCGCTTGGTATAGGGCTTGGCGGGGAAAGCCAGCCAGCGCGGTAGCCAATTCTCCACCTTCTGACGCCCGTTCGTGCCCGCAAGGCAATCGCGAATGATCTGCTTTTGCAGCTTGGTCTTGGCGGCCACATTGGCGTTGGCGGCATTCCGGCCCGCGACCTCGGCCACTAGCGCGTTGACGATTTCGCGGTCGCGGATCAGGTCAAAAAACGTGTCGTCGGGCGTCCATGCGCCGCTCATGTCCACCGCCAGATGGTTGCCCACCGCCTCCACGATGGACGTTCCGGCCTCCAAGGTTTCGGCCATGACATAGGCCGTGACGCGCGCGATCTCGTCCTCGGAGAGGGCGAGAAGCCGCGCGAACACGCTGGCAAGCGCGTACCCGTCCCCGCTCCCGCCCGCGACATAGGCGCGGTCCTCGTTCAAGCCGAGCAACGCCAGCATGTCGGCGCGCTTCGTGGCGAAGGCGATCTGCGCCGGGCTGGAAGCGAGGCTGGCGGCGATGGCCTCGCCACGCGCCTGCTGCCGTTCGGGCTTCACGGACCACAGGCCGGACCCGGCGATCAAATGGGCCAGCATGAGCCGGTGCGCCACGTCGGGCCGCTCAGCCAAAGCGGCGCGCGCCGCCGCATGGCGGTGCAGATCGATGTAGTTCTGCATCGCCTGCGTGACCTCGGGCCGTGCCGCTTTCTCAGGCTCGGGTTCCTCGCCGCTGGCTTCCGCGCGCGCGGCCTGCTCGGCCCGCTTGGCCTCCTTGCGGGTCAGATAGCCTTCGTGGGCCTCGACCTCGCCACGATGCGACACGGCGATAATGACCTTGCCGCCCTTCTTCTTCGGGGTCTTTTCGTATTCCCATGACGAGAAGTGCCGGCCCGGCTCCATGATCTCCACCGCGCGCCAGCCGTTGGCGAGATAGGCATCGCGCTTGGCGGCGACGGCCTCGTTCTGCTTGGCCCAGAACGCCTCCGTATCGGCAAAGAACCGCTCGTCGCCGAACAGGTCGGACACGATCTCGCCGGGATAGTCCTCCAACGGGAAGAGCGCCGCCGACACCGGGATGGACTCGCCGCCGAACAGCCATTGCTTCAACTGGTGGCCGCGCGGCGCGTGGCTGCCCTCGTCCTCGAACAGGGTGAGCCAGTCCTGTTGCTGCTGTTTCGTGGCGAGAGTCAGATAGCGGAGCGTGCTGGCGTCGATCTGTTCGTCGCGATAGAGGCAGCGGATTTGCGGGAGCAAATCGCCGAGCGCGAGGCGCTGCTTCACCTGCGTCTCGGTGAGGCCGAAGGTGGCGGCAATGTCCGCCACGCTGCGGCCTTCGCCCACAAGACGCGTGAACGTCTCGTATTGGGTCATGGCGTCGGGATCGAGGCGCGCGGCGTTCTCAATCAGGGACGCCTCGATGGCCGCCGCGTCGTCGTCATCGTCCATGACGGCGCAGGGCAAAGGCGCGATACGGCCCTTCTCCTTCTTCACGGCCTTGGCCGCGAAATAGCGCCGCCGTCCCGCCACGATCTCGTAGCCGCCGCTACTCGGGCGGACCAACAAGGGCTGCAAGATGCCGCGCGCGCGGATGCTCGGCAGGATATCGGAGATATCCGGGGCCTTGCGGGCGTGACGCATATTGAGCGTGGAAACGCTCAACTTGGCGAAGGGGATATGGGTGAGTTGCATGGTCGTTTGCTCCTTGCGTCAGAGGAAACCGGCCCGCCCGATGATCCGGACTGAGCCGGGGTGCGCCGGGCTGGCGCGTCATCCGTCCCCCTCGGGGGGCGGAAGATCGGGATCGGGGAACAGCCGCTTGCCGAGACTCGCGGCGGCTTCGCGTAAGTCCGTCTCGCGCTCGGTGATCGCGCCCTTGCGCCGCGCGGCCTCGGCATAGACCGAGAGCGGGGCTTGCGCCTCGAAATACAGGTCGCGCTCGATGCCAAGCCCAAGCGGGCCTTCAACGCTTTCGAGTTCGCTGAGCCTCACGTAGCCGAGTTCGGGCGAGCCGAAACCGAGATCGCACAGCCCATATAAGATGTCGGGTTCGTGCGGCAGCATTTCGGTGAGCAGCCATGTGGCCGCACCGCAGGGATTGAACAGCTTCACGACGGGCGCGTGATCGGCCTCGGGGTTCTCGCCGTTGCGCAGCAATTGCGCGCGGAGGTCGTCGGTGACGAGGATCATGCGGCGGCCTCCGTTTCGACGGGGGCGGCGCTCGCGTCGGTTTCACCAAAGGCGAGGATGAAATCGGCGGCCTTACTGGCGAGGCTGGCGGCGCGGAAGATCGCGCGGTTGTCCTCGCGCAGAACCTCCAGCCAGGACGCGAGATAATCCGCATGGCGGACGGTGGGCGCGATGCTCTGGCTCGCGCAGACAAAGGCGCTCGCCAGTTCCGCGACCAATTCCTCGCGGGCGTAGAGATTGGAGCCGTGCCGCCCGGACTGATCGCGGTTCAACCGCGAGGGATGGCCGGTCCAGTGCCCCAACTCGTGGAAGCACGTCCGGTAGTAATTCACCTGATCGCCAAAGGCGGGCTGCGGCGGCACTTGAATGAAGTCCGCGCTCGGCACGTAGAAAGCGCGATCCCCGCCGATGCGGAAATCCGCGCCGGTCGCCGCGATCAGGGCCTCGGCGTGGGGGATGATCTCGCGCTCGGGCAACGGCTCGGGCTGATGCGTGAACCGCTCGGGCAGGTTCTCGCACTGCGCGACATTGAACACGGTGAAGCGTTTGAGGAACGGCACCGCCGCCGCCTCGTCGCCCTCCTTAGCGGCGCGTTCGGCCTCGGCCTTCGGGATGAAGCGGTCGGCGTAGCAAACGGTGGTGCCGCGCTCGCCCTTGCGGACGTTGCCGCCCAAGGTCAGGGCTTGGCGGAAGGTGAGCCAGTGCTGCGCGGGATATCCCCGCTCGATCACCGCCCCCCACAAGATCAAGATATTAACCCCGCCGTAGCGCCGCCCGGTGGCGGCGTTGCGCGGCAGGCCAAGGCCAGCCCGCGCGGCTCCCCACGGCTGCACCCACGGGAAGCGGCCCGCTTCCAGTTCGCGGACGATCTTGTCGGTGACTTCTTGATAGAGGCTCGGCCGGGACTCTCCGCTGGCGCGATGCCGGACGGGATTGCTCATGCGCTGGTCCTCCGCTCGCAAAAAACCTCGCGCGCCTGACCCCCGAAGCAGGGTGGGCGGCGAAATGCGACCGGACAGGCCCGCCGATCGAGGCGGGGCGCACCCGAAGGGCCGTAACGAAGTGAAGGACCCGGAGCGAAGCGGAGGGTTGCGGCGCGCCGCGGCGGGCCTAAACGGGAGCGCCGCCCACCCTGCGCACGGGGGTCAGGAAAAAGACCGCGGCGCGCGAAGAGCGCGCCGGCCGCCGGCGTCCGTCAGGACGCAAGCGCCAGCGATCGTGACCCGGAGGGCCGAGACCGCGTGAGCGGGCTCGGTGGAGCTTGGGCCGTTAGGCCCTAGCGGAATAGAGCGCGATGCGCGGCACGCGCAGGCGCGAGCCCGCTTAGAAAGGATGAGCCTGACAAAACTGTATCCAGCTCGTCTTCTGGCGGAGATTATTTCGCATTGGACAATACTTGCCGCAACGACCGCAGCATCGCCTCGGCATCGTCGATCTTTTTCAGAATCTCCGGATCGCCCTTGAGCTCCTGAAGCGCCGTCCACGGTACGTTCTTCATCGAGTCGACGACGGCCTCCAGGTCATCGGACAATCCGCCCTTGCTCTTCTTCTCTGGCACGGCAAGCCGCAGCATGGACGATTCTAGATCGCCCGCGTCGGTGAGGAAATGGCTGCGCGCCACCGGGTCAGGAAGGATCGCGCGAAGCTTCCGCAGGTCCTTCGAATTGGTGATCCGCTTCTGATTGACCTTCTTGACGACGGCCTCGACCACGCTGGGCGTCAACAGCTTCTTGCTCACGCCCATCAGCTCGCGCGCCCAGGTGATGGCCGCGCTAGGGTCGCGGAGGCTGGTGAATTTTTCCGACACCTCAAACACGTCGACCAGCTTGTCCAGTTCCCGCACCGTGATGCCGAGGATGTTGGCCGCGCTGGCGCGTCCCATCAAGTCCACCAGCCGGTAGGCGACCATCTCCTTTTCCTTGGCATCCCATTCCTTGCGCTGTCGATGGATGTAGATCCAGACACGCAGCCGGTCTTCCTCCGACAACGTGCGATCGGTGACCTCGATGGGAATCTGGCGGTACTCCTCCTTGCCCTGCTCCACCAGCACGCGGGAATTGGTCCAGCGCCGATCGCCGTCGATGATCCGGTATTTCTTGGGCAGGTCAGGATGCGGTTCGACCAGCAGCGGCTCGAACAAGCCGCCATTGGCCTCGATCTGCCGTTGCAGCTCCTCGTCGATCTTCGGTCCCAGGCGCGGCTGCTTGTCGTTCGGCACGATGTCGTCGATGTCGGCCCTGGTGCGATAGGTGCGCAGGACGGTGCGGTCGAGGCGCCGTTCCTGGAGATTGACGACGTTCTCGCGGTCGCGATTGACGGCGACGTTGTTCATGGCGTCACCTCGGGGGCGTCCGCAGAGCCAATGATGGTCTCGATCTCGCGCGACAGGTCGCCGCCAAGCTTCTGAATCGACCGCAGCATGATCCCCTGGTTTTTCCAAACATCCTGATGGGTCTTCTGCTCCTTGAGCTGCAAGTCGAGAAGCTTCTGCGCCTGCTTATCGATCTGGGCGAAGAAGTTCCTGCAACGTTCGGACGTGATGAAGCTATAGAGCGCCGCCGTCTTTTGGGTGCGCGCCTCGTTGCTGAGGCGCAGCTTGGTCGTCTGCACCAGGTGGTCGCGGAGGATCTGCACAAGAGCGAGCACGCGGGCGGGGCTCGCCAGGATGACTCCGTCCTGGATGTGCAGATGCTGCGTGCCGGCCGGGAACTTGCGCGTCGATAAGACGGCGTGCTCGGCCGGAGCCGCCATCTGGTCGGCGGCGAGCTTGGTAACGAACTCGTTGCGCCACGCCTTGTGGTTCTTGGAATCGTAGATGATCCTCCCGCACTCCCTGCCGTTGTGGATGACGGTGTGCAGGATATCGGCGCCAGGCAGCCCTTTGTTGACGCGCTCGATGCGGTCTCCCTCGTACTCGGCTTTCAACGCCTCAAACAGATCGAGTTCGGCCGCCTCGCCGAGCTCTTCGGCGGTCTTCTTGTCGAGCGCGCGCTGAAGCTCCTCGACCTTGTTCGAGAGCTTCAGCTTTTCGTCGAAGATTGCCGCCTTCTCGGCGTTGACCGCCTCGGTCTTCGCCTGCTCCAGCGCCGCGCGCTGCTCCTGCAGGCGCTCGGCGAGCTGCGTGTCGAATCCGGCCTGCAAGGTCTGCATCTGCTGTTCGGCGGCGGCGACCTTCGCTTCGGCTTCGGTCTTGGCCTGGGTCAGCCCGGCCACCGTCTGCTGTGTTGCCGCTTCAGCGGCTGCCTGAACCTCGCGGCGGATCTCGGCCTCGCGCGCCACGGCGTCCTGCTGCATCTTCTCGATCGTGGCGGTTTTGTCGCGCTCGGCCTCTTCGAGCTGAGCGCGCAGCACCATGCCCGCGTCCTGGGCGGCGGTCTTGTCGGCTTCGGCCTGCGCGATGCGCACCTGGAGCGCCGCTTCCGCGTCCTCCCGTTCCTTCGCCAACGACGCGAGTTTGACTTGCACGGCCGCGTCGGCCGCGCGCGCGGCGTCGGCGCGGATGTTCGCTTCCTTCGCTGCCGCCTCTTGCTTGACGGTCTCGATCGCCGATGCCGATTCCCGCCGCACCGTCTCGATCTGGGCTTCGAGCGTGCCGCGCTGGGTCTCGGCCTGCTGAAGCTGGGTCTGGAGCGCCGTTTGCGCTTCTTGGCTAATACGATGGGCCTCGGTGAGCCGTTCCTGCGCCGTGGTCTCGGCGAGCTTGCGCGCTTCCTCGGCTGCCGCCGTGATCTTCTCCTGCGACTCCTGTGCCGCCCGCTCCAGCGCGGCCTGGGTGTCGTGTTGCGCCTGCTCGACGATCTGGGCCTTCTGGCGCTCGAACTGTTCGCCGAGGCGGGCCGAGATTTCGGACTCGCGCGCCTGCTCGCGCTCGTCGATCCGCGCCTTGATCTCATCGTAGCGATCATGGGGGATCGGCTGGTCGCAGAGAGGGCACACCTCGTCGTCGGCGAGGTGAAGGTGGGGGACGGAATTGCGCGGCGGGATCGGTTGGACCAACGGCGACGGCGAAGCGGCCATGGCAGAGACTCCTATGCGGGAAAAATTATAGGTCCTATTTTCTCCTACTTGATCCCAATGTCAAGAGCTGGTATTGAGCCGGCGTGGAGCGTGAACCGCTAGATGTTGTGGCTCCGAGCAAAAGGACCTTGAAAAAATGGCTAAACCACTGAAGCCGGGGCAGACGGCCCCGCGATCGGGACAATACGGGATTGTGGGCACCCGCGGGGGTGACACCGCCAAGGAACGGACGGTGACGCGGGGCGAGCCCCTGCCCCCGACCCCCAAGGCCGGGCAGGGCTATCGCTTGGTCGATCCGACCAAGAACAAAAGCGGCCGCCCGTGATCCCAGAGAGCGGCGGCGTCAGATCGATCTGATGCCGCCCTCTTTCCTCGCATGGGCACTGACCTGGCTCCATCATTGACGGCAAATTCCGATTCGCGACATTGACCGTCAGCGCCCGGTGGCGGCGCGCCCGTCAGAGCGCTGACGTGGGCCATGAAGCGGCACCAGCATGTTCGCTATGCCGCTTCTTCTTCCTTCTCTGACATTTCGGCGCCGCCGCGCCGTGCCCGGAGGGCTTTACCGATGGCGCGTCGAACATTTTGCATCGAGTCGCCAAAATCGTCAGCGGCCATGCTCAGGCTTTCCGGAGACGACGCAACGCTCAATGCGTTCTGGTCCCATTCTTTGTTGAGTTGCTTTGCAAGGGCGTAAACGACGGTGCGTCCGATCCTCAAGATCATCGTGCGCTCGGCATGCTGGAGCGCCAGGTCGCGCATGAATTCGACCTCATCCGCGCCGGCGTATTCGGCTTCGAGTTGGGCGCGCATCTCGGCAACCGCCGGATAGAGCATGTTGATGAAAAGTTGTCCCGCTTCCATCACGTAGCGTGCGGCACGACCCTTAATACCCTTCTCCTCGACATCAGCCTCATCGCGCAGCAACGTGATTTCCGGCGCTCGCTCGAGGTTTTTGAACAGCTCGGCACGCTTGGCCCCCGTCGGCAGCACCGACAGATCGGTCGGCCTGGACGGCGTTCCGTCGCCGCCGTTATTGGTGCTCTTGCCCCCTACCGGCTCCGCGGCGGCTCCCGTGCCATTCTCAACATTGGTGTTGCCCTGGATAACGACCTTGGGGCTGACACGCTTTACTCTGAGATGGTTGAGCAGTTTCTGGAGTTCGTCGCGGATTTCATCGCTTGACGCACTTTCGGGCGCGAACGACCGGATGATGTCGAGCAGCCAGGCCGGGCGATGCTCGCGCACCAATTCAGAGAAATCCGTCGCCGCGACATGCGGCTGTTCTCCAGCCGCGTGTCGGAGAAACTGTCGGTATCCGTCCGGCAAAACCGGGGCGTCGGCGGGCAGTTCGATGTGAACGGAGATATGTCTGGCGCCGAACGGTATTCCGAAGATCGGCGCGTCAAAGGTCCAGTTCCGACCCTTACGCACGTCGTACATCTCGTTTTTGTAGATGACGGCGCAGGTGCTGACGGCCGAGGCGATGGCGCCGCTGATTGATTTGTTATGGCCGCTTCCGGTGGCTTTGTCGTAGGGAGCATCATACAGGTAGTGGATCTTGATCCCTGCGGGCGCCTCGACGGTTTCGTGGCGTTCAAAGAAATTCAGCCGGGCAGGGATGGGAAGGAACGGCCGATTGCCATCAAGCTTGTGCGTTCCTTTCATCAATACGACCTTAACGCCCTCCGGCAAGCGGTAGAGCCGATGATATAGGTAGGTCGCGAGCCATTGCGCATCCTGTTCCGGATCGCCGTTGTACGGGTCCTTGACCGTATCCTGACTTGGCTCGTTCCCAAGCAACACGACTTCTGTCCATTCTTCATCGATCGAGCGCCCATCCTGAAGTGCGAGCTCGGTGACATCGACGACCTCCAGATATTCTCTCGTGTCGGGATGGAAGCGGCGAAGGCGTCCGTAGACATCGTCGCGCTTGCAGAGAATCACTTCATGGACGCGGTTGCCTTTGCAAGACCGATACCGGAGTCCGCGTTGGTTCGAGGGCAACGACGCAACTTTCGCGCCCATTCCGAAATTGCCCTTCAGGCTCTTCTCCTTGCCGATGGACGCCGCGATATCGCACATCCGAAGCAACTCGCCGGCGTCCATACCAGGCCCGGTGTTCCAAATTGCCAGCTTTGACGTGCCGTCGAGCTGCACGGCGCTAATCTCGACGAGCTTTTGACCAGAGGCAATCGCTGCCGCCTCGAGAGCGTTCATCATCAGCTCTCGGATCATCATCGCCTTAGGGCAACGCTCGATCAGGCTCGCGACGACAAAATCCTCATCGGCGACTTTGAGCGCCGCCACCGCAGTCGTAGACATGGCACGTCCCCCTATAGCTTGAAGCCACCACCGCTCTTGCCGCGTGGAGTCTCGAAACGCGTTTCGACCGCCGAGACCGCCTCACGCAGAGCGCGCACGATCTTGCGAACTTCGGCCTCTTCGAAGTCGTAAATCTGGCGGTTCGACAGATTTCCGATCCGCGCGATCGCCTGAATTGCCTTGTTGGTGCGGGCTTCGGCCAGAGTCCGGAACTTTTCCCGCTTGTCATTTCGCCCCTGGGGCTTGGTGCCTCCGTCCATATGTTCTCCAATATTTCGCAAAATATACGAGCATCCTTAATATCGCAGTGCCTTAAAATCCTGTCAATAGTTCTAAAATATTTGCCGATATATCGGCGTTTATTCGCGCAAATATGCCATCAAATAATTGAAACTATTGAGTTTAGGCCGCGAACGTCGAGGCGATCCGGAGGAGATCGCGCGCAAACGTGGCTGCGTACCCATTCGGATTCCGCCAACCGACATTTTGCCCGCCCGCGGCCTCACGCGCGGGCGGCCCGGCTCAGGGCGCGGTGCACCCTCCAACTTGCCGCAGACCCTGCAAGCAGTTGGTCTGCGGGCATCGAAAGCGGCTAGTTAGAGTGCAAAATCCGCGCAGAACTCGGATGCTGGCTCGACGCTTGTTACCAGCAAATGATCTCGCGCACGCGTACAGGCGACATATAGGAGCTGTCGCTCTGTGTCGTACACCTCTTGGAGATCCGATTCGTCGCCAACAGTTTCGATTCTTTCCTGGAGCGGAATAACCTCGTCGTCGCAGGCCATGACCGCCACGGCGCGGAATTCCAATCCTTTGGCCAGGTGCATCGTGCTGATCGAGACCTGCCCGCTTGTCGTCGCAACCTTCTCGTCCAGTACCGTGAATGGTAGCGCGGCTCCCTTAATGGCAGCCACGGCGCGTGGCAACTGCGCCCCTGAACGGATGAAGACGCCGATTTCGTGGGGTTGAACTCCAGCTTGCGCCTGTTTTTTTGCCCAGGCACTGACCGCCGCGATCTCCTCTGCCTCTGACTTAAAGGACTGGATGTCGGGCGGCGGACCATTGAAGACAGAGACCGTCCCGCTGCGGTTCTCGGCAATGCCGTCTACATCGACCATCTCCGGCCCCAACAGGCGATCGGCCTGGCTGCGGATTTGATGCGAGGTCCGATAGTTCACCCAGAGGGTGTTGGAGCGGCCACGCACATCCACGCCGAGAGATTTCCATGAAAATGGCTGCTGAAAAATCCGCTGCCCGAGATCGCCGGCGAAGAACAGCGCGTCTGGCCGACCGGGATTCAGCGCGGCCAGGAATCGCAGATGGGCGACTGTCAGGTCCTGAGCTTCATCCACGACCGCAAAGTCGAAGGGCGGGTTTTTACTTTTCGCAAGGGCCTGAGCAAGCGAGGTAAACATGCCCGATTCGGTCGTAAGGTTTCTTCTCCGTAATTCCTCCCGCACCCTCTCAAATATCGACCACAAGACCTTACGACGGGCTTCCGGCAAGCGCGTCTTTCTGCCCAAGCGGGCAACGTCACGATAGCCTTCCCACGAGTCCAGTTGCCACGCGTCGACCACCTGTTCCCACTCGGTAAGGACAAAGTGATTGCTGAATTTATGGTCGGGCACGGACGAGGCTGCGTCGCCGATCATGGTTCGTAAATCTGCACGGCTCACAAGCTCGATAGGACCGATGTGCAGTTTGTAGAGCCGTTGTCCAATGGCATCCAGGGATCGCACGTCGATCCGCTCGCCCAGCCTCGGCTCATTCCCAATCAATCGCTTAAGCCTTGCATGGAGCGCGTTGGCCAATGTGTCGGAGAAGGTGGTCAGCAAGACGCGCGCGTCGCCATCGTTACGGACAAGAAATGCTGCGCGATGCAAGGCCACGATTGTCTTACCTGTACCCGCCGACCCCGATACCCTCGCCGGCCCGCTATAGCTGCGTTCGACCAACTGACGTTGGTCGGGATGCAGGAACACCGACCATTTGTCCCAGGGATACTCGAGCGCCCGCTCCAACTCCTCGACGTTCGTCATGACTCGGAAACGCCGCTGCGCGTCGGGATGCTCGAACGGGCTTACAATCGCGGGAACAACCGGCTTCCGCGGCTGGCCGCCCACCGCGATCTCAAGCAAGGCTTCCGACGCCTCGGCGGGGAGATGTGTCGATAGCGCCAAGAGGGCATCCTCATCAGCCCCGCGCACATCTTTCAGCCATTCGGGCGGTACGCCATAGGATAGGATCTCGTCGTCCGAAAGATGATCGAACAGCGGCCTTCGTGCTGCTGCCGGCTTCTCAACGGCGTGTTCCACATACTGCGGAATGGCGATCTGTTGGACGGTCTCGCGAATTTCTACAAGTTGCGCTGCCCCGGTCTTGGGGTGGGTTTCGAGCTTACGGCGCTCCGCCCAGTCATAAGCCCGGTCGTGATGGTCTACATAACAGGCAAGCAAGCTGCCTGGGACCCTATGGACGATGATGCGTATGTCGCGGCCAACGCGCACGGACCAAAAGTTCTTATCTTTCGCCTTGTCGAGCTTGTGAAAGCTATGGCCCGGATTTTCGGGATTCGCCTGTAAGTCAAATACGGTGACTTTGACGGCCTTCTGCTCGTCATTGGTCAACCGCGCCAAGCTCGCTGTGAAAGTGTCAGCGATACGAAATTCCACGACGCCTCTACTCCACGGGATGGCCGGCCCAATTCAAATGGATGATCCGCGCTCGATTCCATCTGGTCAATGGAATGGCCCTCGGTCGAGGGGTGACGTCCGGAGTGTTCATACGCGAAACACTTTCATCACTTCGTCGCCGAGGTGATTTATGACCTTAACGGCGATACGGCCGGATTTGGGCTTGTCGAAAGGCCGTGAGGTGTCGCTGTTGAGGGTAGCCCAGGCTTCGGCGTCAATCTCGGCTTTGAGGGTTGTCTTCAACGCACCGTAGGGATCGTTGGCACCGAGGAAGTAAGCGTGACGGACAAAAAAGCTTTCCGAGTTGTAGTCCGTGTCGACAAACCAACAGGCGATGCCGTCGGCGCCATCGCTGACGACTTCGCCCGTCTGTGGCTTGAACACGTCCACGCCATTCACTTTGACCTGGAGTTTACCGTCCTTCTCGGTGATGAGATCGATGTCCGGTTCTCCGAAGATCACGAACAAGTTGCCCTTGCCAGTATTCTTCAAGTCTTCGGCCATATGGAGATCGGCATTCATGCGCGCCTTGAGGACTGGAATGCGGCCGAGCTTGTTGAACTCCGTAGTGTGGGCTTCGTAGTTGAACGAACAGGCGATCAGGACATCGAAGTCAGCGTCGCCAGCCTCCCGCGCGGCCTCAACGAGATCGGCGCGCTGGACGGTTCCGAACTCAGGCCCGATAAATATGGCCGCCCGCTTCTCAATGTCGCCCTCTAGATACCTCCCTTCGCCGCAGATCAATGCGCCCGGCCACGGCATTAGCGACGCAAAGGTGATCCGGTCGTCCTTGTGGGCCTGCTGCACACCGGCAATCTTGAGGTTTTCAAGGATAATCTGAGGAAATGAGCGTTTCGCACCAAACTCCGCTCCATCTTCCCGCAGCGCATCAATCAACTCGTCGTTCTCGTCCACGCCCAGGATGCGGTGGGGGCTCAGGCTTTCGACCGTAAAGGGGCCAGCCACGCGGACCTTTTTCTTGTCCTCATAAGGCTTGTCGTAGAGGTACTCGGTCTCAGCCTTGGCGGCA
Organism: Rhodospirillaceae bacterium; assembly: GCA_022843945.1. GTDB lineage: Bacteria > Pseudomonadota > Alphaproteobacteria > CACIAM-22H2 > CACIAM-22H2 > VGEI01. The sequence goes on along the minus strand of JALHMR010000021.1, from coordinate 14,829 downwards.
ATGGAGGCGTCGATTTCCTTCTGGCGTTTGGTACGTGCCGTCCAAAATTCTTCAAGATCTTTTCTGGCGGACTCGGGCCATCCCGAATCTGGCTCGCGAGGCACCTCCCATTCCTTCCAACCAGTCTTAAGAGCCAAATTCAACTTTTCGCGCAGTGCTTCTAACGTCGGCTGCCATTTGTCCCACACAACATCAATTTCGGTATTCCGGCCAATAGAACCTAACGTTATGTGCGGGACGCGCTCCAATACAAAGCCATGCCTGACATTGCCATATACTGGTTTAGAGCTTGGAGCGGTGCGCGTAACCTCACCTTCCTTCTGCTGCCCCTCTCGCGAGTCCGATAGGTAATAATATGGATAACGTGCGCCCATGATTCTGGACCGAGCCAATGCGAGCGAAACTCTTGAAGTGTCGATCGTGATCCAACGTCGTCCCCACTGTTCAGCCACATAGGCCGTTGTGCCCGATCCACAAGTGGGGTCCAACACCAAATCACCCGGATCAGTGGCCATCAGGAGGCACCTCTTAACCACGTCCACATTTGTCTGTACGACGTAGATTTGCTGGCCCGCGGCAGTGGCATCGGCCCAAAGATTTGTTATCCGGCCCACCGGATAGTCGGCATGGCGAAGTATGTATCTAAGAGTGTTGCCACTTGGATGAATGCGGTTGGCTTTAATGAGGCGGTGCATCCCTTCAGAGTCACTCTTCCAACAGCTCCGCTTCGGCGGCTGCCACGCCCGCCCCTCAAACTGAATTTCAAAATCTTGATTCGGTCTATATTGCGCTGGTAGCAACGAGATTGATTGATATACCGATGCCCCTTCGGGAATTGAGTTCAAGTCGGACAAAGGAATTCGGCGACCATCGGGGAACAGCGCAAATGTCCACACGCCATCCTCATCCGGGTCTTTTTGATAAAAAAGAGGGCGGCTCTTTATGTTTTTTCGTGAGCGCGCGTACCACAGGATGTAATCGCTGACGCCTTCCGCCACATCGGAACCAAGTGGCATCATTTTCTTTCTAAAGGTGATCATGGCGGCGAAGTTCTCTTCGCCAAAAACCTCGTCCAAAAGAGCGCGGAGACGGTGTACATTCTCATCGCCAATCTGAACGAATATTGATCCGCTCTCCGTTAGTAGGTCCCTAGAGACTGTGAGTCTGTCACGGAGATAGGTTAGGTAACTGTGGACTCCGTCGCGCCAGGTATCTCTGAACGCCTTAACTTGCTCAGGCTCGCGAGTGATGTAATCTTTGCCCTCGCTCTTGGCAGATCGATCAGTTGTGCTCCATTGGAAGTTGCTGTTGAATTTGATGCCGTAGGGCGGATCGAAATAGACGCACTGGACCTTGCCGCGCAGCCCCTCGCGCTCAGCAAGGCTGGCCATCACTTGAAGTGAATCGCCGAGTATCATCCGGTTCGACCAGTTCTGGTCGTGCTGGTAGAACTCGGTCTTATCCACGCCCTTGGGGATGCCGTTGAAATCGGCAAACAGATCGGGCGTTATCTGCCCCTCATCGTGAGCGCGTTCTTTCGACGCCTTGAGCAGGTCGTCGATTAGAACCTTCGGGTGAACTTTCTCCTGAATGTAGAGCGACGGCGCGTTGACAACGAGGTCGCTCCAGTCCTGCTCGTCCTTGCCACGCCATACGAGCTGAGGATCGAGATCGATATTGCGCAGATATTTCACCTTTTTAGGATTTTCCTGTTCCTGCTGAATGATCGATTGAAGCTCGGCGGTCGGAATGTTCTTCCGCTTGTCCTCGCTGTGCTTGAGCGTCTCGACGGTCTTTGCCGCTTTCGGCTTGGTGGATTTTTTGGCCATGTTACTTGCTCTTTGTCGTCGATGAAGCAACAGCGGATGCGATTAGTTGATCGAACGCGACTGCAACCTTTCCTTTGAAATCGGCTTCGATCTGATAGATCTCGGTGAATTCGGCGAAGGCCCAGCGACCATACGTGCCGAGATGATTCACACCCGGCACCCAATAGGTTTCCATTGTGGCCTTCTTCTCCTTGGCATCCTCGCCGCGGTAGCCCTTGATTTCGACCACGAGGTTCAGCAGGTCGTCCGGTCCATGACCGTCATCGAGACGAACAATGAAGTCTGGCCGGTATTTCCTGTTCTCGGCCTGGAAGCGATAGGGCACCTCGAAGCCGAGATTGTGGTTCTTGGTATAAGCGACCACTTTCGGGTGCTGCTCGGCTACCCGACAAAACTCAGCCTCCCAGTCGCTATCAAGGATCACCCAATCTACGTGGTTCTTTGGCGGCGGGCCGTTCGTTTCCCAACGGTCGTTCTTCGATGTATTGAAGCGCACGAACCGTGTGGACCCTGTCGGGTTATATGGATCGAGCAACGCCTTGACCGGACGATCCCCGATAAAGGCGCGTGTGATTCCGGCGGTAATCTTGTCGCACGCCATGTCGGCGAGGACCTGGTACATGAGTTGCCCGGGGTTCGTTCCCCCTTTGCAGACAAGGCATGTATCCAGCCATTGCTTCGTGATGCGTTTAAGCTGTCCGAATAGATGCAGTTTCGGTTCTTCGCCGGGATCGCGCCACTTCGTATAGAGCAGCCGCTGGGTGACGTTGAATACGAGCGTGGAGTGCCGGATGTGGCCCATGTGCTCCAGATTCATATTCTCGGACTGGCCAATGATGCCGGAATTCTGGGTGATCGACGGACCGATCAGTGCCGGGCTGAGCTCCAGGATCGACTCATCGTTGAACACCGCGCTCAGGCGCTCTTCGGGGAGTTCGATCCGGTATCCCTCTACACGGGGAAAACGGATTTCCAAATGATCGCGATCGGGGCGGACAGCCTTAACCTGGATGGTCTCTCGCGGCGGCTGCGGAGGCGCGACAACCGGTTTGGCGGTGAAATCGAATGGAATGCCGAAGACATCGGCGTACTCGACATCGAATAGATCTTCGCCATTCAGCTCATAGGACTGGCGCCGCAGGGCGCGGCCGATGACCTGCTCGCACAGGAGCTGTGTGCTAAACGCGCGAATACCCAAAACGTGAGTGACGGTGTTCGCGTCCCAACCTTCCGTCAGCATGGCGACCGAGACAACACACCGAATGTTCGCCCCCAACTGTCCGTGCTTGCCAACAGTGTTCATAACCTCACGCAGGAGGTCCTGGTCCGTGATGTTGTCGGCCGCCTGCACATTTCCCGTGCGTTCGATGATCTCACGACGGAACCGGTCGATCTCGTCGGCAGCCATGCGTCGGAAGTTGGCGTCCAACCCCTCGCCGGTTTCGAGCTGCTCACTATCGATGAGAAGAGTATTGGGTCGTGGAAGCGGATTGCCTGTCGTCTCGTCAAAGTTTCTGAAGAGGGCGAGCCGTCCGTTTTCCAACGTCGTCGAGCCATCCTCATTCTTGCGATGGAAACCAGAAACGAAGTCATACACGAGCTTCGAGATTGCAGTGTTTTGGCAGACAATGATGAAGCAAGGGGGAACCTTGATCTTCTTGTCTTCCCAGAGCTTGAAGGTCTTTTCGTAATGGCCATAGAGAGCCTGGAGCGCGGTCTGAAGGAGCGTCGGCAGCTTGAGCGGGTCGAGGTCGCCGGCGATAGAGCGTCCGCCGCGCGGAAGCCTGGGCTCGGCGTCTTTCAGGTTCTCCCAGAGATCGCGAAACATCGGCATTTCGCCGCCAGAAATGTTCTCCGCTACCGGCACGCGCGGCAGCTTAACGATGCCGCACTCGATCGCGTCCATGAGCGAGAAGTCGCTCATCGTCCACGGGAACAACGTGCCCTCGGCGTAACCCGAGCCGCGCAGAAAGAACGGCGTCGCGGACAGGTCGATGACGCGAGAGATGCCGATCTTGCGATTGACTGCTTCCAAGCCTGAAATCCAAAGGCGCGCCGCCTCGTTCTGTTTTTCGGCCTCCTTCTTGTCGTCGCCCTTTAGATCTTCGTCGTCTTCTTCTGGCGGCTTTTCCCGATAGCAGTGATGCGCCTCGTCGTTCAGGACCATGATGTTCTTCAAGCCCATCAGGTCGGGCATGACGCGCTGAATCATCTGGCCTTCGGTTTCGAGCGTATTCAGCTCCTCACCGCCACGCCCTTGCAGAAGTTGCCGTCCGCCTTTGGACAGCTCCATACGCTCACGCAGCTTGAAGGCGTGATAGTTGGTAATGACGATCTTGGCCTTCCCGATCTCGTCCTGCATGTCGGCTGGAACCAGCTCGCGGCTGGCGTAGTAGCTGTCGGGGTCGTTCGGCTGAAGAACGCGCAGACGATCCTTGATCGTGAGACCAGGGGCGACAACAAGGAAACCCCGTGTGAAGTTCTTGCTGTTCTGGCGTCGTACTGCGTTGATCGTCTGCCATGCGATGAGCATGGCCATGACGGTGGTCTTTCCTGCACCGGTCGCGAGCTTCAACGCGAGGCGCATCAAGTCCCGATTGGCTTCTTTGTTTGCGGCGGTCAGAAGCTCGAGAAGGCGCTTGCCCGCGGTGGTGTGGGGGGCGACCTCCGTCAGCCAAATCGCTGTCTCCACCGCCTCGACCTGGCAGAAGAAGGGACGAACGCCGGTGAACTGGTGGTGGCGCCAATGCTGGAGGAGGTGTGCGGTTTCCGGGGTGACCTGCCATTGGCTCGGACTCGGCAACGATCGCCAGGAATCCACGGCCTGCCGAACCTCATTGATAATGGAGGTTGTGTCGTACTGCTGCTTGGCGGTGGAAAGACCTTTCCCTTCGTCGAAGACGATTTCCGCCTGCTTGGTCTTTCCCTTCCGCTTCTTCGGCTTGGGGATAGGCGTGATGAACGACGCGCGCCGCCGCTGCTCAAGAATTCTCTGGGTTGGCTGACCAGATTCGTCCAGCTCCCAGTGCCTTCCGGGCTTCTCGTATGGGGAATTGAGAATCGGATGATCGAAAAATAGACTAGACACCCCTCAGCCCCCCAGCCGCTATGTCCGCCGCGGCCTGGAACCACAGGTCAGGCCATCGCAAGCCACTGAATATAAAATGTTATTCCCCGCAACCCCTGGAAGAACATTACTACGGGGAACATACCGTGATCCAGAGTTGAAATCAGCCGTGCGATACGAGGCTTCAGGCGCGTGGTTGCCCGTTCGTCGTCGGCGGTTTCCGGTTCGACGGCTTGTCCTCCGTAGCCCTGGGGCGGGTGCCCGAAGGATTCAGTATTTTGCGATAGCCGCCGTTGACCAGCATCTCCCCCATTTGCATCGCGCGCCGCACGCGACTGCGCATCCATTCGGACTCCGCCGGCCAGTGCTGTGCGGCCGCTTCGGCGCCGAACAGGCGCGCGGCGATCTCGCGGCGTGGTAGGCCGATCTGCGCAGCGTCGAACGCGGTCAGCGCCTGTGCCCACCAGACGGCATGGGGTGGCGGCGCAAAAAGGGAGTGCGGGAATCGCTTGGTCCTCAGCAATGCCGCGAACCGGCGCATGGTGTCGAGCCTGGGTGTGAGGACGCCGTGACCGGGCATACCGAAGCGTACCTGCACCGGGCCATTCAACACCGTTCCGTCCCGCACGAAAAACTGGATGGACCTCAGACCGTCGCTCAAGCGCACATGCTCTTCCCCCGGAAGCTGCAGGACCGTCACTGTGCAAGCCAGCTCGATGAGGTTTACCGACTCGCCGTCCGAGGATGGTTCAACGCGCGCGCCCAGGACACCGGGATTGACGTCAGGACGCCAGAACACCTGGGCCGAGCCAGCCGCGCGGTCTGGGACTTCCGGCGCGATCAAGCCCCAAGCCCGCGCGAATGAGGACGGTTCGGCGAAGGTTAGGACGGTGAGCGGCGGTGTGCGGCGCAGAATCTGGATGTCAGGCAGCGCCGCCCAGCGGACGGCCGATCGATAGTGGGGATTGCGCCGCAACCATTCCCACGCCCAAGCGGCGCGATCGGGCGTGGGGGACGGATCGGTGGGACTTCGGGCTAATTCTAGATTGGACGATCCGCGTTCTGCGCGCGCCATGAGGGACGATCTCCTCCAGTCCCCCCGTTCAGCCAAGTTGCGTTTGATTATCCCCAGCAAACGCTTGGGATACATTGGATATAAGCATTCGCCTTGTTGGGGCTGTCAGATTCGACCGGCAGTTGTCAGAATCGCCGCATAAAATCGATACCCGAGACAGGAAAAAGTGGACTGTGGCGTTGGCGTCCCAGTGCCAGCATCTTTATCCGCCTAACGAGGTAGGACGTTCGGACTGCCGACTTCAAGGCAATGCGCGATTCAAACGGGCAGAATTCTCAAATAGATTCATGTTGTGAGGTTGTATAGAATTTCTCGCTATACGCGAGAATAATCCGGGCTGCTCCATCCTCAATTCCAAGATCGGTCCGCTCTCGAGGGTCAAGTATCGGACCACAGTGGCGAGGTCTGCGCGGCGGAGACGCAGGCATCGCCTCTGACGAGAGAGGCGTTATTCATGGCCGACAACATAGGAGCGGAGGGTGGAAATGCCGTCCTCATCGATTTCTCGACCGTCGCGCCGTCCCGGATTCTCGCCTATGCGGGACGTCTGTTATTTGGCGATATCACGTTTAGCCGATGTACGTTGGCCCCGAACCCAGGTCTTCGCGTCGGCTCCGACCAAGTCACAATCGCCATGCACGACGGCGCGTCCTTCGAGATGGAATGGCGACTCTCGGAGGAAGGCCAGCTCTATCATCGCCGGATCAACCGAGGCGATATCCATGTAAACGATGCTGGGCGCGCGCCTTTTCAGCGATGGAATGCGCGTCCCCGCATCATGGTCTTCGCGCTCGACCGCGCGTTCTTGATGCAGACCATTCTCCAGGCTTTCGAGATCGAGGCCGGACCATTGCGCACGGAAATAGGCGTGCGTGATCCGGTTCTCAGTAACGTGATGGATCTGCTGATGCAGGAGCTGCGGGAAGACGGCGCCGGCGGACGGCTCTATGCAGAGAGCCTTGGCACCGCGGCCTCGGTCCGCCTCTTCCGGCAATATTCCGACGATGTCCCAAACTCCAGACTAAGGATACGCGGCGGCCTCGCAGCGCACCGGCTAAGACAGGTTTTCGACTATATCGAAGCCAATCTCGCCACTGACATATGCCTTCCTGATCTCGCGAATGTTGCGAATCTCAGCACGCATCACTTCGGGCAAACGTTTAAGCGGTCGACCGGATTAGCACCGCATCGCTATCTGATCGAGCGCCGCGTGCATCGCGCCAAGGAACTTTTGATTGAAACCAATGGTACGATTGGTGAGATCGCAGCGCGGGTAGGGTTCTCCAGCCATAGCCACCTCACCGTCAACTTCCGCAAGGTGACCGGCAAGACTCCGTCACGCTTTCGCGAAGAGAGCAAATGATCGCAACAGGGTTACGTGCAACGAGGACACGAGCTCTGCCCGCCGGGTACAGGTAGAAAAATTATTCTATTTGATGGAGAGATCGAATCCCAAAATGTCTGCTGCGGTAGCGGGCAGAGGTATTCGCGCAGCGGCTTTCTCGGTATAGGACTCGTCTGTTCTATATTCCTCACCCATCATTATCTGAAACCAACGCTCCCGATCCATGACCACACGGAATTGCTTTTCGTCCTGTGTGCCGCCGATGTATGGAAGGAAGACCTCGATAGGCTTCGCAACCATTTCCGCCTTGGCTCCGATACGATCAACCCTTCCCGTGCGCTGCTCCAGGGTACTTGGATTCCAACTCAAATCGTGATGGATCACAAAGCGGCAACTCAAATGCAAATCGACTCCTTCGGCGAGAACGCTTGAAGCCACGAGCACTTCGGGGAAGAAGGGTGTATTGAAGGCAAGCATCAACCGTTGGCGCGTTTCCTGTTTGACGGCCCCATTAGCAAGGCGGATGTTGGGCATCACCGTTGAATTTTCGACCTGGCTCCAATCGTCGTCTCTATCTTCCGGCAACTCGCCACGAATACCGGGCTGGACGCGATTCAAGGCATCGAGGTATTCGTGTCGTTCGCCCGGCGAACACCGTCTTGCGATGAACTTCAGGAAGGCGTCAATTTTCTCGCCAAGCGACGCGCCCGACATGTCGCGGGTATCGAAGGCGGACTGGAGCGCGCGTTCGCCGGAACGCGTATGAACATCGAAATAACGCGCGACGAACAGCGGCGTTCGCACGAAACGACGGACAACATCCTGAATCAGTTCGCGGTCCTCATTGGTTAATTGAGGATAAAGGTCGAGGCGCTTGGCCAATTCGTTGTCGAGTGGCTGACGCATGCCGCCGTCGGTATCGAACCGTGCGCCAAAATCCGTAATGGCTTTTCGGACACTTGGCTCGTCGAGCCCAAAGCGTCGCATGGCGTCAGTCCAGAGTCGCCGTTCGAGGGCAGTGGATAAGTGCCGTACCAGCGCTCGTCCTGTCCGTCGATAGTGACAGAACACAACGACCTTCTCGCCATGGCTCCAAAGGTCAAGAACGCGCGCGATCAAAGGAGCGATCTTAGGGTGCTGTGCATAAGCACTTCCATCGGGAAGCACGGACGCAAGCTTGCGTACATACCGGTTCACGCGGTCATCGGCCTTTGAAATGCCCGGCTCTTGTTCGTCGATGTCGTCGCGATCCCGGGTTTCGAGAAAGGCTTCGTAGCTCGAAGCCAGACCCTCGGCAAAAGTGGCACGCCCCGCACTTTCGCCCTGGCGCAGGATCACCGCCTGTGCCCGTGCGGCAAGCAAGAACGGAAGCAAGGCGTCCTCTTCGACCGGAAGACCACCGCCGGCGGCGCCGCCAGATAGGGAGATGGCGCGGCCGACAAATCGTGATCGACGTGCGATGTTCGTGCCTGGCAATTTGCTATCGCGCAGGTGCCTGATAACCCATTTGCGTAACGGCACTTCGGCGCTTTTCATGTCCTGCCGCGTCCGGTCAAAGGCTCTCATAACAACTTGAAGCCGTTCCGGCATTTTTGCCGGATTGCTGGCGAGCTCGCGCCACCATCCGTCCAGGGGAAGCAGTCCGCCGTTGCCGTCCGTGAGGTCGTCTTGACGCAAGGAAAGCCAGCGCCTGTCCAGCTCCGCAGCGCTGTGCTGAGCGCGGTCCAAAACCGAACCGAGAGTCTTCACGTCGGCATCAAATTGCTCTTTGGTGTACGGCGCCAAGGTCTTCCAGGCGGCACCTCGGAACCGGTCGATTACATTCAGTAATTCGTGGTGCCCGAGCTGGAACGGCGTCGCAGTCAGGAACATCATGCGCTCGAAAGCGCCGTCGAGCGCCCCTGTGAGCGTGCCGGCGTCCCCGCGAGCTTCGTCAGTCACGAACAGCGATGCAAGCCGCGTCGCGGGGTTTTTCAAATGGTGCGCTTCGTCGAGGATCAGCAGGGGCGACCGAAACCTCGCTTTAGCGAATGTTGAAGGCCACATGGTGAGCAGCGCCGTGTTGATCTCGAGGCGCACCGCCTCGAGACGTTCGTGGAGCGTAGCCGAGTCACGCGCTGGAAGGGTCCGCAAGCATTCGCGAAGCGCGGCGATGTCGATATCGCTTGAATCGAGGACCCTCTGAATCGCGTGCGGTATGGGGTGGTGGTCAAGCTGGTACTCTGGGCGCCCCTCATAATGGCCGTTAATGACACCGAGCCATTCCTGGTTGGGTATGCGCAGCAGCTTCGCGAACAGATCAGGGTCGTTGTAGGAGGACTTTGTCCGTATGAGCGCGGCAGCAAAGCGTGGTAGAGCGTCGCGCCTTTCGCCGAGATGCATGCCAAGGATCGCACGCTTGATGAGCGCGAGGCGCACCCAATAGTCGATATTCCGCACATGGAAAGCCCCGTGTTTGAGAAAGATGATGTGGGGTCGACTCTTGTCTTCCTTCTCGATGAGGCGAAAGAAGTCGAGCGCTGAGCCGGCAGTCTCTGCGCGAAGGACTTGGTCGGCCGGACGCTTGATCGCAAGACTCTTGAAGACATCAAAATCGCGCGGCCATTTTTCGTGGAGCGACGACGGCACCATAATGACGACGGGCCGCCGGCCACGATCCGCAAGAGCAGTGACCATGGCGACGCCCAGCGCGACAAATGTCTTGCCCATACCGACCTCATCGGCAAGCACGACTCCGGGCTGAGTGGCGAGCCGGCGCAAAATCTCCAGGATCGTCCGGAGCTGGCGAGCTGCATCGCTGTCGCTGATGCGCTCATTCTTGAGGTCGAGCCGCGCACTCAAATTCGCTGTTTCAATAGGCCAAGTCACGCCAACAGTTCCTCAAAGGACTTGATGACATACTTGCCGAGGCTCGCCGGTGCGGGAGCCTCAACTGCCAGTTGATGTAAGCTGCGCAAGGTCGCATCGACTTCCGGGTTAATGTGCCGCGCACTCAACGATCCACACGGTTGCCAGGCAACCGCGTGCAGCGTGGTCGCAACTTCCGAAATCATGAAAGCCGCGCCCTCGGGATCATCGAGCGCGAGGCGTTTGGCCAAGGCGATGGGGCCGATGGGACCATGTAAGCGCCAGCGCAGCGCCTCCACGGATGCCACCGGCTGCTGCAAACGCGCGCGCATTCCCTCGAGCGCCTGCGCCACGCGCCTCATGCGGCGCAACAGGAATTGGCTCGTGTCGACCTTCTTGTGCGGATCAACCTCGATCGTTGAGCCGGGGCCACTGTCACCGTTGCTTTCGCGGCGTTTTAGGATTCCGAGTACGATTTCATGCAGCGGTCGAGCTGACGTCAGTATCTCGATGAGTTCCGCAAGCGAAAGAGCTCCAAGTTCGTCGGGAGGCGGTAATGCTGAAGTGTCGGCGACGTTGACAACCCAAGCGGCGCGACATTCCTCTGTTGCTTCATTTCGCCAGAGAACCTCCAGCGCGCTGGGAGGTCGCTTGGACTCCCACGGGACGACGACAATGCCTTGCTTGCCATCGCGAGCCCAGATTGTGCCGTCAATGAGAGGGGTGCCTTCCTTGGAGAAAACTTCAAACATCGGCGGAGCGTCGTATGCGATTTCGAGTTCCAGGCGCGGTCCTTGCGCATCGACACAAAAAAGGGCGAGACCAAAGGCGGTAGGCAAGGCTGGAACCTCCGAGATATCCCCGGAGTCGATCAGTCCATCGCTTAGAAATTGGACTTTGTGGAGATCGCCAAGCTGAGTGTGCTCTGGCCAGGATTGATCACAAAGCTTGCCAAACCGCGAGTTACAGTCGCGGATCAGGTACGCGAGATTCAGTTCGATATTATGTCTCGGATGCAAGCCGAGCCCGGCGGCCGTAAAGTTGCTCGATCCGAGCATGTAAAGCGCGCGCCCGTCACGTTGCAGCCAGATGGATTTGGCGTGAAGAGGTCGCTCTTCCTGCCTTCCATCGAGCTCCTTGCGGGGATGAACAATCGCGAATGCGTGCTCAAGTGATGGGTGTGACGACGCCTTGAGCGTGTCGGGGACGTCGATCTGCACTGTCCCGTCGGCTAATGTTCGCCCTTGCGCTGTGATGCACAGACGACGGTTACCCCGAGTCGTAAGAAGCGTTGCGAAGCGCGCCGCCGTAGCGCTGGCCTTTTCGGCTTCATCGAAAAAAGGGCTTAATGCCCACGCGCGATCCGGGCGCGGTCCAGACCACAACGCCCACAGTTGATCGATGACGCTGCCACCTCCCGGAGTCAGCGGAACGAGAAAACATTCGGCATCTCCGCGATCTGGGGTCGGGAGAGAACGAGCGCGTTGCCCGATGGAGGCCAAGAATTCAGCCAGCGCGCTTTGCGGTCCCTGTCCCCTGCGATCGAAACCGGGAGCAAACCGGCGCACGCGATGTAGGAAGGCGATGCACTGGGCGAGCAGCTCCGGCGCCGGATTTTCATCCTCACCGAACTCTAGAACTGCGACCACTTCTTGATTTCGGCGGTAGGCCGGCTCTGTGAGATTTGCCGAGCCGATCAAAACTCTAACACGCTTCTCCCAGGCCAGTAGCGTAAGTTTGGCATGCAGAACGCCACCGGAAGGGAGCGTTACCGGCAGCATGTGCCAACGTAAGCTGCGGTCGGGCGACGCGTGTGCGGCGTCAACCAGCACGCAGGCAAAGCATTGCGACAGCTTCTCTTCTCGTTCGATCAGATACGCCTTGGCTGTCTCGTTCGGGTTGCTCTGGATTGATAAGAACCGCGCAAGGCATTGTTCTTCGAAGAGTTCGGCATCGAAAGTGAAGCTCGTCGTCACGCAACCAAGCGGACGGCCAAAGCCGTCATCGCCACGCCAGAGGTCGAGAAGGCGAACACGGGTCTGCTCGGTCATTGACTTGCGAGGAGCACTCATCGGAGTGCCCCCAAGTCGCCGAGAAACCTCGAAAAGGTCGGAATGCGATACTCGTGCACATAGGCACCCTCGCCATCAGGCGCTTCCGGGAGGACGTAACCAGGGCGCACCACGATTTTGCCGCGCAGGCTTCGTTCGAACCAGGTGCGCTTGCCGTTCGGCGGCTTGTTATCCTGCACATGCTCATGATGATGAAGCACGGCGTCAAACAACTCCGCGCCATTCTGAACAGCTTCGAATAGTTCAATCGCCTGCTGAAGCCCGTTACGATCGTGTTCCCATTCAAGCAGCTTCGGATGCTCGCGGATGCGCGCGAGACTGGGCGCCAAGGCCGCGAGCGACCTCTTTGCAGCCGGTGTCGCTGAAAAGTCTTGCGGGCCAACAGGTGCGCCACCGTTAACGGATGCACAATGGCGCAAGCCGTCGAACGCGTCCGTAATGGCGCGCCCGAAAGCCTCATAGGCATCGATGGCCGTCAACAATTGCTTGAGATCGGCGGGAGCGCGAGCGCCCAGTTTGCGCAGAAACGGTGCTTCCTCTTGGCGTTCGCCGACGCCGCCCTCGGCAATGAGCGCATCTTTCAAGCGTGCGACCATGTCAACCTGACCGGCGCGCAGCAGAATTCGGTCCAGCAGGAACTTTTTTTCGTTTCGGCCGGGCGCTAGCGGGTCAAGCCGCCGCGCGAGTTCGCGCCAAAAATCCGGTGATTGCCAAGTGGTATGGCCTTTCTCCATGCCTTGCGCTACGGCGCGGCGAAGGCGGTCGCGGAAGGCATGACCGTCACCCGTAGAGGCGTCGATGATGCCCTCGAGATGTTGGTCCTTCGACCAGGCGGCAAGGAGTTCGTAACCACCGTCATCGAGACGGCCGTCCTCGGTGAGAATTCCAATCCCGACCGCAAGGCGGCGGAAGACACCGGTGAAGCCGAAGGCGCTGGGAGTCTTCAAGTATGAAGTTGCGCTCACCGGACGCTTGGCGCGCAACGCGCGCCGTACTTTACGCGTTCCCGGAACCCCGGAGATCTCACGCAGGGAGTCCTCCGCACGCACAAATGCCTCGACGACAAACCACTCCCAGACCAGCCATGGCGGCGTGATCTCGTCCGCCGCGAGCGCATCAATGTCCCAGTCTTCGCAGACACGGGCACCAAGTGTCATCGCGGTAACTAGGCGCGGATTGCCCATGCGCACGGTGACGGCCGGCAGTAAGCGGTCGGCCAGCCTTTCGTAGCCGGGTTGTAGGCCGAGCGGATCGATACTGCCTTCGCCCTCTTCCGAGGGATCGAATTCAGAACTAAACGGCGGCTTCAGCATAAACCCGGTCTCTTTGCTGCATCTTCGGGAATACGCGCCCCATCACATCCCGAAGACGCTCGGCGATTCGCCGGCAGAAGGGCTTGTCCGAGCATTTCCGCTGGAGTCGTCACGCGACAGACCTCGGCCTCCCCTGCATATTCAGGGCCGATCCGAAGAACCGTGTCGGCGTTCTCGTAGCGCACAGGCCCCCCGAAGGCATCCGGCCGTGACCTCTACGCGGCTTCTTATCCACCGCGATCATGATGCCAAGGCTCCCCGCGCAACGATATTCCAGAGAACTACCAAATGGCGAGCATAGGCTTCGCCACGGTGCCGCCGCGGCGCGACGCGCAATTCCCTTAGTGCGGTTTGATGAAGCTCACAAAATTTTTTTGGCAAATCGACGACGCCGACCAATCGCCGATCGGCTGGTACCTATGTGGTACCTGCGAGGGTAATTGGCCTGGATCCAGAAAAACAAAAGGCCCGAAATCGCCAAGGATTTCGGGCCTTTAATTGGTTGCGGGGACAGGATTTGAACCTGTGACCTTCAGGTTATGAGCCTGACGAGCTACCGGGCTGCTCCACCCCGCGGCAAACAGAAAAGAACACGCGCTCGGTGCTGGGCATGATGTCGAGGGTATGAGAACCGCGGAGTCCGCTTGGAAGACCTGGCAACGACCTACTCTCCCGCGTCTTAAGACGAAGTACCATGGGCGCTGGAAGTTTTCACGGCCGAGTTCGGAATGGGATCGGGTGTTGGGACTCCCGCTAAAGTCACCAGGTCGTCCAAACGGACTCTCGCAAGACAGCCGAAGCTGCCCGCGAAAATCGGTTCTCTAGGTATGGTGCGTATCGCGATTGGAAATTCTGCAGCCAAGCCTCTCGCAAGAGGTTTGGCACTGCGCGCGGACAAGAGATAAAGATCAAGCCAATCGAGCTATTAGGACCAGTCAGCTGAACGCGTTACCGCGCTTTCACACCTGGCCTATCAACGTGGTGGTCTTCCACGGCTCTTCAGGGAGACCTGGTTTTGAGGTGGGTTTCCCGCTTAGATGCATTCAGCGGTTATCCCGTCCGTACATAGCTACCCGGCGATGCGGCTGGCGCCACAACCGGTCCACCAGAGGTACGTTCATCCCGGTCCTCTCGTACTAGGGACAAATCCTCTCAAGTCTCCAACACCCACGGCAGATAGGGACCGAACTGTCTCACGACGTTCTGAACCCAGCTCACGTACCACTTTAATCGGCGAACAGCCGAACCCTTGGGACCTGCTCCAGCCCCAGGATGTGATGA
>JALHMR010000020.1 GCA_022843945.1 Rhodospirillaceae bacterium | reverse complement strand
CTACGGCCTCACACCGCAGAGCAGGGGTCCAACGGGCTCCGTGCCGCTCGAGCACGTTACCAACGTGCCGGCGGTTCATATACAGGGGTCCATGGTGCCAGCGGACAGATGGACCCCGGGTCAAGCCCGGGGTGACGATTAGAGGGGGCGGCGCCAATTGTGACTGGATTGCGGCAGCGGGAATCCGGCACCCCGAAAGAGCGGGACTAGGATTGCAGCCTTGGCCGTTGTCCGGCCGAGCCCCACTCCGGGGTTGCCAAGGAGGCCTTATGAGCACCGCCGTGACCCGTATCGAGAGCAAGCGCCCGATGATCGGCTGGACGATCGGCGCCGTGGCGTTGGCCGCCGCCGCCATCTTCGCCGCCTCGCCGGCCAGGGCCGACAACGACAAGCACCGCGGCGGGCACGGCTACTATCATGGTGGCCATCCCGGCAAGCATCATGGCCACCATAAGCGTCACGGGCACGGCCATTCCTACTGGTCGGGGCCGGTCTACTACGCGCCGCCGCCGGTCTATTACGTCCCGCCGCGCCCGGTCTACTACCACCCGCCGCAGCCGTCGGGCCTGACCGTGGTGATCCCGCTGCATTTCGATTGAGAGTAAGCGGGCGGGGGTGTCCCCCTCACCCTCCACCGCCCGCTGACGCTCGCTCCTTCTCCGTTCCGAAAGGCGGAGAGGGAGCGAGCTATTCCTTCACGCCCGCCTTGCGCAGGCCTTGGAACACGCGCTCCATCTCGGCCGGGCTGCGCTGCTGCCCGCGCTGCTGGCTCTCCCAGGCGATCGAGTAGTCGATGCCGGCGGCCTGGAGCTCGGCGATCTCCCATTGCGCCTCCTCGACCTTGCCGAGATAGCCCAGGGTGGAGATCAGCATCCGGCGTCCCTGCTGCCAGTTGGGATTGCGCTCGAGCAGCTTGCGGAAGGTCGCCTCGGCCTCCTCGTAGCGGCCGAGCACGAGCTGCAGGTTGCCCAGCGGCGTCAGGTACCAGAACGGGAATTGGGGGTTGAAGCGCATCGCCTGCTGGATGTGGTCCATGCCCTCGGCGGCGCGCCCCTCGTAGGCCATGAGCATGGCGTAATAGGCATGGCCGTCGGCATAGCTCGGATTGAGCTCCAGGGCCTTGCGCAGCTCGGCCTGGGCGCGCTGCATCTCCTGGCGGATGACGTAGGCCCGCGCCAGGGTCCAGCGCGCCTCGGGCAGGTCGTCGTCGAGCGCCACCGCGCGCTCGCCGTAGCGCACGGCATTCTCGGCCGCCGCCATGCGGGCCTGATCGCTGTTGGCCCAGCCCATCTCGGCCTCGAGGCCATAGGTGTTGGCCATCCAGCCATAGGCGCGGGCGAACTGGGGATCCATCTCGATGGCGCGCTGGAACATGCGCCGCGCCTCCAGATTGTCCTCGCGCGTCAGGAAGGTGGAGTAGCGCAGGCCGCGCGCCCAGGCGTCGTAGGCCTCGAGGTTGCTGGTGGGGCGCCTGGCCATCATCTCGCTCTCCTTCGGCGAGAGCTTGAGGGCCAGCGCCGCCACGATCTTCTGGCGCACATCGTCCTGCAGATCGAAGATGTCCTTGAGATCGCGGTCGTAGCGCTCGGCCCAGAGCTGGTGGCCGGTGGTTGCGTCGTTGAGCTGGGCGGTGATGCGCAACCGGTCCCCGGCGCGCCGCACGCTGCCCTCGACGACGTAGCGCGCGTTGAGCTCGCGGCCGATCTGCGCCAGGTTGACGGTCATGCCGCGATAGCCGCTGGTCGAGCTGCGCGCGATGACCATCAGGCCGGAGAGCTTCGACAGGTCGGTGATCAGGTCCTCGGTGATGCCGTCGCTGAAATAGTCCTGGCCCGCGTCGCCGCTCTGGTTGGCAAACGGCAGCACGGCGATCGAGCGCCGGTCTTCGACGGGGGTCGCGGCCGGGGTGGCAACGGGAACGGCCGGCGCCACGGCGACGGGCACCGGAGCCTCCGGGCGCATCATCATCCAGGCGGCGCCCCCGAGCAGGACCACGAGCACGGCCCCGGCCGCGGCCAGGGCCACGCGCGGAACCGGGCGCCGCGCCGTGCCGCCGATCGAGTAGCAGGTCACCGGCTCGCGGATGTTCTTCAGCCGCTTCTCGCCCAGCGGGCGATAGTCGAGCGGCAGCGCGGCGCGCACCGGCTCGTAGACCGAGCGCGACAGGCAGATCGAGCCGGGCTCGGCGATCCCCTCCAGCCGGGCGGCGACGTTGACCCCGTCGCCGAGCAGGTTCTGATCCTGGACGATGACGTCGCCCAGATGCAGGCCGACGCGGAACAGCATGCGCCGCTCCTCCGGCAGATCGGCATTGCGCCGGGCCACCGCCTCTTGCCCGGCCAGGGCGGCGCGCAGCGCGTCTACCGGCCCGGCGAACTCGGCCAGCACGCTGTCGCCGGCGGTGTGGAAGATGCGGCCGCGGTTCGAGGTGATCGCGGCGTCAAACACCGCGCGGTGGCCGTGCAGCACGCGCACGGCCTCCTCCTCGTCGGCGCCCATGTGCCGGCTGTAGCCGGCTACGTCGGCCGCGAGGATCACCGCCAGACGGCGTTCGACGTTGCGGTCCACCCGCGTCTCCACACTTGCTGCGGTCAGTGTACGGAGCGCGGCGGGGGCCGGCAACGTGCGCTCTCAGCCCGGCAACACGTCGCTGCGCAGTGGTGCGGGCGGCGGAGGTAGCCCGGCGCGCTGCAGCCGGTCGGGCAGCGCCTCCCACGCCGCCTGCGCCGCCGCCCGGGCGCCGTGCCAGTCGGCCAGGGCCTGTTGCAGTTTCACGGCCTCCGGCCACTCGCCGTCCTGGACGATGACGGCATGCGCGGCGGCCCCTTGGGGCCAGGCAAATCCGATCCCCGTGCCCTGGAACATCAGGCGCTCCGGCCTCTCGCGGCACTGCTCGACGACGCGCGCGGCGCGGTTGACCAGCTCCGTGAAACAGCGTCCCGTCCGCTCGAATTCGAGCAGCGCCTCGATATAGGCGTCCACGCTTCCGGTCATGGGGTTCTCCTTGATCACGGCCTCACCCTTCGAGACGGCCACGCCAAAACCTCGCCCTGAGGTGCGACCTCGACCTACGATCGCGAACCTCATGCTGAGGAGCGGCTGTCTGCAGCCGCGTCTCGAAGCACGAGGTTCGCTCCTCACCCTTCGAGGCTCGCTGACGCTCGCACCTCAGGGTGAGGACTCCTTCTTGTCCGCAGCCCCTCGATCACCGACTTCAGCTCCAGCACCTCCACCGGACAATCAGGCCAGTCGTGCTCCCAGCAGACGATCAGGTCGCAGGCGCTCTCGTCGTGGCCGTGCGCCGCGAAATTGGCGCTCTTGTGCTCGAACTCGATGCGCAGCCGCTGCCAGCCGCCGCCGGGCGCGCGGCGCTTGGCCTCGCAGTCCGGGAACGGCGTGCCCACGGTCTCCACCAGGAAATCGAGCTCGGTCGCCACCATGCCGAAGAGCAGCACCACACCCTGTTCGTTCATCGGCGCGTGCAGCAGGCCGCGGAAGTTGAGCACGGCGCCGCAGCGCCGGTCCTCTTCTACCGGCCGGCGGATGGTCCGCGCCTGCTCGATGCGCTGCTGCTCGGCCAGCGCCGGGATGTGGGGAAAATCGGGATGGCGGAGCAGCAGCCAGGCGCGGAAGGCGGCGAGCACGGCCGACCAGCGGCCCCAGCGCCGGTTGTAGGCGCCCAGTCGATACGGCGCCTGCCGCGCGAAGACCGTGCGCGGCAGCGGCCCGCCGGCGCGCAGCCAGGCCTCGCGCAGCGCCTCCAGCAGCTCGTCGTCGCTGGCCCGCCGGTTGGCGGTGTAGGGCTCGAGGCCGCTGTCCCGCACGAAAGCGCTGTAGGTGCCGAAATGCCGGAGATAGTGGCGCTCGTTGATCCCGGTCTCGCGCTGGAAGGCCAGGCGCGAGACATGGCCGCCGCCCGAGCGGGCGGCGATCTCCCGCAGCCGGGCAATCAGCGATTCGCGTGTATGACAGGCCATGGCCGCCTCCAGACGGAACGTCTGGGAGGGAATCTGGGAACGGGGCGGCCCGATGTCACGGTTTCAAAATGTCTATAGACATTTGTCTACTCCGCGCGCGGCCTGGGCCTGTTCTTGTCTGTCATGGCCGGGCTTGACCCGGGCATCCATCGTGCCGGCGGAACCATGGATTGCCGGGTCGAGCCCGGCAATGACGGAGGAGCCAGGGCCTACGCCATCCCCGCCAGCACCCGCTTCATCCCCTCGATGGACCTTCTGGCGCGCTCGGCTGCCGTCATCGTCGCGAGCATCGGCACTTCGAGGCTGATCGGGAAATGCGCCGGCACGGCCTCGAGCAGCGCCGCGAGCGGCAGCGCCCCGTCGCCCGGCGCCAGCCGTTCGCCGCGCGCCTCCCGCAGCTTGCCCGCGTCGTCCGGCGGCACGGCGGCCACGGCGTCGCAGAGCTGGATATAGCCCATCATCCGGCCACGCAGCGCCGCCACGTCCGCCGGCGTGCCGCCGGAGCGCGACAGGTGCAGCGCATCGACCAGCAGGTTGCCGTTGGGCTGACCCGCCGCCTTGACCACCCGCGCCGCCGCGTCGATGGAGCGGATGCCGAGAAAGGAGACGAACTCCAGGTCCACGGTCAGGCGATAGGGGGCGGCGACCTGGCAAACCTGCGCGAACCTGTCCGCGATCAGCGCCTCGTCCGGGTCGACGCCGATCACCTTGCAGCGCCGCGCGCCGAGAACGGCCGCCGCCTCGAACAGCCGCTCATAGGCAGCGGCATCGGTCTCGCGGGTCAGCCGGATGATCTCGACGTCATAGACACTGACGCCCGTATCCGCGATCAGCGCCAGCACCTCCCTGCGCATCGGCGTGTCGCCGAACACAGGATAATCGATATCCGTCGGCGTCGCCGGCGCCAGGCGCAGATCGACGCTTGAGTAGCCGGTCTCAGCCGCCACGCGGATCATTGCGGGCGGCGACAGCTCCAGCACGGTCAGATGGGCGAGGGAGAGGGGGCGGGGCATCAGCCGTCGGGCACTAGTCGGCGTCGGCCAGGACTTCGAGCCCCTTGCGGTCGAGGAGATGCAGCAGCTTGAGCGACGGCCCGCTCGGCCGCTTGGCGCCGATCTCCCACTGCCGCACGGTCGACAGGCTGGTGTTGAGCACCGCCGCCAGCACCGCCTGGCTGATCCGGTGGCGCTGGCGCAGGGTCCGGATCTTGCGGCTGGAATAGGCCGGCACCGGCGCCAGGCACAGCGCGTCGTAACAGCGCATCCGGTGCCTGTCGATGAAGCCGGCCGTGTGGAGATCGCGCGCCGTCTCGTGGACCGTGTCGAGGATACGGCTTCTTAGCTTGGTTCGGGTGGTCATGGTGCTGTCTTCACGCCGCGCGCGGCGTCACCTCGCGCGCGATCGCCGCCGCCAGCGCATCGCGGGCTCGCTCGAGGTCGTACTGCGCCTGCATCCCGGTCCAGAACTCGGCCGAGGTGCGGAAATAGCGCGCCAGGCGCAGCGCGGTGTCGGGCGTGATCGCGCGCCGGCCGCGGACGATCTCGCCGAGCCGCGCCTGGGTGATGCCGAGCGCCTTGGCCAGCGCGTATTGGCTCATGCCGAGCGGCTCCAGGTAATCGTGCCGGATCACCCGCGCCGGGATGCACCGGGGCGAAGGCGCGCCGGCCCTTGCTGGCTCGCCGCCGCGGCGCCACGGCATCACTCCGCCGCGTAGATCGCCGGCCGGTACCGGGGCTTGGGGATCGGCAGGTGGTCTTCCCGGGCGACCGCGAGCCAGCCTTCCATCGCCTTCTCGACCTCGGCCAGCGCCTCGGCGGGGGTATCGCCGAACGCCGAGCAGGATTTGAGATCGGGCACGTCCGCGATCCAGCTCTTGTCGGCATCCGACCAGAAGATGTTGATGTGATAACGCTTCATCTCTCGCTCTCCAGCCGCAGCCCGTATTCTTCCACCATTTCGAGGAATTGCGCCACCTGGTAAGGCTTGGCCTCGCCGTTTCGCGGCTGAAGGCTCAAGGGACGCGGGACCGAGCCGTGCCGGAATATCCGGTGGCTTCCAGTGGTTCGGCGATGCTCGAAACCGAAAGCCTCGATCAGCCGAACGAAATCGGCGAAGGCGATGTTCCGGCTGCCGGCGGCGATCTTCTCCCAGGTCTTGCGGGGGCGCATGCACAGAAGAATATCGGCTGGGCGTCGCCCTCACAATCGGGCGCCGCACGTCGGCGTGGCCGGCGCCAGGCGCAGGTCGACGCTGGCATAGCCCGTCTCCGCCGCCACGCGGATCATCTCCGGCGGCGACAGCTCCCGCACGGTCAGAGGGGCGAGGGAGAGGGGCGGGCATGGAACCGCAATAGCCGCCCGTGTGCCTCAAGGGAAGGGGCGTGGCACGAGTTGCCCCAGGAACCGTTGTTACAAGGCATGAAACTCGCCACCTTCAACGTCAACGGCATCAACGGCCGCCTGCCGGTCCTGCTGCGCTGGCTGAAACAGGCGAATCCCGACATCGTCTGCCTGCAGGAGCTGAAATCCCCCGACGAGCGCTTTCCCGCCGCGGCGCTGCGCCAGGCCGGCTACGGCGCCATCTGGCACGGCCAGAAAAGCTGGAACGGCGTGGCCATCCTGGCCCGCGGCAGCGACCCGGTGGAAACCCGCCGCGGCCTGGCGGGCGAGCCCGAAGACACGCACAGCCGCTACATCGAAGCCGCGGTGAACAACCTGATCGTCGGCTGCCTCTACCTGCCCAACGGCAACCCCTGGCCCGGCCCGAAGTTCGACTACAAGCAGCGCTGGTTCAGCCGGCTGCGGAAGCACGCGAAGACGTTGCTGAAAACAGGCGCGCCGGTGGTGCTGGCCGGCGACTACAACGTCATGCCGACGGAGCTGGACGTCTACAAGCCGGAACGCTGGCTCGACGACGCGCTCTTTCGCATCGAGATCCGCAAGGCCTACGCGCAGCTCCTCAAGCAGGGCTGGACCGACGCGCT
Organism: Rhodospirillaceae bacterium; assembly: GCA_022843945.1. Classification (GTDB taxonomy): domain Bacteria; phylum Pseudomonadota; class Alphaproteobacteria; order CACIAM-22H2; family CACIAM-22H2; genus VGEI01. Next base: position 83,779 of record JALHMR010000020.1, on the reverse strand, counting down.
GCGCAACAAGCACCCGGGCGAGCGCATCTACACCTTCTGGGACTACTTCCGGAATGCCTGGCCGAGAGACGCCGGCCTGCGCATCGACCACGTGTTGCTGAGCTCGGCCGTGGCGAAGCGGCTGAAGTCAGCCGGCGTCGACCGCGAGGTGCGCGGCTGGGAGAAGGCGAGCGATCACGCGCCGGTGTGGGTGGAGCTTAAGCCACTCCCGGACTAGGTAACCCATTGAACAAAAAGGGATTTTGCAGAACGCCCGGCCAATAAATTGCTTTAGCTTCGTCTTATATGTTATTGATAATTCGAACTAAATGGAGCGGGGCAGCGCCCATGCAAGCGGAACAGGCCCGTCGCGATTTCCTGGTGAGCATTCGGCCCACGTACGCCGAAAAGATTATTGCGGGGCAAAAGACCGTAGAACTGAGGCGCCGCTTCCCTCAGACCGCGTCGCCTGGGGCGATTGCGCTAATTTATTCTTCCAGTCCTGTGCAGGCCATTATCGGATATGCGGTGGTTGACCACGTCCAACGCTTGCCGATTGATTCTATGTGGACACGTCATGGTGGTGCTGCTTGCATTACCAAGGATGACTTTTACGAGTATTTTGACGGGGCAAACGAAGGTTTCGCCATCGTCATAAGGAAGGCCGAGAAGTTTAAGCAAGAAATCTGCGTCTCAGACCTTCGCGAACGATTCGGATTCGTCCCTCCACAGTCGTTTAGGTATTTAGAAAAAGAATATTACGCGCTCCTCGATCATGAACAGCATCAAGCTACTGATCGACACAAACGTCGTAATCGGTCTCGAAGACGCTAAAGAGGTCGGTCCGGCATTTGCCGAACTCTCGCGAAAGTGCGGCGAGCAGCATATCGATCTATTTGTTCATGAAGCTTCGTATCAAGATGTTTCGCGCGACCCTGACACCCAACGACGCGCTGTCACCCTAAGTAAGCTTCAGAAATTCCAACAGCTAAGAGGAATACGACTCCCGCCTCGGGATGCGCTTGTTTCTCAGTTTGGCGCAATCAACTCTCCAAATGATGAGACAGACGTCGCGCTGCTGGTCGCGCTTCAGTCTAGAGCGATCGACTTTCTTGTAACCGAAGATGTCGGCATCCATCGGCGAGCTGACCGAGCGAGCCTCGCCGACAGAGTATTCACTGTTGTCGGAGCCCTGGCTTGGATACGCCAGACCTTCGAACCGGCTGAGGTACGTCTTCCATATATCGATGAGAAGTTTGCCTACGAGCTAGACGGCGCCGACGAGATATTCGACAGCCTAAGAGCCGGGTACGCAAATTTCGACGAATGGTGGCTTGAAAAATGTGTCCGTAAACATCGGCGTTGTTGGACGGTGACCGCCGATGGCGAGCTTGCAGGAATTGTGCTGCGAAAAGAGAATGAACCACACGAGGAAGCTCAGACGGTCCATTCGGGCCCGAAAATACTGAAGATTTGTACATTCAAGGTGAAGCCAAAATTCCGAGGGGGAAAGCTTGGAGAGCAACTCCTTAAGCAAACTCTTTGGTATGCGCAGCGCAATCGCTACGACTTAACCTATTTAACCGCCTATCCGGAGCAAAGCTTTCTCATAAGACTCTTGCAGCTTTACGGCTTCAAACACACAAAAACGCTTTCGAATGGTGAGTTGCTATTGGAGAAGGCGCTGCTTAATTCGCGCATGACATTAGGGCCAAGCGATAATCGACTAGATGCTCACCGCCAATGGTATCCGCGGTTCTCCGACGATTCGGAGACTCAAAAATTCTGCATCCCAATACAGGGAGACTTCCATCGAAAGTTATTTCCGGAAATAGCGTTCGCCACACCACTTCCTTTATTCCCCTCGGATGATTTCAAGCCGATGTTGCCGACAGGTAGCGACGCGCGAATTCCTGGCAACACCATTCGCAAAGTATACGTGTGCAGAGCCCCGACGACGGCGATCAATGCTGGCGACATTTTGCTCTTCTATATGTCTAAGTCAGAATCGCTTATCGGCTCACAATCCATCACATCAGTGGGAATAGCGGAGCGAGTTAGCATCACCGACAATTTAGACGAGCTGACACGTCTTACAGCGAAGCGTTCCGTCTTCTCAGCCGTCGAACTGGAAGCAATTCTTGCGGCTCGGGATTCACCAGTGAAGGTGATTGATTTCCATCTCGCCGGTCACTTAGAGCCGCCGATCGATTTAGCAACGCTTAGAGCCGATGGCGTCTTTCCGGGCGGGCCACCGCAGTCGATTACTAAGCTCTCTAACGAGCGATACGAGCGCCTTAAAGAACGAGTCAATCTTGGGTTTCAGCTCTAACTTACGGGGGTGATGATCTGCGGTCGTGGCGTTTAACCGACGGCCCCTGAACCGAGTAAATTTTAGCACCCAAGTCGGCGTATGCGCTTGGCTCAGCGAGGACGTAATTGTTCGTAAGCGGTGCAAAAAATGTATGCTCCAAGATTTCGAAATTCACCATTGGACCACCGTCATGCTCCACCAACGATACTTCAATGAACGTGTCTGGATCTTGATGTACGCCCAGCAGGCTCGCTTCTGAACGTAGTAGCGGATTTTGAATGTGAAAATAGAACCAGCAATATTTCGCATCTAAGTAGCGAGCTACACGACGGGCGGGGTCGAATGCCTCGTCGAATACTGGTGACGCATCTTTTTCAGCTAAGAGTTCGAGCCCCATCTTTAGTAAAAATTGACAGGTGCGGGCTGGGGAACGCGGCTCGGCCAGCAAGCGCATGACGGTTTTCTTGCCTGCGTACAGCGCCTCTGCGAAGTGGGGCGCTGGGACGTACTGCAGTTGCCCATCAGGCAATGCTCGTAGTTGCCCTTCAAACCGGTCGTCAAAGAAAGGCATTCTTCGTTTCTTTGTCGGCACCCCGGCGAATGTGCGGATGTGGTTGAACGGATAGTCGCCCAGAACCTCACGCTCCACTTTTGCGCCGAAATAATTTTGGCACTGATCGCAGACGACGCGAAGACGCAACTCGGACCAATCTCCCCCGCCAAGCGACTCGGGGACGATGTGTTCTCTCGTGCGAAACTGCGCCAAGCCGTCTGTCCCTTTGCAGAAGATGCATTTGGCCATTTTATTCAGCACCTTAGCGCTATCAGAAACTGTAAACAGACAAACTCTGGGCGGGCTGGCTTGCGCATGAACCGTTTGCTAGAAACACATAATAAACAATCCGATAGGCTCCCATGCCCAAACGTCCCGCCAAGAAGCCGGCGAAAGCCGCCGGTAAAGCCCTCTCCCGCACCGTCGTCGCCCGCACCGCCTCGATGAAGCCGGTGATGCGCACGCTGCCCGCCCGCGAGGCGCGCGTCGAGCGCCGCACCAAGGAGACGCACATCGCCGCCGAGGTGAACCTCGACGGCACGGGCGTCTACAAGGTCTCGACCGGCATCGGCTTCCTCGATCACATGCTGGAGCAGCTCTCGCGCCACTCGCTGATCGACCTGACGCTCGCCGCCAAGGGCGACCTGCACATCGATTTCCACCACACCACCGAGGATACCGGCATCTGTATCGGCGAGGCGGTGGCCAAGGCGCTGGGCGACCGCGCCGGCATCGCGCGCTACGGCGACGCGCTCATCCCCATGGACGAGACGCTGACCCGCGTGGCGTTGGACTGCTCGAACCGCCCCTACCTGATCTGGAAGGTGGCGTTTTCGAAGCCCAAGCTCGGCGACATGGACACCGAGCTGTTCAAGGAATGGTTCCAGGCCTTCGCCCAGGCGGCCGGCGTGACGCTGCATATCGAGACGCTCTACGGCGAGAACAACCATCATATCGTCGAGAGCTGCTACAAGGGCCTCGCCCGCGCGCTGCGCCAGGCGGTGTCCGTCGATCCGCGCAAGGCCGACGCCGTGCCCTCGACCAAGGGCACGCTCAGCGGCACGATGGCGGTGTGATACGGTCCTCATGCTTCGAGACGGCCACTGCAGACAGTGGCCTCCTCAGCATGAGGCCTCTTTAGAAACGACCTCACCCTGAGGTGCGAGCGTTAGCGAGCCTCGAAGGGTGGCCACTTTGCAGTGACGACCATGTCCCGCGCCCGCGTCTACACCGTGCATATCCGCGCCTGGTCGGACTCGCCCGATCGCGACGCCGTGTTCCTGCGCGAAGGCTTCTCCTGGGGCGCCTTCATCTTCTCCTTCATGTGGGCGCTGTGGCACCGGCTGTGGTTCGCCGCCCTCATCTTCCTCGGCGTCTCGGCCGCCCTCGCCGTGCTGCCGGAATTCCTCGAGCTCGACCTCTTCACCGACACCGCACTCGCCGCGGCGGTGGCCCTGCTCATCGGCTGGCATGGCAACGACTTCCGCCGCCGCGCCCTGGAACGCGAAGGCTATGTCACCGCCGGCGTGGTCGCCGCCCCCACCCTGGTCGAGGCGGAGCGGCGGTTCTTCGAGAAGATGAGCGTGCCCGCTGTCGCGCCCGTTCGGCCGGCCGCCCCGTCGCCCTGGAGCCGCGCGTGACGCGCCGCTGTTATGTTGTCACCCCCGCGAAAGCGGGGGTCCAGTCTTCCGGAGGACTGGATGCCCGCTTTCGCGGGCATGACGAATTGGAATTGGGCTCATGACCACCCCGCTCGCCGTCATCATCGATTACGGCTCCGGCAATCTGCGCTCGGCGGCCAAGGCGTTCGAGCGCGCCGCGGGCGAGACCGGCTTCGCCGGGCGCGTGGGTGTGACCGCCGATCCCGGCGCGCTGGCCGAGGCCAGCCACATCGTGCTGCCGGGCGTGGGCGCCTTCGCCGACTGCCTGAACGGCTTGAAGGCGCTGCCCGGCATGGTCGAGGCGCTGACCCAGGCCGTGCGCCACCAGCACAAGCCGTTCCTCGGCATCTGTGTCGGCATGCAGCTGCTCGCCGCGCGCGGCCTCGAGCACGGCGTGCACGAGGGGCTGGGCTGGCTGGCCGGCGACGTGAAGAAACTCGACCTCGCCGACAAGAGCCTCAAGATCCCGCATATGGGCTGGAACGAGCTGGACGTGAAGCAGCCCCGGCATCCGCTGCTCGCCGGCATTGCGCCCGGGGCGCACGCCTATTTCGTGCACTCCTATCATTTTGTCCCGACCGATCCGGACGTCGTGGCGCTGACCACCGACTATGGCGGTCCGCTGGTCGCCGCGGTGATTCGCGGCAACATCGCCGGCACCCAGTTCCACCCGGAGAAGAGCCAGGAGGCGGGCCTGCGCTTCATCGCCAACTTCCTCCACTGGACCCCCGGCCGGCGCGCGCCGGAGCAGGACGGCGAGTGATCCTCTTTCCCGCCATCGATCTGAAAGAGGGCGCCTGCGTGCGCCTGCTGCGCGGCGAGATGGACACCGCCACCACCTACAACAGCGACCCGGCGGACCAGGTGCGCCGCTTCCTCGAGGCCGGCTGCCAGTGGCTGCATGTCGTCGATCTCGACGGCGCCTTCGCCGGCAAGTCGGTGAATGGTGCTGCGGTCGAGGCCATCGTCCAGGCGGCGGGGTCCGTGCCGGTGCAGCTCGGCGGCGGCATCCGCGACGAGGCGGGCATCGAGTACTGGCTGGGCCACGGCATCAACCGCGTCATCCTCGGCACCATCGCCCTGCGCGATCCCGAACTGGTCAAGCGCGCCTGCGCCCGCTGGCCCGGCCGCATCGTGGTCGGCATCGACGCCAAGGCCGGCAAGGTCGCGGTCACCGGCTGGTCCGAGACCTCGACCATGAAGGCGCTCGACCTGGCGCTCAAGTTCGAGGCGACCGGCGTCGCCGCTATAGTCTTCACGGATATTTCCAGAGATGGGACGCTGCAGGGGCCGAACGTGGAAAGCACGGTCGATCTCGCCTTTCAGCTGACCACGCCGGTCATCGCCTCGGGCGGCGTCTCGAGCCTCGAGGACCTCAAGGCGCTCAAAGCACACGAGGGCTCGGGCATCGTCGGCGTGATCAGCGGCCGGGCCATCTACGACGGCCGCATCAAGCTCACGGAAGCACTCAAGCTGCTCCAAGGGTAATGCCTCCTTTCCTGCGTACCCTCTGGGACCGGCCGGTGCTGCTGCTGGTCCTGCCGCCGCTGATCTGGTCGACGCACATCACCCTGTCGCGGGTCATCGCCGAGAGCTTCCCGCCCTACACCTTGACGCTCGTGCGCTGGATCGTCGCCGGACTGGTGCTGGCACCCTTCGTCTGGGGGCGCACGCGCCGCCAATGGCCGATTCTGCGCGCCCACTGGAAACTGATCCTCCTGTGCGGCGCCACCGGCATGGTCGGCTACTCGGCCCTGGCCTATATCGCGCTGCGCACCACCCAGGCGGCCAATGTCGCCTTCATCAACTCGATCCTGCCGCTGCTCGTCCCCATCGCCGCCTTCTTCCTGGCGCGCGAGCGGGTGCGGCCGCTGGTGCTGGTCGGGCTGGTGGTGAGCTGCGCCGGGGTCGCCTGGATCATGGGCCGCGGCGATCCCGCGGCGCTGCTGGCGCTGCGCTTCACCGAGGGCGACCTGATCACCGTCGTCGCCGTGCTTTGCTACGCCCTCTACTCGGTGCTCATCCGGCGCAAGCCGGCGGCGCTCGACATGATGGTCTTCCTGTTCGCCGGCATCGTGGCCGGGGCGGTGCTGTCGCTGCCCTTCGCCGTGGCCGAATACGCCGCCGGCCGGCGCCTCCCCAGCAGCCCGCTCGATCTTGCGATTATTGTCTACATCGCCCTGGTCATCTCGCTCGGCGCCTACGTCATCTGGAACCGCTGCATCGGAGCGCTGGGCGCCACGGTGACCGGCGTCTCCTACCACCTGCTCCCGGTGTTCACGCCGCTGATGGCCTGGCTGGCCCTGGGCGAGCGCCTGGCCTTCTATCACCTGGCCGGCATCACCCTGATCCTCGCCGGGGTGGGGCTGTCGTCGCTGGGGAGTGCCGCGCCCCGCGCCGGCGATACCGCGGATATGGTGAATCGGCGTTAACAGGCTGAATAGCCTATTCCTTCCGGCAGATACGCTCGTCACCGCTTCTTAAGGTGAATGCTTTTAAATCGGGGGCATGGTCCTCGACAGCCCTCCTGCACGAGCTATCGTCGATCCGGCGCGACTGTTGCGCTGGCTGAGGATCGGGATTGTCGCGTTCTCGCTGGCCGTCATGGGCGGCCATGGCGTCGATGTCTACGACCAGGTTTTCAAAGAGCGCAACGACATCCTGGACGGCGCCGGGCACGGGGCGCAGGGCCTGGTGGTCAGCCTCGAGGAACACCTGGCGCGCACCGTCCAGGCCATCGATCTCGTCCTCGAAGCGGCCATTGAAAAAGTAGAGCCCGAGGTCAACAGCGCCACGCCCGACTTCCCCGGTTTGGGCAGGACCTTGCAGACTCTGCACAGCCGCGCGCCGCAGCTGCAGAATCTCCTGGTCATCGATACGAGCGGCACATTGGTCGCCACGAACGCGAGCCGGTGGCCCACGGGCCTCGACGTTTCGCGGCGCGATTTCTTCCGCGTCCATGTGGAGCACCCCTCCCGCGACACCGCTCACAGTCCGGTGATCACCGGCCGGGTCTCCGGGCGGACAGTCGTGCCGCTGAGCCGGCGACTCGACCACCCGGATGGGAGCTTTGCCGGCGTCCTGGTGGCGGGTCTGGATACGGGATACCTGGAAAATTTCTACACGCGGCTGCTGGGCCGCAACCCGGTGGTGCTCAGCGTCTATTCGGTCGATGGCATCCTGCTCGCCCAGATCCCGGGGCGCGCCGGCGCCTCGGGCCAGGATATGAGCGCCGATCCGCTGTTCACGGAGCTGCTGCCCGGCTCTCCCGCGGGTCTGGCGCGTCTTGAGGCCGGCGCCCTGGAGCCGGCTCGCCACGTCGCCTACCGCCAGGCGACAGGCCTGCCTTACGTGCTGGCCGCGGCGGTGCCCGAGGACATCCTGCTGGCCGGCTGGCGCGACCAGATGATCGACACGGTCAAGCAGGCGGTCCTGCTGTCCGCCGTCATCGTTTCGCTGACCGGTTTCCTGGTGGCGATCACCTATCGCTGGGAGCGGCTTGCCCGCGAGCTGGCCGACAACGAGGAGCAGTTCCGCGATTTCGCCGAAGCGGCATCCGACTGGTACTGGGAGATGGACGCCGAGCTGCGGTTTCGCCGGGTCAGCGGCAAGTTCCACGAGGTCTTCGAGTCGCAGCCCGTCGATATCATCGGCAAGACGCGTCACCAGCTGGTCGATCCGCTCGCCCCGCCGGCGGGGTGGGACCGGCACCTCGACGATCTCGCCAACCATCGGCCGTTCCGCGACTTCGTTTACACGGTCACCATGCCGAGCGGCCGTGCGGCGCATTGCAAGATCAGCGGCAAGCCCCTCTTTGCCGCCAATGGCAGGTTCACCGGCTATCGCGGGACGGGCGCCGACATCACCCGGCAGGTCGAGGCGGAGGAACGGACGAGCAAGCAGGCGGCGCTGCTGCAAGACGCGATCGAAGCGCTTCCCGACGGCTTCGTGATCTACGACGCCGAGGACCGCCTGGTCATGTGTAACAGAAAGTTCCGCGAGCTGCGCGCCGCGAACCCGATATCGTACCAGGTTGGCGCCCGCTTCGAGGACATCCTCCGGCAGGCACTGGCGGTCGGCGAGTCCGAGCTTCCCGACGGATATACGGCCGAAGCCTGGATCCGCCAGCGGCTCGAAGCTCGGCGCAACCCCAGCGGCCCGCGTATATCGCGCACCGGCGACAAATGGCTCCGGGTCTCCGAGCGCCGGACGCGTGATGGCGGCATGGCCGCGATTCATGTCGATATCACCGAGCTCAAGGCCGCACAGGCTGAAGTCGAGGGTGCGCGCAAGCGGATGGCTGACTGGGCCGAGGCCTCGAACGACTGGTTCTGGGAGACCGATCGCGGCCATCGGCTGCGTTTCATGTCGGATCGCAACAGCCCCGCCGGCACGTCCAACACCGCGGGGCTGGGGAAACGCGTCATCGATCTGGCGACCGACGTCGGCACCGAGCCCGAGAAGTGGGTCAAGCATGTCGAGATTCTCGACCGGCGCGAGGCGTTTCGCGACTTCGTCTTCCGCGTCGCCGGCCGAGGCGGCGAGAGCCGCATGCTGAGCGCGAGCGGCAAGCCGGTGTTCGCCGCCGATGGCAGCTTCGAGGGCTATCGCGGCACGGCGCGCGACGTGACCGAGGAGGTTACGGCGAAGGAGAACGCAGCCCGCGCCCGGAACCTCCTGGCGGAAGCGCTGGAGGCGACGGAAGAAGGTTTTGCCATCTGGGATGCCGACGACCGGCTCGTCCTGTGCAACACCCCGTTCCGCCGCCTCCATGGCGTTCTTACCGATCTGTACCAGCCCGGTGCCCGGTTCGAGGACATCGTGCGCAGCGCGGTCGGGCGAAGTGCCGTACCCGAGGCCATTGGTCGTGAAGAAGAGCGAATCGCAGAGCGCTTGGCCGCGCATCGTCAGGACAAGGGGGTCTTCGAGAGCCGGCTGGCCAATGGCCGCTGGAAGAAGGTCAAGGAATACCGGATGGCCGAGGGCGGCATCGTCGGCGTCCATATCGACATCACCGACCAGAAGATGCGTGAGATCGAGCTCGGCGAGCTCGCCCGGCGCAATGCGCTGTTCTTCGCGGCCGTTTCTCGTGCCACCAGCGCCATGGTCATCATCGATGCGAAAATGGCCGGCCAGCCCATCATCTACGCGAATCCGGCGTTCATGACGCTCACCGGCTACACCGACGACGACATCATCGGCCAGAGCGCGGACTTCTTCTATGACGCGGAAGCAGCACCCGCGGCGGTCGAGGCCGTGCGCAAGGCACTTGCCGCCCGCGAAGCTGTCGAGATCCAGCTGCCGGCGCGCCACCAGGACGGACGCCGGATCTATCTCGACCTGCGGGCGGGCCCCGTCGCCAGCCGCGAGGGGCAGGTGACCCATTTCATCCTGGTCCAGGACGATGTGACCAAGCGGGTCGAGGCCGAGACGCAGCGTGCGGAACTGGAGAATCAGCTCCGCCATTCGCAGAAGATCGAGGCGCTCGGGACCCTGGCCGGCGGCATCGCTCACGACCTCAACAATACGCTCGTCCCAATCGTGGCCCTCAGCAAGGTCGCGCTCAAGACGATGTCCAGCGACAGCCCGCAGCGCGAGCCGATGCAGACCATCCTCGACGCGTCCTATCGCGCGCGCGACCTGGTGGCGGAAATTCTCGCCTTCAGCCGCAAGGACATGCCCAAGACGGACCGTATCTGCCTTCAGGATACGGCAGCAAAGGCCGTGCGGCTGCTGACGGCCACCCTGACGCCGAATATTGCCATCGTTCAGACGTTCGCCGACCAGCCGATAGTCGTGAGCGGGGACGAGAACCAGCTGGTTCAGGTTGTCATGAATCTATGCACCAACGCTGCCCACGCCATCGGAGTCAATCCGGGCCGGATCACCATCGCCCTGGACAGCACGGATATCAGCGACAGCGCCGGGCATCATCCCGGCGGCCTGCCGCATGGGCGCTACGCGCGCGTCGATGTCACGGATACCGGGTGCGGCATGGATGCGCGCACGCGGCAGCGCATCTTCGAGCCCTTCTACACGACCAAGGGAATCGGCGAGGGTACCGGGCTCGGCCTGTCCGTCGTCCACGGTATCGTCGCCAGCCACCGCGGCCGCATCACGGTCGACAGCGAACTGGGCCGCGGCACCACCTTCACCATACTCCTTCCTCTCGCGGCACCAGGCACCGACGACACGGTCGAGCCGCGCGAGTTTACCCACGCCTGACATAACAGGAGAACCGCCATGGCCAAGATACTGATCATCGACGACGACAAAATGGTTCGCGACACGCTGCGCATGATCCTGTCGGCCGCCGGCCACGAGATCATGCTCGCCGCCGACGGCAAGGAGGGCCTCAAGGCCTTCGCCGAGCTGACGCCGGATCTGGTCATCACCGACATCCTCATGCCGGAGAAGGAAGGCATCGAGACCATCGGGGACATCCGGAAATTGACGGCGACGATTCCGATCATCGCCATGTCGGGCGGTGCGCGCATCGGCAATATGAGCTTCCTGGTCATCGCGAAAACGGCCGGGGCCACCCGCACCTTTGCCAAGCCGTTTGAGCCCGACGAGGTCCTGGACGCCGTCACCGAGTTGCTCAAAGCGGCCTGAATGCGACGGCACGTCCAACGAGGGCTGTCATGGCTGGCACGACACCGCCGGAAGCCAGGCTGATCGGCGAGAGGGAGCGCTTTGCCGTGGCGGCCAAGAAGGCCGGCCGCGCTATTTGGGTGCATGGGCTCAGCCTGACGATGTCCACGATAGCGGCCGGATTCAACTTCGCCTCCAAGCTCCGCTAGCGCGGGATCGCCGTGGGCCGCCGGGAAGACAACGGGGCTCTATCCTAGATCGCGGCAACGCGCTAGAAACCGGCCATGCTCAAGGTCCGCATCATCCCCTGCCTCGACGTCAAGAACGGGCGCGTGGTCAAGGGCGTCAACTTCGTCAACCTGGTCGATGCCGGCGACCCGGTCGAGGCGGCGCGCCTCTATGACCGCGAGGGCGCCGACGAGCTCTGCTTCCTCGACATCACCGCCTCGGTCGAGCAGCGCGATACACTCTTCGATGTGGTGGCGCGCACGGCCGAGCAGTGCTTCATGCCGCTCACCGTCGGCGGCGGGGTGCGCACCATCGAGGACGTGCGCAAGCTGCTGCTCGCCGGGGCCGACAAGGTATCGATCAACACCGAGGCGGTGCGCCGGCCGGAATTCGTGCGCGAGGCGGCGGAGAAGTTCGGCAGCCAGTGCATCACCGTTGCGGTGGACTCGAAAAGGAATGCTTCAGGCGGCTTCGAGGTCTTCACCCATGGCGGGCGCAACGCCACCGGGCTCGAGGTCGTGGCCTGGACGAAGCGCCTGGCCGAGCTCGGCGCCGGCGAGATCCTTTTGACCTCGATGGACCGCGACGGCACCAAGTCGGGCTTCGACATCGCCGTGACGCGCGCGGTTTCGGACGCCGTGCCGGTCCCGGTCATTGCCTCGGGTGGAGTGGGCACGCTCGACCATTTCGTCGACGGTGTCACCGAGGGCCATGCCTCGGCGCTGCTGGCGGCGTCGGTCTTTCACTTCGGCCAGTTCAAAATCGGCGAGGTCAAGCGTAGGCTGGCCGCGTCGGGCATTCCAATCCGGGGGACAGCATGAGCGATCCCGAGACGCCGAGCGCCATCCTCGATCGCCTCTACCAGGTGATCGACAGCCGGCGCGGGGCCGATCCCGCGGTCTCGCACACTGCGCGCCTGTTCCAGAAGGGCACCCGCAAGATCGCCCAGAAGGTCGGCGAGGAGGCGGTCGAGGCGGTGATCGAAGCGGTGCGCGGCAAGCGCGACCGCCTGGTCAGCGAGTCGGCAGATCTCATGTACCACCTGCTGGTGATGTGGGCGGATGCTCGGATCAACCCGGCCGAGGTCTGGCAGGAGCTCGCCCGGCGCGAGGGGATGTCGGGCATCGAGGAAAAACAGTCGCGGACCAAGTGATGGCATACGACCAGAACAACATCTTCGCCCGCATCCTGCGCGGCGACCTGCCCTGCAAGAAGGCCTTTGAGAACGAGCACGTGCTGGCCTTCCACGACATCAGGCCGCTCGCCCCGGTGCATGTCCTGGTCATCCCCAAGGGCGCTTATACCTCGCTCGACGATTTCCATGAGAAGGCCAGCGAGGCCGAGCAGGCGGCGCTGATGAAGGCCATCGGCCAGGTGGCGCGCCAGGCCGGCGTGGCCGCGGGCGGCTACCGGGTGATCGCCAATACCGGCGGCGACGGCCACCAGGAGGTCCCGCACCTCCATTTCCACGTACTCGGCGGCCGCCCGCTCGGCCGCATGATCGGCCGTCCGGAGTAGCCGGGCTGCAGCCTTTCCCCGGCCGGATTAGGGAAATCCCTGAGTTCGCTTTCGAACCCACCGCTCTATGTTTTATCCGGCTGTCACGCGATCCCGATTCGGAGCACACGTGACCGACGCGTATACACCCGCCGAACAGTACCGCCGCCAAGCCCTGCGTTTCTATTCGATGGCCGACGCCGCCAGCAATTCGGTGGCAGTGCGTAACGAGCTTTTCCGCATGGCGCGGATGTACGAGGCCCTGTCGCTGCAGGCCGATTCGACCAAGCGCCGCGGCATGCCCAGTTTCGAGAGCCAGGCCGCCACGACGGCCCCGGCCTCCCCGGCGAAGACCGGCTGACCGCAGTCCCGCGCGGGCGGGATTTCCTTGTATCGAGACAATCGCGCCGCAGGGCCCCGGGGCCCAGGGCGACGCCTGTCGCCCCATCCCGGCCGGGCATACGGAATAACCGCATGCGTATCAACGTATGTAGGCGTCCGGTTTTCTGTTCGGAGTCCCAGGGGTGGCGAAAGACTCGCTGTTAACGTCTCGCGAGACGGCGTGGCGGGCGCTGCGCAAGCGCCTGGGGGGTCTGCGTCCGCTGATCGTGCTGCTAGCCGTGCCGCTCTCCGGCGTCCTGGTGGCGCTGTGGCTCGCCGCCACGCTGCTCAACGAGTCCATCGAATCCCTGCAGCTGAGCGAAGCGGAGGCCGATGCCCAGAACACCGCGCGTACCCTGGCCGAGAGCGTCAACAACAATCTTCATCTCGTCGACAACCTGCTGCGCGCGGCGCGCCACGAGTATCGCGCGCAGGGGACGGAGGCCATGGCGCGCTGGCTGGAGGTGCAGCGCTACGACCGCGCCTTGATCAATCACGTGGCGCTCGACGATGCCAGGGGCAACGTGACCTTCATCTCGGGCGACCAGCGCCGTCCGACGGCCAATGTCTCGGACCGCGACTATTTCAGCGCGCAGCGCGACGGCCGCGACGATACGCTGATCGTCGGGGCGCCGGCTTTCGGGCGCGCCACCGGGCGCTGGCTGGTACGGGCCTCCCTGCCGCTGCGCAATCAGGACGGATCCTTCGCCGGCATCATCAAGGCGGCGATCGATCCGTTCTATCTGGCGCGTCTCTACGAATCGCTGGCGCTCGGCAACGGCAGCCTCATCGCCGTGATCGGCGAGGATCACGTCGTGCGGGCGCATAGCGGCATGAGCCAGGCGTCCTTCGGCGCCGATGAGGTGCTCGACCGGCTGTTCAGCGAGCGCCGGACGGCGGCGGCCGGCGTGTTCCGGCATGTCGGCGCCGATCCGGCGGCCACCCGGCGCTATGCCTATTTCCCCTTGCGCGACTTTCCCTTCGTCGTGCTCGTCGGCATTGCCGAAGCGCATGTCCGGGCGCAGCTTTCGGTGCCGCAGGTGAACCTGCTGATCGTCGTCGTGCTGGCGAGTGCCGCCCTCTTCGGCCTCTGGCTCCTTCTTGTCCGGCAGATCGCCATGGCCGACCGGGTGGCGGCGGCCGACCAGGCCAAGGCCGACTTCCTCTCGCGCATGAGCCACGAGCTGCGCACGCCGCTCAACGCGATCCTCGGCTTCTCCGAAGCGATCAAGAACGAGATGCACGGCCCGGTGGGCAGCAGCAAGTACAGCGAATATGCGCGCTACGTGCACGAAAGCGGCCAGCATCTCCTGCGTCTCGTCGACGGCATCCTGCAAGTCTCGAAAATGCAGGCCGGCAAGGTGCTGCTGACCGACGGCGTCGTCTCTCTGCGCGATCTTGTCGACTGGACGCTCAGCGTGCTGCGGGCCGAGCAGGACGCTAGGCGTGTGCATATCGCCGCCTATGTCGCGGCCGACGCCGATGCCCTGAAGGCGGACGAGCTGGCGCTGCGCCAGATCCTGCTGAACCTGCTCAACAACGCCCTGAAGTTCACGCCGCCGCAGGGCCGTATCGAGATCGCCTGCCGCCTGCGCCCGGGTGGCGCGCTGCGCATCACGATTGCCGATACCGGCTGCGGCATGACGGCGCAGGCGATCCATGACGCGCTCATCCCCTTCGGCCAGGGCTCCAGCTTCACCGTCCTGCGGGGGCAGGGAGCCGGGCTCGGCCTGAGCATCGCCAAATCGCTGATGGAGCTGCACGGCGGGAGGCTGGCTATCAAGAGCGTCCCGGAGCAGGGCACGCGGATCATTCTGACTTTCCCGGCGACGCGCGTGATCCAGCGTTCGGTGACGACGGTCGATGAGACGGTGCCCGTCCTGGCCTCCAACGAGCCCTAGTCGCGGGCACTGCGCTCGTCGGGCCCGCGCTCGAAGATTCTGAAGTCGATCCCGTTATTGTCGAAGGGCGGGTTCTTGGCTTCCTCGATCAGCCAATCGCGAAAGGCCCGCACCTTGCTGTCGCTCTCGCGCTGCGGCAGGCAGAGGAAATAATAGGAGAAGTTCGTCGCCGCCGCGAAGGGCAGCGGACAGACCAGCCTTCCCGTCCGCAGGTCGTCGCCCAGCAGGCTGACCCGCGCCAGGGCGAAGCCCATGCCGTTGGCCGCCGCGTCGATCGCCAGATTGGCGTTGCTGAAGCGCAGGCCCCCGACATTCGGGACGTTGCCCACACCCACCCGCCGCAACCAGGTGTACCAGTCGGCGCCGCTGTCGCTGTGCACGTTGTGCTCGGCATAGGTGTCGTGGAGCAGGGGACATTTGACGATATCGGCCGGCTTGAGGATCGGGCCGAACTTCTCGGCCAGGGCGGGGCTGCAGACCGGAACCGTGCGATCGCCGAAGAGCTGCACCACGCTCATGCCGGGATACTGGCCGGAGCCGAAGCGGATACTGGCATCGACGCCGTAGCTCGCCAGGTCGACCAGCCGGTCATCGGCCTGGACCATCAGGTCGATACGCGGGAAGCGCTGGTGAAATCCGGCCAGGCGCGGGGTCAGCCAGCGGGTGGCGAAGGAGGTCAGGACGCTGACGTTGAGCGTGGATTTGCGCTCCCGGCTGTCGAGGTTGGCCAGCGCCTCGCGGATCTCACGCAGGCCGCGCTGGATGCCGTCGGCCAGGGTGCGGCCGGCGGGGGTCAGGTGCAGCGAGCGGTGGCCGCGCTGGAAAAGCCGCGTATTGAGCTGGCGCTCGAGCTCGCGGATGCGATGGCTGATGGCGCTCTGGGTGACGTGAAGCTCTTCCGCGGCCTTGCTGAAATTCAGGCGACGCGCGGTGACCTCGAAGACGCGCAGGGCGTCGAGCGACGGCAGGTCGGTATCGCGGTTCGATTCAGGCATGGCAAAGCGGCCGGAACGGGCATCCAAAGAGGCGTGAAGAAGTGGCTGGCCCGTTTTCCGCTGGCTGCGACGGCAAGCCGCCGCTCGGCTGGCGCGGGATCAGGCATGAGCTGGGCTCATGCTAGCCCAAAAAGTCTCGCGTCGGCGCGAATTATCGGGCGTGTAGGTTACGCCCGCGCGTGGGGGGATATTCCACCCTGTTCCGACGATTTCGGCCGCGAACCTGGGGGCAACCGTCCGATGGAGACACCGCCGATCACTGCGGTCCGCGAGCATGCGCTCGATCCGGGCCAGCCGCCTGTCCAGGGCCTCGCCCTCCTCCATGCCCGCTGGCAGGAGGCGCGGGACGGCCGCGCCTGCCCGGTGGGGCCGGTCGAGGACTTTCTCGGGCACGACATCAAGGGCCTGGTCGGCAAGGTCAACGTCGTCGATGTCGAGCCGCGGCGGGGGGAGTTCCGTTTCCGCCTGCTGGGCAAGCGCAACCATCGGATCCTGCGCGATATCGTGCCCGGGGCCGCGGTGACGGAGATTCCGGTCGCCTCCTATCGCGACATGCTGCTGCGCCACTACGGCACGGTGGTGCGGCAGGCGCGGCCCACGCTCCACCGGATCGAGCTCGATGGCGAGGCCCGGCGTTCCCATTACACGCGCCTGATCCTGCCGCTCTCGGCGGACGGCACGGCCGTGACCACCCTTGTCTCGGTCACCCTGTGCGACGCGAGCAAGCGCAAGTCCGACGACCGGGCCCGCCTCGTCCTCGCCGAGCGGGCGGCGCTCATTCCGGCGGAAATTCCGCGGCTGCGGCGCTACGCCCTGCAGCTCACCCGCAATCCGGCCGACGCCGACGATCTGGTCCAGGACAGCATCGAGCGGGCCCTGTCGCAGCTCCACATGCTGGTCCCGGGCTATGCCCTGCGGCCGTGGCTGTTCACGGTCATGCACAACACCTTCATCAGCCAGACCCGGCGCGACGGCCGCCTGCAGCTGGTCGAGCCGTCCAGCCTTCCGGAGCAGGCCGACGAAGCCGATCCGGGGTTCGAGCAGCAATGCCTGCGCCGGGACATCGACCGCTCGCTCAGCGCCCTCAGCCCGCACCAGAAGCAGGTGGTGGAGCTCGTGCTGTTCAACGGCCTGAGCTACCAGTCGGCGGCCGACCGCCTGGCGATTCCCATCGGCACGGTAATGAGCCGCCTGGCGCGCGGCCGCGAGAAGCTGCGCGAGCTGCTGGCGGCCTGACCGGGAGGCCTATTCCGCCGGATGCTCGGCGGGCGGGGCGGGCGGCGACGCCGCCTTCTTCTGGCGCCAGCGCGCTTCGAGAAGGCGGAGCACCACGTAGAACACCGGGGTGAGGAACAGGCCGACCAGGGTCACGCCGATCATGCCGAAGAACACGGCCGTGCCCAGCGCCTGGCGCATCTCGGCGCCCGGGCCAGTGGCGGTGACCAGCGGCACGACGCCCAGGATGAAGGCGAAGGCGGTCATCAGGATTGGCCGCAGGCGCAGGCGGCAGGCCTCGACCACGGCATCCAGAAGCTCCTTGCCCTCGGCCTCGAGCTGGCGCGCGAACTCGACGATCAGGATGGCGTTCTTGGCGGCCAGGCCGACCAGCACCACCAGCCCGACCTGGACCAGGATGTTGTTGTCCATGCCCCGTGCCATGACGCCGAGCAATGCCGCCAGCACGCTCATCGGCACGATCAGGATGATGGCCAGCGGCAGGGTCCAGCTCTCGTACTGGGCGGCCAGCGCCAGGAAGACGAAGAGGATCGACAGGATGAAGAGGTAGACGGCCGTGTTGCCGGCCAGCTTCTGCTGCAGCGCGAGCTCCGTCCATTCGAAGGTCTGGCCCGGGGGCAGGATCTGGGCGGCCAGCGCCTCCATATGGGCCAGCGCCTCGCTGGACGAGACGCCGGGGGCGGCGTTGCCCTGCACCGGGACCGAGGTGTAGAGGTTGTAGCGCTGCACCAGGTCGGGGCCGGTGCGGTCGCTGATCTCGATCAGCGTGCCCAGCGGCACGAGCGCGCCGGTGGCGCTGCGCACCTTGAGCCGCAGCAGATCTTCCTTATCGAGACGATAAGCCTGGTCGGCCTGGGCGCGCACCTGGTAGAGCCGGCCGAAGGCGTTGAAGTCGTTGACGTAGGCCGAGCCGAGATTGATCGTCAGCGTCTCGAAGATGCTGGCGATCGAGACGTTCATCATCTGCGCCTTGGTGCGGTCGATCTCCAGATAGACCTGCGGCGAGCCGGCGCTGAAGATGGTGAACACGCCGGTCAGGGCCGGATTCTGCGCGGCCCCGCCCATGATGCCGTAGGCGCTGGCGAGCAGGGCGCGCGTATCCTCGCCCGTGCGGCTCTGGACCTGCATCTTGAAGCCGCCGGCATTGCCGATGCCGGGGACGGCCGGCGGCGGGATGGCGATGATGAAAGCCTCGTCGATTCCCTGCAGGCGTCCGAACAGCTCGCCGACGATGGCGTAGACCGACAGGCCCTGCTTGGTGCGCTCGGCAAACGGCGTGAAGCCGGCGAAGACCACACCCGAGTTGGTGGCGTTGGTGAAGGTGGCGCCATTGAAGCCGGCGAAGGCCACCGCGTCCTTGACGCCCGGCGTCGCTTTCATGATCTCCGACACCTTCTGGATGACGGCATCGGTGCGCGACAGCGAGGCGCCGTCGGGCAGCTGCACGACCACGATGGCGTAGCCGCGGTCGAGCAGCGGCACGAAGCCGGTCGGCACGTGCAGGGCGGTGAGCACGGTGACCGCCGCAAGGCCGGCATAGACGCCGAGCATCAGCGCCTTGCGGCGCACCGCGCCGCCCACCGTGCGGGCGTAGCCGCCGCTCATCCTCTCGAAGCCGCGGTTGAAGCGGTCGGCGGCCCACTGCACGGCGCGCAAGGGCGCGAAGCGCGAGGCGTGGCCCTTCTCGTGGCGCTTGAGCAGCAGGGCGCCCAGGGCCGGAGAGAGCGTCAGGGAATTGACCGCCGAGAGGATGGTGGCCACCGCGATGGTCAGGGCAAACTGCCGGTAGAACTGGCCGGTGAGGCCCGGGATCAGCGCCGTCGGGATGAACACGGCCGAGAGCACGATGGCGATGCCGATGACCGCCGTGCCCACCTCGTCGATGGTCTCGTGCGCCGCGTCGCGTGGGCTCATGCCCAGCGCGATGTTGCGCTCGATGTTCTCGACCACGACGATGGCGTCGTCGACCACGATGCCGATGGCCAGCACCAGGCCGAACAGGGTGAGCACGTTGAGACCCATGCCCAGGGCTGCCATCACCGCGAAGGTGCCGATCAGCGACACCGGGATGGCCAGGATCGGGATGACCGAGGCGCGCCAGGACTGCAGGAAGATGATGACCACCAGGGCCACCAGGGCGATGGCTTCCCACAGCGTGTGATAAACGGCTTCGACCGACTCGGCGATGAAGGCGGTCGGGTTGTAGACCACGTCGTAGTCGAGGCCCGCCGGGAAGTCCTGCTTCAGCTCCTCCATGCGCTTGAGGATGGCTTCGGAGGCCTGCAAGGCGTTGGTGCCCGGGCGCTGAAAGATGCCCAGCGCCACCGCCGTCTTGCCGTTGAGATAGCTGTTGGTGACGTACTCGCGCGCCCCGAGCTCGACGCGGGCCACGTCGCCGACGCGGATCAGCCGGCCATCGGGGCTCGCCCGTACGATGATGCCGCGGAACTGGCGGACGTCGTCGAAGCGACCTTGCGTGGTCACGGTGAGCTGGAAGGCCGTCCCGGCGGCCGTGGGTTCCTGGCCCAGGGCGCCGCCCGAGACCTGGACGTTCTGCTCCTGCAGCGCGCGGATCACGTCGCCCGCACTCAGCCCGTAGCCGGCCAGGCGGTCGGGATCGAGCCAGACGCGCAAGCTGTATTCGCGGGCGCCGAAGAGCATGACATTGCCCACGCCTTCGAGGCGGATCAGCGGATCGCGCACGCGCAAGGCGGCGTAGTTGGAGATGTAGAGATTGTCGAAGGTCTCATCGGGCGAGAGCATGTGCACGACCATCATCAGGTCGGGCGAGCTCTTGACCGTGGTGACGCCGATGCGCCGCACCTCTTCCGGCAGGCGCGGCAGGGCGATCTGCACGCGGTTCTGTACCAGCACCTGGGCGATATCCAGGTTCGTGCCGATCCTGAAGGTCACGGTCAATGTCATGGCGCCGTCGGCGGTCGAATAGGAGGACATGTAGAGCATGTCCTCGACGCCGTTGATCTCGACCTCGAGCGGTGTGGCCACGGTGGCGGCGACGGTCTCGGCATCGGCGCCGGGATAGGCGGCGCGCACCACGATGCTGGGCGGCGCGATCTCCGGGTATTCGGAGACCGGCAGGGTGACATAGCCGATCAGGCCGACGATCACGGTGACGATCGAGAGGGCCGAGGCGAAGATCGGCCGGTCGACGAAGAAATGGGCGAAACGCATCTTGGTGACCCTTGGGAGAATCCCCGGAAACGGGTTCAGCGCGGCGGCGGCGAAGAGCTGTAGGGCGGCGTCAGCGCGCGGGCGGCAACGTCGTCACCTGCGGCGTCACCTTGCCGGCCCCGAAACGGATGCGCTGCAGGCCGCTGATGATGATCGTCTCGTCGCCGGTCAGGCCCTGGCGGATGATGCGGTAGCCGTCCTGGCGCGAGCCCAGCCGCACGACCTTCTGCGACAGCGAGCCGTCCTCGGCCACGACGTAGACGAAGCGGCGGTCGAGATCGGCGCCGATCGCCTCGTCGGGGATGAGGACGGCCTTGTAGGTCGGGCTGCCGGGCACGCGGATGCGGCCGAACAGGCCGGGGATGAACATTCCGCCGCCATTGTCGAGCCGGGCGCGGCCGCGCATCGTGCCGCTCGCCGCGTCGAGGCGGTTGTCGATGAAGTCCATCACGCCTTTGTGGTTGAACTCCTTCTCGTCCGAGAGGGCGATGAAGACCTCGTAGCCGTTGCCGCCGGCGGAGCTGCGCGACCCGTCGCGCGCCAGGCGCATGTAGGCGAGGAACGAGCGCTCGTCGACGTCGAAGTAGAAGTAGATCGGGTCCACGCCGACCAGCGTGGTGAGCAAGGTTTCGTTGGCCCGCACCAGATTGCCCTCGGTGATCAGCTTGCGGCTGATGCGGCCGGCGATCGGGGCGCGGATCTCGGTGAAGCCGAGATCGAGCCGCGCCTGGTCGAGGGCGGCGCGCGCCCCGTTCACGTCGGCCTGCGAGGAGAGATACTGCTGGCGACGCTCGTCGAGCCTGCTCTCGGACACGGTGCCGGAACGTACCAGGCGGTCGGCACGCTCGAATTCGATCTTGGCGAACTCGAAGCGGGTCTGCACCGAGTTCAGGGTCGCCTGCGCCTGGTTGACCAGCGCCTGATACGGCCGACGGTCGATGACGAAGAGCAGGTCGCCCTGCTTGACCAGCGCGCCATCGGTGAAGTGCACGGAGTCGAGAAAGCCGTTCACCCGCGCGCGCACGTCCACGGCCCCGACAGCCTCAAAACGCCCGGTGAACTCATCCCATTCGACGAGATCCTTGACGATCGGCTTGGCCACCGTCACCGGTGGCGGTCCGGGGGCTTGCGCCAGCGCAACGTTCGCCGTCATGGCGAGGGCAAACAAAATCAACGGTAAGAATCGCGGGCCCGACATTCCCCGGTCTCCTGGCTTTGCATCGCACGGGGGCCCCCCGACTCGCATGCGATTTGCGGGGCGGAACGTAAACCGCGTGTTTGGGGCCGACAAGGCCAAATGGCCGGGGCCGGCAGACAACTCTCGATTGCGCCCCGCGCATGGCCATTGCCCGGCCGGTAAGCCACTCCCAAGTGCCTGACTTACCAGCGGAACGGCGTTGGCGGCGGCGCTGTTTGCCGCGGCGAGCGGCCCCTTGCCCCTCGCCGCTGCGGCCGTTTTTTTGAGCAGCGATTCCCGCCTTAACGAATTGTGCTAAGCTTGCTGCATGGATCGCTATTTCGCGATGGTCTACCTGACCGAGGCGAACGAGCATCGCGACGCTTGGCAGGAATTGCAGCGCGCGTTGAAGTCCTATCGTGGCGAGGGATTGCCGCAGGACGAAGCGCTGGCTCGCGAGACGTTCGACCGCATTCACCGCCAGGGCAAGGCGTTCTCCGCCTTCTGCTACGCTTTCATGCACGAGCACGGCCTGGCCGTGGCGCGCGATCCGGATCTTGCCCTCAAGCACTACGTGCAGGCGGCGACGACCTTCGCCAGCGAGAGCGAGAGCGGCATTCCCGCCTCGATCAACAATCTCGGCTTCATGTACGCGCAAGGCAAAGGCGTCGAGCGCGATGCCGGGCGCGCCGCTGACAGCTTCCGGCGTTCCTCCGATGCGGGCTTTGCACTGGCCAAGGTCAATCTCGGCCTGTGCTGCCTGAACGGCTGGGGCACCGACAAGGACGAGAGCCGCGCCTTCGAGCTGTTCAAGGCGGCGGCCGAGGCCGGTCACGGTGCGGGCGCGGCCTGCGTCGGCCAGATGCTGCGCGACGGGGTCGGCGTGCCGGCCGATCCGTCAGCGGCAATGCGCTACCTGCGCCAGGCCGCCGAGATCGGCGATGCCGGCGCCTGGTTCGAGCTCGGCCTGAGCTACGACCTCGGCCTGGGCGTCGACGTCGACAAGGAAGAGGCGATCAAGTGGTACACGCTGGCCGCCGCCGACGGCAGCGCCGAGGCGCAGGCCCGGCTCGGCGCCATCCTCGCCGGCCCCGGCCGCAGCGAGATCGAATTCAAGAAGGCCGTCACCCTGCTCGAATTCGCCTCTGACCAGGGCAGCGACTACGGCGATTACTTCCGCGGCTTCCTGCAGCTCTACGGCGCGCGCTGGCAGAAGGGCAACCCGATGTCGGCGCGGCTTATTGCTCTTTCCCTGCAGGATCGCAAGTCGGTGCACGGCGACCGGCTGCTCGCCCGGATCTTCGACCATGGCGGTGCCGTCGGCCGCGACCCCAAGCGCGCCGCCTCGCTGTTCCGCAAGGCGGCCCTGGCGGGCGATGCCGAATCGCAGGCCGAGATGGGGATCCGCTACGAGCGCTCCGACGGCGTCGAGCGCGACCTAGTCGAGGCCTATGCCTGGCTGTCGCTCGCCGCCCCGGTGCGCGCCACCGGGGCCTTGCGCCTGCTCGACCAGCTGCGCCCGCAGCTCAACCTCGAGGAACTGCGCCGCGCCGAGCAGCTGGCGCAGGAGCGCAAGGTCTCCCGCGGCCTGAGCCGCGAACTGCAGCTCGACGAGAAATAGCGCCGTCATGCCGCTGGCGCCGTCGACCGGAGCGAAGCTCTATTACGAAGAGACCGGCACGGGCTACCCGGTCATCTTCGTTCACGAATTCGGCGGCGATCACCGTTCCTGGGAAACGCAGGTGCGCTGGTTCAGCCGGCGCTATCGCTGCATCACCTTCAATGCCCGCGGCTATCCGCCGTCCGAGGTCCGCAGGCTGACGAGCTGTACGGGCAGAACCACGCGGCCGACGACGTCGCCGCGGTGCTGCGCCACCTGGATATCGCTCGGGCGCATGTCGTGGGCCTCAGCATGGGCGCCTTCGCCGCGCTGCATGTCGGCCTGCGTCACCCCGGGATGGCCAGCGCGCTCGTGCTTGCCGGCTGCGGCTCCGGCGCCCCCAAGGGCGACCGCGAGTCGTTCGCCAGGGATTCGGAGGCCCGCGCGCGGCAGTTCCTGGAGGAGGGCTCGCCCGTGGTGGCCCAGGCGATGGGCCGGATCCCGACGCGCATTACACTCAAACGGAAGGACCCGCGCGGCTGGGACGAGCACGTGCGCCAGCTCGGCGAGCACGACGCCCGGGGTTCGGCGCTGACCATGCGCAACTACCAGGCCAAGCGGCCCTCGCTCTACGACATCGAGGAGACCATCCGGCGCCTCGATGTGCCCGTCCTGGTCGCGGTCGGCGATGACGATACGCCGTGCCTGGAGGCGAGCTTCTGGCTCAAGCGCACGCTGCCCAAGGCCGGGCTGTGGGTCTGCCCGAACACCGGGCACTGCATGAACCTCGAGGAGCCGGCGGCGTTCAACACGGCGCTGGAGGACTTTTTCGTCGCCGCCGAAGCGGGGCGCTGGCCTCCGCGCTAGGCGTCCGCCAGCTCGCGGCGCGCCTCGTCGCTCCTCCGTCCCTTGACCGCCGGCGGCTCGAGAGCGGACTCCACGGCCTGCTCGACCCGCTCCAGCCAGACGAACTCCAGCGCCAGCCGGGTCTCCTCCGGGATGTCCTCGAAGTCCTTGCGGTTGCGCGCCGGCAGCATGACGCGCTTGATGCCGGCACGGTGCGCCGCCACGACCTTCTCCTTGATTCCGCCGACCGGCAGGACCAGGCCACGCAGGCTGATCTCGCCGGTCATCGCCGTGTCGCTCCGGATGGTGCGCTCGGTCAGCAGCGAGGTCAGCGCCATGAGCATGGCGACACCAGCGCTCGGCCCGTCCTTGGGAATGGCCCCGGCCGGCACGTGCACATGGATGTCCGCGCGCGCGAAGCGCTTGGCATCGATGCCGTAGCTCGCAGCCTGGTTCTTGACGATGCTCAGGGCGGCCTGGGCGCTCTCCTTCATCACGTCGCCGAGCTGGCCGGTGAGGATCAGCCGGCCGCTGCCCGGGATGCGCGTCGCCTCGATGAACAGGATGTCGCCGCCGACCGGCGTCCAGGCCAGGCCCGTGGCCACGCCCGGCACGCTGGTACGCATGGCAACCTCGTCCTCGAAGCGCGGCGCACCCAGGATCGCGTGCAGGTCGGCCCGGTGGATGCGGATCGGCCCTTGCTGCCCCTCGGCGATGCGCACCGCGGCGTGACGCAGCGCCTTGCCGATCTCGCGCTCCAGGCCGCGCACGCCCGATTCGCGGGTGTAGCGCTCGATGATCTCGGTCAGCGCCTCGTCGTCGAGCGTCACCTGGCCTTCCGTCAGGCCGTTGGCCTCGGTCTGGCGGCGGACCAGGTACTTGCGCGCGATCTGCCGCTTCTCCTCGACCGTGTAGCCGGCCAGGCTGATGATCTCCATGCGGTCGCGCAACGGCCCGGGGATGGTGTCGAGCATGTTGGCGGTCGTCAGAAAGACCACGCGGCTCAGGTCGAACGGCACGCCGAGGTAGTTGTCGCGGAACGTGCCGTTCTGCTCGGGGTCGAGAACCTCCAGCAGGGCGGCGTTGGGATCACCCTGGAAGCCGCGCCCGACCTTGTCGATCTCATCGAGCATGACCACGGCGTTGCGCGCGCCCGCCTTACGGATGGCCTGGATGATGTTGCCCGGCAGCGCGCCGATATAGGTGCGGCGGTGGCCGCGGATCTCCGCCTCGTCATGCAGGCCGCCGAGGCTGACGCGCACGAACTTGCGGTTCATGGCCCGCGCGATCGACTGGCCGAGCGAGGTCTTGCCCACGCCGGGCGGGCCGACGAAGCACAGGATCGGCGCCTTGCCGTTCGGCGCCAGCTTGCGCACCGCCAGATACTCGACGATGCGCCGCTTGATCTTATCGAGGCCGAAATGGTCCTCGTCGAGCACGCGGCGCGCCGCGGCGATGTCGATCGGCTGCTCCTCGGGCAGGGCCCAGGGCAGTTCGATCAGCCAGTCGAGATAGCTGCGCACCATGCCGTACTCGCCGGCCGCCTCGGGCATGCGCTGCAGCCGGCGCAGCTCCTTGCGCGCCTGGTCCTCGACGTCCTTCGGCATGCCGGCTCTGGCGATGGCCTTCTCGATCTCGGCGAGTTCAGCCGCCTTGCCGTCCTCGCCCTCGCCGAGCTGGCGCTGGATGGCAGCCATCTGCTCGCGCAGCAGGACCTCGCGCTGGCGCTCGTCGAGCGCCTGCTTGGTCTGCTGGCCGATCTCCTGCGACAGGCGCAGAACCTCGATGCGGTGCGCCAGCAGCCGCGAGACCTTCTCCATGCGCGCGGTCAGGTCGAGGGTCTCGAGGATTTCCTGCTTCTCCTCGGCCTTGATGTCCAGGTAGGCGGCAGCAAGGTCGGCCAGCGCCCCCGGCGCCTCGGCGGCCTGCACCGCGGCGACCAGCTCGCCCGGGGCTTGCGGGAGGAGCTCCAGCGCCTCGGCGGCCTGCGCCCGTAGATTGACGAAGCGCGCCTCGATCTCGGACGTGCGGCTCTCCGGCTCGGGCAGGCGCAGCACGCGGGCGACCAGGAAGGGCCAGCCGTGCAGGAATTCGACGACCTGGAAACGCTGCTCGCCCTGGGCGAACAGATGATGCGTGCCGTCGGGCGTGATGACGTGGCGAGCGATCTTTGCCACCGTGCCCATGCGATGCATGTCGACCGGCGAGGGGTCATTCTCGCCGCCGTCACGCTGGAGAAGGACACCGACCGGCCGCTTCTCGCGCGCGGCGTACTGCGCCGCCGCGACCGACTTGGCGCGGCCCAGGGCGAGCGGCATGACCAGCCCGGGAAACAGTACGGTATTGCGCGCCGGCACCACGATCAGTGCGTCGGGCGGTAGCGGGGGCAAGGGGCGCCCGCCGGCGCTCGCCGGCTCGTCGGTGGGAGAGAGCGTCTGAAGCTTGTGTTCGTCCATCGCAACCGCTTTCTGAAATGACCCCAAAAGCGGGGGCCATATCATCTGTGCAGCGGTGCCTCGCGTTTCAATGCCGCGGCATTATCGTCCGCCAGCCGCGGTGCCTCGGTTTCTCCACGGAAAGCGCGGCTTCAGCCGTTGAACTTGTCTTCCAGCGCCACCCACTCGTTGAAGCGGGTGATCTGCTTGAACTCGTCGAAGGTCGCCGACCGGGCGGCGATCGCCTTGACGTTGTCGCTCTTGATGTCGGCCAGCATCTCCTGCATCGCCTTGGCCACACCCATGACCAGGGTGATGCCGTGCACCACCATCTCGAAGCCCATATCGTAGAGCTCCTGGTTGGTCAGGATCGGCGTCTTGCCGCTGGTCAGCATGTTGCAGAACTGCGGCACGTCGAAGGCCTTGCCGACGATCTCCAGCTCCTTGACCGTCAGCGGTGCCTCGACGAACAGCCCGTCGGCCCCGGCCTTCACGTAGCGCTCGCCGCGGCGCAGCGCGCCGTCGAGCCCCTCCGAGGCGCGGGCGTCGGTGCGGGCGATGAGGAACGTGTCCTTGTTGCGCCGCGCGGCGGCGGCGGCGCGGATCTTCTGCTCCATCGCCTCGACCGGCACCACCGCCTTGCCTTCCATGTGGCCGCAGCGCTTCGGGCTGACCTGGTCCTCGATGAAGATGGCGGAAGCACCCATGTCCTCGTAGGTGCGGATGGTGCGGGTGATGTTCTTGACGTCGCCGTAGCCGGTATCCGCGTCGATCAGCACCGGCAGCTCGGTCGCCGCCATGATGTCGCGGATGCCGGCCGCGATCTCGCCCAGCGCGCACAGGCCGATATCGGGCAGCGCGTAGCGTGCGCCGACCACCGGATAGCCGCCGATGACATAGGCCGGGAAGCCGGCCATCTCGATCAGCCGTGCCGACAGCGCATCGTGGGCGCCGGGCAGGACGAGCGGCTTCTCGCGCGCGAGCAGCTCGCGCCATGTCGGCTTCTTGTTCATGCGAAGTCTCCCAATCAGAACATCGCCGTCGTGCCGCCGTCGACCGTCAGCACGTGGCCGGTGACGAAGGAGGCGGCGTCGGAGGCGAGGAACACCGCCGCCCCGGCGATCTCCTCCGGCCGGCCCCAGCGGCCCAGCGCCGTGCGCTTGGCGAAGGTCGCGTTGAGCTCGGGGTCGCGCACCAGATACTCATTCACCGGCGTGGCGAAGAAGCCAGGCGAGATGGCGTTGACCGTGATGTTGTGGGCTCCGAGCTCGACGGCCAGCGCCTTGGTCAGCGCGGCGAGACCGCCCTTGGCCGCGGTATAGGCGGCGTCGCCGGCGCGCGCGAACGGTCCGGCGACCGAAGTGATGAGGATGATCCGGCCGGTCTTGCGTGGCACCATCAGCCGCGCCGCTTCGCGCGCCAGCACGAACGGCCCCACGAGATCCGTCTGCAGCAGCGCTTGGATCTCCTCAAGCGTGAAGTCGAAGAGTGGCTTGCGGTTGCGTGCGCCGACATTGCTGACGAATACGTCGAGGCGTCCGTGGCGCTCGGCCAGGGCGGCGAGCGTCTTGGCCGAGGCGGAATCGGCGGCGTCGAAGGCTGCAGCCTGCAGGGCCACGCCGTCCTTGGCCGCCTGGGCCACGGCTTCGCCCAGCCGCTTCTCGTCGCGGCCGTTGATGATTGTCGTGGCCCCGGCCCGCGCCAGGGCCTTGGCCATCTCGTAGCCGAGGCCGCGCGCGGCGCCGGTGACGAGAGCCACTTTACCGCCGAGAGAAAACGGATGCTCTGCCATGGAGGCGCCGACCCTTCCCGATTTCCGCGCCGCTGTCCAGCCCGCGGCGCCTTGTGCTTGTTCTCTATATGTTCTATCATGGGCTCTGGCTAATCAAGGCCTTAGGAGACCTCCTTGCGTCGTCTTGCGCTTGTCGTGGCGGCCCTTCTGCTGACCGCGGGGCCCGGCCAGGCCCAAACCAAACCTGGCGCACCGCTGCCCTTTGAAACGCTCATGGACGCGCATGATCGCCAGCGCGCCGAGGATACCCGGGCTCGTACCGACAGCCGCTCGCTGCTGCAGAACGAGCGGCCGGTCCCGCTCGGCGACAGCCGGGTGAATGCCGTGCCGGCGCCCGAGCGCTACACCACGCAGCCGTCGCCCCCTCGCCGGTGATTGGCCGCCGCTAGCCGCGTCTTGACGCCGCCCTGAAGCGCCGCGCATTCTCGGGCCAAGACAGTTTTGCCCGGAGGAAACCTCGACATGCGAAAGCTTATTTACGGCGCGATTTCGATCGCCGCCCTGGTGCTCGGCGTGAACGGCGCCGAGGCCCAGAACGTCACCATGCGCATCAGCCACCAGGTGCCGACCGGCCACCATCTGCACAAGATGCTCGAAGGCTTCGCCGCCGATGTGCATCAGCGCACCAACAACTCGGTGCAGGTACAGCTCTTCCCCGCCGAGCAGCTCCACAAGGCCGGTGAGAATCATCCGGCCGTGGCGCGTGGCGCCGTCGAGGGCGCGCTGTCGGTCAACTTCCAGTGGGGCAACACCATTCCCGAGATGAGCGTGGTGGTGATCCCTTACTTCTTCAGCGACCTGGAGAAGATCAAGAAGTTCCCAACCTCCGAGGCCGCCGGCATCCTCTCGAAGAAGCTCGCCGAGAAGGGCGTCCACCAGCTGGCGTGGTTCTACATCACCCGCCAGGCGATCTTCACCTCGGGCAAGAAGCCGATCCTGGCGCTGGAGGACTTCAAGGGCATCAAGATCCGGGGCTTCGGCAAGCCGGCCGATTTCGCGCTCGAATCGCTCGGCGCCTCGACCTCGGCCATGCCGGGACCCGAGGTCTACAACGCGCTGCAGACCGGCGTGCTCGATGCCGGCCTCACCGATCTCTCGGCGGCGGTCAGCCGGCGCTTCTACGAGGTCCAGAAATTCGCCACGGTGACCCCGGCGCTCACGGTCTATTTTCACCTCTATGTGAACCCGCAGTGGTGGGGCCGGCTGCAGCCGGCGCAGCGCCAGGCGCTCGACGCGGCCGCCCGCAAGGCCGAGCAGGATGCCATCACCATCACCGAAGAGACCGCGGGCCGCGCGGTGGAGGAACTGCGCGCCAAGGGCATGACCGTCAAGGTCCACAACGCCGCCGAGGCCAATGTGTGGAAGGACGCCATGCAGAAGCCGGTGATGGACGTGGTCATGAAGGCCCCGGACGGGCCGAAGCTCATCGAGCTGATCAACAAGCTCTGATCCGGAGCGGGTCATGGCAGCGGCCTCGGCTCTCGCGCGCACCGCGCGCGCGGTCGAGGCCGTCATCGCCCTGGTCAGCCGCGGCGCCGTGGCGGTGGCGGGCCTCGCCTGCCTCGCGACCCTGGCGATGGTCTGCTACGCCGTGGCCATGCGCTATTTTCTCAACCAGCCGCAGGGCTGGACGGACGAGGCCGTGGGCTGGCTGATCGTCGTCGCGGTGATGTTCGCGGTGCCCGAGGCGCAGCGCCGCGCCGAGCATATCGGCGTCGACGTGCTGATCGAGAGGGCACCGGCCCGGCGGCGGCGCCTCCTGCTCGGCTTCGGCGTGCTGGCCGTGGCCGTGACCGCCCTGATCCTGATCCGCGAGGGTTGGGAGATGGTTGCTTTCAGCCACATGGTCGGGCTCAAGTCGATCGGCATCCCGGAAGTCTCGCTCTGGGCGATCCAGATCTTCGTGCCGATCGGCGCGGTATTGCTGCTCCTCGTATCGCTTGGACAGCTTCTCTGCTACGCCGCCGGCGTGGAGCCCGAGGGACCCGAGCCGGATGCCCTCGATGCCCATGAATAGAGATCGGCACGAATAGGGCGTGACGTTCCTCCTCATCCTCGCGGCGCTGATCGCATTCCTCTACACCGGACTGCCGATGTTCGCCGGCATGTTCCTGTTTTCCTGCGCGGTCCTGATCTTCGTCGAGGGCAACGTCGCCACGCTGGGCGAGTTCGTCTTCGGCAAGCTCAACGTCTACCTGCTGGTCGCCATCCCGCTCTTCATGCTGATGTCGCACTTCATGGTGCGTGGCCGTGTCGTCGATGACATCTACGCAACGGCGCACACCCTGACCCGCCACCTGCCCGGGGGCCTGGCCGTGGCGACGGTGTTTGCCTGCACGGTGTTCGCCGCGGTGTCCGGCTCGTCGGTGGCGACGGCGCTCACCATCGGCAAGGTCGCCATCCCGCAGATGCTCAAATACAACTACGACAAGCGCGGCATCTATGGCGTGGTGGCCGGCGGCGGCACGTTAGGCATCCTCATCCCGCCCTCGGCACCGATGGTGCTCTACGGCTTCGTCTCGGACACCTCGATCGGCGCCCTCTTCATGGCCGGCGTGTTCCCGGGCCTCATGCTCGCCCTCATCTTCGCCACCTATTGCATGGGGGTCGAGGCGCGCCGCGAACGGACAATTCCCGACTATGTGCGGCCCGAGCGCGCCTCGCTGCCGGAGATGGGCACGGCCGTCCGCCGCTCCTTCTGGGCGCTCACCCTGCCGCCTTTCGTGCTGGGCGGCATGTATTTCGGCGTCTTCACCGCCACCGAAGCGGCCGGCACCGGTGCCTTGTGGGCGCTGGCCATCGCCTGGCTGATCTATCGCAAGTTCTCGTGGAAGGATCTCTGGGACGGCGGCATGGAGGCGGCGCGCACCTCGGCCGTGCTGTTCATGATCATCATCGGCGCCGGCCTGTTCGGCTACATGCTGACCAAGCTCAACATCCCGCAGGAAGCGGTGAGGCTGGTGCTCGAATACAATGTTTCGCAGACCGGCTTCATGGTCGCGATGATGGTCCTGATCTTCATCCTGGGCCTGATCCTCGAATCGATCTCGATCATCCTGATCACCACGCCGGTCATCCTGCCGGTGATGACGGCGCTGGGCATCGACAAGGTCTGGTACGGCGTGCTGCTGACCATCAACCTGGAGCTGGCCCTGATCTCGCCGCCGGTCGGCATGAACCTGATCGTCATCAAGTCGATCACCAAGGCACCGCTGGCCGAGATCGACAAAGCGGCGATCCCCTATATCCTGATGCTGATGCTGGGCATTGCCCTGATCATTATTTTCCCGCAGATCGCGCTCTGGCTTCCCTCGACCATGGATTACAAATCATGAGCCTCTATCGCGGCATGGATAAGGCGGCCATCGACGCCGCCTACAACAACTCCGGCGCCATCGGCGGCGCCGAAGCGCGCGACCGGATCATCGCGGAATACACCGCGCGCACGAAGGCGCTGGACGCCAAGGCCACGCCGAAGCGCGATCTCGCCTATGGCAAGGCGCCGCGCCAGCGCCTCGATTTCTATGCCGCCGGCCCAAGCGGGGCGCCGACGCTGGCCTTCATCCATGGCGGCTACTGGCGCTCCACGGACAAGGAGAACTGGGGTTTCGTCGCCGGCGGGCCGCTGGCCCACGGCATCAACGTCGCCAATATCGAATACACGCTGGCCCCCGCGAACCGCATCGACGGCATTATCGCCGAGGTGAAGCAGGCGCTGGCCTGGCTGCGCGCCAACCTCGCCGCGCTCGGCGGCGATCCCGACAGGCTCTATGTCTCCGGCCATTCGGCGGGCGGCCATCTGACCGCCATGGTGGTCGGCGAGAAGGGCGTCAAGGGTGCCCTGCCGATCAGCGGCGTGTTCGACATGGCGCCGATGCGGCTGTGCTCGATGAATGCCGATTTCCGGCTCGACGAGGACGAGGCGAAGCGCACCAGCCCGATGCTTCACCTGCCGGCCAAGGCGCCGCCGCAGATCGTCGCGGTGGGTGGCGGAGAACTGCCCGAGTTCATCCGCCAGTCGCGCGACTACGCGGCCGCCTGGATCGGCAGTGGGCTCAAGGGCCGGCTGCTGGAGATCGGCACCTACAACCACTTCAACGTGCTGGACGAGCTGGCCGATCCCGATGGCGAAATCGCGGTCGCGGCGCGCGACCTGGTCGCCGGCAAGGTCTGAGCGCGTCTAGCGCGGCGGCGGAATCCGGCCGACGACGCGCACGCCCCGGCTGTTCGCCGGTTCGGGCTCGACGACCACGATCTCGCCCTCGGCCGGGCTGACGCCGGCGAAAGCCAGGATCGTCGAGCCGTGGCTGACCAGGACGAGGGCGCCCGGTCCCTTCCATTCCGCGACCAGTGGCCGCAGCGCCGCAACCTGCGCCTGGCTGGCCTCGTAGCGGCCGAACAGGTTGTTGAGCGGCGCGAACGGCTGTACCGGGCCGATGCCCATCAGGATCGCGGTTTCGACGCAGCGGCACCATTGCGACGACATCACGCGGCGGGCGATGACGCCGCGCCGGCGCCAGACTTCGCCAAGCGCGATGGCCTGCTGCCGCCCGCGCGCATTCAACAGGCGCTGGGTGTCGCAGTCATTGAGCCGGAAGTCGGGCGGATCTCCCGCACCTCCCGAGGTCTCGGCGTGGCGGATCAGCGCGACCGCGCCGCGGGCGAGTGCTGCCCACGCCGCTTCGCTAGTGCCGTCGGCGTGGGCCGGGGTGACGAGCGCGAGGGATGCGAATACGAGGGCGGCGAGGAAGCGCGGCATGACCGCGCGCAGCTTACGCGGGAAGGCACGGCGAGGCGACCGCTACCTTTGGTTGCCTGCGCGGTCCAGGAACATCACCTTAGGCCTTGCGCAGGACGCAGCGCACGCCGCCGCGCGGATCGGCCACATCGCCGCGATAGCGCGGGATCAGATGCACATGCACATGCAGGCGCGATTGCCCCGCGGCGGCGCCGATATTAACCCCAATGTTGTAGCCGTCGGGTCGGTGCTCGCGATCCAGCCGTGCCTTCGCCTCATCAAGGGCGGCCAGAACGGCGTGCTTCTCGGGCGTGGTCATGGCGAAGAAGTCCGCGACATGTCGGCGCGGCACGGCGATCACGTGGCCGGGAGCCAGTGCGAACTTATCGCGGGCGACGTAGACGAGATCGTTTTCCAGCACGACGTCCTCGGGCCGGCACAAAGCGCACTCGGCGGCAGCGTCCGACGGCATGCCGTCAGTCCCCGGCCACCAGGGTGGGCCCGACCGCGCGGCTCTCGGGCCTGAGCAGCCAGACCACCGTCTCCACCGCCCGGCCGCGCAGGACCACCGGTGTGGCCTCGCTCAGGCCTTCGAGCTCCGGCGGCGCCTCATCCTTGTTCTCGCGCCGGATCTGCTCGACAAGCGCGCCGCTGACGGCCAGCGCCGAGCCGACATCGCGGGTCAGGCTCTCCAGCCGCTTGGCGATGTTGACGGTGTCGCCGATGGCGGTGAACTCCAGGCGACGCTCGCCGCCGATATTGCCGAGCACCACCGGCCCGTAATGGATGCCGATGCCGGCGCGCACCGCGGGCTCGCGCCGTTCGGCCCGTTCGCGGTTCCAGGTTTCCAGCCGCTCGAGAATGTCCCGGCCGCATTGCAGGGCCCGGGTTGCATCGTTGGTGCCGGGGTTGGGCGTGCCGAAGGTCGCCATCATGGCGTCCCCGAAGTAGCAGTCGATGGTGCCGCCGCAGGCGAACACCGCCTCCTCGAGGCGGGCGTAGTGCTCGCGCAGGAAGCCGACGACGCGCTCCGGCGGCTCGGTGGCCGCCATGCCGGTGAAGCCAACGAGATCGCAGAACAGCACGGCGATGTCCTGGCGACGGACGGCCCCCAGCGGGTTGTCGGCCTGGGTGAGCTGGTCGACGATGTTGGGCGAGAAATAGCGGGCGAGGCTGGCGCGTTCGCGCTCGAGGATCGCCTGGCGCTCGACCACCCGCCGGGCCCGGCCGGCGGCCAGCGCGATCAGTCCGGCGACGACCAGCAGCAGGACGATCTGCTGCTGCAGGACGACGATATCCACGAAGTCAGGATCGAACAGCGCCGCCGCCCGGTCGGCCAAGGTCATCGAGCGATACTCGGCGAACGAGCCGACGGTCACCGTGCCGGGCTGCATGACCACCCAGAAGACGCCGCCGCACCAGGCGGCTGCCGCGGCGACACCGCTCCACAGCACATAGGCCGGCGAAAGGCTGAGGGCCGTCAGCGCCAGCAGGACGAAAAAATAGAGGAAGTTCTGACCGCGCACGAGCATGGCGGGCGGAATGTCGGCCATGTAGGAGGCCAGCGGATTGGGATGCACCAGCACCGCGGCGAGCAGCGCCATCTCCAGCGCCGTGAATACATATTTCACCCAAGCCCGGCCGGGGCCGCCGCTCGCCCCCAGCTGAATGAAGGCCAGCACGGCGAAGACGGCGACGATGCCGAGATAGTAGACGACCGAGATCTCGCGCTGGGCGGCCACCAGCCAGACGGCGATGATGCCGAGCGCGACCAGCCGCGCATAGGTGGCAAGGCGCAGGCCGCCGAGCTGCTCGCGGGCAAAGGCCAGGCGCAGCCGGGAGGCGCGGCGCTCTGCCAGCGTCGAAATCGGGCGTTCGGAACTGCGCGACATCCCCGTCCCCTGACCTGCCCCCGAACCGCGGCTTCCCCAGCTTAGCAGGCCGGAGCCTCGCCGGGCAGCATGTCAGGATTAAGGCGAGGCGGTAGAGAGGGTCGGCCGGACCTCGTCGAGAATGCGCTGGAAGCCGGCCCGCCAATCCTCGATGCGGTGGCGACGGCGGGCCAGCTCGCGCGCCGCGGCGCCGATCCGCCGCCGCCGCTCGCGGTCGAGATGCAGGGATTCCATCTCCTTGAACAACCCGGCGGAAAAATCGTCGAGCTGCTTGGAGAAGACCGGTTCGAAGGTCTGGTGGAGAAAGCCGATCTCGTCATACCAGGCGGTCTTGCCCCGACGACCCGGCACGACGACACCGGTCTTGTCGTGCTCGATATACTCCTCGTTGCCCGGCGCATCGGAGACGACGGTCGGCAGCCCGCAATACATGGAGCGCAGGATGGAAAGCGCGTGCAGGCCGACCGACGGCACCAGGAAGACGTCGGCCGTCATCATCAGCTCCACCAGCTCATCGTCGCTGGCGCGATTCTCGATCAGGATCAGGTTGGGGATCTGGCGCACGAAGTCGCGGAAGCCTTCGCCGTAATGCGACACCGGCAGGGTAGAAAGCACGATCAGCCGCACGTCCGGATATTTCTGCACCAGGCCGATGAAGGCGCGGATGACGTCGCTGCCGCCGCGCAGCACGAAGCTCGATTCGTGCTGCGACCAGGAGTTGGTGAACAGGAAGGTGGTTCCCGGCAAGCCGCCGCGCGTCGCCTGGCGCTCGGCGATCTTCTTGGTCGCCGCCGAGGAGAACTCCACGCCCAGCGGCACGTGATGCACCTTCCGGGCGAGGATCTCGCTGTCGAACAGCACGGGCAGGAAATCCTTGCTGTGCGTCAGATGCGAGAAGACCGCCCGGCAGGCCGGCGATTCCAGCAGGTGTTTCACCATCCGGTAAGCGGGGACTTCGCGGATCTTCACATTGGCCGAGATGCCGTGCCAGACGAACGGCGCGAACAGCGTGATCATCTCCTCGATGTGCAGGATCCAGGGTTTCTTGCCGTGGGTCAGCGGTGCGGTGTGCAGGAAATGCATGTCGCAGGGGGCAAGCATCATCGCCTGGGTCTGCAGGCCGCGCGAGACCACGAATTCCTCGATGTCGGCGGCCGCCGGCGGCGGCTCGAGCGCCGCCAGGGCAGCGCGTAGCGCGTTGGCTTCGTCCTGGGCCCGGCGGATATTGGCGGCGTCGGCCTGGGACAGCGCGAAGTCGAAGCTGTAGCCGGGATAGTCGGCGATCAGGCTGCCGGGCAGTGGATGATCGCCGTTGAAGCGCTGCAGGCCCGGTGCATTCCAGGGCGTGCCGATACGCAGCTCGCGCCCGCTCATGCCCCGGCCCGATTGGCCGCCGCCGCGGGTGCGCAGCCTTGTGGCCTCACCTTACGGGTCGCCGAAGCCGGGAATTTCGCCAGCTTCGCGGCGGGCCGCACCGGCCGGCGGACCAGCTCGCCGCCGCAGTTGGGGCAGCGGCCGCCCAGCACGCCCTCGGCGCAGGTGCTGCAGAAGGTGCACTCGAAGGAGCAGATCCGCGCCGCGGCCGATTCGGGCGGCAGGTCGCGGTCGCAGCATTCGCAGTTCGGTCGGAGCTCGAGCACGGGAATCCCCCTCGGGTCGCGGAAACGGCAGCCTAGCGCAAAACCCTGATTCGGGGATAGGAGAGGGGGATGGACAATGTCACGACGCGGGCGGCGTTCCGCTTCTTCTGCCCCTTGCGGGTCCGTTACTCGGAGGTCGACCAGCAGGGGGTGGTGTTCAACGCCCATTACCTGACCTACTACGACACGGCGATCACCGAGTATTTCCGCGGTCTGCCCTACGACCTGATGGCGGAGGCCACCGCCAGCGGCATCGACTTCCATACCGTGCGCTGCGTGGTCGAGTACAAGGCGCCGATCCGCTTCGATCAGGAGCTGGAGATCGGCTGTCGCGTGGCCCGGCTGGGCCGCTCCAGTCTGTCCTTCGCGCTGGGAATCTTCCCCAAGGGCGGCGAGGCGCTGCTGGCGACGGGCGAGGTGGTCTGGGTCCATACCGACCAGCGCAGCCACCGGCCGGTGGCGGTCGGTGATCGTCTGCGCGGCCTGTTGCGGGTCCGCGAGGGCGAAAACCTGGGCGGCTAGGCGTAGGCCACGGCGAGGCCGCGCAACAGCGGGCGCAGGCGCTCCATCAGGAAGCTCTTGGGCAGACTGGGGCGGTCGCGGAAATCCTCGCGCACCTCCTCTCTTCCGCCTCCGGTGATGAAGACGAACGGGATCCGGCGCCTGGCGAGCATCTCGGCGACCGGGTAGACGCGCTCGGGCTCGGCGTTGAGGTCGAGGACCGCCCCCGACAGGCGGTGCTGGCGGGCGAGCGGCAGGGCGTTATCGGGATCGGTGATCGGCCCCAGCACCGACCAGCCGAGCCTGGAGAGCACGTTCTCGATCGCCAGGGCGGCACGGCTTTCCGGCTCGACAATCAGCCACGGCGGCTGCCTGTCGTGCGCGCGGTACCGGTTGGTGAAGAGCACAGTGAACATCGGGATCCGGTGGAACAAGGGCCGTGACTCTTAGCTGTGCAGCGCCGGCGTCATTCGCAATCCGGCGACGGAGTTAAGCGGGTCCGGCATCGGGAGTAGCGGCGGCTTCCCTCCGGCCAAAGCCCTGCCGAAGGAGCGTGGCTGCGGGCTACCCCTTTCGCCGACAGGGGTAGGAGACCTGATTCGGCGCTGTCGGGAGGTGCGTTTCTTCACATCCGCGGCCGATGCCACAGGAATGTCACGCGTTAGCGGCTCCCGGGCTCACCGGGTCTGGGCGGGCCCGATCGTGTCGGCCATGGTGGCGCCGCGGGCGCCGAGCGGCTTGGGCGGACCCTCGGTCGTGTCCTTGGCGGTCTGATGCTCCATCTCGGCATCGAGCTCGGCCCCGAGCAGGACGGTAATGGTCGACAGCCAGATCCACACCATGAAGCCGACGACCGCTCCCAGCGAGCCGTAGGTCTCGTTGTAATTGCCGAAGTTGGTGGCGTACCACGAGAACAGCATCGACACGCCGATCCACAGCAGCGAGGCGACCACGCTGCCCCAGGTCAGCCAGCGCCACTTCGCCTTCTCGCGGCTCGGCCCGTGGCGGTAGATCAGGGCGACGGCAAAGGCGACGACCACGAAGATGGCCGGCCAACGCAGCACGGTGAGCAGGAACTCGGTCTGCCGCTCCAGGCCGACGAATTTGAGGGCGACCGGCAGGACTACCACGGCGAAGAGAGCGAGCATGATAAAGACGATGGCGCCGAAGGTGAATGCCAGCGAGATGGCGTTGAGGCGGATGAAGCTGCGCTTCTCGATCTCGTCGTAAACGATGTTGAGCGAGTCGAAGAGCGCCTTCATGCCGGCGTTGGAGCTCCACAGCGAGAGCAGGAGGCCGGTGACGAAGGTCAGGCCCAGAGCCTGCTCACCCTGCGAGGCTAGCCGGCGTAGCTGTTCCTCGATGACCTCGATGGCGCCGGCGGGAATGAACGAGGACAGACCGCGCAGCTGCTCGCTGATCACGGCGGTGTCGGCGAACAGGCCGAAGATCGAAACCAGGGCGGCGATGGCCGGGAAGATGGCGAGCAGGGCGTAGTAGGTGACGCCGGCCGCGAGCGGCACGACGCGGTCGTCGCCGATCTCCTTGTAGATGCGGACGATGATGTCTTTCCAGCCGCGCGCCGGAATCTCCGACGGCGAGTCGGCGAAGCGGCCGCGATCCTGCGGCCCTTCGCGCTCGTCGAGCGCCTGGCGGATACGGGCATCCTCGCTGCCGTAGCGTCTCCAGCCGAAGCCGCCTGCGAGAAGCGCTCCCGTGAGCAGCGTCGCCCACAGCGTGGGCTTTCCCGGCGGCGGGCGGAAGTGCTGCCGCCCGTACCCGCCTCCGGGATGCGCCTCAGCGGCGCGCATGGAGCTCCGTCGTATCCTCACCTTCCGTGGGCTCGACGTGGCGGCCGCTCTCCTCGTTTGCCACGGTGCCGACCACGGTGCCATAGGCTTCGTCGGCGGCTTCCTTGATCGCCGACTTGGCGCCCTCGTACTGCTCTTGCGCGGCGGCGCGTGCCCGATCCTTGAGCGTGTCGCTGGTCTCGCCCATCAGCTTGTTCTCGGCCTGGGTGGCCGGCAGCAGGGCGC
The DNA here is from genome assembly GCA_022843945.1 of Rhodospirillaceae bacterium. Classification (GTDB taxonomy): domain Bacteria; phylum Pseudomonadota; class Alphaproteobacteria; order CACIAM-22H2; family CACIAM-22H2; genus VGEI01. The sequence goes on along the minus strand of JALHMR010000020.1, from coordinate 44,591 downwards.
CGATCATCGCCCCGACCGCGAGACCAAGGCCGGCCGCGACCAGGGGCTGTTCCTTGAGGAAGGCGCCGACATCGGCGGCAACCCGCTGACCGATCTCGCCCGCGCTCTCGCCGGCCTGGCGCACGCTGTCGATGGCGCGATGGCCGGCCGAGGCAGCATCCTGCGCCAGGTGCCGGGCCCGGTCGGCGGCGTCTTGTGCCGTTCCCGACGCGGCTTCGTAGAGGCTCGTGGCGGTTGATGCGGCATCACCGGCCAGGCCGCGCGCCCGGTCGCCGAGATCATGCACGGTGTCGCCGAGCCGCTGGCGCGCCTCGTCGACCCGATCGGCAGCCGCGGCGGTGAGATGCGACGCCCTGGAGGCGACCAGGTCGCCGGTGTCGCTGACCCGCGAGGCCGCCTGCTCGGCGCTGTCGCCAAGGCTGGCTACCGCCCCTTGCACCGCGCCGAAGATCTTGCGCGTAGATCCGCGCGTCTGGTTGCCCAGGGCTGCCGGGTTGGCCCCGAGGCGCGGACCGCGGTCGCCCAGCATCAGCCAGGCAACGCCGACGCCGACCAGGAGAGCCGGCAAGGGATTGTTGCGCAGCTGGCTGCCGAGGTTGCGCACCATCTCGCCGGCGCCATCGCCGGCATAGCCGACGATCTGGTCGACCATCTCGCCGGGCGAGACGCGCAGCCGGAGTTCATCGAGCAGCTCGGTCACATTGCTGCGCGCCCGCTCGGTCTCATTCTCCAGATTGCGAAGATCGTCGCTCATGGCCGGGCCTCCGAGAGAGGCCGGAAGCCGGCCGAAGGGGGATAGTCACCGCCGCCGCTCACCTGCGAGCGGGCGACGGCGGCATCGCGCTGCAGCTGGTCAACCGTGCGGCGTGGCGCCAGATGGCTCGGTGTGAGCCGGCTGAGTCCGAACCAGAGCAGCACGATACCGACGAGCAGCGTGCCGCCCGCCACGATCAGCGTGGCGACGGCCGGCGTGAAGCCCTGCTCGATCAGGCCGACCACGGCGGCCTGCAGCAGCAGGACCAGCGCCGCCATCAGCAGCACGGCGCCGGCGACGATCAGGGCGAGGGCCATGCCGACCAGGCTGATCTTCTCCGAGACCTCGGCGCGCGCCAGGCGGATCTCGGTGCGGAACAGGGAGGTGAACTCCTTCACCAGGTCGGAGAGGATGTCGGGGACGGTACGCGAGAGCGCCATGGGTCAGACTCCTTCGCCGGCCACCCGGCGGGGTGGAAATCCGCTGTCACCGTGCGTCTCGCGGTATCCGGCGGAGCTCTTGATAAAGCGGGTCAAGACGAAGCCGGCGAGCACCGAGGCGCCGAAGAACGCCACGGGCTGCCGCCGGGCGAAGTCGTCGACCATGGTGACGATGTCCTCGAGGCTGCTGTCGCGGACGACCGTGGAGGCCCGCTCGATCTGGTCGGCGGCGTGGTGGATCAGCCCCGCCGCCTGCGGCAGCGACTTCTCGAAATCCTTGGCGGCGCCGTGGACGGCCTGGGCGACGCTGTCGATGCCGGCGGCCCCGCGCTGAAGCTGCTCGTCCGCCAGATCGTTGACCTGGTCGCTGACCCGGTCCTTGAGCTCCAGCACGGCATCGGAGGCCTGGTCGACGATCTCGTCGCCGGCCAGGTTGCGCACCCGCTCCTTGACGGCCGAGGCGGCTTCCGAGGCGCGGTTGAGCAAGTCCTCACTGCTGTTGCGCGGCCCGGTCGACCGGCTGTCAGGAGGGTCCGATTGGGAGGGCGAGGCCCCCGCGAAACTATCCGACGCTGCGCTGACCATGGGCTGCTCCCCGCTGTTTGGAATCAACATCTCGCGAACGGCGCGAGACGGCTTAGGTTCCGAAGCAGGTTTGGGCGCGGAAGAGTGAGATCGGGGCGCCGGGGTCCGTCGCCGCCCCATGGCCGTTCCGCCGAAGATCGCTGGGGCTGGAACCGCCCGCTGATGTTTGGAGTCGAACGGATGATATAATCGCGACTCCGAGTCGGAGGGGGGTCGTCGTTTGGCAAACGGTATGTGGCGTTACCTGGGCTGCGCGGTCGCGTATTGGGCGGTTAGCGGCGCTGCGCAGGCGCAATCTCCCCCAAGCATCGACTGGTCGGGGTTTCACGTCAGCGGCCTCGTCGGCGGTACGCGGAGCGATTCCGACACCAGGACGACCGCCCGGCGCGACGGCAGCACCTATTTCACTGGCAACGACTTCAACGACATCGCGCGCGAGGGCCGCGGCCACGTGGCCGAGTGGGCCTGGTCGGGCAGCCTGAAGGGCGGCTATAGCCGGCAATTCGGCAACGTCCTCGTCGGCCTCGAGGCCAGCGCCGACACGCTGTTTCTTGACGAAGCGCGGTTCGGATCCAAGGCATTTCTCGATCAGCAGGGCTCGCGGTTCACCATCCGCCAGAAGGTCAAGGCGGACTGGATGGGGACCTTGCGGCCGCGGCTGGGCTGGGCGCAGGACGGGTGGCTCGCCTATATCACCGCCGGTCCGGCTGTGACCCGCGTGACCGTCGAGACCACCTACAGCGACAATTTTCCTTTCGGCGGCCAAATAGGCGCCCTCGGGCACAGCTCGAGCACGAAGACGAAATACGGCGCGGCGTTGGGGCTGGGCGGTGAATATGCGCTGGGCCAGAACTGGTCGCTCGCGGCCCAATACCTCTACACCGATTTCGGCCGGGTCGAGGCCTCGACACAGGTTGCGCATATCAATCCCGCCGCCGGCAGGTCGACCCTCGATACCACGGCCGATCTGCGCTCCCACGCGGCGATGATCGGCGTTACCTACCGGTTCAAGGGCTTCTAACCTCCCGGCCCGCTCGCCCTGCGGTCAGCGCGGAAGGGCAAGCCGCCGGTAGGACAGGGCCTCGGCGATATGCAGCCGGGCAACGGTGGCCGCGCCCTCGAGGTCGGCCAGGGTGCGGGCGACGCGCAGGACGCGGTGGTACCCGCGGGCCGAGAGCCGCAGCCGCTCGGCGGCCTCGGTCAGCAGCTTGCGGCCGGCCGCTTCCGGGGCGGCCAGCTCCTCCAGCAGCTCCCCGTCGAGTTCGGCGTCGCGGCCGGCGGTTTTCAGCCAGGTGCCGCACACGTTCGGTCTGGATTCGCCGCGCTTTCGCCACCCGGACCGCGATGTCGGCCGAGGATTCGGCGGGCAGCGGCAGGGCAAGGTCGGCGGCGGTCACGGCCGGCACGTCGACATGGAGATCGATGCGGTCGAAGAGCGGGCCCGAGATCTTGGACTGGTACTCGGCCGCGCATTTGGGCACCCGGCCGCAGGCCTGCGCCGGGTCGTCGAGATAACCGCAGCGGCATAGACGCGTTGCCTTTTTGCCAGGGGTGCCAGTCACCCTCAGAGTCCCGAAACCGCGGGATTTTCCGTCCGATCCCAAGACGCTGGGAGAGCGCCTTAGGAAGCGCCGGATCCTACGGGGAGCGGCTCCGGGCCCTTCACGATGCTACGATTGTGACCCATCCCGCCGGTTGTTATAGTTGGCCCGCTGGACGTGCCGGGCGGACCGGAGTGCCGGCACTTTGAGCCTGAACGGCCATGCTCGTCACATACGACCCGTTGCTGGTGCTGGCGTCGATCGTCGTGGCGGTCATGGCGTCGTTCACTGGTCTGTGGCTGGCGAGCGGGTTGCGCGCCCTGGAGCCAGGGCGTCGGCGCATTCAGATCGCCAAAGCCGCTTTCGCGCTCGGGGGCGGTATTTGGTCGATGCATTTCGTCGCTATGCTGGCGCTGCGTCTGCCGATCGTCATCGAGTATGACGCGCTCTACACACTGGGTTCGGTCCTCATCGCCATATTGATCACCGGGCTCGGACTGTCGCTGATGTTCGTCGGCGAACGCAACTCGACGCGCACGGTCGTTGCCGGCGCATTGACCGGCCTTGGCATTGTGAGCATGCACTATGTCGGCATGAGCGCGATCTCCGGCAACTGCATCGTAAGTTACGATCCGACCGGCTTTTTCCTGTCCACCGCGATCGCCATCCTCTTCTCGATTTGCGCGCTACGCCTCGCCTACGGCCGCCGCACGCTGCTGCAGCTCTCGCTCGGCGCTGCGGTGCTCGGTGTCACCATTTCCAGCATGCATTACTCGGCCATGGCGTACACCCGCTTCGCCGAAGCGACGGTAGTCGATCCGATCGCCGCCCCGGTCATCCCAGACGGCTACCTCGCCTTGATCGTCGCGGTGGCCGCCTTTCTCGTCTGCGGGCTGTTCCTGCTGACTGCACTGCCGCTCGACGCCGCCCGGCCGCCTCGGGTGGCGTCGTCCTCCGCTGAGGCAACGGAGCCTTCCGCCGCCGCAGAAATCGACGCGGTCGCGGGGCGCGAGGGTAGCGCGACGACCGCGAGTGCCGAGCAGGCGCGCCTGCCTTACGAGCAGCATAGCACGACCTATTTCATCGACGCCGAGCGCATCCAGGCGATCAAGGCCGAGGGTCACTACACGTGGCTGTATGACGGGACGGAGACCTATTTCTGCCCGTGGTCGATCTCCCGGGTCGAAACGCACCTCGTGGGCCACTCCTTCGTGCGGACCCACCGGAGCTTCCTCGTCAACGTGCACCACGCCCGCGCCTTCCAGCGCAAGAAAGACAAGGCATATCTCATGGTCCCGGCCCTCGCCGAGACTCTGGTACCGGTCAGCCGTTTCCACCTGCCGGGAGTCCGGCGCGCTCTCGGCTTGTAAAGTGCCCCAAGCCAGAGGGGCAGCTGGCCAGCGCCCTACTAGGGCCGTGTTCAGACTGGCCCTCGCATAGTCCGGACCGCGCCGTTCGTGCAGCGCATTCGCATTTCGTGCAATCGCCCAGCACTCCGTTGACCGGCACTACCCCGGCCGCGACGCGCCGATCATGCTCCCCCCATAAGCCGCGCAGCAGTCCGGGGCAACCGGTCGGGCCAAAATGCTGCACTGCCGCATGGATCCATGGATCCTTTGGGAGGAGATCAGACGTGATACCCGCGTCATTTGAATACCATCGTCCGCGATCCGTGCAGGAGGCCCTGGCCCTCCTCGCCACCCATGGCGACGGCGCCCGGGTCGTCGCCGGCGGGCACAGCCTCGTGCCGATGATGAAGCTGCGCATGGCCCGGCCCGATCATCTGGTCGACCTGCAGGAGCTGGCCGAGCTGCGCCAGATCCGCAGCGAAACCGGCTACCTGGTTATCGGGGCGATGACGACCCAGCACGAGCTGATCGGCTCTGAGCTGCTGGCGGCCAAATGCCCGATCCTGCGCGAAACCTCGCTGCTCATCGCCGACCCGCAGGTGCGCTATTGCGGCACCCTGGGCGGCAACGTGGCCAACGGCGATCCCGGCAACGACATGCCGGCGGTGATGATGGTCCTGGCGGCGTCCTATCGGATCGCCGGGGCAGGCGGCGAGCGCCAGGTCGCGGCCCGCGACTTCTATCGCGGGACCTTCGCCACGGCACTGCAGGAGGGCGAGATCCTCACCGAGATCCGTATTCCCGTGCTCGCCGCCGGTCACGGTTACGCCTATGAGAAGCAGAAGCGCAAGGTCGGCGACTACGCCACCGCCGCGGCTGCCGTCGTCCTGAGCAGGACCGGTGGCAAATGCACCGCCGCGTCGGTCGCGCTGACCAACGTCGCCGACACGCCGTTGTTCGCCGCCGACGCCGGCGCGGCGCTGGTCGGCACCGCGCTCGACGCCAAGGCCATCGCACAGGCGGTGCGGCTGGCTCAGAAAATCGCCCGCCCCTCGCCCGACGGGCGCGGTCCGGCGGATTTCCGTACCCACGTCGCCGGCGTCATGGTGCGCCGCGCGATCGAGCGCGCCGCCGGGCGCGCCGCCTGATCTCGCGGAGACACCCCATGTCCAAGATGCATCTCAAGCTCAAGGTGAACAACCGCGACGTCGAAACGCTGACCGAGCCGCGCACGCTGCTGATCCACGTGCTGCGCGAGCAACTCGGCCTCACCGGCCCGCATATCGGCTGCGACACCAGCCATTGCGGCGCCTGCACGGTCGACATGAACGGCAGGTCGGTGAAGTCGTGCACGGTTCTCGCCGCCCAGGCCGACGGCGCCACGCTGCTGACCATCGAGGGCATGGCGAGCCCCGACGGGACGCTGCACGCGCTGCAAGAGTCATTCAGGACCCATCATGGTCTTCAGTGCGGTTTTTGCACGCCCGGTATGATCACTCGCGCCTACCGGCTGCTGCAGGAGAATCCCAATCCCACCGAGGCCGAGATCCGCTTCGGCATCTCGGGGAATCTCTGCCGCTGCACCGGCTACCAGAACATCGTCAAGGCGATCCGCGCCGCCGCGGACACCCTGGCCAGCGTCAAGGAGGCTGCGGAATGACGGTCGACACCGAAACCGCCCAGGCGCGGACCCAGAAGCTCGAAGGCCTCGGCACCAAGCGCAAGCGCGTCGAGGACGCCCGCTTCACCCAGGGCAAGGGCAATTATGTCGACGACATCAAGCTGCCCGGCATGCTGTTCGGCGATTTCGTGCGCTCGCCCTACGGCCACGCGCGCATCAAATCGATCAACAAGGACGCGGCCCTCAAGGTGCCCGGCGTCAAGGCGGTGCTCACCGCCGCCGACCTCAAGCCGCTCAAGCTGCATTACATGCCCACCCTGGCCGGCGACGTACAGGCGGTGCTCGCCGACGAGAAGGTGCTGTTCCAGGGCCAGGAGGTCGCCTTCGTGGTCGCCGAGGACCGCTACAGCGCGGCCGACGCGGTCGACCTCGTCGAGGTCGAGTACCAAGAGCTGCCCGCCCTCGTCGACCCGACCAAGGCCATGGCGCCCGGCGCGCCCGAGCTGCGCGACGACCTCAAGGGCAAGACCAGCGGCGCGCACGGGCCGCGCAAGCACCATAACCACATCTTCACCTGGGAGACCGGCGATGCCGCAGCCACCGACAAGGCGCTCAAGAGCGCCCAGGTGGTGGCCAAGGAATACATCGTCTACCAGCGCGTCCATCCCTGCCCGCTCGAGACCTGCGGCTGCGTCGCCTCGATGGACAAGATCAACGGCCACCTCACGGTGTGGGGCACCTTCCAGGCGCCGCACGCCGTGCGCACCGTCGCCTCGCTGATCTCCGGCATCCCCGAGCACAAGATCCGCATCATCTCGCCCGATATCGGCGGCGGCTTTGGCAACAAGGTCGGCGTCTATCCCGGCTATATCTGCTCGATCGTCGCCTCGATCGTCACCGGCGTTCCGGTGAAATGGATCGAGGATCGCATGGAGAATCTGCAGGCGACCGCCTTCGCCCGCGACTACCACATGACCGGCGAGATCGCCGCGACCAAGGACGGCCGCATCACGGGCCTGCGCTGCCACGTGCTCGCCGATCACGGCGCCTTCGACGCCTGCGCCGACCCGACCAAATACCCGGCCGGATTCTTCAACATCTGCACGGGATCCTACGACATCCCGGCGGCGCATGTGACGGTCGACGGCGTCTATACCAACAAGGCGCCGGGCGGCGTCGCCTATCGCTGCTCGTTCCGCGTCACCGAGGCGTCCTACTTCATCGAGCGCATGGTCGACGTGCTGGCGCGTAAGCTCAACATGGACCCGGCCGAGCTGCGGCGGAAGAACTTCATCCGCAAGGAGCAGTTCCCCTACACCTCAGCCCTGGGCTGGGAATACGACAGCGGCGATTATCACACCGCCCTCGACAAGGCGCTCAAGGCCGTCGACTACCCGGGCCTGCGCAGCGAGCAGAAGCGCAACCGCGAGGCTTTCGCCCGCGGCGAGACGCGCAAGCTCATGGGCATCGGCGTGAGCTTCTTCACCGAGATCGTCGGCGCCGGGCCGATCAAGAACTGCGACATTCTGGGCCTCGGCATGTTCGATTCATGCGAAATCCGCGTCCACCCGACGGGCAGCGCCATCGCCCGGCTGGGGACGATCAGCCAGGGCCAGGGCCACGCCACGACCTTTGCCCAGATTCTCGCCACGGAGATCGGCATTCCCGCCTCCAACATCACGGTCGAGGAAGGCGACACCGACACGGCTCCGTATGGCCTGGGTACCTACGGCTCGCGCTCGACGCCGGTCGCCGGCGCCGCCACGGCCATGGCCGGGCGGAAGATCCGCGCCAAGGCCCAGATGATTGCCGCCTACCTGCTCGAGGTGCACGACGACGATCTCGAATGGGATATCGACCGCTTCCGGGTCAAGGGCGCGCCGGAACGCTTCAAGACCATGGCCGAGATAGCGTTCAGCGCCTACAACAAGGTGCCGCCGGGCATGGAGCCGGGCCTCGAGGCGGTCAGCTACTACGACCCGCCGAACATGACCTATCCGTTCGGCGCCTATGTCTGCGTCGTCGATGTCGACGTCGATACCGGCATTACCGAGGTGCGCCGCTTCTACGCCCTCGACGATTGCGGCACGCGCATCAACCCGATGATCATCGAAGGCCAGGTCCATGGCGGCCTGACCGAGGCGCTGGCCATCGCCATGGGCCAGGAGATGGCCTATGACGAGCTCGGCAACCTGAAGAACGCCAGCCTGCTGGATTTTTTCCTGCCGACCGCAGTCGAGACGCCGGCCTGGGAGACCGACTACACGACCACACCCTCGCCCCATCACCCGATCGGCGCCAAGGGCGTCGGCGAGTCGCCCAATGTCGGCGGCGTGTCGGCGTTCTCGAACGCGGTCAACGACGCTTTCGCCCATGCCGGCCTCACCCACACGCAGATGCCCCACGACCACTGGCGCGTATGGAAGACCGCCGAACGGCTGAAGCTGACCGCCGCCGCTTAGGCGGTCGCCCTTCGGCGCGGCCCGTCCGTGGGAGGGGGAAGGGTCGCGCCGGAGGACACGCGCCATGAAGCTCGACTACCAGCCGCTGCAGCGCGATCTGACCGAAGTCGGCTACATCCCCGACGACGCGCTGGCGATGGCGCTGTGCCTCGCCGTCGGGCTGCACCGGCCGCTGCTGCTCGAAGGCGAAGCGGGTGTCGGCAAGACCGACGTCGCCAAGGCGCTGGCCGCCGTGCTCAAGACCAATCTCATTCGCCTGCAGTGCTATGAGGGTCTCGACGCTACGGCGACGCTCTACGAGTGGAACTACCAGCGCCAGCTCCTCGCTATCCGCGCCCATGAGCGTGACGCACTGCCTGCCGAGGCCGTCGAGCGCCAGGTCTTCTCCGAGGACTACCTCCTGCGCCGACCGCTGCTTGAGGCGATCTCACAGCCGGTCTCGCCCGTCCTGCTGATCGATGAGATCGATCGCGCCGACGAGGAGTTCGAGGCTTTCCTACTGGAGATCCTGTCAGACTTCCAGATCACCATCCCCGAGCTTGGAACGATTGTGGCGCGCTCGATCCCCTACGTGATCCTGACCTCGAACGGCACGCGCGCGCTGTCCGACGCGCTGCGCCGGCGCTGCCTCTACAGCTATATCGATTTCCCCGACGAGCGGAAGGAGTTGGCCATCCTGCGCGCACGGCAGCCCCGCATCGACGGCCAACTGGCCGGACAGGTCGTGCGCTTCGTGCAGGCCCTGCGCCGTGAGGATCTTGAGAAGACGCCGGGTATTGCCGAGACACTCGACTGGGCCGGCGCCCTCATGGGCCTCGACATCCGCTCGCTCGCCCAGGACCCGGCGGCGGTCCAGGCGAGCCTGCTCTGTCTGCTCAAGACCGAGGCCGACCTCAAAGCCGTGCCGCGCGAGGTCACGGCGCGGCTCGTCGGCAGGGTGGCGTGACCATGCCGGCGTCGGAGCCTCGCGGCGCCTCGATGCGCATGGCCGGGTTCATGGGCCATCTGCGGCGCAACGGCTTCACCGTCGGCCCGGGCGAAACGGAGCTGGTTCTCTCGACTCTCGCCGCCACCGGGCTCGCCGAGGCGTCGGCGGTCCGCCTCGGCCTCAAGACCATGCTGGCGGGTGACCACGCGCATTGGGAGCGCTTCGACGATCTGTTCGACGCTTACTGGTTAGATCGCGGCTTGCGCATCGTCGAGCCGTCCGGGCCAAGGTCCGGCGCGGCCCGCGAACGCCGACGCCCGGATGTCTGGGACAAGATCCTGCCGCCCGACGAGACCGGCGGGACCGGCACCGCCGAGCAGATCACCGAGGGCCGGAGGGGCGCAGACGGTCCCGGTGGCACCGGCCGGCTGCTGGCGAGCGGCCAGGAGGCCCTGGCGCGGGTCGATCTGCGTACGCTGACGAGCGCGGCCGAGATCGCGGCGGCCGAACGCGTGGCCGAGCGCTTGGCCCGGGCCATCCGCCACCGTCTCAGCCGCCGCCGCATCCCATCACCGCGCGGCGACACGATCGATCTCCGCCGCACGATTCGGCGCAGCCTGTCGCGCGGCGGTGAGCCGGTCGAATTGCTGCGCAAGCGCCGCCCCGAGCGCCCGGTCAACCTCGTCGTGCTGCTCGACGTGTCCGGCTCGATGAAGATCTACAGCCGCTACTTCCTCAGCTTCGTGCGCGGCCTGATCAGTACCTGGCTGCGCACCGACGTGTTCCTGTTCCACACCAGGCTCGTGCGCATCACCGAGGCGCTGCACGAGCGCGACGCGATGCGCGCCATGGGCCGGCTGTCGCTGCTCGCCGAGGGTTTCGGCGGCGGCACGCGGATCGCCACGGCGCTGAAGAGCTTTAACGATCATTACGCGCGCGCGGCGTTGAATTCACGCAGCGTGGCGATCGTGATGAGTGACGGTTACGACACCGATCCGCCCGAGGCGCTCGCGGTGGAACTGCGGCGTTTCAAGCGGCGCGCCCGCCGGCTGGTCTGGCTCAACCCGCTGCTCGGCTGGAAGGACTACGCGCCGGTGGCGCGAGCCATGGCGGCGGCACTGCCCTTCATCGACTGCTTTGCCGCCGCCCATTCGCTGGAAAGCCTCGCTGCGCTCGAGGGCGAACTCGCCCGGCTTTGATTTTGGAGGATGCGATGACCGTTCATCCCGACGACATTTTCGAGCTTATCGCCGCGCTGCGGCAGAAGGGCGAGGATTTCTGCGTCGCCACCGTCGTGCGCACCGAGAACGCGACCTCCGCCAAGGCGGGCGCCAAAGCGGTGATCCTGAATGACGGCACAGTGCGGGGCTTCCTCGGTGGTGGCTGCGTGCAGCGCGCCCTGCGCCAGACTGCGGCGGCGGTGCTGAAGGAAGGACGCGCGCGCCTTATCCGCGTCAAGCCGAAGGAGGACGTCACCGCCATCGTCGATGTCGACGGCACGGAGCTGCATCGCAGTGCCTGCCCAAGCGGCGGTACGGTCGACCTGTTTGTCGAGCCCCTGCGCCGCCCGCCGCGCATCGTGGTGTGCGGTGCCTCAGCCGTCGCCCTCGCCGTCAGCGATCTTGCTCCGCGTCTCGGCTATCGGGTGGCGATCGCCGCACTCGCCGAAGATCGTGCCGCCTTCCCGGATGCCGATGAAATCACTGCCGGCTTCGACCTCGAAGCCTTGCGCATCGCACCCGAGGACTGGGTCGTCGTCTCGACCCAAGGCAAGCGTGATCGCGAGGCTCTCGGGGCGGCACTGGCGAGCGCCGCTGCCTATGTCGCTTTCGTCGGCAGCCGCCGCAAGGCCAAGGTGCTGTGCGAGCAGCTCCGCGAGCAAGGAATGCCCGAAACCCGCCTCAGCCGCCTGAAGGCTCCAGCCGGACTCGACATCCATAGCATCGAGCCGGCCGAGATAGCCCTGTCGATACTGGCCGAAATTGTCGAGCGGCGTCGGCGGGGCAGTCGGGCAAAGGGCGAAGAATCACCTACCGTTACCGCCAGGCCAGATCACCCGGTCGGCCCGGAGTGTCTCGGCAGAGTTGAAGCGCTCTAAACCACTGCGTGTTCTAGCGCGCCCAGTCCGGCCGGGAGGAAGCCCTCGGGCGCCCAAACTTGGGCGGATACAATTCGCCGCGATTGTTCAATCACCTAGACGCATTGCCTTTCTGCCGGCGCGCGAAGCCATCGGTTCCGGGGGCTTAAGGGTGAGCTCAGCGCGACGCTGTCAGCGAGGTAGGGCGAGACGGCGATAGGAGAGGGCTTCGGCGACGTGCAGGCGGGCGACGGTGGTCGCGCCTTCGAGGTCGGCCAGGGTGCGGGCGACGCGCAACACCCGGTGGTATCCACGGGCGGAGAGGCGCAAGCGCTCGGCCGCCTCGGTCAGCAGCTTGCGGCCGGCGGGCTCGGGGGCCGCCAGCTCTTCCAGCAACTCGCCGTCGAGCTCGGCATTGGTGCGCGGCCGGCGATCTTCGGCCAGGTGCCGCACACGTTCGGTCTGGATTCGCCGCGCTTTCGCCACCCGGACCGCGATGTCGGCCGAGGATTCGGCGGGCGGCGGCAGGGCGAGGTCGGCGGCGGTCACGGCCGGCACGTCGACATGGAGATCGATGCGGTCGAAGAGCGGGCCCGAGATCTTGGACTGGTACTCGGCCGCGCATTTGGGCGCCCGGCCGCAGGCCTGCGCCGGGTCGTCGAGATAACCGCAGCGGCAGGGATTCATCGCCGCCGCCAGCTGCACGCGGGCGGGATAGGTGATGTGCGCGTTGGCCCGCGCCACCACCGCGCGCCCGGATTCGAGCGGCTGTCGCAGAGCCTCCAGCGCGGCCCGTGCGAATTCGGGAAGCTCGTCGAGAAACAGCACGCCGAGATGGGCGAGCGATATCTCGCCCGGCTTGGCGCGCACACCGCCGCCGATCAGGGCCGGCATCGAGGCGGAGTGGTGGGGCGAGCGGAACGGCCGCTGGCGCGACAGGCCGCCATCGAGCAACAGTCCGGCGACCGAGTGGATCATGCTGACCTCGAGCGCCTCGGCCGGTTCCAGCGGCGGCAGGATGCCGGGCAGGCGCTGGGCGAGCATCGACTTGCCGGCGCCCGGCGGGCCGATCATCAGGAGATGATGCGCGCCGGCAGCGGCGACTTCGAGCGCGCGCTTGGCCGTCTCCTGACCCTTGATGTCCCTGAGATCGGGAATTGCCGCCGTGCTGGTCTCCATCTTCGGCGTCGGCGGGGTGAGGACCTGGGCGCCCTTGAAATGATTGAGCAGGGCGAGCAGCGATTCAGGGGCGAGCACCTCGGCGCCAGCGAAGGCCGCTTCACCGCCGCAGGCCGCCGGGCAGATCAGGCCGCGGCCGCGCTGGTTGGCGCCGATCGCTGCGGCGAGCGCGCCGGCCACCGGCGTCAGCTTGCCGTCCAGCGCCAGCTCGCCCAGCGCCATGTAGCCCGTCAGCGCCTCGCTCTCGATCACGCCCATCGCCGCCAGCAGACCCAGCGCGATCGGCAGGTCGTAATGGCTGCCCTCTTTCATCAGGTCGGCGGGCGACAGATTGACGGTGATGCGCTTGGGCGGCATGGCCAAGCCGAGCGCGGCAAGAGCGGCGCGCACCCGCTCGCGCGCCTCGGCCACGGTCTTGTCGGGCAGCCCGACCACGGCAAACGCCGGCAGCCCGCCGCCGATATGCACCTGGACATCGACATCGACAACGTCGATCCCCTGGAATGCGACCGTAGTGACGCGGGCAACCATCGTAACCCCCTGAAGGAGCTACGCTACAGACTGCGGTAAAGGCCGTCGAGGGAGGAACCGAAGCTGAGCCTTGGCGTTATGGTCAGGGTCACACGGAGGAATACCCATGGCCGTCAAACGCAAATCCGCTCCTCGCAAGGTCCGCGCGCGTGGGCCTGCCGTTCGCCGCAACGTCGCGCGCAAGGCGCCGCTGAAGCGCCGTGCCGTCGGCCGCGCCAAGGCCACCCCGCGTCGGCGTCGCAAGGTGAGCGCGTACCAGTCCGCCCTGTCGATGCTGACCTTCTATATCAATCGCGGCGGTCGCGAGCTGCCGAAGGCCGCGAAGAAGGTGCTGAGCCAGGCGAAGACGGAGCTGCGCAAGCTGGGGCGCAAGGTCAGCCGTCACCGGTGAAACCGCCGGCCCGGCTGTCGTTACACTGGCGCGGGACAATCGCTGCCGGGTGTGAACGATGGCCGGCCGTCTGCGGGACTGGGCGCGAGGCCTCAAGCGCGATGCGCACGCCGTCTATCTCGCGGCGCGTGATCCGCGCACGCCCTGGTACGCCCGGGCGCTGGCCCTGTTCATCGCCGCCTACGCGCTGAGCCCGATCGATCTCATCCCCGATTTCATTCCCGTGCTCGGCTATCTCGACGAGCTGATCCTGCTGCCGCTCGGCCTCATGCTCGTGGTGCGACTCGTTCCCGTCGAGGTCATGGCCGAGGCTCGCGCCGCCGCCCTGGCGGCCGAGAGCCGGCCGGCCAGCCGAGCGGGAGCGGCAGCGATCGTCGTACTATGGATCGCGACCGCTTCCTTGCTGCTGTGGCTGTTCTGGCCCGAGGCGATATGAGAAATCTGCTGGCCGACCTGCCGCGCGGAACCGTGCCTGACGAAGTGGTCACGCCGCTGCTGCGTGCCGCCCACGTGCGCGTCGAGCGCATCGTCTCCACCGGCCAGGCAAGCCCGCCCGGCTTCTGGTACGACCAGGACGAGGGCGAGTGGGTGGTGGTGCTGTCCGGTGCCGCGCGGCTGCTGATCGAAGGCGAAACAGACCGCGGCTTCTGAAGACCGGGGATTTCATCGACCTACCGGCGCATACCCGCCACCGTGTCGAGTGGACGGACCCCGCGGTGCCGACGGTCTGGCTGGCGGTGTTCTACCGCTGAGGCGCCGGCTCCAGCGTTCCGAGATTGCCGTAGACCCGCACCAGCAGGCGCTTGAGCTGGTCCTCTTCGGATTTGCTGATGCCGCGCAGCGACAGGCGTTCGTAGCGCTTGGCGGTGGTGATGATGGTGCGTGTCAGGCCTGTGCCCCTGGCTGTCAGCCTGACCGCGATCTCGCGCCGGTCGCCCTCGGCGCGCGAGCGGGTCAGCAGGCCGGAGCGCGCCATGCGGCCGATCAGCCGCGACAGGGTCGACAGCTCGATCGAGGTCAACGCCGCCAGGTCGGACAGGCGCTGGGCGCCGTGCGCCGCCAGGGCCGCCATCACCCGCCATTCCTGGAGCGTGACGCCGTGGCGCCGGATCTCCTGGCCGAAGGCCACGGCCAGGCGCGCGCCGGCGCGGTTGATCAGGTAGGGAAGGTACTGGCCGAGGTCGAACATCCGCGAACGCGCCAGCCTAGCGCGCGAAGGCCGGCATGATCTCGGCGGCGAAGCGGTCCATCTGCTCGATGACCATGTTGTAGGGCTTGAGCCCGTAATTGAAATAAAGAATGACCTCGGAGATGCCCGCCTTCTCGACCTGCTTGAGATCGTCGATGATCTTCTGCGGGCTGCCGGTGAGGATCGACTTCGAGGTCAGGCTCTCCGCCTTCATGTTCTTGAGGATGTCGACGATCTCCAGGAAGTACTTGAGCGTCGGCGGCACGGTCTTGGCGTCCGACGGAAAGGCGGCGATCAGCGCATCCTTGAAATAGCGGATCAGCGCCTCGCGGCCGTAATCCTCTTCCGCCTTGGTGTCGGCGATGTGGCAGAAATAGCTGCACATGGCGCGGCGCGGCTGCTTGCCGAAGCGTGCCGCTTCCTGGCGATAGGCGTCCACACCCTGGGCCAGGCTGCCGTAGACCATGGCGGCGGCGAAGGGCGCGAAGATGATGTTCCAGTCGTTCCGGGCCGCGAGCTCCATCGACATGCGCGAGAAGCAGGCAACGTAGGGCCGCAACGGGTCCTGGCGGGGCTTGGGCCGCACCTCGATATTCTCGAACTGGTAGTGCTTGCCCTTGTGCGACCACTTGCCTTTCTCGGTCCAGGACCGCCACAGGATCTCCAGGCCCTCGGCGAAGAGCTCGGCGGAGTTCTGGAAGTCAGCCTGGAAGGGCTCGTATTCCAGCCGGTCGTAGCCGCGCCCAGCGGCGAAATCCACCCGTCCGCCTGATAGCAGATCGAGCGTCGCCCATTCCTCGGCCACGTGCAGCGGATGATGCACCGGCAGCAGCACCACGGCCGGGGCGAGGCGGATGCGGGTCGTGGCGCCGGCCAGCTTGGCCAGCAGGATGTTGGGGCAGGGGTTGACGCCGAGCAGGTTGAAATGATGCTCGCCGATCCAGGCGGAGTTGAGGCCGATGGTCTCGGCGTGCAGGGCCTGGCGGTAAATCTCCTCGACGAACTGCTCGGGCGTGCGCGGGTTGTTCGGATAGCGATTGTCGCTGAGTGTGAAGTAACCGAACTGCATGGCCGCCTCCCGTGAAGTTACTTGCGTTTGCAAGTAATATTGCCGGGATTATGCGCTGCCGGTGCGGCGGCGGTCAACCCGGCCGGTCGTGGATGTCTGTGAGAAGATTCACAGCGAATTGCCTGTCTCGTATAGTTCGCTGGACGCGCCGAGTCGCCGTAAGGGGTTTGTTTCCGCGATGGATCTTCGCTTCGCCTGTCGGGCAGCCGGAGTCGTGCTGCTCGCCTTGCTGGCGGGCTGCGCGCCGCGTGTCGTGGCTCCGCCGAGCCCGCCGCCGGAGTCGGCCATACGGCTGAAGCCGCCCAGCGGGCTGCAATGCCTGGAGAGACTGGCGGCGGTTGGGGCCGCGTTCGAGATCGTCGCGGAACGCGCCTCCAGCAACGGCTGCCAGCTGACCAACGGGGTCAGCCTGACGCGCTCCTCGGTGGCGCTCGACAAGCCGGCGACCCTGGCCTGCCCGCTGGCCGTGGCGCTGAGCGATTTCGAGACCCAGGTGGTGCAGCCGGCGGCCCAGCGCCACTTCCGGCGCAAGCTCGCCCGCATCAACCATTTCGGCGCCTACGATTGCCGCAACATCCGCGGCACGCGGCGGCTCTCCGAGCACGCCAGGGGGCTGGCCCTCGACATCGCCGGCTTCGAGCTCGAAGGCAATATCCGCATCAGCATCAAGGAGCACTGGAAGAACGCCGGCCCGCGCTCGCGCTTCCTGGAGGAGGTGGCTAAGGGCGCCTGCTCGATCTTCAGCGTGGTGCTCACGCCGCGCAGCGACAGCGAGCATCACGACCACTTCCATCTCGACATCGGCCCCCGCCCGCATTGCGGGGCGTGACCGAAGGCATCAAACGACCTAGCGCTTGCGCTCGATCGCGTCCCAGATCTGGGCCGACAGGTTGACGCCGTCGAAGCGGTCGATCTGCTGGATGCCGGTCGGCGAGGTGACGTTGATCTCGGTGAGGTAGTCGCCGATCACGTCGATGCCGACGAAGATCATGCCGCGCTTCGACAGTTCCGGGCCAATAGCCTCGCAGATCTGCTGCTCGCGCTTGGTCAGCGTCGACTTCACCGCGGTGCCGCCGACATGCAGATTGGCCCGCGCCTCGCCCTTTGCGGGCACGCGCGTGATGGCGCCGGCGGCCTTGCCGTCGACCAGGATGATGCGCTTGTCGCCCTGGCGGACTTCCGGCAGGTAGCGCTGCACGATCACCGGTTCGCGGCTCATGCTGGTGAACATCTCGAGCAGTGAGCCCAGGTTCTCGTCGTCGGGCCGGATGTGGAAGACGCCGGCGCCACCGTTGCCGAAGAGCGGCTTGACGATGATGTCCTTGTGCTCGGCGCGGAAGGCGTCAATTTCGGCGCGGTCCGAGGCGATGAGCGTGGGAGGCATCAGGTCGGGGAAATGAGTGACGAACAGCTTCTCGGGCGCGTTGCGCACCTCCGCCGGATCGTTGACCACCAGCGTCCTGGGATGGATGTGCTCCAGCACGTGCGTCGCCGTGATGTAGGCCATGTCGAAGGGCGGATCCTGGCGCATCAGGATCACGTCCATGCTGGCGAGATCGAGCCTCTCGAAGGCGCCCAGCGTGAAATGGTTGCCCTTCTCGCGCTTGACCGTGAGCCGCCGCGCCTGGGCGCGCACCTTGCCGTGGGCGAAGGTCAGGTCCTGCACCAGGTAGTGCCAGAGTCGATGGCCGCGTTTCTGGCCCTCGAGGGCGAGGGCGAAGGTCGAATCGGCATCGATATCGATGCGATCGATCGGATCCATCTGGATGGCGACAGCCAGGGCCATGAGGGTGTGTTCCGGTGCTAGTTGAGCTTGTTCTTGAGCGCCGCGATCTCGGCGGCGATACGTTGCCGCGCCGCGGGCAGCTCTGCAAGGCCGGAAGCGTTTTCGAGGCAGGTGATGGCGGCGCGCAGGTTCTCGAGCTGGCGATGGACCAGCCCGGCCTCGCGCCACAGCGCCGCGTCCTTGGGCGCCACCATCAGCATACGCTCGATCACCGGCAGCGCCTGGTCGTAGGCGTTGGCGTTGAGCAGCCGGATCTTGATGTTGTTCTGCAGGCGCAGGAGGATCGCCCGGTTGGGCAGGGCCTGGTAATGCGCTGAATCGAGCTCGGCTTTCTCGCCGGCGAAGGATTTGAGCAAGGCGCGCAGGTTGTTGGTGTCGAGGATCTGGCCGTCGTTGAACGGATCGAGGATCAGCCGCTCGCCGCCGGCGGCCTCGAGACGAAGGATGAAATGGCCGGGGAAATTGAGGCCGTCGACCGCCCAGCCCTGGCCGCGCCCGGCATGGAGCCAGAGGATCGAGAGCGCCACCGGCAGGCCGCGCTTGCGCTCGATGACCTGCGACAGGTCGGCGTTGCTCAGATCGTCGTAGCTCTCGCGGTCACCGCGGTAGCCGTGCCGTTCCACGAGCACGGCGCGCAGGGAAGCGGCCTGCGTCGCCAGGCTGGTGGGCTGTCCGGCGGCCTCTTGCGTCACCTCGTTGACGAGCTGGCGCAGATGGTCGTGAAAGCGCGCCTCGCCGGCCTGGGGGCGGTTACAGACGGCGAAGGCCAGGGCGGTGCGGGCGAGGTCGATCTCCTCGTCCGCCGCCTGTCCGGCCTCGCGCAGGATCGCTTCGGCTGCGCTGGTGTCCACGCCCGTGTCGTCAGGCCGGGGGCGGGTCGCGGAAGCGGCGCGGATCGTCCTTCATCAGGACGTGGTTCACCACGCGCTTCACGTTGTTGATGTTGCGCGCCACGTTGAGCACGCGGTCGAGCTCGGCCTGGTTCTGGGCCACGCCGAGCAGGTAGACCGAACCGTTGACCACCTCGGTCGAGTAGTTGACCGAGTTGATCTCCTTGGCGAAGAGCAGGCGCGCCTTGAGCTCGGTCGAGATGGCGGTGTCGCGGCCGTAATCGATGACGCCCGTGCCCTCGGGAATGACTTCGACCTCGTTGATCACTTCGCGGATGCCCTTGGCCTTCCAGGTGAGCTGGATGGCGTCGGCGCGTATCTGGGCGTCCTTGACCACGCCCGAGACCAGGACCCGGGCCTCGTGCACCTGCAGGTTCAGGTCGATGAACAGGCGGTGATCCTTGTCGAGCCAGTAGTGGTTGATCTCGGCGCGGATCGCGGTGTCGCTGACCGCGCCCTTGACCCCGCGCTCCTGCATGGCGGTGGTGCCGGCGGCGGCACCGGCACCCACCGCCGCGCCGACGCAGCCGGACAGAGCGAAGCCGGCCGTCAGCAGCAAGGCGGGGACGGTCAGGGACGTAAAATGGCGATGTCTCATCGTGAGCTCCCGGACTGGTTGGCGCAATCCCCCGACGCCGAGGCCTATCTAGTCCACGACCCCGAGTCGCGCCAAGCGTCCGGTAGATGCCGGGGCAGGCGGCCGGGCGGGACGAGCACCGCGTCGAAGCGCAGGTCGAGCGTGGCCAGCGCCGGGTGGCGGGCCAGAAAGGCGGCGGCGGCGTTGCGGATGCGGGTCTGCTGGGCGGGGCGGATGGACTCGGCCGCGTCGGCCAGCCGGGCCCGGGTCTTGACCTCGACGAAGGCGAGGATCCGGCCGCGCCGCACCACGAGGTCGATCTCGCCGACCGGCGAGCGGAAGTTGCGGGCCACCACCCGGTAGCCGGCCAGGCGCAGGCGCCAGGCCGCCAGGCTCTCCGCCCAGCGTCCCCAGCGCTGGGCCGCGTGACGGCCGCCGCTCATGACATGGTCAGGGCGAGGGCCCGGGCATAGACCTCGCGGCGCTTCAGCCCGGTCTCGGCCGCCACCTTGTCGACCGCGTCGCGCACGCTCAAGACGGCCAGCGCCTGGCGCAGCCGGGCATCGACGTCGGCGGTGGAGACCGTCGGCTGCTCCGGATCGGGCGGGCCGACGACGATGACGATCTCGCCCTTGGGCCGCTCGGCCTCGCCGTATTGCGCGGCAAGCTCAGCGAGCGGGCCGCGGCGAACCTCCTCGAACAGCTTGGTGATTTCGCGCGCCACCGCCGCCTCGCGGTTGCCCAGGGTGGCCGCCATCGCCGCCAGGCTGGCGGCCAGCCGGCTGGGCGCCTCGAAGAAGATCAGGGTGGCCGGCACGCCGGCGAGTTCGGCCAGGGCCTGGCGCCGGGCCCCGTCCTTGGGCGGCAGGAATCCCCCGAACAAAAAACGGTCCGACGGCAGACCCGACAAGGCCAGCGCCGAGAGGGCCGCCGAGGGACCCGGCGAGACCGTCACCGTCAGACCCGCCGCATAGGCCGACTGCACCAGCTTCAATCCCGGATCGGCGACCAGCGGCATGCCGGCATCGGAGATCAACGCCACGCTTTCGCCGTGTTTGATCGCTTGAATGAGCCGCTCGCGATCGGAGTCATCGGCATGATCGTCGTAACGCACCAGGCGGGGCGCCGAAATGCCCAGGGCGGCCAGCAGCCGGCGCGCCACCCTCGTATCCTCGGCGGCGATCGTGCCCACCGAGGCGAGCAGGGTGACGGCCCGGCGGGTAATGTCGCCCAGGTTGCCGATCGGCGTCGCCACGATGTACAGCCCGGCCGGCGGCCGCCCCGATTGCCCCGCACGGGCTTTGCCCGATGGATTGGGGGTTTCCCCCGATTTACTTGGGGTCGGCCCGCCGTTAGGGTCGCCGCCGGATCGGTCGCGCGTCTGCGCCACGGAGAGCATCCTTGAACAAAGCCGGGTTCTTACGCTTCGGGCGGCTTCGCGCCGCCGTCCTGGTGGCGCTGCTGGCCGGCACCCTGGCCGCCTGCCAGGACATGGCCCCGCGTGACTATTATATCTTCGGTAGCGGCTCGGCCAGCGGCCCGGCGACGCAGGCCCCGCAATCCGTGGTCCGTCCGAGCGAGACCCTCGAGACACCCGTCCCGGCGCCGCCCCCGGCCGAGGCGCCCGAGACGCCCGCCGCGGCCCAGGCCAAGCCCATCGTTGCCCTGCTGCTGCCGCTCTCCGGCCCCAGCGCCGCCGCCGGCCGCGCCCTGCTCGATAGCGCCACCCTCGCCACCTTCGACATCGGTGACGACAGCTTCGTCCTCGTGCCGCGCGATACCGGCGGCACGGCCGAGGGCGCCACCGCCGCGGCGAGCGCCGTCATCGAGGCCGGCGCCCGGCTGATCATCGGGCCGCTCTTCGCCGCCGAGGTGCCGGCCGTCGCCGCGGTCGCCCGGCCGGCTGGCGTCAACGTGGTCTCGCTCTCCAACGACCGTTCGGTCGCCGGCAATGGCGTGTTCGTGCTCGGCCTGTCGCCGCAGACCCAGGTCGAGCGCGTGATCAGCTTCGCGCGCTCGCGCGGCCTGCAGCGCTTCGCCGCCCTGCTGCCGGGCAATGCCTTCGGGATGAATGTCGACGAGGCGATGCGGCGCGTCGTGCCGGCGGTGAGCGCCCAGATGTCCCTGGTCGAGCGTTACGACCCCGGTGCCGGCGATGCGACGCCGGTGGTCCGCCGTTTTGCCTCGTTCGAGGTCCGCCGCGCTGCCCTGCTGCAGCAGCGCCGCGAGCTCGAGACCAAGGACGACGAGATTTCGCGCCAGGCCCTCAAGCGGCTCGACGGCATCGACACACTGGGCGAGGTCGGCTTCGACGCCGTGCTGATGCCTGATTTCGGCGACCGCCTGCTGGCCCTGGCGCCGCTGCTGCCCTATTACGACATCGACCCGGCGCGTATCCGCTTCCTGGGCAGCGCCTTGTGGGAGGACCCGCGCGTCACCCGCGAGCCGGCGCTGATCGGCGCTTGGTTCCCCGCCCCGCCGCCCGAGGCGCGGGTCGATTTCGCCCGCCGCTTCCGCGACGTCTACGGCCGCGATCCGCCGCGTCTGGCCACTCTCGCCTATGACGCCGTGGCGCTGGCCGCGATCCTGGCGCGCGGCAGCGAAGCGCCGGATTTCTCGTTGCCGGCCATCGCCAATCCCAACGGCTTCGCCGGCGCCGACGGCATCTTCCGCTTCGGCACCGACGGCACCGTGGAGCGCGGCCTTGCCGTGCTCGAGGTGCGGCGCGACGGCTTCCGCACCGTCTCGCCGGCGCCGCAGGATTTCCGCCCCGTTACCCAATAGTCAGGCGGCAAGCTCTGCGATCACGCTGTTGAGCACGCGCCGGCCAGCCGCCGTGGCGCGCAAGCGCGTATCGCGCACCACGTAGCCAGCCTGGGTCAGCCGCTCCAGGCGCGCCGCGTCGATCGCCTGATCGAGCGCCAGGCCGGTCTGCCGCTCGAAACGCGCCGGATCGATGCCCTCGCTCAGCCGCAGGCCCATGAGCAGCGCCTCGTCGGCGGCGTCGCGCGCGGGAACCATGCGCGTCTCGGCGGTGGCATGGCCGCGCTCGGCGATACGCGTCAGCCAGGTCTCCGGCGCGCGTTCCTGGCGGGTGGCGCGTTTCCCGCCGTCGAGGGTCAGGCGGCCATGCGCGCCCGGACCGACGCCGACATAATCCTCGTAGCGCCAGTAGACGAGGTTGTGGCGCGACTCGGCGCCGGGCCGCGCGTGGTTGGAGATCTCGTAGGCCGGCATCCCGGCGCCTTCGAGCCGGTCCTGCGTGGCCTGGTAGAGCGCCGCACCCAGCTCGTCATCCGGCAGCACGAAGTCGCCGCGCGCCTGCGCCGCATGGAACGCCGTGCCCGGCTCGATGGTCAGCTGGTAGAGCGACAGGTGATCGCCGGCGAGGCTGAGCGCTTCGTCGAGCTCCGCCATCCAGCCGGCGACCGTCTGTCCCGGCCGGGCGTAGATGAGATCGAAGGAATAGCGCTCGAAGCTCTTTTGGGCCGCGGCGATCGCCGCGCGCGCTTCGCCGGCATTGTGGCCGCGGCCCAGGAAACGCAGGGCATCGTCGTCGAGCGCCTGCACGCCGATCGACACGCGGTTGATGCCGGCGGCGCGGAAGCCGGCGAAGCGCGCCGCCTCGACCGAATTCGGATTGGCCTCGAGCGTGATCTCGGCGCCGTCGGCCAACGACCAGCGCGCGGCAATGCGCTCGATGACGGAATGCGTCGTCGCCGGCGCCATCAGCGACGGCGTGCCGCCGCCGAAGAAGATCGAGGTGACGGTCCGGCCCGGGGTAAGGGCGGCGTAGTGGTCGAGCTCGGCCAGCAGGGCGTCACGCCAGCCCGCCTCGTCGCGGCTCTCGCGCACATGGCTGTTGAAGTCGCAGTACGGGCACTTGGACAGGCAGAACGGCCAGTGCACGTACACCGCAAAGCCGTCACGGGTCATGGTTGTATTCTAGCCGAAGCAGGCGTCGACGAGCTGTTTGAAAGCCCGGGCGCGGTGGCTCATGGCGTGCTTAGCGTCGGGCTCCATCTCGCCGAAAGTCTGGCTCTGCCCGTCGGCCAGGAACATCGGGTCGTAGCCGAAGCCGCGAAGCCCCCGCGGCGGCCAGACCAGCGCGCCGTGCACCTCGCCGCGGAAGGTTTCCGTGTGACCGTCGGGCCAGGCCAGGGTCAGCGCCGCCACGAAATAGGCGCGCCGGTCATGGTTGCCCTGGGCCGTCTTGCCGGCCAGCGCCTCTTCGACCTTGCGCATGGCGATGGCGAAATCCTTGGTCGGCCCCGCCCAGCGCGCCGAATAGATCCCGGGATCGCCGTTCAACGCCTGCACCACGAGACCGGAATCGTCGGCCAGCGCCGGCAGCTTCGCCGCTTTGGCCGAGGCCAGTGCCTTGAGCTCGGCATTGGCTTCGAAGGTGGTGCCGGTTTCCTCGGGTTCGGGCAGGCCGAGCGCGCCGGCCGGGACGACCTCGACGCCGAACGGCGCCATGAGCTCGCCGATCTCGCGCACCTTGCCCGGGTTATGGCTGGCGATGACCAGCTTCTTGTTGGTGAAGCGACGCGCCACGGAGAGTCAGCCGATGGCTTTCTTCTGAAGAGCCACCAGCTCGCCGATGCCCTTGCGGGCGAGGCCGAGGAGCAGCATCAGCTCCGCCTCGCTGAACGGGATCTTCTCGGCCGTGCCCTGGACCTCGATGATCCGGCCGGCACCGGTGAGCACGAAGTTGGCGTCGGCGTCGGCTCCCGAATCCTCGGGGTAGTCGAGGTCGAGAACCGGCGTGCCCTGGAAGATGCCGCAGCTGATCGCCGCGACGTGATCGGCCAGCGGCACGCGGGTGAGCTTGCCGGCGGCGACCAGCTTCTGCATGGCGAGGTGCAGCGCCACGTAGCTGCCGGTGATGGCGGCCGTGCGCGTGCCGCCATCGGCCTGGATGACGTCGCAATCGATCCGCACCTGGCGCTCGCCCAGGGCCTTCATGTCAGTTACCGCGCGTAAGCTGCGGCCGATCAGGCGCTGGATCTCCTGGGTGCGGCCGCTCTGCCTTCCCTTGGCCGCCTCGCGATCGGTGCGGGTGTGGGTCGAACGCGGCAGCATGCCGTACTCGGCGGTCACCCAGCCGGTGCCGGAGTTGCGCAGGAACGGCGGGACCTTCTCCTCGACCGTGGCGGCGCACAGGACATGGGTGTCGCCGAACTTCGCCAGGCACGAGCCCTCGGCGTATTTGGCGGCACCCGTTTCGAGGGTAACGGCGCGAAGTGCGTCGGGAGCACGGCCGGAGGGACGCATGGGTGAACCTTAAGCTTGGGAAACGGCGGCGACCCTACAAGCCGCCCCCGCTGGCGTCCAGAAGGAACGGGCTTTGCCGGCCCGTAGGCCCGCCAAAGCGCCTTCCGAGCCGCCGCCGATGCCGCATTGACGGTCCCCCACCGCGTCCCTAAGTTTTGTTTGTGAATATGGTCAAGCCTCCCCGCCCCGATGCCCTCGGCCTGTCCGGCAAGAAGCCGGCCCTGGCCGAGCTCAATGAGCGCAGCCGCGAGGTCTTCCGCCACATCGTCGAGGCCTATGTCGAGACCGGCGAGCCGGTCGGCTCGCGCACCCTGTCGCGCAAGCTGGGCCAGCACCTCTCGCCGGCCACCATCCGCAACGTCATGGCCGACCTGCAGGACACCGGCCTGCTCTATGCCCCGCATACCTCCGCTGGCCGGCTGCCGACCGATCTCGGCCTGCGGCTGTTCGTCGACGGGCTCCTGGAAGTGGGCCGGTTGTCGGCCGAGGAGCGCCAGCAGATCGACGTCCAGTGCAGCGCCTCGGGCCGCAGCTTCGCCCAGGTGCTGGAGCAAGCCTCGCAGATCCTCGCCGGCCTGTCGCAATGCGCCGGCCTGGTCATGGCGCCCAAGACCGAGGGCGCGCTCAAGCACGTCGAATTCGTCAGCCTGAGCCCCGGCCGCGCGCTGGTGGTGATGGTGACCGAGAACGGCCTGGTCGAGAACCGGGTCATCGAGCTGCCGCCCGGCCTGACGGTCTCCGAGCTGGTCAAGGCCTCCAACTATCTCAACGCCCGGCTGATGGGCCGCACCATCGGCGAGGCGCGCGGCGACGTGCTGACCGAGCTCGAGACCAACCGCGCCGAGCTCGATGCCCTGACCCAGAAAGTGGTCGAGGCCGGCCTCGCCACCTGGTCAGGCACCGGCAAGGGCGACGACGGCTATCTGATCGTGCGCGGTCAGGCGAAGCTGCTGGGCGACGTGACGGCCATCGAGGATCTCGAGCGCATCCGCCTCCTGTTCGAGACCCTCGAGACCAAGGAGACGATGGTCCGCCTGCTCGATGCCACGCAGGGCGGCGACGGCGTGCAGATCTTCATCGGCGCCGAGAACAAGCTGTTCGGCATGGGCGGCTGCTCGATGGTTATCGCGCCCTATACGAACGCCAAGGAGCAGATCGTCGGCGCGATCGGCGTGATCGGGCCGACGCGGCTGAACTACGCCCGCATCATTCCGATGGTGGACTACACGGCGAAGGTCATCGGCCGCCTGATCGGCTGAATTTTACCGGCGCCCTCTGGCGCTGCTCCCCCGATACGCCTTATTTGTACGGTCGAAGGAACCGCAATGACGTCCGATACACCGAATTCCGGCGACCCCCGCCCCGAAGACACCCCTGACGAGCCGCTGGCCAACGATACCGGCACGCCCGGAGGGCACTTTGCCGAGCTCGAGGCCGAGGTTGCGCGCCTCAAGGACCAGGCCTTGCGCGCCATGGCCGAGGCGGAGAATACGCGCCGCCGCGCCCAGCGCGAGATCGAGGACAACAACAAATACGCGGTCAGCAACTTCGCGCGCGACCTGCTGCCCTTCGCCGACAATCTGCGCCGGGCGCTGGACCAGCTGCCGCCCGAGCTGCGCGGCGACGAGAAGGTCAACCAGTTCGTCACCGGCATCGAGCTGATCGAGCGCGAGTTCGTGCAGACGCTTGAGCGTTACCACATCAAGCGCGTCGAGCCGCTGGGTCAGCCCTTCGATCACAACCTGCACCAGGCGGTGGCGCAGGTCGAAGCCGCCGACAAGCCGCCGGGAACCGTGGTGCAGGTCCTGCAGTCCGGTTACACGCTGCACGGAAGACTGCTGCGGCCGGCCATGGTGGTCGTGTCGAAGGCGGGTGCCGCGGCCAGCGGCGGGGCCGTCGATACCTCAGCCTGAAGCCCAGAAACGAAAACCCCGGCACTGAGGCCGGGGTCTTTCCGTAAGCCGCAGATGGCGCCTGTCTCAGGCGATGCCGACGTCCTTCAGCGGCATGGGTGCCGCATTGCGCGTATAGGCATTGGTCACGCCGGTGCTCTTCGGGGCGGGGGCCTCGGCCGGAGCCGCCGACTCTTCAGGGCCGAAGACGCGGAAAACGGACTTCTTGCGGACCGGATCGACGAGGTCGACGAAGACCTTCATGGTCCCCTCGACCAGGCCGACTTCGCGCTCGAGCGCGCCGTTGGCGAGCTCGGCGGCCTCCTTCTTGGCCTCGGCGGCGGCCTTGGCGGCTGCGGCAGCCTTTTCAGCCTGCGCCTTGCGATCCTCGGCGGCCTGGACGGTGTTCGCCCGCGCCTGGGCGAGCTGCTCGGCGCCGGCCGGCGCAATGGGCTTCGGCGCGGCTCCTGCCACAGGGGCACCATTGGTCGCGGGCCCGATGGCCAGCGGGACCTTTTTGATCGGAGACAATGCTTCGCCGACCGGGGGTTTCCCCCCTATCGACCCCGGCGGTGCTGTCTTGGCACCTAGCGGCAAAATGTGAAGCGCATTCATATAAAAACCCGTATTCTACGGATACGTACAAGGATCCTTCTACCCTGTACGATATAAGCAAGCCCGTAATCGTGTCAAAAGTCAAGCTGGGAATGGGCCCGATTCGCGATTTTTGGCAGTATTCAGCCTAGATCCTTGGAATCGGCCCAGTATTTCAGCCTTAACAGGCGCTAACCGAACTCTCAAAACCCCTGTTTATGGACGACGGAGAAGGCTCACACCGGCGAGTTGAGCGCGCCTGCTTCGCCCTTACACGATCCGCCGCTCGCGATTCCTTGCCGTCTTCCGTCGAGGATCAATAAAACCGAGTTATAATACCTGCGGCCGATCAGCAAAGTGCGGCAAGTCGGGATAAGACGCTGCCGGCACGCTGCCAAGGAAGGCCTCCGCTCAATCCTGTGGGTCGCGGTCAGGGTCCTGAAAGACCGCCGGTTTTGCCTTGGCCGATGGTTGCAGCGATTCAATTCGCTGCCTATATACGCCACAGAAGTCCCTATACCCCTTGTGGACCATCATGGGGGCCGGGGCGGGGCCCGATCCGGGGCCGCCCGACGGCCTGCCGCAATAGTGAGGTTTCGTTATGAGCAAAGTCATCGGTATCGATCTTGGTACGACCAACAGCTGCGTTGCCATCATGGAAGGCTCGACGCCGAAGGTCATCCCGAACGCCGAAGGCATGAACACCACGCCGTCGATCGTCGCCTTCACCGACGGTGGTGAGCGGCTGGTTGGCCAGGCGGCGAAGCGCCAGGCGGTGACCAATCCGAACAACACGATCTACGCGGTCAAGCGCCTGATCGGCCGCCGCTTCGAAGACCCGATGGTCTCGAAGGACATGGGTCTCGTTCCCTACAAGATCGTCAAGGCCGACAACGGCGATGCCTGGGTCGAATCCGACGGCAAGCGCTACAGCCCGAGCCAGATTTCCGCCTTCATCCTGCAGAAGATGAAAGAGACCGCCGAATCCTATCTCGGTGAGAAAGTGACGCAGGCGGTGATCACCGTGCCGGCGTACTTCAACGATTCCCAGCGCCAGGCGACCAAGGACGCCGGCAAGATTGCCGGCCTCGAGGTTCTGCGCATCATCAACGAGCCGACCGCGGCGGCGCTGGCCTACGGCCTCGAGAAAAAGAAGACCGGCACGATCGCGGTCTACGATCTCGGCGGCGGCACCTTCGACGTCTCGGTGCTCGAGATCGGCGACGGCGTGTTCGAGGTCAAGTCGACCAACGGCGACACGTTCCTGGGCGGCGAGGACTTCGACAAGGAGATCATCGACTACCTCGCCAACGAGTTCAAAAAGGACCAGGGCATCGACCTGCGCTCCGACAAGCTCGCCCTGCAGCGGCTCAAGGAAGCCGCCGAGAAGGCGAAGATCGAGCTCTCCTCCGCGACCCAGACCGAGGTCAACCTGCCGTTCATCACGGCCGATCAGGCCGGGCCGAAGCATCTCAACATCAAGCTCACCCGCGCCAAGCTCGAGAGCCTGGTCGATCACCTGATCCAGAAGACCATCGATCCCTGCAAGGCGGCGCTCAAGGATGCCGGCCTCAAGGCGTCGGAGGTCGACGAGGTCGTGCTGGTCGGCGGCATGACCCGCATGCCCAAGGTCTTCGAGACGGTGAAGCAGTTCTTCGGCCGCGAGCCGCATCGCGGCGTCAACCCCGATGAGGTCGTGGCGCTGGGTGCCGCCATCCAGGCCGGCGTACTCAAGGGCGACGTCAAGGACGTGCTGCTGCTCGACGTGACGCCGCTGTCGCTGGGCATCGAGACGCTCGGCGGCGTGTTCACGCGCCTGATCGACCGCAACACCACCATCCCGACGCGCAAGAGCCAGACCTTCTCGACCGCCGAGGATAGCCAGAGCGCGGTGACCATCCGCGTCTTCCAGGGCGAGCGCGAGATGGCGGCCGACAACAAGCTGCTCGGCCAGTTCGATCTGGTCGGTATTCCGCCCGCCCCCCGCGGTGTGCCGCAGGTCGAGGTGACCTTCGACATCGACGCCAACGGCATCGTCCAGGTCTCGGCCAAGGACAAGGGCACGGGCAAGGAGCAGCAGATCCGCATCCAGGCCTCGGGCGGCCTCAGCGAGGCGGACATCAAGAAGATGGTCAAGGACGCCGAGGAGCACGCGGCCGACGACAAGAAGCGCCGTGAGCTGATCGACGCCCGCAACCAGGCCGACAGCCTCATCCACTCGACCGAGAAGAACCTCAAGGAGTACGGGGACAAGGTTGGCGGTGAGGAGAAGTCGAAGATCGAGGCCGACATCGCCGCCCTCAAATCCGTCAAGGACGGCGAGGATGCAGCGGCGATCAAGACCAAGACCGAGGCGCTGGTCCAGTCGGCGATGAAGCTCGGCGAGGCGATGTACAAGGCCTCGCAGGCCGGTGCGGCGCCGGGCGGGCCCGAAGGTCCGGATGTCGGGGCCGGCGGTCCGGGCGCCGGCGCGGCCGGCGGCTCGACCGACAAGGACGGCAAGGTCGTCGACGCCGATTTCGAGGAAGTCGACGACAAGAAGAACAAGCGGGCATAAGTAAACTGCGGGCCGGGGCCGAGAGGTCCCGGCCCGTCAGTTCGGGGTAGGGGGGCGGCGGCCGCCGGGATTCTCAGGGCGATGGCGAAACAAGACTATTACGAGACTCTTGGCGTGGCGCGCGGCGCCTCGGGCGACGACCTTAAGAAGGCCTATCGCAAGCTCGCCATGCAGCATCACCCGGACCGCAATCCGGGCGACAAGAAAGCCGAGCAGCGCTTCAAGGAGCTCAACGAGGCTTACGACGTCCTCAAGGACGATCAGAAGCGCGCGGCCTACGATCGCTTCGGCCATGCCGCGTTCGAGAGCGGCGCCAACGGGCGCGGCGCCGAGGCCGGGTTCAACATGGGCGGCTTCGCCGACATCTTCGACGAGATGTTCGGCGAGTTCATGGGCGGCGGGCGGCGCGGCGCCGGCCGGGCGACGCCGCAGGGCGCCGACCTTCGCTACAATCTCGAGATCAGCCTCGAAGAGGCCTTCCACGGCAAGACCGCGACCGTGCGCATGGCAACCGCCGTACTCTGCGAAGAGTGCACCGGGACGGGCGCCGAAGCGGGTTCGCGGCCCGTCACCTGCCCGACCTGCCGGGGCCACGGCAAGGTGCGCAGCCAGCAGGGCTTCTTCACCGTCGAGCGCACCTGCCCGTCCTGTCACGGCCAGGGCGCGGTGATCGAAAACCCGTGCCCCGCCTGCCGCGGCCAGGGCCGCGTCAAGCGCGAGCGCACGCTCAACGTCAACATCCCCGCCGGCGTCGAGGAGGGCACGCGCATCCGCCTGGCCGGCGAAGGCGAGGCCGGCGTGCGCGGCACGCCGCCGGGCGATCTCTACATCTTCCTCACGCTCGCGCCACACCGCCTGTTCCAGCGCGAAGGGGCGGACGTCTACTGCCGGGTGCCGATCCCGATGACCACCGCGGCCCTGGGCGGCTCGATCGAGGTGCCGACCGTCGACGGCACGCGGGCCCGCGTGACCATCGCCGCCGGCGCCCAGACCGGCCAGCAGTTCCGCCTCAAGGGCAAGGGCATGAGCGTGCTGCGCGAGACCCGGCGCGGCGACATGTTCGTCGAGGCGATCGTCGAGACGCCGGTCAACCTGACCAAGGAACAGCAGGAGCTGCTGCGCCAGTTCGAGAAGGCGGCGAGCCCCGACCGGACGAGTCCGGAATCGGCGGGCTTCTTCACCAAGGTCAAGGAGCTGTGGGAAGACCTGCGCGGCTGATCCAGCCGGTCCTGCCCGACGTTCTTCGCCCCGATCTTCGCCTGGTCATCTGCGGCAGCGCGGCCGGCACGCGCTCGGCGCAGGAGGGCTTCTACTACGCCCACCCGGGAAACCGCTTCTGGTCGATCCTGTTTGAGGCCGGGTTGACGCCGCGCCGCCTGCTGCCGGCCGAATATCCCAGCGTGATCGAGTTCGGCATCGGCCTGACGGATGTCTGCAAGAGCGAGTTCGGCGCCGACAGCGAGCTCTCGAAGACCGCCTACGATCCCGATTCAGTCCGCGCCAAGATCCGCCGCTACCGGCCGCGCCTGCTGGCCTTCAACGGCCTGTCGCCGGCGCGCGCCGTGCTCGGACCGCTGCGCCGCTACGGCCTGCAGCCGGCGACCCTCGGCGAGACGCGGGTCTTCGTCGTGCCTTCGACCTCGGGCCTGGCCTGCAAGCATTGGGATCCCGCTCCCTGGCACGCGCTGGGGCGTGAGCTGGGCAAGCTCAGGCATCCGGCGTAAATATTGCCATGGCCGATTCGTGGCTTCGCTTTTGGGACCGCCCGCACCGCATCTACGTCAACGACCGTCACTTGCGCGTCCACTACCGGCGCGTGGCCGACGAGATTCTCGGCATCCTGCCGCCGCGGCCGGGCCTGCGGGTGCTCGACTATGGTTGCGGCGAAGCGCTGGAGGCGGGGCAGGTCGCTGCCGGCGTCGGGCATCTCACTCTCTACGATGCCGCGCCCTCGGTGCAGGCGCGCCTGCGCGAGCGCTTCGCCGGCGAGACCGGCATCACCGTTCTCGATGATGCCGGGCTGGCAGCCCTGGGCGACGGCGCGGTCGATGCGGTGATCATCTTCTCGGTCGTGCAGTACCTGCCGCGGGCCGCCCTGCCGCCGTTGCTGGCCCGGGCGCGGCGCTGGCTGGCGCCCGGCGGCCTGCTGGTGGTGGCCGACGTCATTCCGCCCGAGGCGCGCATGCTCGACGATATCCGCTCGCTCCTCGGCACGGCGGCGCGACACGGCTTCCTGCTGCCGGCCCTCGCCGGCCTGGCGGCGACGTTCTTTTCGGACTACCGGCGCCTGCGGCACGATCTGGGCTTTGCCATCTACGGCGAGGCGGAGATGACGGCGCTGCTGCAGGCGGCCGGATTTTCCGTCAGCCGGGCGCCGCGCAATCTCGGCTTCCATCCGGTGCGCCGCACCTATCTTGCATCCGCCCCTAGTCTTGCATCCACCTAGGCGAACCGGCCGAGGGTGAGGCCGTGGCGGGCGAGCAGCGGCAGGAAGTCCGGCCCTTCGAGAAAGCGCAGCTCGGCTTCGCGGGCCGCGGTCACCGGGTCGACCGCGCGCAGCTCATCGTCGACCTCGCCGGGATGGCACATGACCAGCAGGCGCTGGTTCGGCGCGCCGTTTCCGGCGACGAAGCGCTCGAACAGCGCGCCGTAGGGAACCCGGTCGGTGAGATCGTAGACGCCGGCGAAGCGGTCGTTGGCCGGGGCGCCGGCCTGCCGCGCGCGGCGGCGCAGGCCGCGGCCGAGAAGGGCGATCGTCAGGCCCTTGATGCCGTTCTCCAGTGCCAGCTCATCGGCGATGCGCAGCCAGGCGCCCGCGCCCCGCAACCGGCGCTGCCACAGCTCGATCACCACGTCGCGCACCATCGGCAATTGCTGGACATGGAGATGACCGTCGAGGAAAGCGGGGGGGCGACCGAATGCGCTTTCGAAGGCAGCGAGCTGACGCTCGAACTCGGCGGCGATCTCCTGGCGCGGCAGGCGGCGCAGGAGGGCGCGGGCGAGGAGCGTGGTGATCGGCGGCAGCGTTCCCGCGGGGGCGAGCTCGGGCAGGGAGCCGAGCGGCTTGAGATCGGTCAGGGTCAGGTGCAGGCCGATATCGGCCCGGTCGGCGAACGGCCGCAGGGCCGCTGCCTGCTCCGGCCAGAAGCGTGTCACGGTGATGCAGCTCGCGGCGCTCAGCCGGCCGGCGGCGAGCAGGCGGACGATGGCCCGGCTGACCCCGGGGGCGAGCCCGTAATCGTCGGCGCAGAGGATGAGGCGGGTCACGGGAGCGAACGGGTTGACCTGGGGACGAGAGATGCGAAGGATAGCGCAAAAGACCCCGGGGGAACGCCATGGATCAGCGTCGGCCGCCTGACGCTCCGGAGCTGTCGATCGTGGTGCCCGTCTACAACGAGGGCGCCAATCTCGAGGCGTTCTTCGGCCGCCTCGACGCGGTGCTGCAGCAGCTCGGCATCAGCAGCGAGATCGTCTGCGTCGATGACGGCAGCCGCGACGACAGCTGGGACAGGCTGGCGGCGCGCCAGCGCCGCGATCCCCGGCTGCGGCTGCTGCGCCTGTCGCGCAACTTCGGCAAGGACATCGCGCTCTCGGCCGGGCTCAGGCATGCCCAGGGCCTGGCGGTGGTGCCGATCGATGCCGACCTGCAGCATCCGCCCGAGCTGATCGCCGAGCTCCTCGCCAAGTGGCGCGAGGGCTACGACATGATCTACGCCAGCCGGCGCAGCCGGGTGACCGATTCCTGGCTGCGCAGCGTCCTCAGCCGCAGCTTCTACGCCCTGTTCGAGCGCTTCTCCGATATCCGGCTGCCGCCGGGGGCGGGCGATTTCAGGCTGCTCGACCGCAAGGTGGTCGACGCGCTCAACGCCATGCCCGAGCGCGCGCGCTTCATGAAGGGCCTCTTCGCCTGGGTCGGCTTCCGCCAGATCGGCGTCGCCTACGATCCGGCCGAGCGCCGCGCCGGGGCCACGACCTGGTCGCTCCCCCGCCTCACGGCCTTCGCCGTCGACGGTTTAGCCAGTTTCAGCACCTTCCCGCTGGTCGTCGCCGGCTATCTCGGCGCCATTCTCGCCGCGCCCTCGCTGCTGCTCGGCATGTACTTCGTCGTGCGCACCCTGGTCTGGGGCGTGGATGTCCCGGGCTACGCCTCGGTGATGGTCGCGGTGCTGCTGCTGGGCAGCATCCAGCTGCTGACCCTGGGCCTGTTCGGCGCCTATCTCGGCCGCGTCTTTGCCGAGGTGAAGGGGCGGCCGCTCTACCTCGTCAGCGAGCGCCTGGGCTTCGGCGAGGCGGAAGACAGCCTCAGTAGTCCATCACGTCGAGGACATCGAGCGGCACGCCCGGATGCTGGCGCTGGAAGCCGACCGGCTTCAGACGCGCCTCCAGCCGCTCGGGCGCCATCGCCCGCAGCCAGCGGCGATCCTTGACCACGCTGAGAACGGCGTCATCGCGCTCGACGCTGATGATGGTCTCGCCCTCGTATTCGGTGTCGCAGCCAAGCCGGGTATTCGAGATATAGAAATCCGCCTCGCGCTCGTTGCGCGCCAGAATGAAATGCTTGGGGAAGTAGTAGGCGGCCGAGATGCCGCTCGAGCACACCATGATGCGGTAGACCGGCGGCGGCCCGAGCTGCTCCTCGGCGTTGATGTAGGCGACGAGCCGGTCGACGGCCTCGTGGTAGGAGTTGCCCCAGTAGTCGAGCTCGTACTTGTTCTCCGCCCCGTCGACGCCGCCGACCAGCTGGTTGTAGTAGACGTACTGGTCGGGGTGCAGCTCGCGCATGAAGCTGGTGTGCCAGCCGAGATAGGCCAGGATCACCGCCGAGAACGCCGCGCGCGGCCAGAGCGGGCGCGTGCTCAGGGCCGCGAACAGGCGGGCCAGCGCGACACCCGCGATCACCGCCACCGGCGGCAGCACGAACAGGAAATGCCGGATGCCGTCATAGCTCACCGGCCGGAAGGCGATGAAGAAGACAAAGGGAAAAGCCGCGGCGAAGGTCAGCACGAAATAGGGCGAGAACACGCTCCACTCCGGCAGGGCCCGGTGGCGCCGGAGCGCGGCGCCGGTGAGGACCAGCGCCGCCGCGAGCAGGACCAGGATCAACTCCGGCGTGCGGATCAGGAAATAGACCGACAGGTAGTCCGGCGGCAGGTCCAGCGAGTTGACCAGCCGTCCCTCGAACAGCGTGTCGAGATCCCACGGGTTGTTGGAGAAGGTGGTCAGCGCCTGGAGCGGATGGAGCAGCGGGTTCTGCTGCGCCCAGGGCCAGCCGGCGAGCATCACCAGCCAGGCGACGGCGAGGCTGGGGAGGAGGAAGGTCAGGCTGACGCGCCATGACTCGCGCCACGCCGTGGCGAGCCCGGCCTCGCGCAGCCGCAAGCTCGCCCACAAGGCCAGCGCCGCGCCCAGGTAGATCAGCGCGAAGACGCCGGCGATGCGCACGCCCAGCGTCAGGCCCAGGCACAGGCCGAGCCACAGGGTGATGTTCAGAGGGACACGCGGGAAATGCGGCGCCGCGCGGATCATGAAATAGAGCGACCAGGCGATGCCGGCGGCGAAGGGGATGTCCTTCGGGTTGTTGAACATGTGGCCGTACCAGGACGGCGTGATCAGCAGCAGGGTCGCGGCCCAGAAGCCGGCGCGCGGGCCGTCGAACAGGCAGCCCATGCGGTAGGCGGCAAGCACGCCGGCCAGTCCCACCAGCGCGTTCATCAGATGCGCCGTCTCGTAGTTGCCGAGCGGCGAGACGGTCTTGACCAGCGCCGTCAGCCCGTCGAAGGCGCCGCCGTAGAGCCAGAGATTGTGATAGGTCAGCGCCGCCTGGTCGCGAAAGCCGGAGCGGTAATAGTCGAGGACGTGGCGGCCATAGGCCTCGTGATAGTGCTCGTCCCAGGTGATGCCGTAATCGACGACCGTGTCGCAGACGAGATAGAGCGCCGCGCCGAACAGCGCGAGCGTGGCGAGACGATACAGCCGGTCGTGTCCCAGAGCGCCCATTCCCCCCGACCCTGGCGGTACCGTTATCCGATACCACTGGTTTTTCAGGCGGT
Organism: Rhodospirillaceae bacterium; assembly: GCA_022843945.1. GTDB lineage: Bacteria > Pseudomonadota > Alphaproteobacteria > CACIAM-22H2 > CACIAM-22H2 > VGEI01. The sequence goes on along the minus strand of JALHMR010000020.1, from coordinate 8,852 downwards.
TAATACAGCACGGCTTGGCCGTGGCGACAATTGTAAGAACTATAAGGACGTGATCGCGATGATTCGGTTAACGGGTGACCCGTTAACCGGCTTGTTCAGCTCAACGCGCGGGCGGCCCGACATATTCGTAGAGATAGAAGTAATTCTGCTCGGCCACGCGCCGCCAGCCATTGCCTTCGGCCAGCGCCAGCCCGGTCGCCGGGTCGAGCGGCACGCCGAGATACTTGTTGATGTAGAACGGCCAGTCGACGAACCAGCGCACGTCGCGTGCACGCAGGTACTCCCACATGCGGTCCTGGTAGGCGAGCGCCTCGCGGTTGACCTTGCCGTCGGTGTTGACCACGCGGGTACGGAAGAAGCCGAGCGTGCCCGATTGGCCGGCCGCGACCTCGGCCTCGGGCGGCACGTGCTGACGCACCAGCGCCACCTGGTCGTGATAGACGGTGTTGCCGCCCAGGCCGCGCCCGACCCAGGCAAAGCCAGCGAGGGCGACGAGCTGCAGTGCCAGCGCGGCGATGACGATGGTGGCGGGGCGGGGCGACGGCCGCCCGACCAGCCAGCGCGCCGCGAGGATCGGCGCTACCACGAAGGCGATCAGGGCCAGCGGCGCGAAGTAGCGGTAGTAGAACCAGTAGGCGATGAACGAGAAGGCGTAATAGACGACCAGGCCGGCAAAGGCGATGAGGAAGCAGGCGGCGAATTCGCGCGTGCGTTCGATGCGCCGGCGCTCCTCGCCGCTCGCGGCATCGAGATCGCGGCGCATCACGCCCGAGCGCCAGGCCTGCCATAGCACCAGCGCCACGCCGGCGAGTGCCGCCGTGCGCAGGAAGCCCATCAGCGTCATGGTCATATGGCCGGGCTCGGCGGGGACGGGCACATCGACGCCGATGGCGCCTTCATGCGCGCCGGCGAACAGCCAGGGGAAAAGCACGAGACGCAGCGCCCATTCGGCATGTTCGAGCCGCAGCCATTCGAGCCCCCAAGCCTGCTGCGCCGTGCCGCTGGTCGGCATGGGCGAGCCGAAATAGATCGTGTTGTAGAGCCACCAGGGCAGCGACACGACGAGGGCCGTGCCGCCGAGCACGGCGCCGCGCGCCAGCGTGATCGCCAAGCCGCGAGGCCAGGCGCGCCGCAGCTCGTTGAGGCCGAGGACCAGGGCCACGAAGGCCGCGTCGATGCGGGCCAGCACCAGCAGGCCGACCAGCGCTCCCATGATGGCGAGGCCGGGCCAGGTTTCGTCGCGCGACAGTTGCATCCAGCGCGCGATGGCCGCGTAGAAGAACATGACGCAGCCGGTCTCCAACCCGTTATAGGCGTGGTTGAGCATCAGCGGCGAGGCGAGATAGAGGACGGCGGCCAGCGCCGCGCGCAGGCGCTTCTCGTTCTCCCCCTGCAGCGCCGGCCAGGCGTCGCGCGCGAGGGCGGCGACCAGCAGCGCGCCGCCGATATGGAACAGCCAGCCCAGCCCCATGACCAGGCGCATGGCGGTGATCTCCTCGCCGCCGGCGAGCCAGAACATCGCGCCCTGCAGGAGGGTGAACAGGGGCTGGAAGCCGTTGGTCAGGTTGACGCCGTCGATGGTCAGGCCGTTGCCGGCGGCGAGGTTGCGGGCCACGGCCAGGGCGTAATAGCCGTCCTCGGTCATCGGCATGTCGTAGACATGCGCCACCGGCCGCAAGGCCAGGGCGGCGAGCACGGCGGCGAGGAGGAAAGCGAGGCCGGTGAGCCAGCGTGCAGGCGGGAAGGAGGCGGGGGCGGTGCTCATGAATTTGACGTAAAAGACGCCGCGAACCGAGCGGCAACAGCGGGTGCGGGCAGGAAGCCGACGCTGTTGTACGCCAATTCGCGGGGCCCTGGGAACGCGTCCCGGGGTGCCAGAATTACGGGCCAGCCCCGCGCGTTATTCCCGGTCCGCACCCTCCCCCGCCTCTGCCGTTTGCCGCTCTTTGCGGTTGCCGGCCAAGCCCTTATAAGTGCCGCCCGTGGCTGCATCGCCGTCCGCTCTCCTCCGCCTCGCCCGTCCGCGTCAGTGGGTCAAGAACGCCTTCGTGGTGGCCCCGCTGTTCTTCACGCCCGAGGCCATCAACGCTGCCAACCTCGTCCGGGTTGCGCTGGCGGTGGCGATCTTTTGCCTGCTGGCCAGCGCCATCTACGCCTTCAACGACTGGTGCGACCGCGAGGCCGACCGCCAGCATCCCAAGAAGCGCAGCCGGCCCATCGCCTCGGGCGAGATCTCGCCGGCCGCCGGCCTCGCCTTCAGCCTGGTCCTGCTGGCCGCGGCGGCCGGGCTTACGGCGGCCTTCATGCCGCCGGGCTTTGCCGTCTACGCCGCGCTCTACGCGCTCGCCTCGACCGCCTATTCGCTGTGGCTCAAGCACATCTCGGTCCTCGACGTGATGATCGTGGCCATCGGCTTTGTGCTGCGGGTCGATGCCGGCTCGGCGGCCATCGGTGTCGCGCCCACCGTGTGGATCGTCATCTGCACCTTCCTGCTCGCCCTGTTCATGGCGCTGGCCAAGCGGCGCGACGATCTCGCCCGGGACCTGGCCGACACGCACCGTCCCGCACTGGCCGGCTACAATCTGCGTTTTGTCGATGCGGCGCTGGCGGTCGTTCTCGCGGCCCTGCTCGTCTCCTATCTCATCTACACGACGAACGAGGGCGTCATCCGCCGCTACGGCACCGATCAGCTCTACCTGACCGCGCCCTTCGTCACTGCCGGCGTCCTGCGCTATCTGCAGGTCGCCCTGGTCGAGGAGCGTTCCGGCTCGCCGACCGATCTGGCGCTCACCGACCGCTTTTTGATCCTGGCGGTCGTTGGCTGGATCGCCACCTTCGCCTTCCTGATGTACGGCGCACGATGACCCGCTGGAAGAAGATGACGCTGACCGGCTGGGGACGCTCGCACGTCGCCAGCGTGGAGGCGGCGCGCCCCGAGCGTCCGCGCGATCTCGATGAGGCGATGGCCGACACGGCATCCGGCACGCTGATCGCCCACGGGGCGGGCCGCGCTTACGGCGACTCGGCGCTCAACACCAACGGCCGCGTCGTGCTGACCGAGCGTCTCGACCGCGTGCTGGGCTTCGATGCCGCGACCGGCCTTGTCATCTGCGAGCCCGGCGTCACGTTCGCCAACTTGATGGAGATCTTCCTGCCGCGCGGCTTCATGCCGGCGGCCAGCCCCGGCACGTCCTTCGCCACCGTGGGCGGGGCGCTGGCCGCCGACGTGCACGGCAAGAACCACGACCGCCACGGCGGCTTCGGCGACCACGTTGAATGGTTCGACCTGCTGCTGGCCGACGGCACGACCAGGCGGGTCGACGCCCAGAACGATGCCGAACTGTTCGCCGCCACCATCGGCGGCATGGGCCTGACCGGGATCGTGCGGGCGGTGGCCTTCCGCCTGCTGCCCAACGCTTCGCCATGGGTGCGGGTCAAGGAGCGGCGCATCCGCGACCTCGACGAATACATCGAGGCCTTCGCCACCATCCGCGACCGCTCGACCTTCTCGGTCGGCTGGATCGATGCCGTGGCCACGGGTGCGGCGCTGGGTCGTGGCATCCTTGAGACGGCGGAGTTCGAAGCGCACGACACCCTGCCCAAACCGCGTAACCCGCACCGCGTCCCCTTCGACTTTCCCGGCTTTGCCCTCAACCATTTCACGGTGAAGGCCTTCAACGCCCAACATTACCGGCGGGTACCCCAGACCGGCCGCGAGCGCAGGAAATCCTTCGCCGAGTTCCTCTATCCCCTCGACGCGCTGCACGGCTGGAACCGCATCTACGGCAAGCGCGGCTTCTACCAGTTCCAGTGCGTGCTGCCCGATGCCGGCGCCCGCGCCGGCCTGCGCCGTCTGCTCGAGGCGATCTCGGAGGCCGGCAATCCGTCTTTCCTCGCCGTGCTCAAGACGCTCGGCCGTTCCGGCCGCGGACACCTCTCGTTTCCGATGCGCGGTTTCACCCTGGCGCTCGATTTCCCGCGCATCAATGGCGCCGATGGACTGCTGCGCCGGCTGGAGGCGATCACCCTCGACCACCAGGGCCGCATCTACCTGGCCAAGGATTCGCTACTCACCCGTGAGGGCTTCCGCGCCATGTATCCGTTGCTGCCGCGCTTCGAGCGGGTGCTGGCCAAGGTCGACCCTGCGAGCCGGCTGATGTCGGACCAGGCGCGGCGCCTCGGCCTCAAGGGCGCCCCATGAGCGACACCTCCCCAAGCGAGAAGCCCTTGAACGAGACCTGGCTGATCCTCGGCGCCTCCTCGGCCATCGCCCGGGCCTTTGCCCGCGCGGCCTCGGCGGAGGCCGATATCCTGCTGGCCGGTCGCGACAGGACGGACATGGAAGCGACCGCCGCCGACCTGCGGGCGCGTTCCGGCCGGCGGGCCGGCGTCGTCGCCTTCGATGCGACCGACTACGCCTCCCACGCAGCGACGGTTGCCCAGGCCAAGGCCTTCGCCGGCGACGGGTTGCTCAACATCTTCCTCGCCTTCGGCACCATGCCGTCGCAAGGCGAGATCGATGCCGATCCCGCGCTGATCGCCAAGGTGATCGAGGCCAACTACACGGGTGCTGCGCATATCCTGCATGTCGCGGCCCCCGTGCTGGAAGCCCGGCGCGCCGGCCGCGTGGTGGTGCTGACCTCGGTGGCCGGCGATCGCGGCCGGCTCAAGAACTACGTCTACGGTTCGGCCAAGGCCGGCCTGAATGCCTACCTGCAGGGCTTGCGGGCGCGCCTGTTCCGCGCCGGCTGCACGGTGACCACGGTGAAGCCCGGCCCGGTCGACACGGCGATGAGCTACGGGCTCAACGACATGCCGATGATGGCGGCACCCGAGACGGTCGCCGCGGCGTCGCTCAAGGCGGCCAAGAAGGGTGCGGAGACCCTCTACACGCCCGGCATCTGGCTGATCATCATGACCATCATCCGCCTGATCCCCGAGCGGATCTTCAAGAAGCTGAATATCTGACGTGGTCCTCACCCTTCGAGGCTCGCCCTGGCGGGCTCGCACCTCAGGGTGAGGCCTCTTTGTTCACGCACCTCATGCTGAGGTGCGAGCGAAGCGAGCCTCGAAGCATGGCGTACAGTCACCGCCTGTGATTGAATGCGGCACGTTTTCAGCGGGGACTGTCATGGCGGACTTTCGAATCGGCGTGACCGGCTGTGCCGGGCGCATGGGGCAGATGCTGGTGCGCGAGATCATCGGCACCAAGGGCTGCGCCTTTGCCGGCGGCACGGAGGCGCATGGCAGCCCCTTCATCGGGCGAGACATCGGCGACCTGGCGGGTGTGGGCCCGCTGCAGGTGAAGGTCGGCGGTGACGCCAAAGCGCTGTTCGCCGGCGCCGATGCGGTGATCGATTTCACTGCGCCCGCCGCCAGCGTGGCGCATGCCCGCCTCGCCGCGGAGCTGGGCAAGGTGCATGTCATCGGCACCACCGGTCTGAGCGCGGCCGACGATCAGGCGATCGCCGAGGCGGCGAAGAAGGCCGTCATCGTGCGCTCGCCCAATATGAACCTGGCGGTGAACCTGCTGGAGGCGCTGACCGAACGGGTCGCGGCCAGCCTCGGTCCCGACTACGACATCGAGATCTTCGAGATCCATCACAAGCACAAGGTCGACGCACCCTCGGGCACGGCGCTGGCCTTCGGCCAGGCGGCGGCGCGCGGCCGCAAGGTGAAGCTGGATGAGGTCGCGGTGCGCGGGCGCGACGGCCACACCGGCGCACGGGCCGCGGGCGCCATCGGCTTCACCAGTGCGCGCGGCGGCAGCGAGGTCGGCGACCACGTGGTCATGTTCTGCGGCGAGGGCGAGCGTATCGAGATCGCCCACAAGGCGACCAGCCGGCGCGGCTATGCCAGCGGCGCGGTGCGCGCCGCTCTGTGGGCTCGCGGCAAGGCGCCGGGCCTCTACAGCATGAAGGACGTGCTGGGCCTCTAGACGGGTGTGGCCCGCGCGCGGGCCAGTGCCTCGCTCAATATTGTGACCACCTCTTCGCGCTGCCTGGGGCCGAGGAAACCGCCGACCACCAGATGCCTTCCGTGACTCGACAGCACCACCCGGTTGCTGTCGGGCGGCTGCTCTTCCAGCGTCACCTTGAGCCAGTAGGACGGGAACTCGTGGTGCTCCCGGGCGCCGCGCTTGTCGCTGCGCTCCACGGTGAACACGCCCTTGGCTAGGCGCAGGCGCTCGTAGGCGCGGCGGTCGCCGTAGCTGGCCTTGAAAGCCCACCAGACCAAGGCGACGTCGACGCCGACGAAGCCGATCACCGGCCAGGCGCCGACGATCCAGAAGACGATGCCGCCGACGAAGCTCCAGGCGGCGAGGATGGCCATGACGACCCAGAAGCCGGTCGGCGACAGGCTGCGGTAAGGCCGCAGATACAGGTCGAGCTCGGCGCCGTCGTCGCTCATCGGGCACCCATAGTAGCCAAAAGACATCTCGTCCGGAACTTGGTACGACAGGGCGACAACTGGGAGGTTCCGGCCATGAATACGTTCGCCAAGCCCGACAGCGTTCACAAACCGCTGGGCAAGTACCACCACACGGTGAAGGTCCCGGGGAACTCGGACTTGTTGGCCATCGCCGGACAGGTCGGAATGGACCGCGGGGGCAAGATCGCCAGCGGTGTGCAGGCCCAGACTGAGCAAGTGTTCCGCAACATCCTGGCCTGCTTGGAAGCAAACGGTATGGACCAGCGTGACCTGGTGAAGCTGACGGCTTACCTGACGGACGCGCGCTATACCGAGGCTTACCGGGCCGGTCGCAGCGCGGTTCTGGGGTCCGAGATCGAGCCCGCATCCACGCTAGTGATCGCCGCCGGGCTTGCCTCGCCCGAGTACCTGGTTGAGGTCGAAGCCTGGGCGGCCAAACAGCGCTAAGCCGCGCTTAGCGCTGCGGCTCCCGCCGGTAGTCGTAGCGATAGAGCTCCTGGATCAGGCCGAGACGGTGGTAGAGCCGGCGCCCGCGCTCGTTGCTCGCCTCGACCTGCAGGCAGATCCCACCCGCGCCGCGCATCCGGCCCCAATGCATCAGCGCGCTCAGCGCCCGGTAGGCCAGTCCCTGCCCGCGATAGCGCTCCACCGTGACCACCGATTCGAGGCACATGATGCCGTCGTCCAGCGCGCCGTAGGCCAGCGCCGCGAGCTCGTCGTCCTGGCGCAGCGCCACGAAGGCGACCGGGATGGCGATCGATCCGACGATGCGCTCGTAGGTCTTCTGCCGGTCTCCCGCATGGCCCTGCGCGGCGGTCATCGCCGCCAGCCACTCGGCCGTGGGCCGCGGCAGGATGGTCACCGCCGCATCGGGCCTGGCGACGGCCTCATCCATCGGCGCGTAGAGGTTGACCGTCTCGCCTTCGGGGCGATAGCCGAGACGGTCCAGCCGTGCGCCCGCTTCGGGTTCCATGACCGACAGGATGCGGAACAGCGCCGGCAGGCCCGCCGCGCGGTAGCGGCGTTCGCTCGCGGCGATGGTCGCCTCCACCTCGCGGAGCTGTGGGCGAAGCGGATTGGCGGAGTTGGCGCGCCGGCTGACGCCCGGCGCGAATTTGAGCAGCCAGTCGCCTTCCGTCTCCCGGCGCAGCGGCGGCCAGGCGGCGGTGAACAGCGCTTCCAGGCGCCAGGCAAGATCGCTGTCGGACATGGGCGTTTCTAACACCGTCGCTTTGCAGCCGAAAGATCACCGGCTAGGGTGGCCGCGATGAAAGCACCGGCCGTCGAAGAGTTTTTCCGCCGCCTGTCCGAGCAGCGGCCAGAGCCCGAGACCGAGCTCCTGTACGGCACTGTCTACCAGTTGCTCGTGGCGGTCGTGCTCTCGGCCCAGGCCACCGATGTCGGGGTCAACCGGGCGACGAGGGAGCTGTTCAAGACCGTCGATACGCCGCAGAAGATGCTCGCGCTGGGCGAGGCCGGTCTCAAGGAGCACATCAAGACCATCGGCCTGTTCAACATGAAGGCCAAGAACGTCATCGCCCTGTCGCAGATGCTGATCGACAAGCATGGCGGCGAGGTGCCGCGCAGCCGCGACGATCTGCAGGCCCTGCCCGGGGTGGGGCGCAAGACGGCCAACGTGGTGCTCAACGTGGCCTTCGGCGAGGAGACCATTGCCGTCGACACGCATATCTTCCGGGTGGGCAACCGCACCGGCCTGGCGCCGGGCAAGACGCCCGACCATGTGGAGCAGAAGCTGCTGAAGGTCACCCCGGCGAAATACCGCCGCCACGCCCATCACTGGCTGATCCTGCACGGGCGCTACACCTGCAAGGCGCCCAAGCCGAACTGCCCGGCTTGCGCGGTCATCGATCTCTGCGCCTACAAGAAGAAGACCCTGCCGCCCGCGCCGCCTTCGGCGCGCGAGAAACAGGCGCGCAAGCGCTGAATGTCGTCACCCTTCGAGGCTCGCCCTAACGGGCTCGCACCTCAGGGTCAGGCCTTATGTTTCGTGAACCTCATCTTGAGGTGCGAACGAAGTGAGCATCGAAGGAATGAGGTTCACGGCTCGCGGGAGCGTCAGCTCGCCGGCTTTGGGCGGCCGGCCATGATGCGGCCGTAGCAGGCCTGGAGCGTGATGCGCTGGCCGGTGACGCGGGTGCGCGCGTCGAGATGGGCGACGCGCAGTCCCTCGTTGTAGCGATAGAGAAAGACGTCGAGGAAGCAGGTATCGGCGGCGAAGCGCCAGATCTCGGCGACGCCGTCACGCCGGGTGAACACCGATTCGCCCATCCAGTCGCGCAGCGTGTCGCCGCTCAGGCCGACCAGCCGGCGCACATCCTCGGGCGGCGCGCTCGGCAGGGGCTCGCTCGGCCGCGGCAGGGCGGCGACCGCGGGTGCGGCCGGTTCGGCCGGCTGGCTGA
>JALHMR010000019.1 GCA_022843945.1 Rhodospirillaceae bacterium | reverse complement strand
CGTCGCGGTCGCCCGAAAGCTGCTCGTTCTCGCCAACGCCCTCGTCAAACACGACCGTCTCTATGATCCCAATCACCAGCCCGGCTCTTGACGACCAATACAGTCGCCGGATCGCGCGGTCCTCGGAAGGACCGCTTGTCCGGGGTGACAGTGTAAGGGTGGCCCGGGATGACAATCCGTTTTTGCGGTGCCACTCTGCGCCCCTATGAAACCTCTGCGCATCGCTGTCTTCGGCGCCGGCCTGATCGGCCGGCGGCATATCGACACCATCCTCGCCTGCCCGGAGGACGCGGAACTGGTCGGCATCGCCGATCCCCTGATCGGCGCGGATAAATATCCGCAGGTGCGCGCGCCGTTCTTCAAGAGCCACACCGAGCTGCTCGACAAGGCGAAGCCCGACGCCGTGGTCATCGCCACGCCCAACAGCCTGCATGGCCCCCAGGGCATCGACTGCGCGCGGCGCGGCATCCATGTCATCATCGAGAAGCCGGTGACGGAATCGCTGGAGACGGCGGCCGCGCTGCTCAAAGAGGTGCGCCGGGCGGGCGTGAAGACTCTCACCGGCCATCACCGGCGCTACGCCGCCCCGATCCGCGCGGCGAAACAGATGCTGAGCGACGGCAGGATCGGCCGGCTGGTCGGCGTCTCGGTCCTCTGGGCGACGCGCAAGCCCGATGCCTATTTCGACGTGGCGTGGCGCAAGGCCCCCGGCGGCGGGCCGGTGCTGATCAACCTGATCCACGAGATCGACCTGATGCGCCATCTGGCCGGAGAAATGAGCTCGATCACCGGCACGGCGTCGAACGCCGTGCGCGGCTTCGCCGTCGAGGACACCTCGGGCGCCGTGATCACCTTCGCCAACCAGGCGGTGGGCACCATCCTGTGCACCGACACCGGCCTGTCGCCCTGGACCATCGAGCAGGGCACGGCGGAGAACCCCGCCTTCGCCTACACCGGCGAGAACAGCTACCGCTTCATCGGCACCGAGGGCGCTCTGGAGCTGCCGACCTTGAAGCTCTGGACGGCGCGCGATCCCAAGCAGATCGGCTGGGACAAGCCGCTCGCCGCCACGCCGATCCGGGTGGCGGACACGGACCCTTACGTCGAGCAGCTGCGCCACTTCCGCCGGGTGATCCAGGACGGCGAGGCGCCGGTCGTGTCCGCCGAAGACGGAGCGCGCACGCTGGCGGCGACGCTGGCGGTGGTGGAGTCGGGCAAGTCGGGCAGGCCGGTGGAGTTGGCGCCGCTGTTTGAGAAGCTGATCGCCTAAGAGCGTAAGAGAGGTCGTCACCCCCGCGACATCGTATTTGTAATTCCGGCCGCCCTCCCCTATCTCCCTCCCCATGCTGTCCCGCGTCTTCGATTTCCTCACCGCCAAAGAGGCGCCCGCCGACCGGGCCGACGAGCTGGAGCTGGCCGTCGCCGCGCTGATGATCGAGGCGGCGCGCATGGACAACGACTTCTCATCGCAAGAGCGCGCCACCATCGAGCGCCTGCTGGCGATGAAGTTCCACATGCCACCGGAGGAGGCGCACGCGCTGATCGAGCAGGCGGCGGAGAAGGTCCACCACTCGACCCAGTTCTTCCCCTTCACCCAGGCGATCTGCCGGAACCTGGAGCCGGAGCAGCGCACCCACATCATCGAGATGCTGTGGAAGGTCGCCTATGCGGACGGCACGCTCGACCCGCACGAGGACATGCTCGTGCGCCGGCTTGCCGGTCTTATTCATGTTCCCGACCGCGAGCGCATGCTGGCCCGCCAGCGGGCGCTGGCCAAGCTAGCCGCGCTGAAGCAGTCCTGACGAGCGGCCTCATCCTTCGAGACGACCCACGCCAACCTCACCCCGAGGTGCGAGCGTAAGCGAGCCTCAAAGGGTGTGAAACGAAAGCGCGTGGGTCTCCTCAGGATGAGGAACTGCTCTTCTCCGCCTGGCGCTTGCGGAAGGCGGTGAGCGCGTTGCCGATGGCCTTCTTGTAATTGACCAGCGGCGGCCGGGCGCCGTGCACCAGCAGCTCGTGGCGCACCGTGTCCGACGCCCCGGTGATGTAGAGCTTGACGCCCTGGCGGCGCGCCTTGCGGGCCAGGCCGGCGATGGTCACGGCGGCCGTCGAATCGAGCACCGGCACGCCCGACATGTCGATGATCAGCGCCTTGAGGTTGGCCTCGATGCGGTCGAGCACCGCGCCGACCGTCGAGGCCGCCCCGAAGAAGAAGGCGCCGGTGATGCGATAGACCACGACATCGCGCTCGGTCGCCTCCTCGGGATGGTAGGGCTGGCGCTCGCCGTCGGTGCTGTCGGCCTGGTCCTCGGGGACGAGCGGCGGCAGCACGCCTGTGTGCGCCTCGACCGCGGTCGACTGCGACATGCGGTGGATGAAGATCACCGAGCCCAAAGCGAAGCCGACCACGATGCCCTCGGTCAGATCGCGGAACACGGTGAGGCCGAAGGTGGCGAGCAGCACCACCGCATCGCCGCGCGAGGCACGCACCAGGGTGGCGAAGGCGTGGCGCTCGGCCATCGTCCAGGCGACCACCGCTAAAACGCCGCCCAGGGCCGCCAGCGGGATGACGCTGGCCAGGGGTGCGGCGACCAGGATGAAGGCCAGCAGGAAAAGCGCATGGAAGATGCCGGCGACGGGTCCGTGCGCGCCGGCGCGCACGTTGGTCGCGGTGCGGGCGATGGTGCCGGTCACCGGCATGGCCCGGAACAGGGCGCCGGCGATGTTGGCGAAGCCCTGGGCCACCAGCTCGCAGTTGGAGCGATGGCGGCGGCCGGTCATGCCGTCGGCGACCACGGCGGAGAGCAGCGATTCGATGGCGCCGAGCAACGCGAAGGCCACGGCGTCGGGCAGCACCGCCTGGATCTTCTCCCAGGAGAGTGCCGGCAGGGTGGGCAGCGGCAGGCTCTGCGGGATGCCGCCGAAGCGCGTGCCGATCGTCTCCACCGGCAGCTGAAGCGCAAGCGCGATCAGCGAGGCGGCGGTCACCGCGATCAGCATCGACGGCCAGTGCGGGCGCCAGCGCTGCACGCCAATGATCAGCGCGATGGTGATGACCGCGATGCCGAGCGCGGCGGGGTTGACGCTGGGCAGCGCCGCCCAGAGGACCGGCAGCTTGTCCGTTATCGGTCCGGGCTCGGCCACCGGCAGCGTCAGGCCGAGCAGCTCCTTGAGCTGGCTGACCGCGATGATCACCGCGATGCCGGCGGTGAAGCCCACGGTCACCGGATAGGGGATGAACTTGATGTAGGTGCCGAGCCGAAAGAAGCCGAGCAGCAGCAGGAAAATCCCGGCCAGCAGCGTGGCCAGCAGCATGCCGTCGAGGCCGTGGCGCTGCACCGAGGCGGCGACCAGCACGATGAAGGCGCCGGCCGGCCCGCCGATCTGGAAGCGGCTGCCGCCCAGCGCCGAGACAAAAAAGCCGCCGATGATGGCGGCGTAGAGCCCGTTGGCCGGGGCGACGCCCGAGGCGATGGCAATGGCCATGGAGAGCGGCAGGGCGACGATCGCCACGGTCAGGCCGGCGAGCGCGTCGTCGCGCAGATGCGCAAGCCCGTAGCCTTCGCGGAACACCGTCACCAGCTTCGGGGTGAACAGCTCGACGAAACTGGGCTCGGCGACTCGATCGGCGCGCTCGTGCATGCCTTGTGGCGTTACGCCCGCACGCCGTTCCGGTCAAGCTTTAGCGGCACTGCCGGTAGCGGCCCATGTCGAAATGGAAATGGCTGCGGTGCAGGGCGTTGTAGTCGGGGCCGAGCACGGCATGGAAGATGCCGCAGGCGCCGTCGCGGACCTCGCGCAAAAAAGCGGCGGCGGCCGCGTCGTCGAGCGGCAGCAGGCCTGCCGCAGTCGGCGGGGTCTTCGCCGTGGCGGTGGGGGAAGAATTCTTCGGGCGGGCATTCGTCGGCCCGGCCTTGCCGGTCTCGGCGGTCGGGGCGGCGCTCGCCAGCTGCAGCGGCTTGTCCTTGCGCCAGTGCTTGCCGATCGAGATGACGCGCCCGTCCCTGGCGCGAAAGCCCACGATATCGATGGCGTTGGCGGCGGCGTGCTCGCTCATCTGCACCGGCTCGCCGGCCTCGGCCTCTTGCGGCGCACGGGGGGCTTTGCCGTTGCGGATCGGGCGGCAGGCGAAGGTGCCAAGGTGCTGGACCTGCACGATTTCCTGGCCGAGATGGCGGCGGGCGGCGGGCTGCACCACATACCTCATGTAGAGCGCCAGGCCGACGGCCAGCGGGCAGGTGGCGTGAAAGCCCTGGCCGAAAACGCGGTTCTCAGGGGCGACGTGCACCACGTCGGTGAGGGCGCAGCCCTGTTGCTGGAGATGCGCCACGCGCTGGATCTTCAGCCCCGAGCTCGCCAGCGCGGCCTCGCAGGCCGTGCGGTCGCGCCGGATCTGGGCGAGTTTCAGGCGCGTGACCACCGGCGCCGGCTCGGCCCGCACATCGAGCGGCGCGAAGGGATCATAGCGGTCGGGCAGGCTGACGAAGGCGAAGACCGTGACGCCAATGACCGCCACCAGGACGGCACCGAGCACGGCGATTTCGGGGGCTATTCGAGGCATGTCCCGCCGTTTCAACGCCTTCCAGCCGAGCTTCGTTCCCCGACAGCCTCAATGAGGGGGGCGGCTTTTGGGTGGCGCAAAGATGGCGGAAGCGGGGCGGACCCCGACTGCCGCCGTTTTTTGCGCGGTGTTACTGCCCGGTGGCGGGAATCCCGGCCGGTTGTTGTTGCCGGGCCCGGCGCTCGTCCACGCTCCAGGCCCCGGCGCCGTGGGCGATGACGTAGATCAGCCCGCCGGCGATCGACAGGTTCTTCAAGAGCTGCGTGGTCTGACCGTACATCTGGGCCTGCGGCGCGTTCCAGAAATCGTGGAACAGCAGGCCGGCGATGACGCAGAAGCCCAGCATGCCCCAGGCGGCGAGGCGGGTCTTCCAGCCGATCAGCATCATCGCCGCGATGGCGAACTCGAACAGGATGTCGCAGCCGGCGACGAATTCGGGAAAGGGAAAGCCCTTCTGGCCGAGCCGGCCGGCGAGCCGGCTGAACGGATCGACGAAGGCCTTGTTGAAGGCGCTGACGAAGAAGAGCTGCGCAAAGAGCAGGCGCGCCAGCGCCTGCGGCCAGCCGACCGGCAAATCCATGATGTCCCTCCCCCCACACGCGACCCGTTAACCCGGGTGCGGTCACATTATACGCTAGGATATACTGGACGAAAATCCAGCCGGAGGGGGACGCCATGACCGCATCGCATGACGCCAGGATCAACCGCCGCACCGTGCTCGCCACCGCCGCCGCGGCACTCACGCTACCCGCCATCCCGATCCACACGGCACAGGCCCAGAGCCCGGCCGGGGCCCGCACCTACGTGCTGGTCTCTGCCGCCTGGTACGGCGGCTGGTGCTGGAGCCGCGTCACCGGCCTGCTGCGGGCCCGCGGCCACCGGGTCCATGCCGTTACGCTCACCGGCCTGGGCGAGCGCTCGCACCTGCTCAATGCGAGCATCAACCTCGACACCCACATCGCCGACGTCGTCAACCTGATGCGCTTCGAGGATCTCTCCGGCGTGACGCTGGTCGGACATTCCTACGGCGGCATCGTCACCTCGGGCGTCGCCGAGAAGATGCTGCCGGCCATCGCCTCGCTGGTCTTCGTCGACGCCTTCCTGCCGGCCAACGGCGAGGCCTTGATCGACACCGCCTCCAAGCCCTTCCACGATGCCATGGAAGCGGCCGTGCAGAAGAAGCAGATCGCGCTGGCTCCCGTCTCCGCCGAGGTCTTCGGCGTCAACGCCAAGGACCGCACCTGGGTCGACGCCAAGACCACGCCGCACCCGGTGGCCACCTTCACCCAGAAGATCGCGCTCACCGGCGCGCGAGAGAGAGTGGGCCGCAAGGCCTATATCCGGGCCGTCGACTACAAGCAGGATACGCTGCAGCGCAATTACGAGAGCAAGCGCGGCGACGCGGCCTGGAAGACGGCGACGGTCTCCGGCACCGGCCACGTCGTGATGCTCGATGCGCCCGAGCGCCTGAGCCAGCTCCTCGAGGAACTGGGCTAGGCGCTCACGCCGCCGTCGCCGCCATCGAGGGACGCCGGTTCACGCCGTCGAGCCAGGCGGAGAGACGCCGGTGCGGCTCGCGCCATTTGACCTCCGGCAGGCGGAAATCGAGATAGGCCAGCGCGCAGGCGGTGGAGATATCGCCGAGATCGAAGCGCCCGTCGGCCACATCGAGCTTCGGCAGGGTGCGGTCGACGGCCCGGCGCAGGCGATCGAGCCAGGCATCCCACTGCCGCTCGCCGGGCCGGCGGCGCTCGATGACGATGCCGAACGACGCATCGATCAGCCCCTGCGCCAGCGCGGCGCGGGCCCGCACCTTCATCGCCTCGCCGGCGAGCAGCGACGGCCCACTTCCGATGCTGTCGAGATACTCCGCGATGGTCAGGCTTTCGGTGAACAGCGTGCCGTCATCGGCGACCAGGGCCGGCACCTTGCCCAGCGGCGAGGCGGCGAGGAGCTCGCGCGGATCCGCCCACGGATCGACCTCGTGCCACGCGATGCGTTCGCCGAGCTGCTTCTCGTGCACGACCACGCGCACCTTGCGGGCATAGGGCGACGGCCGGTTGAAGTAGAGCTTCATCGAACACCTCCAGCAACCGAGCGGCGCGCGGCAACCGCCAGCAGATCGAGGACCAGCGCCAGAGCGAGCGCCGCCGCGCCAACGACGAACAGCAACGCATGCGAGCCCCTGGCGGCGTAGAGGAAGGACAGCCCGTAGGCGCCGCCGACCTGGCCGATGGCGAAGGCGATGGTGCACACGCTCCACGCCGCCTGCTGCCGTGGCCCGGCGACCAGCTCGTGCACGCGGCCCAGCGCCAGGCCGGCGCAGCCCGGCACGAAGGCGCCGACGACCAGGCTCGAGGCGATCAGCGCCACCTCGTTCGCGGCGAAGGCCGGCAGCGCGATCAGGCCGGTGACCACGACGAAGGCCAGGCGCATGGCGGCGCCGAAGCCGATGCGATCGGCGATGAAGCCGGCCAGCACCGGGCCGACGGCGGCGCCGATACCGAACACCACCCAGTAGCGTCCACCGATGTCGAGGCCCTGGCCGAGACCGCGGGCCACGAAATCGACGAGGAAGACCATGTGCGGCACCAGCGCCACCGCGGTCAGACCGTATTCGATGTAGAACAGGCGAACACCCGCAGCCGCAGGCGCGATGCGCGAAGCCGGCGCTGGCACGGGCGCCGCCGGCCAGCCGCTCCAGGCGACGACGGTGAGCAGGAACGACAGGACACCGAGGCCGATCCAGGTTTCCGGCAGGCCGGTAACGATCAGCAGCGGCACCAGCGTTCCCGACGCCACGATGCCCAGCCCGACACCGGTGAAGATGATGCCGCTGGCCAGGCCGCGGCTCGCGGCGGCGACCTGCGACAGAACAAGCGTCGGCCCCAGCACCATCAACGCGCCGCCGGCAATGCCGGCGGCAAACCGCCAGATGAAGAACCACACGAAGGACAGCGGCCAGGCGCTGGCCACGAACGAGGCGGCGGCGATCAGCATCATGGCGCGCAGCACGGCGACGACGGGCATCATCGTCGCAAGGCGCCGGGCGAAGAAGGCGCCCGCGAGATAGCCGGCGAAGTTCGCCGCGCCGAGATAGGCCGCGTCGGCCGGCGCGAACCAGCCGGCACCGATCACCGCCGGGATCAGCGGCGTATAGGCGAAGCGGGCAAGGCCGAGCCCGACCAGGCTGGCGCACAGACCTGCCAGAATGGCGCGTCGTGAATCGCTCGACATGCCCCGAGCCTAGGAGGATGCGCCGCGGCCGGATAACGCTTTTATCTGATGGGAGCTATCGTTCCGGCAGATAGGCTACTCGGCGGCGGCAACGCGGCGGGTATCCGGGCGGGCCTGATCGAGGAACGCCGCCAGGGCACTCGACACCCGCGCGTCGCGGCGGCGCACGAACAGGGTCTCGACCACGGCTTCGCGCGGCGCCACCTCGTGGATGGCGACGCGGCCGTCGCGCCACACCGGCCCGATCAGGGCCTTGGGCAGAAGGGTGATACCGAGCCCCGCCGCGACACAGCCGAAGATCGCCTCGAGCGTGCCGAACTCCAGCCGCCGCAAGCCGACGATGCCGCGGCGCGCCAGGATGTCCTCGAGCCGCTGGCGGTAGGAGCAGCCGAGCCGCAGGACGATGATCTTGAGCTCGCTCGCCGACAGCGCCTTGTCGAGCGTGCGCACCGACGGCGCGGTCAGCACGACCAGCTCCTCGCGGAACACGATCTCTTCTTCCAGCTCCGCATGGTCGACCGGGCCGCAGACGAACGCGCCTTCGAGCCGCCGGCCGAGCACCGCGTCGATCAGTTCGGCGCTGGTCCCGGTCCGCAGGGTGACATCGACCGCCGGATGACGCTGGGCGTAGACCGCGAGCACCGGCGACAGGCGCAGGGCGGCGGTCGTCTCGAGCGAGCCGATGACCAGGGGCCCCTTGGCGGTGCCGTCGTCGGCCACGGCCTGGCGCGCCTCGGCGATGACCTGCTGCACCCGGCCGGCATAGGGCAGCAAGCGCTTGCCCGCCGCCGTCAGGGAGACGCCCCGGCTGTGGCGCTCGAAGAGCGGATTGCCGAGCTCCTCTTCCAGGGCGCGGATCCGGGCCGTGACATTCGACTGCACAGTGTGCAGCTCGGCGGCTGCCCGGTTCATGCCGCCCAGCCGGGCCACCGCCTCGAAAATCCGCAGATCCGCCGCATCCATGGCAGGCGCCTATCTCTGTTACAGATCGATCCTAAACCAACCGAGCGGTTTTACACATAGACGATTTCCGGCCGGTCTAACTGTCAGGCCGGTCGGCAAATCTCGCGGCCGCTCGCCCGCCTCCCCGCTTACGGACGAATGCCGTAAAGTGCTTTTGCGCTTGAGTGCCCGCTGGCTCGCGCTCAATATCGTCAGCACACGGACGAATAACGTCCTGGAGGGAGGAAATCGCATGCGCAACTACGTCGCCCCGGTCGTATTCGCCGCCGCCGCGCTTCTCGCCGGCCCGGCCTTCGCCCAGTTCACCGACAAGAATCCGATCACCGCCACGGTGACCGGCGCCACGCCGACCGGCTACCCGCGCGTCATGGTCGAAGGCATGAATGCGATCGTGCGCGAGGCCTATCCCGGCTCATCCGTGTCGCTGAAGCCCAACTCGCCCGGCGGTGGCGTGCTCGCCATCGCCGAGAAGGAGGCTGACTTCACCGCGACCGCGACCGGCACCGAGGTGAAGCTCGCCCTCGACGGCAAGACGCCGTTCCCGGCGTCGCTCAAGGGCAAGTTCAGCTACGTCATGCAGCTCTACAACAATCAGTACATCCACGTGATGATGACCAAGGAATGGGCGGACGCCAACGGCGTCAAGACCTGGGCCGACATCGCGGCCAAGAAGCCGAAAATCCGCTTGGCCATCAACCGGCCCGACAATCCCCAGACCACGATCGGTGGACCGTACGAGATGATGAAGGCGCACGGCTTCAGCATCGACGATATCCCGAAATGGGGCGGCAGCTTCGTCCTGGGCAACAGCTCGACTGGCCTCGACGCGATCAAGGACGGCAAGGCCGACATGTTCATGAACGTGCGCAATCTCGGCGACTCCCTGATCAAGGACATCGCCGGCAATCGCGCCATGCTGTGGATCGACGGCGACCCCGCGAAGATCGAGCAGGCGGCCAAGGTGTTCGATTTCCGCATGGACATGGTCAAGGCCGGCACCTATCCGTTCCTGGACAAGGACTACCCGACCGTGCGCCAGTGGGTGGGGCTGCTTGCCGGCAACCACGTCTCGGAAGAGGTGGTCTACAAGTACACCAAGGCGATGGCCGAGAACGTCGACGCGGTGAAGAAGATCGGCGGCTCCATGGGCGCTTTCACCACCGAGATCATGGTGACCAAGCCGACCGATCTGCCGTGGCACCCCGGCGCCCTGCGCTATTACAAGGAAAAGGGCTGGGTGAAGTAAAACACCCAGCTAGGGATCCGACCGCATGACTGTCGATACGGCGCCAGCGCCGCAACGTTCCCCGTTGCGGCGCTGGGCCGGAGAGCTGGTGCGCGAGGGAGCTCGCCACCAGCCGGACGGCCCGTGGGCGATCCTCATCGCCGTCGGGTCGGTCGCCGCGGCGCTCTACGTCCTGTGGGTGGGTGCGGCGGCCACGCTGGTGGGTGACGCGGCACTACGGCTTGCCAACCACACCGGGTCGGGCTTGGTCGAGAGCTTCGCCATCTGGGCGCGGTCCTTCACGGCGCAGTTCCACCTCGATATCTCGATCTTCATCGCCATCACCTTCCCGATCGCCTTCCTAACGACGACGGCGCGCCGCTCGCGCCAGCGCCTGGCGTGGACCGACGTCGCGCTCGCCCTGATCTCCTTCGCCATCGCGCTCTACTACATCCTCGACAGCGACCGCTTCCTGAACTGGAGCCGCGGCTTCTCGCGCCCGACCACGATGGACTACGTCGTCGGGCTGACGCTCATCGCCGTCGTGGTCGAGCTCACCCGCCGCTCGACCGGCTGGGCGCTCACCACCATCGTCCTGTTGATGCTGGCCTTCTCGTTCTTCGGCCATCTGCTACCGGGTGCCCTCAAGCACGAGAACTTCACCTGGCGCTATTTCCTCGAGATGGCGACCATCCAGTCCGACGGTATCTTCGGCTCGCCGCTGGAAGTCGCCGCGAGCTACGTCTTCCTCTTCGTGCTCTTCGGCTCGTTCTATCACCAGGCCGGCGGCGGCAAGCTGTTCTACGAGGTGGCGAGCGCCATCACCGGGCGGATGCGCGGCGGGGCCGCCAAGGCCTGCATCTCGGCCAGCGCGCTCTACGGCTCGGTCTCCGGCAGCCCCACGGCGGACGTCGCCACCACCGGCCCACTGACCATTCCGATCATGAAGAAGACCGGCGTCAGCGCCGTGCGCGCCGGCGCCATCGAGGCGACGGCATCCACCGGCGGCGCCATCCTGCCCCCGGTGATGGGTGCCGTCGCCTTCATCATGTCGGATCTCACCAGCATCCCCTATGCCGAGATCGCCTGGGCCGCGACGCCACCATCGATCCTCTACTACGTGTCGCTCTACCTGCTCGTCCACATCGACGCGGTGCGCTATGACGAAGGGCGCATCCCCGAAGAGGACGTGGTGCCGCTGCGCCGTGCGCTGGCGCAGGGCTGGCCCTTCTTCATGCCGCTCATCGCCATGATCGCGCTGCTGGTCATGGGCTATACGCCGGCCTACGTGGCGGCCGGCTCGACACTGGCCGTGATCGCGCTGAGCTGGCTCACGCCGCAATATGCCATCACCCCGCGCAAGTTCGTTGCCGCCTGCGTCGAGACGATTGCCCAGCTGGTGCCGCTCATCGGCGCCGTCGCGGCGGCCGGCCTGATCATCGCGTGTTTCGAGGTCACCGGCCTCGCCGGCAAATTCTCCTTCGTGCTCTCGACCCTGTCCTTCGGTCATCTCATCCCGACGCTGCTCGTTTCCGCCGTGCTCCTGATCATCCTCGGCATGGGCATGCCCACGGTCGCCGTCTACACGCTCGGCGTGGCGCTGCTGGCGCCGACCCTCATCGGCAAGCTCGGCCTGCCGGTGATGGGCGTGCACATGTTCCTGGTCTTCTACGCCTCGCTGTCGGCCATCACGCCACCGGTCGCCGTGGCCAATTTCGCTGCCGCCGCCATCGCCGGCGCCAACCCCATGTCGCTCGGCCCCTATGCCTGCAAGCTGACGATCGGTGGCTTCATGGTGCCGTTCTTCTTCCTGTTCAACGCCGGCGTCCTGATGGAAGGCACGCTGGCCGACATCCTCAGCGACTGTATCGTCGGCGCGCTGATGGTGGCCTATGCCTCGCTGGCCCTGCACGGCTGGTGGGGCAAGGCGCCCATCCCGTGGGTGGCCCGGTTGATCCTGGGCGCGGCCTCGCTGGCCATGATCCATCCGGCCGTCGAGATCCAGTGGCCGGCGACCCTGATCGGCGGCGTGATCGTCATCGGGCTGTGGAAGCTCTTGGGCCGACCCGCCGAGGCGCTGCCGGCGCAGGCCTAAGCCGTCTGCAGCTGCGGGCGGCGGCGCAGCACGAGCTGGCGCAAGGCCGCGACAATCACCACCGCCAGGCTGATGGCGAGCACGATCCAGCCCGGTCGCGGGTCCAGATCTATGTCGAAGACCAGGTTGGCCGCCAGCACGCGGGCCATCGGTACGTTCATCATCAGCTTGAAGTAGATGGCTTCTCCGAGCACGGTCAGCGCTGCCGAGACGATCGCCAGCCCGCTGGCGACGAGCAGCGGCGCCTTGCGGGCGGCGGCGCTGGCCGCCACGACGGCGCGATAGAGCATCAGCCAGACGAACAGGCCGGCCATGATCGTCGGCTCGTAGACGTTGAGCTTCGATTGCATGAAGAAATGGATGACCGCCAGCAGGCCGATGACGTAGACCGCCTGGTGCAGCCGGCGCCAGCGTTTGGCGCCGAGCCGGCGGATCATGGCGTCGGTTGAGGTCGCGGCCAGCGCCGCCAGGCCGAGCAGGGCGACGAACCCGATCGTCAGGTAGATGCGCAGCACGATCTCGCTCGCCACCTTCACCACGTCGAAGGCCTGGTGGACAAAGTAGAGCATCAGATGCGCGAAGGCATAGACGAAGGCGGCGACGCCGACCATGCGGCGCACGGCCAGCAGCTTCGACCATTGCAGCAACTCGCGCAGCGGCGTGACCGCCAGCGACAGGAAGATGAAGCGCAGGGTCCAGATGCCGACCTCGTGGGTCGCCTCGTCGTGCGGGCGCGGACCAAGATTGCCCATGGCGAAATCGTACGCCGTCCACAGGCCGGGCACGAAAAGCAGGACGAAGACCGCCGCCTTGAGCGGGGCGAAGCGGCCGGCGCGGTCGATCAGCGGGTAGGGACGGAACGGCACGGCGCTGTTTTTAGCGCGACACGGCGCCGCGTGCCACGGCGGTCCGGATCACAATTTGGTGGGGGCCGGCGCCCCCTTCGCGAGGGGCGCCGGCCGCCAGTCCTAGAATTCCTTGCCGAGCTTCTCGTCGACCGACTGCCGGCCGCTGCCGCCGAAGACGAGGCCCAGGGCCACGATGCCCCAAAGCAGCGGGTATTCGTAGCCCCCCTTGGTCCAGAAGAAGCCGTTGCCCAGGTGCACCTTGAACACCGCGACCATCATGACGACGAAGACCAGCGCCGCGGCCGGGCGCGTCCACAGGCCGATCATGATCAGGATGCCGCCGAAGAACTCGACGGTGCCCACGAGGTAGACGAGCGGCAGGGCCGGCTCAATGCCCAGCTTGGAGAAGAACCCGGCGGTCGCGGCCCGGTTGCCGCCGAACATTTCGAACAGTTTCTGGGCCCCGTGTGGGATCAGAATCAGGCCGGTGATGATACGGATGAGCGGATAGGCGTAACCCTCCACCTTCTGATAAAGAGGGGCGAGGGCCGGAACATAAAGCTGCATGGTTTCCCCCAGGTAATTCAATGATGACGGCGATTCGCGCGTCACGGATCAGCGTACCTTGATCGCGGCGGCCATGCCGCCTAAATCTTACCCTCCCATGAACGATCCCACTTCCCCGCCGTCCTGGCACGGCACCACGATACTGGCCGTCCGCAAGGGCGGCGCGGTGGTGATTGCCGGCGACGGCCAAGTGAGCTTCGGCCAGACGGTCATCAAGTCCAACGCCCGCAAGGTCCGGCGTCTTGGTCAGGGTAACGTCATTGCCGGGTTTGCCGGCGCCACGGCCGATGCCTTTACGCTCTTCGAGCGGCTGGAGGCGAAGCTGGAAAAGCATCCTGACCAGCTGCTCCGGGCCTGTGTCGAGCTGGCCAAGGACTGGCGGACCGACCGCTACCTGCGCCGGCTCGAGGCGATGATGGCGGTGGCCGACAAGAATGTCTCTTTGGTCCTTAGTGGCAATGGCGACGTGCTGGAGCCCGAGGACGGGCTGATCGGCATCGGCTCGGGCGGGTCCTACGCCCTGTCGGCGGCGCGCGCGCTGATCACGGTGGGCGACCTGCCGGCGCGCGAGATCGCCGAGCGGGCGATGAAGATCGCCGCCGAGATCTGCGTCTATACCAACGACAAGATCACCATCGAGACGCTATGAGCCCGCGCAAGCCCGCCGTCGAGCTCAAATCCTTCAGCCCGCGCGAGATCGTGTCCGAGCTCGACCGCTTCATCGTCGGCCAGGCCGCGGCCAAGCGCGCGGTCGCCGTGGCGCTGCGCAACCGCTGGCGCCGGCTGCAGCTGCCCGACGAGCTGCGCGAAGAGGTGCTGCCCAAGAACATCCTGATGATCGGCCCGACCGGCTGCGGCAAGACCGAGATCGCCCGGCGCCTGGCGAAGCTCGCCGGGGCGCCGCTCCTCAAGGTCGAGGCGACGAAGTTCACCGAGGTCGGCTATGTCGGCCGCGACGTCGAGCAGATCGTGCGCGACCTGCTGGAGGCCGCCATCGTCATGACCCGCGACCGGCTGCGCAAGGAAGTGACGGCCAAGGCGGAGCTGGCGGCCGAGGAGCGCGTGCTCGACGCGCTGGTCGGCCAGAACGCTACCGCCGAGACGCGCCAAAAGTTCCGCAAGCAGCTGCGCGAGGGCAGCCTCAACGATCGCGAGATCGAGGTCCAGATCCAGGATTCCGGCAACATGCAGCTGCCAACCATGGACATCCCGGGCATGCCGGGCGCGCAGATGGGCATGATCAATCTCAACGAGATGCTAGGCAAGGCCTTCGGCGGCGGCCGGGCCAAGCCGCGCAAGATGACCGTGGCCGAGAGCTACGACGTGCTGCTCGCCGAGGAGAGCGACAAGCTGCTCGACAACGACAAGGTGATCACCGAGGCGAAGCTGGTGGTCGAGCAGAACGGCATCGTCTTCCTCGACGAGATCGACAAGATCTGCGCGCGCTCCGAGCGCGGCTATGTCGGCGGCGATGTCAGCCGCGAGGGCGTGCAGCGCGACCTGCTGCCGCTGATCGAAGGCACGACGGTCGCCACCAAGCATGGCGCGGTGAAGACCGACCACATCCTGTTCATCGCCTCGGGCGCCTTCCACCTCGCCAAGCCGTCGGACCTGCTGCCGGAGCTGCAGGGGCGCCTGCCGATCCGCGTCGAGCTCAAGGCGCTCGACCGCGACGACTTCGTGCGCATCCTGACCGAGCCGGAGAACAGCCTGATCAAGCAGTACAAGGCGCTGCTCAAGACCGAGGACGTGACCCTCGACTTCACCGAGGATGCGATCACCGAGATCGCCACCCTGGCGGCGGAGGTCAATCGCGGGGTCGAGAATATCGGCGCCAGGCGGCTGCACACGATCCTCGAGCGGCTGCTCGAGGAGATCAGCTTCACCGCCTCGGACCGGGCCGGCACCAGCCTGACGGTCGACGCGGCCTATGTCCGGGACAAGGTCGGCGACCTGGCCCGCAACGCCGACCTGTCGAAATTCATCCTCTGACCGGCCCCGCGCCGGCCCGGGCCGGCCTGGTTAACGAAATAACTGTGGATAAGTGGGGCCCCCGCTCCCGCGCCGTCATAAAAGCGTAAAAGTCCTTATATTTGGGCGCCTAATGGGGGTGGAAAGCGGCCCGGGGCGGCCGCCGGCCCGGCCGATTCCGCCCGGCCCCGATGACAATTCTGGGCGTTTTACTCCGTTTTTACCCTTTTTCTTTATCCCATCAGAGGTTACGGGCACGAACAGGATCCCCGCCCGGCCGGGTTTTATTATGGCGCAGCATCCCGCAAGCGGCTCAGCGACCTTCGGACGGGCAACGGCCATCCTCGGCTGTCTCGTGCTGCTTGCGATCTACAGCCAGTTCTTCCGTTCCTCGATCGGCGTCATCGCTCCCGACATCGCCGCCGAGATCCCGATGGGCGCCGACATGCTCGGCCGCACCTCGAGCGCCTTCTTCTTCGTCTTCGCCATCCTGCAGATCCCGGTGGGCATCGCCCTCGATCGCTACGGCACGCGCCTCACCCTGACGGCGATGCTGACGGTGGCGGTGGTCGGCGCCGTGGTCTTCGCCCAGGCCCACTCGGTCAACGAGCTGATCGTCGGCCGCTTCCTCGTCGGCTTCGGCTACACCGGGTTGATGATCGGCGGCATCGCCACGCTGGCCCGCTGGTTCGGTCCCCTGCAATTCCCCTCGGCCATGGCGCTGCTCTTCGCCAGCGCCAATGCCGGCAGCCTGCTGGCCACCCTGCCGCTGGCCGCGGCGGCCGACGCCTGGGGCTGGCGTGCCACCTTCGTCGGGCTAGCCGTGATCTCCGCCCTGCTGGCGATCACCTTCTTCGCCGTGGTGCGCGACGCGCCCAAGGACCACCCCTTCCTGGCCCAGCGCAACCGTGACTCGCTGCTCGAAGTGACCCGCGGCCTTGTCGAGGCGATGCGCGTCCCCGGTCTCTTCTACCTGGTGCCGCTGATCGCCGTGGGCTACGCCTCGATCATCACCGTCCTTGGCCTGTGGGGCGGCCCCTATCTTCACGACGTCTTCGGGCTCGACGCGGTGTCGCGCGGGCGCGTGCTCTTCGCCATGGCGCTGGCCATGATCATCGGCACCCTGGCCTACGGCCCCTTGCATCGCTGGCTCGACTCGCGCCGCGCGGTGATCATGAGCGGCGCGGCGGCGACGGCCGCTGTCTTCGTCCTCCTCGGGCTGCTGGCCCCGACCTCATTGTGGCTGACGGCCAGCCTGCTCTGCCTGCTGGCTTTCGTCGGCGCCTACAGCGTCACCGTCATGGCGCACGGCGTCGCCCTGTTCCCGCACTCGCTGGTCGGGCGCGGCACCGCCATCCTGCACGTGGCGCTCAACGGCGGCACCGCCCTGCTCCAGGCCGTCACCGGCGAGGTGGTGGTCGGCTTCGGCGACCATGGCGTGCCGACCGCCACGTCCTACGCCGCCCTGTTCCTGTTCCTCGGCATCGTCACCCTGGCCGCCCTGGCCTCGTACGGCCGCGTGCGCGAGAGCGCTCCCGCCGCCGCCCGCAATCAACCCGGAGAATAGCGATGTTCGCCCGCTTCACCGTCATCCTCATGGCCCTGGCCGCCACGCTGCTCCTGGGCCCCGCGGCGCCGACCTCGACCGAGGCCCTGGCGCAGTCGCAAGCCCAGCCCCTGCCCGAGCCGAGCGGCCGGGTGATCCTCGATGTCAGCGGCAAGATCGCCAGGACCAACGCGCCGGGCAAGGCCCGCTTCGACCTCAAGGGCCTCGAGAGCCTGGGCATCGCCAAGGTGTCGACCTCGACCCCGTGGACCGAGGGCAAGCCCGAGTTCGAAGGCGTGCGCCTGCGCGACCTGCTGCGCGCCGTCGGCGCCGACGGCGCCACCGTCACGCCCGTGGCGCTAAACGACTACAAGCTCGACATCCCACGCGACGATTTCGAGAAATATCCGGTCATCCTGGCCTACCGGATGAACGGCGAGGAGCTGAAGGTGCGCGAAAAGGGCCCGCTGTGGATCGTCTATCCGCGTGACGAGTTCCCGGAGCTCGACAACCGCCTTATCCGCTCGCGCTGGGTATGGCAGGTTAAAGAGATCGTGATCAAGTAAGGCCGGACCTGGAAGACGCCTGATGGATCCGCTGCCCCCCCTCCCCGAGAGCGTCGAAGCGCCGCCGCAGCAGCGCCGCTTCGCGAGCCTCGGCGCGTTGGCGGCGATCGTGGCCGTGCTGATGATCATCCTGGCGCTGAGCTTCCAGTCGCTGTTCGACGAGCGCGCCCTGCTCGACCGCGACAGCCGCGGCATCCGCTGGTACGTGGCCCAGACCGAGATCGAGCTGGTGCGCGTTCTCGAGGCGCTGCAGGGCTATGCCGGCGAGGACCCGGGTACGAGCAAGGACGAGGTCATCCAACGCTTCGAGCTGTTCTGGAGCCGCCTGCCGGTGCTGACCACCGGCGAATCGGCCAAGGTGCTGCGCGACGTGGCGGGTGTGCGCGAGTTCGCCACCCTGGCGATCGACGAGCTCAAGGCGCTCGAGGGGGCGGTCCTCGCCATCGATACGATGAGCAAGGAGGAGATCCGCGCCGCCCACCGCCGGCTCGAGGCCCTGCTCAGCCCGCTGCAGGACGTCACCCGCAGCACCCTGCTCTATGACTCCCTGAATATGGATGCCCGTCTCGCCTCGCACGAGCGTTCCTTCAACACCTTCGTCACGCTGTTCGTCTCCCTGTTCTTCGGCGGCGCCTTCGTCTTCTGGGTGCTCTACCGCGAGACCACGCGCGCCCAGCGCCTCAGCTTCCAGGCGCACCAGGCGGAGGAGATCGCCCGCCACGCCCAGCACCAGCTGCTGGTGGCGCTCGAGAACATCAGCCAGGGCTTCATCCTCTACGACGCCGACGACAAGGTCTCGCTCTACAATTCGCGCTTCAAGGAGCTCCATTCGGGCACCGCCGACATGATCCGCGTCGGCGTGACCTTCGAGGCCTGGGTACGCGAGGCCATGGCCCGCCATATCGTCCCCATGGCGGGCAACGATCCGGAGCAATGGCTCGAGCAGAACCTGCGCGAACACCACAACCCCGAAGGCCCGTTCGAGATCCGCCTGTCGGACGGCCGCTGGCTGCGCATCGACGAGCGCCGCATGCCCGATGGCCGTATCGTCGGCCTGCACACCGACGTCACCGAGGCGAAGCAACGCGAGGTGGCGTTGCGCACCGCCACCATCCAGGCCGAGTCGGCGAGCCGCGCCAAGACCGAGTTCCTGGCGCGCATGAGCCACGAGCTGCGCACGCCGCTCAATGCCATCATCGGCTTCTCGGAGATGATCGGCCGGCAGATCCTCGGCCCCGTCGGCCTGCCGCGCTACGTCGAATACGCCAACGACATCGCCCGCTCGAGCCAGCATCTTCTGGGCATCATCAGCGACGTGCTCGACATCTCCAAGATCGAGGCCGGCCGCATCCAATTGCAAGAGGAGGCGATCGACGTCGGCCCGGCCTTGCGCGAATGCGCCGAGATGCTGCGGCCCGCCGCCGACCGCGAAGGCGTCATCATCGCGGTCAACGTACCCGCGCACGCCCCCGCCCTGCTCGGCGATCGCACCAAGATCAAGCAGAGCGTGATCAACCTGCTCTCCAACTCGATCAAGTTCAGCCACCCGGGCAGCTCGATCCGGCTCGAGGCCAGTATCGACGACGAGGGCTATTACCGCCTGGCCGTCTCCGACAAGGGCATCGGCATCGCCTCCGAGCACCTGCGCCTGGTTCTCGAGCCGTTCGGCCAGGTCGAGAACCCGCAGAACCGCCGTATCGGCGGTACCGGCCTCGGCCTGCCAATCGCCAAGGCGCTGGTCGAACTCCACGGCGGCGACATCCATATCGAGAGTACGGTGGGCTTCGGCACCGCCGTCTCGCTGCGCTTCCCGCCGCAGCGCATCCTGGCACCCGTGCCGCGCCACACCGAAGACTCGCGTGAACCGGTGCGGCCGCGGCGCGTCGCCCAGTAGCCGTCTCGAATTCTCCCGGCGCAAAAGAAAAGCCGGCCGAGCGTGAGCCCGGCCGGCGAGTCGTCGGATTAGCCGAAAGCGCGGGGGGCGCGCTTAGTCGGCCGCTTCCGATACGATCTGCGGCTTCTCGTGGAACTGCTCGGTCTCGGTCGAGCCGGCCATCGCCGTGGTCGACGACTTGCCGCCCGAGATCGCCACGGCAACCGCATCGAAATACGAGGTGCCGACCTCGCGCTGGTGCTTGACCGCGGTGTAGCCCTTGTCGGCCGCCGCGAACTCGGCTTCCTGCAGCTCCGAATACGCCGCCATGCCGCGCGCCGCGTAGCCCTTGGCCAGCTCGAACATCGAGAGGTTGAGGGCGTGGAAGCCGGCCAGGGTGACGAACTGGTACTTGTAGCCCATGGCGCCGATGCGCTTCTGGAAGTCGGCGATGTCGGTCATCGACAGCTTCTTGCGCCAGTTGAACGACGGCGAGCAGTTATAGGCCAGCATCTTGCCGGGGAAGTGATGGTGGACGGCGTCGGCGAAGCGCTGCGCGTCGTCGAGGTTCGGCTCCGCCGTCTCCCACCAGATCAGGTCGGAATACTCGGCATAGGCGATGCCGCGGGCGATGGCGTAGTCCTTGCCGACATCCGGCTTGATGCGGAAGAAGCCCTCGGGTGTGCGCTCGCCGGTGAGGAACGGCCGGTCGCGCGGATCGACGTCGCTGGTCAGCAGCTGCGCCGAGTCGGCGTCGGTGCGGGCGAGCAGGACGGTCGGCACGCCCTCGACGTCGGCGGCCAGGCGGGCGGCGTTGAGCGTGCGCACATGCTGCGAGATCGGTACCAGGACCTTGCCGCCGAGATGGCCGCATTTCTTCTCCGAGGCGAGCTGGTCCTCGTAGTGGACGCCGGCGGCACCGGCCTCGATCATCGCCTTCATCAGCTCATAGGCATTGAGCGGGCCGCCGAAGCCGGCTTCGGCGTCGGCGATGATCGGCGCGAAGTAATCGGTCGTCTCGCCCTTCCCCTCCATGGTCTGGATCTGGTCGGAGCGGCGCAGGGCGTTGTTGATGCGCTTGACCACGTCGGGCACCGAGCTCACCGGGTAGAGGCTCTGGTCGGGATACATCTGGCCGGCGTTGTTGGCGTCGGCGGCGACCTGCCAGCCGGAGAGATAGATGGCCTTGAGGCCGGCCTTGACCTGCTGCACCGCCTGGTTGCCGGTCAGGGCGCCGAGGGTCGGGACGAAGGGTTCATTGTTCAGCAGGTCCCACAGCTTGCGCGCACCGCGATCGGCGAGGGTGTGGGCGATGCGGACCGAGCCGGCCAGCTTGGCCACATCAGCGGCCGAATAATCGCGCTTGATGCCGCGCCAGCGCTCGTGAGAGGGGTTCATGATATCGGCCATGGCAGTATCCTTTCGTGATCGCCCGCGGCAGCGCCGCTCTTGGCCCTTATTTTTACATTGCACTTGCGAAGTACAACGCCAAATACGTAATATCGTTAGTAAATTCGTAGTAAAGAGCACAGCCGAAATAGGTAGTTTGTAAATTTGTAAAGCGAAGGGGCCACTTCCATGGTCGCCCGCAAGACCTTGCTGGGAGCCAAGATTCGTCGCCTGCGTCAGGACCGCAGCCTGACCCAGGCCCAGGCCGCCGAGCGTCTCGGCATCAGCCCCAGCTACCTCAACCTGATCGAGCACGACGAGCGCTCGGTCACCGTCTCGCTGCTGCTCAAGCTCGGGCAGACCTTCGGGGTCGATCTCCAGGAGCTGTCGGACGACGCCGAGCGGCGCCTGGCCGCGGGTCTGCGGGAGGTCTTTGCCGAGCCGACGCTGAGCGGCCACGCGGTCGAGGCGGTGGAGATCGAGCGGCTGGTCGCCGCCTCGCCCAAGGCGGCGCAGGCGGTCATCGACCTCTATCGCGGCTGGCGGGCGGCGCGCGAAGACGCACAAGCCCTCACGCTCGGTCTGCCGAGCGGAACAACACGGCGCGTCGTCCTGCCGGCGGAGGAAGCGCGCGATTTCTTCGAGAGCCGCGCCAACTATTTTGCCGAGATCGAGGACGCCGCCGAGGCCACGCGGCTCGAGGCCGCTTCGGACGGTGACCTGCAGCGCGGGCTGGCCGATCACCTGCAGAAGCGTCACGCCATCGCGGTCGTCGTGGCGGCGCAGGCGACCATGGCTGGTGCGCTGCGGCGCTTCGATCCCAAGGCCCGCACGCTCCAGCTCTCCGAAGTGCTGCCGCCGACCTCGCGGCGTTTCCATCTTGCCTATCAGCTGGCCTTGCTCGATGCGCGCGAGGCGATCGGCCGGGCGATTGCCGCGGCGAAGCTCGCCTCGCCGGATTCCGAAACCCTGTGCCGGGTCGGCCTGGCCAACTACTTCGCCGGCGCGGTGCTGATGCCGTACGCACCCTTCCTCGCCGCGGCGCGCGAGGCCCGGTACGACATCGAGACGCTGATGCACCGCTTCGGCGTGTCGTACGAGCAGGTCTGTCACCGCCTGTCGACGCTGCAGCGGCCGACGGATCGCGGCGTGCCGTTCTTCTTCGTGCGCATCGACATCGCCGGCAACGTGACCAAGCGTTTCTCCGCCGCCGGTTTTCACCTGTCGCGCTTCGGCGGATCGTGCCCGCGCTGGGTCACGCACGAGGCGTTCCTGACGCCGGGCCTGCTGCGCACGCAGATTTCGCGGCTGCCCGACGGGTCCACGTTCTTCTGCCTGGCCCGTACGGTGGAACGGCCGGGCGGCTCGTTCCACGCCCCGGCCTCGCGCCACGCCATCGGTATCGGCTGCGCCCTCAGCGACGCCCGTTCCCTGGTCTATGCCGACGGGCTCGATCTCGAGCGCCTGCAGGCCGTGACCGAGATCGGCATCGGCTGCCGCCTGTGCGAGCGCGCGGATTGCCGGCAGCGCGCCTTTCCGCCGCTGCAGCATCGCCTGGTCGTCGATGAGACGGTGAAAGGCCCGTCGGCCTACAGTTTCGACGCGCGCCGCTAACCGGGCGGGCGGGCGCGGCGCTTGGATTGCCGGCTACTAGGGGCGCTTTTGAGCAGCCTGAGGGCCGCGGCGACGGTCTGCTCATCGAGACCGTGAATGCGTTCCGCCAGGAGATTGGCGAGCTCGGTCGCCCCCGGGGAAAGACCACTGGTATCGACCTGGACGCGCGGATGCGAGAGATGCGCCAGGCGGTGCATCTCCTCGTAGTCGTCCCAGATGAGATGGAAGTACTCGCAGATCTGCACCAGCAGCGCCGGCGTCGGCCGTCCGCGATGGCCGTGCTCGAGGGCCGAGAGATAGGCCGGCGAAATCTCTAGGGCACCGGCCAGCTGCTTGAGCGTCACGCCGCGCTGCTCGCGCAGCTCCCGGACCTTGGCGCCGAAGGGCGTCATGCCCGTTGCCGGCGCAAGAGAACGTAGAAAGCCCCGCCGCCGCCATGCTGCGGGCGGGCCGATTCGATCCGCAGCACGCGCGCCGCGTTTGAGCCGGCGGCCAGCCAGCGCGGCAGATTGCGGCGCAAGACCCCGCCACCCTCCTTCGAGGAACCCTTGCCGGTGATGACGAGGATCACCCGCGCGCCATCGCGCCAGGCGGAAGCGACGGCGCGGTCGAGCGTGGCATGCGCTACCGCTTCGGTCAGACCGTGCAGGTCGAGCCGGCGATCGATCTCCATGCGGCCCTTGCGCAACCGCTCGGCGGTGCGCCGGTCGAGGCCGGGATTGGGTGCGGGAGGCGGCCGGGCCACGCTACGTGAGGGAGCCGAGGGACTCTCGACCCGCCGCGTGACCGGCGGCAAAGCGGGTGGAACCGGGGACGGAGAGACGCGCCGGCGTTTCTTGCGCGCAAGCGGCTTGGCGTCGCGCATCAGCGCGGCGAAAAGCTCCAGGTCCGGGACCTTAGGCGATCGAGTCATCCTCGACGATGAGGATGTGCTGGCGGCGGGGCCCGTGCGCACCCATCTCCAGCTTCTGCTCGATGTCACCGGTGCGCGAGGGGCCGGTGATGAAATTGACGGTTCGCGGCATCGTCGCGGCGACGGCCGTGCCGCCCTTCGCCTGGCGCAACTTCTGCCATGCTTCCTCCATCGGGCCGACGATGCGGCTGGCGGGAAGCACGACGATGTGGTCGTCGGGCAGGAAGTTCATGGTCGAGGGATTGTCCGGCCCTGAGAGCATCATCAGCGTCCCGGTTTCGGCGATGCCGCAGAAGCCCACCGACAGGCCGACCGCGTCGGTCGGCGAGGGCTTACCGCGCTTGAGCTTGAGCAGCGGGCGCTCGTTCCACGGCACCTTGTCGAGCAGCGGATCGGGCGTGGCGGCGAACTCGGCCGGCAGGTTGAAGCGCTGGAGATAGTCGGCCACCGCCTTGGGCACGTCGCGCAGGGAGGCGACGCGCTCGATCGTGGTGGCGATCTCGACGGCCTGTTCCTCGAACAGCGCCGTCTGGCCCTTGCGGTCGAGGCCCTGGCTGCGCCGCGGAATGATGCCCGAAGGATGGTTGGCCAGGCGCCCTTCGAGCTGTGCCGCCCGCTCGCCGCCCAGCGCGCCGCGCTTTAGAGAGCGTCGGATGCCCCCGAGAATGTCATCCCGCGCGCTCATGCCGCCTTTTTCTGCTTCTGGCGCTGGTGCCACTGCTCCTGGAAGGAGCGGCCTTGCGGCGCCGGCAGGTCGCGGGTCGCGGTCCAGGCGCCGGCGAGCGGCAGGTTGTAGAAGCTGCCGCCCGTGCGCCTGCCGAGCAGGCCCAAGACCTGGGCCGCAATGGCGTAGAAAAAATGGTAGAGCGGCGGGCGCAGGGCGAGGAACGCCCAGAGCTTGAGGCCGAAGCGCTGGGTCGCCGGCGACAGCTTCTTCTGCCATTCACGCTCGCGGTAGTGGCGCATCATCTTGGGCAGCGGGATCTTCATCGGGCAGACGCTTTCGCATTTGCCGCAGAAGGTCGAGGCGTTGGGCAGGTGCTTGGCGTTCTCGATGCCGATCAGGCTCGGCGTCAGCACCGCACCCATGGGACCGGGATAGACCCAGCCATAGGCGTGGCCGCCAACGGCACCGTAGACCGGGCAGTGGTTCATGCAAGCGCCACAGCGGATGCAGCGCAGCATCTCCTGGAACTCGCTGCCCAGCATGCCGGTGCGGCCGTTATCGAGCAGCACCACGTGGTATTCGCCGGGACCGTCGGGATCCTCGGCGCGCCGCGGACCGGTGGAGAAGGTCGTATAGACCGACATGTCCTGGCCGGTGGCCGAGCGCGCGAGCAGGCGTAGCAAGGCCGAGGCGTCCTCCAGGGTCGGAACGATCTTTTCCAGGCTGGCGAGGACGATATGCGCCCTGGGCAGAAGCTGCGTCAGGTCGCCGTTGCCTTCATTGGTGACGATTACCGAGCTGCCGGTCTCGGCGATCAGGAAATTGGCGCCGGTGACGCCGACATCGGCCTTGAGGAATTTCTCGCGCAGCATGGTGCGCGCCTCGGCCACCAGCGAACGCGGTTCCTCGAGATTGCGGTCTGCTGGAAGGTTGGTGTGGACCTCGCGGAAGGTCTCCTCGACCTGGCCCTTGGTCAGGTGGATGGCCGGCGCGATGATGTGCGAGGGCGGCTCGTGGCGCAGCTGGATGATGTATTCGCCCAGATCCGTCTCGATCGGGATGACGCCGTTCTCCTCGAGGAAATCGTTGAGCGCGATCTCCTCGGCGATCATCGTCTTGCCCTTGGTCACCGTTTTGGCGCCCAGCTTGCGGCAGAGGTCGAGGATGATCTGGCGGGCCTCCTCGGGCGTGCGCGCCCAATGCACGTGGCCGCCGGCGGCGATCACGTTGCGCTCATAGCGCTCCAGGTACCAGTCGAGGTTCTCGAGGACGTGGTTCTTGATCTCGCGGCCCTGCTCGCGCAGGTCCTCGAACTCCGGCAGCTTGCCGATGGCGTCGAGCCGGCGCTGCGGAAAGCCGGCGCGCATCTTGTCGAGCGCCGACTGCAGATGCGCATTGCCCAGCGCGTCGTGGGCGTTGTCCTTGAAGGTGTGGCTGGTGCTCTCCATGGCTACTGGCCGGTCTCGCCAATCGGCGGTTCGCCGGTCATGTCGGCCAGCACCTCGGCGACATGGCGCACGCGCGTGGCCCGCGTGCCGCGCTCGCTATGCATGCGCTTGAGCTTGCCGGCCATGTTCATCAGGCAACCCAGGTCGCCGGCCAGCAGGGTATCGGCGCCGGTGGCCAGGATATCCTCGGCCTTGCCCTCGACCATCTTGTCGGAGATCTCGGGATACTTGACGCAGAACGTGCCGCCGAAGCCGCAGCAGGTCTCCGCACCCGGCAGCTCCTTGAGCTTCGTGCCCTGGACCGAGGCCAGCAGGGTGCGCGGCTGCTGCTTGACGCCGAGCTCGCGCAGGCCCGAGCAGGAGTCGTGATAGGTGATGGTGCCGTCGTAGCGCGCCTTGACCTGGCGCAGGCCGCGCACGTCGTAGAGAAACGAGATCAGCTCCCAGGTACGACCGGCCAGGGTGCGCGCCCGTTCGGCCCAGGCGGGGTCGCCGGCCAGCAGTTCCGGGTAGTGCTCGCGGATCATCCCGCCGCACGATCCCGACGGCACGACGACATAGTCGAAGCCCTCGAACAGCACGATGGTGCGTTGGGCGATGGTCGCGGCATCGGCGCGGTCGCCGGAATTGAAGGCCGGCTGACCGCAGCAGGTCTGAAGGCCCGGCACTTCGACCTCGCAGCCGGCCTCCTCGAGCAGTTTCACGGCCGCGAAACCGACCGAAGGGCGGAAGAGGTCGACGAGACAGGTAACGAACAGCCCGACGCGGGGCTTGGAGACGGGCGAATCGGTCACGAGACGGCTGCTTTCGCTTTCGAATTTGGGCGTCACAATGAAGCCCCTAACCGAATCTGGCAAGGGGGCCTGACCACTCTCTTGACCCGCGTTTTTACGAGCGAATCAGCGGTTTGCCGCCTTCAATAGGCGCCAAACAGCCAGTTCGGCACGAGCAGCACGATCTCCGGGGTAATCAACACGCTGTCGATCGCCGACCATCAGGAAATGCTGCGGCTGGTGCGGGCGCGCGACGTGCCGGCGCTCACCACGCTGCTGCGCACGCACATTAACCCGACCAGGCAGTCCTACCTCGAGGCTCTGGACCGCCCCGATTCCCAAGGGGACGCAAAGGCTTCCGTCGCGCACTAGCAGCCGGCGCAGGAGTCCGCCGCGCTCCGCGTGTATTCCTGCGGGTGGGGATTACTGCAGGAGCATGCGAGGAACCGATGAATAGATTTCTTCTTTCGGCCGTTGTCGTGGCCAGTGGCTTGGCCCTGACGCCCGTGGTCTATGCCCAGGCTGTCTCGCCGACGGCCCCCGACCAGGGGCGCGCCGCCGAACGTGCCCACGCCTTGCCGGGCGAGCGTATCGAGGCCCGTCTGGCCTACGCCAAGACCGCGCTGAAGATCACGCCGGCGCAGGAGCAGCAGTGGAATGCGCTGGCCGAGGTGATGCGCAAGCACGCCCGCGTCAGCGACGAGCAGATGACCGCCCGTCGTGCCGCGCGCAGTGCGGGCACGCCGGACCAGTCAACCGCCATCGATCGCCTGCAGCGGCGCCAGGAAATGATGCAGGCCGCGTCGGCCCGCATGACCGAGGTGCTGGAAGCGGCGAAGCCACTCTACGCCTCGTTCACCGACGAGCAGAAGAAGGAGGCGGACGCGTTGCTCAGCCGCGGCGGTCGCGGTCAGCACCGCGGGCGTTGGCATTGACGGCGCGCCGCGCGGCGGTGTCGCGCGGCAGCAGGATCCAGTAGCGGCCGGCCGAGCGCATGCGACCCGCGCGCTCGGCCGCGTCTGCGCCGGAGCCCCAGAACACATCGCCGCGCACCGGCCCGCGAATGGCGCCGCCGGTGTCCTGGGCCACGAACAGGCGCTGCAGCCGGCGCGCAGGCTCGAGCGGATCCTCGGCGTCGAGCCAGAGCGGGAGGCCCATGGCCAGGTGAGCGCGGTCGACCGCCAGGCTGCGGCCGGGTGTCAGCGGCACGCCTTCGGAACCGAGCGGCCCATCATCGGCGCTCGCCGCCGGCGGCAGCGGCCGGAAAAACACGAAGGACGGGTTCTTGTTCATCACGGCGCGCGCCTCGTCCGGATTGGCGGCAAGCCAGGCCCGGATCGACTGCATGGAGACCTGCTCGCGCGACAAGGCGCCGCGCGCCACCAGCTCGCGACCGATGGCGAAATAGGGATGACCGTTCTGCGCGGCGAACCCGACACGCATGAGACTGCCGTCTTCGAGCACGACGCGCCCGGATCCCTGGATCTCGAGGAAGAAGGCGTCGATCGCATCGTCGACCCAGACCAGTTCGAGCGGCCCACCGGGTGCGGCGGCGAGCGCGCCGTCCACGATCTCGGCGCGCGAGGGATAGGGCCTGAGCGCCCCGTCACGAACCCGGCCGGCGATGCGCTGGCCGCGTAGCTCCTCGCGGAACAGGCCGAGATCCACGGTGATGAGGTCGGCGGGACGGCCGAAGAGCGGCACGGTGAAGCGCCCGGTGCGGGTGCGCGAGCCGCGGAGCTCCGGTTCGTAGTAGCCGGTGAACAGGCCCTTGGGATCGCCGTTATTGGTCGCGGCGTAAGGCACGAACCAGCGCTCGAGCGCGGCACGCGCCATCGTATCGTCGCTGGCCGGTACGGTATCGAGGGCGGCGCAGGGCTCACGCCAGTCGCGCGCCAAGCCGCCAACCGCGCGCGGACCCACCGCCGTCTCATCGGCCACTCGCGCCAGGCGCTGGCAGGAACGGCGGATGGCAACCAGGGCGGCGCCGTGCTGGTCTGCGGACCAGCCGGGCAGATCGGTAAAGCGTGCCGGCGTCAGTTCGAGCCGGTCGGGCGGCGGCTTGGTCTCGCAGGCCGTAAGGGCAAGGGCCGCGGCGAGCGCCGCAGCGAAGGCCTTAGTGCGATTCAGAGGTCTGGACCAGGGCCCAGTTGGGATCGCTCGCCCGCGTGTTGCGGGCGAAGGTCCACACGTCGGTGACGACGGTAACCCGGTTGGGATCGCCGTCGACCACTTCGCCGGCGGCGTTGCGCGTCACATTGACCTGCTCGGAAACGAACTTCACGGTGACGAAGGCCGTGCGGCCTTCCATGCGTGCTTCGACGATCTCCGCCGACTTGACGGCGATCAGCGTGGTTTCCAGCGTCTGCTTGGCGTCGAGCCGGCCTTTGATGGCGGCGGCAAAATTCTCGTAGACGTCGTCGGCCAGCAGCGGCCGCAGGGCCGCCGTGTCGCCCTGGGCGAAAGCGGTAACGATCATCTCGAACGCCGCGCGCGCGCCTTCGGCGAAGCGCTTGGGTTCGAAGCTGGGATCGGCGACGCGGATCTGGGTCAGCGCCTGCTCCAGCGGCGAGCTGGCCGAGGCCACACCCTCGCGGTTGGGCAGCGCCGTCACGTTGTCGGGCAACGGTCGCTCGGGCGCCGTCACCGGGCCCGGCGGCTGATTGGCAGCCGGCACCCGCGGTGTCCAGCGCTCGCGATTCTCCGATCCGGTACGGCGGCCGAGCACGCTCCGCAGCCGCAAGATAAGAAATCCCGCAACCAAAGCGAAAAAGATGATGTCGAAAAAGGCCAAACCGTCACCCATTGCTCGCTACCGTTCCCTCCGCTCGCTGATCGCTACGGGGTACTTTCGACCGGCCCGGCGAGGGTAGCTTGGCCAGGGGCCCAGCACGCTCGACAAACCTGACGGGCGCAAGCATATATCAGCCCTGCGCACCTTCATAAAGTAGGGCCGTCCGGCCGGGTTTGCCAGCCGGAATCCGGCTTTTTTGCATGTTCTTGATTCGACACGGCCAGTCAGAGTTTAACGC
Source organism: Rhodospirillaceae bacterium (assembly GCA_022843945.1). Lineage (GTDB taxonomy): Bacteria > Pseudomonadota > Alphaproteobacteria > CACIAM-22H2 > CACIAM-22H2 > VGEI01. The sequence goes on along the minus strand of JALHMR010000019.1, from coordinate 67,140 downwards.
GGTCTTCTCGGTGACCCGCGTTGACCCCGGAATTCGCGATCCCGCCCTGACCCAGGAGGGCATGCGGCAGGCCCGGGCCGCCGGCGAGGAGCTGCGGGCCCGGCGCGCGCGCGGCGAGGTGGACATCCGGCGCCTGATCGCCAGCCCCTATACTAGGGCTATCCAGACCGTCACGCTGATCGCCGACGTGCTGGACGTGCCGGTGACCATCGATCCGATCGTGCGCGAACGCGCCGCGTTCATGTGCGATATCGGCGCCTCCCCGGCGGACCTGGCGCAGCGTTTTCCGCGGTTTCGCTTCGATCATCTCGACGATCCGTGGTGGCACGACCATGTCGGCACCGGCATTCCGGAAAGCGAGGATGCACTCGCCGTGCGCGGCGCGGCCTTTCGCGCCGCCATGGCCAGGGAACCGGATTACCCCCATATCGCGGTGGTAACGCATTGGGGCTTCATCCGCTGCCTCACCGGGCACACCCCTGCGAATGGGGAGATAGTCCGCCTCCCGGCCGCGTCCTAGCCTCGCGTGTCTTGCTCGTTGCCGGGCCGGTGCTCTGCGTGTTAACCGATGGGCGCGGCAGCTGTCCCGCGCCCCCCTTCAGGAGCCTGTCATGTCCGATTCACCCCCCGCCGCCGCGCCCGGCACCGTTTCCTACGCGCTCAGCGCCCAGTACGTTAAGGATCTCTCCTTCGAGAACCCGCGCTCGCCGCAGGTCTTTGCCATGGCCGGGCAGCAGCCCCAGGTCGCGGTCGCGGTCGGCGTCAGCATCAACAAGCTGAACGATACGGCCTACGAGGTTGTCCTGACCCTGAATGCCGATGCCAAGCACAACGAAGAGCCGGTCTTCGTCATCGAGCTCGCCTATGCCGGCGTGGTGGTCGCCTCGGGGCAGGCCCCCACGGAGCATCTGCAACCGCTGCTGATGATCGAGATCCCGCGCCAGCTGTTCCCGTTCGCCCGGGCGATCCTGTCGAACACCACGCGCGATGGCGGCTTCCCGCCGCTGCTCCTGCAGCCGGTGGATTTCGAGGCGCTCTACCGCCAGCAGCAGCAGCAGGGTCAGGCGGCCCCGTCGTCGCCGATCCCCGGCAAGGCAGGCGCGGCTTAGTTAGACCAGAGGGGATTCTTGAGCTTGGCCAGCAGGGCGGCGTGCGCTGCCAGCTCGGCCTCGCTCGCTGCGTCGAGGCGCGGTGTCCGTCCCGGCCGCGCCCGGACGTTGACCTGAATACCCGACCCCGCGGCGACGCCCGGCGCTGACGCCTCGACCTCGAGGGACAGGTGGGACTGCCGGCCGCCGATCAACTCCAGATAGACTTCCGACAGCAGCTCGGCATCGAGCAGCGCACCATGCAGCGTGCGGTGCGCGTTGTTGATGCTGAAGCGCTGACACAAGGCATCAAGCGACGCCGGCGCGCCCGGGAACTTGCGCCGCGCCATCTGCACGGTATCGATTGCCCGGGCCAGTGGCAGCGCCGGAAAGCCCAGCGCCTTGAACTCGGCATTGAGGAATTTGAGATCGAACTCGGCGTTATGGATGATCAGCCGGGCGTCGCCAAGGAACTCCAGCAGCTCGGCGACGACTTCCGCGAAGACCGGCTTGTCGGCCAGGAACGCCGCCGTCAGGCCATGAACCGCCTGGGCTTCCGGCGCGATGTCCCGGTCAGGCCGCAGGTAACGCTGAAACTTGCGCCCCGTCGGCAAGTGGTTAACCAGCTCGATGGCCGCGACTTCCACTAGCTTATGGCCGGCATCCGGATCGAGGCCGGTGGTCTCGGTATCGAGAATGATTTCGCGCACGGGAATCCTTATGCCTCGCTTCGCCCAGTCCGTCCACAGAAAGGGCCGTCTAGCGAAAGGCGGGGCTCCAGGCACCCCGCCGCCCCAGCCGGCGTAGCGCCCGCCGGAGGCCCAGCAGGGTCGGGCGCTGGCCCAGGCCGCTGCTGATAACGGCGTCGGCACGGGAACGTTTAACGCGGTCCGGCGTCTGGCGCGCCAGGATCTCCCGCAACTTGGTGCTGGTCATGCCGTGACGCCGCAGCACCCGCTGGCGTTGCAGGAAGGCCGGCGCCGAGACCACGATGACGCTGTCGTAGACCTTGTCGAAACCGCTCTCGAAAAGCAGCGGCACGTCGAGCACCACGGCATGCGCGCCGCGCCGGGCCTGGTTTGCCAACCAGCGCCGGGTGGCGTGACGCACCAAGGGGTGCACGATCGCCTCCAGCTTGCCTAATGCCACCTGGCCTTCCGGCCCGAACACCGTGGCGCCGAGCTTCAGCCGGTCGACCACGCCGTCGTGAACCGCCCCGGGAAAGGCCCTGGCGACCGCAGGCACGGCAGCACCGCCGCGCGCCAGAAGCCCGTGCACAGCCGCATCGGCATCGTGCACGGGTACGCGCATCCGGCGCAGCAGCCGGGCGGCGGTCGTTTTCCCCATGCCGATCGAGCCGGTCAGGCCGAGGATGCGCATCAGCCCTTCATGTCGGCGAGAACATGGTCGCGCAAAGCCGACGTCACCTGGGGATCGACCCCAAAGAAAGCGAAGAAGGCCGGCCGGGCCTGATGCAGCAGCATGCCAAGACCGTCGACGGCCACATTGCCTCGCGCTCGTGCTACCGCCAGCAAGGCTGTTTCCAGCGGGCTGTAGACGATGTCGTTCACCACTGCGTCCTTGGGCAGGATGGAGAGATCGATATCCAGCGGCGGTTGCCCGTCCATGCCCAGAGTCGTGGTGTTGACCAGCAGCCCGGCCCCGTCGAGAGCGCCCGAACGTTCCGACCAGGCGACGGCATGCACCGCGGAGCTGAGCTCGCCAAGTGCTTCGGCCCGCTCGCGCGTCCGGTTGGCGACCCGGATCTCCCTGACCCCAGCATCGAGCAAGGCCACGATCGCCGCCCGGGCGGAGCCACCCGCACCCAGGATGACGGCCGGACGTTCCGCCACCCAGTTCGGTGCCCCGTCCTGTAGCGCCGCGAGGAATCCGTAGGCGTCGGTGTTGCGGCCTTCGAGCGTCCCGTCGGCCGCCACCGTCACCGTGTTGACCGCGCCGACCCGCCTGGCGACCGGCTGCACGCGATCGACGATACGCAGCGCCGCTTCCTTGTGGGGCACCGTGACATTGGAACCGGCAAAACCCAGGGCTGGGAGCGCGCGCAGCGCGGTTTCGAGTTTGGCAGGCTCGACCGCGAGGGGCAAATAAGCGCCATCGATCCCATACAGGCTCAGCCAGAAATTATGCAGCCGCGGCGAGCGCGTGTGCTTGATGGGCCAGCCCATCAGGCCGGCGAGGCGCGTCGTGCCGCGGATTTCAATCTTCATGATACGAGAGTTCCACGCTGCCGCAGGTAGCCCAGCAAGGGCAGCAACGGCAAACCCAGGACGGTAAAGTAATCGCCGTCGATGCGCGTGAACAGCTGCGCACCGAGGCCTTCGAGCTGGTAGCCGCCGACGGATGTCAGGGCTGCGTTGCCCACCTGGTCGAGATAGGAGTCGATGTAGGCCGGCGAGAGCGGCCGCATGTGCAGGGTGACCGATTGTGCGGTCCGCCACACCTCGGTCCCATCCTCGATCACGACGGCAGCGCTCACCAGGCTATGCGAGCTGCCAGCAAGGGTCGTGAGCTGGGCCGCGGCGGCCGAGCGATCCACCGGCTTGTCGTACCATTTTCCGCCATGCTCGAGGATCTGGTCGGCGCCGATGATCAGCTTGCCGGGATGACGGGCGGCGACCGCCTTGGCTTTCGCGGCGGCCAGCTCGACCGCGGCGCCTTGGGTAGGGACGCGTTGCGCCGCCAGGCGCTGCTTGATCGCCGTTTCGTCGACATCCGCTGGATCGACGACGAGCGCAATACCGGCGTTCTCCAGCAGCGAGCGCCGGATGGCGCTGGCCGAGGCCAGGACGAGGGTCACGGCGCGACTTTCTCGCGCCGCTCGGCGATCATCTGCATCACCGCGGCGGCGGTTTCCTCGATGGACCGGCGGGTCACGTCGAGGATCGGCCAGCCGTGGCGCGTGAACAGCTTGCGGGCCTCGCCGACCTCCGCCTTCACATTCTCGATGTCGGTATAGGACGTGTCTTCGGTATCGTTGATCATCCGCAGGCGGTTGCGGCGTACCTGCACCAGGGCATTCGGATCGGCCGTCAGGCCGACCACCAGCGGGGCCCGCAGGTTTTCGACCTCCGCCGGCAACGGAACACCCGGGACGTAGGGGATATTCGCCGCCTTGATGCCGCGATTGGCCAGGTAGAGGCAGGTCGGCGTCTTCGAGGTGCGGGAGACCCCGATCAGCACCACGTCGGCGGATTCGAGATCGCGAGTCGCCTGGCCGTCATCATGGGCCATGCCATAGTTCATGGCCTCGATGCGCGCGAAGTACTCGCTGTCCAGGACATGCTGGCGGCCGGGAATATGGCGCATCGCGGTGCGCAGGAACGCGCCGAGCGCGCCGAGGACCGGATCCAGCACCGAGATGCAGGGTACGGTCAGCGCCCGGCAACGCTCCTCCAGCATGTGGCGAAGCCGATCATCGACCAGGGTGAACAGGACCAGTCCCGGGTTTGCCGCGATGCCGTCCATGACCTTCTGCAGCTGGCGCTCCGAACGGACCATCGACCAGGTGTGCTCCACGGGCTCGACGTCCTCGAACTGCACCAGGCAGGCGCGGGCCACGGCGTTGATCGTCTCGCCCGTGGCGTCGGAGATGAGATGCAGGTGGAAAAGCTTCACGGAGAAACCCGGTTTTCAGCCTGTGGATGAGACGCGAAGAGCGCGGGTAACCGACCCTTTATCCCGAGGGGGGTCCAATCCATGCCCGTCACCACGTTTCCCCTCCCGCCTTCTGTCCGGCTCTGGGCCGAAAATCGAGCCCTGGGTGAGTCGGGTGGATAGATCCGGCATTCGCCGTGCTGTCCCCGTTTTCCCCGTAATTGTTTTCCCCACTCATGGCCGCGGATTATGCCGTTCGTTGGGTATTTCTCCAACGATTGTCCCGGGCAACAGGATCAGCCAGGAAACGCCGGTCTGGCTCGGGACAATCCCGGCCAAGCCAGGAATTACCCCTATACACAGGCATCCACTGCCTCATCATCTTTAAAGATTCTCTTTCTTAGTTATGATGATCGGCACCGTCGGAGCCCTTCGGCACCGAAGAACATAACTCTACCGAACAAGGTTGTCCCTTGACCCCACCGGCTGCCGTCCAGGCCAAATCGCTGATCCGTGCCCTGCATGGCGAGGTCCAGGCCCGGCCCAATTTCTGGTTCATGCGCCAGGCGGGCCGCTACCTGCCGGAGTATCGCGCCCTGCGGTCCAAGGCGCCCGATTTCGTCCGGCTCTGCCTGACGCCGGAGCTGGCCACCGAGATCACCCTGCAGCCTTTGCAGCGCTTTGCCATGGATGCGGCGATCCTGTTCTCCGACATCCTGATGGTCCCCTACGGGCTGGGCGTGAAGCTGGAGTTCCGCGAGGGCGAGGGACCTGTCCTGGAGCCGATCAGCACGATCGCCGATATCGAGCGGCTGCAGGCGGCGGCCGATCGTTTCCTGTCGATGGTCGCCCCGGTCTTTGAGACCGTACGGCAAGTTTCCCTTCAGCTGCCGCTCGACACGGCATTGATCGGCTTTGCCGGCGCGCCCTGGACCGTGGCCTGCTACATGATCGAAGGACGGGGCAGCCGGGACTTCGCCAAGGTGCGAAAACTGGCCTTTGCGGAGCCGGCGCTGTTCCAGCAGCTGATGGATCTGCTGGTCGACGTGACCAGTCGCTACCTGAATGCCCAGATCGAGGCCGGCGCGGAAGCCGTGCAGCTTTTCGATACCTGGGCGGGTGTGCTGCCCGATGTCGAGTTCGACAAGTGGGCGATCGCACCGATGCGCGAGATCGTCGAGCGGGTGAGAAGCCGTCATCCGGCGGTCCCGATCATTGCCTTTCCGCGCGGCGCCGGGCTGCATTATGTGCGCTATGCCAGCGAGACCGGAGTTGAGTGCGTGGGTCTCGACTCATCGGTGCCGCCGGATTGGGCGGCGCGCTTCCTGCAGCCGATCGCGGCGGTCCAGGGCAATCTTGACCCGTTGCTGCTGGTGGTCGGTGGGGCAGCGATGGAAAAGGCCGCCCATCGGATCCTCGAGGCGCTGGGTCATGGGCCGTTCGTCTTCAATCTCGGGCACGGTATCGTTCCCGAGACGCCGCCGGAGAACGTGGCGCGGCTGTCAGCGTTGATCCGCGCCTGGCATCATCGGCACACTTGAGCCAACGCGGTATGGGGAAGCTCGCCGTCGTTCTGTTCAATCTCGGCGGCCCCGACCGGCCGGAGGCGGTCCGGCCGTTCCTGGCGAACCTGTTCAATGATCCAGCCATTCTCTCGCTGCCCCAGCCCTTTCGCGGACTGCTGGCCTGGCTGATCGCCAGGCGCCGGGCCCCGGTCGCTGCGCAAATCTATGACCGTCTCGGCGGCGGCTCGCCGCTCCTGCCCAACACCCAGGCGCAAGCCGCGAGCCTCAAGGCCGCACTGGGCGGTGGGGCGGAGGTCGAGGTGTTCGTGGCCATGCGCTACTGGCATCCCCTGAGCCGGGAAACGGCCGCGGCGGTCCGCGCCTTCGGGCCGGATGAAATCGTGCTCCTGCCGCTCTACCCGCAGTTCTCCGGCACCACGAGCGGCTCGTCCCTCAAGGATTGGCAGACGAGCGCCGAGCGCACCGGTCTCAAGCTGCCGACCCGCGCGGTCTGCTGCTATCCGGCCGAACCGGGATTCATTGCCGCGATGACCGCTTTGATCCGGCCGGCCTGGGAACGGGCGGCTGCTGTCGGCCCGCCCCGCCTGCTGTTCACCGCGCATGGCCTGCCCAGGCGCGTGGTGGAGCGGGGCGATCCCTACCAGGCCCAGGTCGAGGCCACGGCGGCGGCGATCGTCGCACGGCTCGGCATCGCCGGCCTGGACTGGCAGCTATCCTATCAAAGCCGGGTCGGGCCGCTGGAGTGGCTGCAGCCTTACACCGAGGACGAATTGAAACGTGCCGGGCACGACCGGGTGCCGCTGGTCGTGGCACCGATCGCCTTCGTCTCGGAGCATTCGGAGACCCTGGTCGAGCTCGACATCACGTATCGCGACGAAGCTCTCAAGCACGGCGTTCCCCATTACGAGCGCGTGCCGACCGCGGGCACGCATCCCGATTTCATTGCCGGGCTGGCGCGGCTGGTGAGAGAAGCGAGGGTACGGCCGCAAGCGGTGGCGGCCGACGGCGGCACGCGGCTCTGCAGCGCCGCCTTTGCGCGCTGCGGGATGGCCGGCCGATGACCGCGTTCATCACCGACTGGTACGCCTGGATCAAGGCGCTGCACGTGATCGCGGTGATCGCCTGGATGGCGGGGCTGCTCTACCTGCCGCGGCTGTTCGTCTATCACTGCGCGGCGGCGCCGGGCTCGGAGCTCTCCGAAACCTTGAAGGTCATGGAATGGCGCCTGCTGCGCGCCATCATGAACCCGGCGCAAGGGGCGGTGTTCGTCTTCGGGGGCATGCTGCTCTGGCTGCAGGATTGGAGCCAGGGCTGGCTGCACACCAAGCTGGTGCTGGTGGCCGGCCTCGTTGTCGTGCATCACCTGTTCGCGCTCTGGCGGAAGGATTTCGCGGCCGATCGCAACCGCCGGCCGGCGCGCTTCTATCGCCTGTGGAACGAGGTACCGACCCTGCTGATGATCGGCATCGTCATCCTGGTGATCGTCCGGCCGTTCTGAGCGGCGGCTCTGTCCGCCGTGTCCAAAAGATGAAGCGATTTGCACTTTGACCGGGGCGCCGGCCGCTCCCATCTTGGCTGTGCATGTTGCAGGCCATCACCAGACGAAGCGGAGCCGTACTTCTTGCGGCGGCGTTGCTTGCCGGCTGCTCCGGTAAGATGAGCACCCAGCGCGTCGGGTCCAACCAGATCGACAATCCCGAGCAGGCCATCGCCGGCGTCATGTTCTATCAGCCGGCGCTGTTCGCCGAGACCACGGTGCGCACGGCTCTGATCAACGACGGCAAGCTGGTCGGTCGCTCGAGCGATTCGCCACCCGCCTGCTCCGAGGTGACGGTGGAGCGCGTGCTGCTGATGCCCGATCTCGCCAAGCCGTACCGGATCAACTACGAGCCGGGCCTGTTCGAGACCAACCGCTTCGGCGTCACCCTGACCAACGGCATGCTGGCGGCGGTCAATGCCCAGCCGAGCAGCGAGGCGCCGAAGTTGCCGCTCCCCGGCGTGCAGACCCTGGCGAGCACGGTCAATCCCGGTTTCGCGCTGGTCGGTGGCGGGCAGGAGGCTTTCGTCGTGCCGGTTCAGGGCCGCACCAATCCGGCCGCCTGCAATGATGGTCCGGTGGTGATCGGCTATCGGCGGCTGGTCATTCCCTGACCAGGGGCCCCGAGAGGGACGACGGCGGCTTTAGGCCGCCTTCACCTTCTCGAGGAACTTGCCAACTTCGGTCTCAAGGACGACGGACTGCTGGGACAGGATCTCGGCCGCCGCCAGCACGTCGCCGGCGCGGGTGCCGGTCTCGTCGACCGCGATCGCCACCTCGGCGACGTTGGTCTGGACCTCGCGCGTACCGGTCGCCGCCTGCTGGATGTTGCGGGCGATCTCCTGCGTGGCGGCGCCCTGCTCCTCCACCGCGGCGGCGATGGTGGTGGCGATCTCGCTGACTTCCTTGATCGTCCGGCTGACGCCGGCGATCGAGCCCACCGCGTCCTTGGTGGCGGACTGGATCGCCGCGATCTGGGCGGCGATGTCCTCGGTGGCCTTGGCGGTCTGGTTGGCCAGCGACTTGACCTCGGAAGCGACGACCGCGAAGCCCTTGCCGGCTTCGCCGGCGCGCGCCGCCTCGATCGTGGCATTCAGGGCCAGCAGGTTGGTCTGGCCGGCGATGTCGTTGATCAGCTTGACCACGTCGCCGATCTTCTGCGCCGCCGCCGCCAGGCCTTCCATGGAGACGTTGCTGCGATCGGCATCGCTCACGGCCTGCGAGGCGACCTTGGCCGACTGGGTCACCTGGCGGCCGATCTCGACGATTGAGCTCGACAACTCTTCCGCCGCGGCCGCGACGGTCTGCACGTTGGCCGAGGCATGCTCGGCCGCGTTGGCGACGGTCGCTGTCCGCTGGCGCGTTCCGGTGGCGGTATCGGTCATGGCCGAGGCCGTGCTGCGCATGCCGTTGGCACCGCTGGCCACCTGGTCCACCACCGACTTGACGCTCGCTTCGAACGCGTCGGCGAGCGATAGCATGTCGGTGCGCCGCTGGGCGGCATTGCGCTCACGCTCCGCCGCGCGCTGGGCCGAGGCCTCGCGCCCCTCGATGGCGGCGTCGCGGAAGACGATGAGCGCGTCGGCCATGCGGGTGATTTCGTCCTTGCCGCCGGCTGGCACCGCGGCCTCGAGGTTGCCCCCGGCGATTTCGCGCATCGCGGCGCCCAGGACGACCAGCCGGTTGGCGACGCGGCGGCCGACGTAGAGCCAGGCGATGAGGATGGCGGTGACCAGGCCCGCGGCGGCCAGCGCCAAGAGGATCATCTGGCCGCGCTCGACGGCGGCGTCGGACCGCTGCATGGCCATGCGGCTCTCCATCCGCGCGGTGTCGACGATCAGGCCAACCTCCTCGCCCAGGGTCTGGGCGATGGTCCGGGCCGTGGCCAGGGCGTTCTGCCCGGCCGCCAGGCCGGCCAACTCACGCCGGCGCAGCTCGAAGAGCCCACTGGCGCCCTTGCCGAACTCGATGACGGCATGGGTCGCGTTTCGCAGGGTGGGGTCGCGCTCGATTTTCTCGATGGCCTCGAGCGCCTTGATGGCGCGGTGAGCGGCGGCGTTGAAGCGCTCCTCGGCTGGCCCGAGCATGTCGCGCGACGGCAGGCCGACGACCTCGAGCAGGGTGCCTTGCGCCACGTTGATGTCGGCGACCAGCTTGAGCAGCGATTCCAGCGAGACCAGCTCGCGGTTCGACAGGCGGCCGAGCTCGCGACCGATGGTTTCTGGCGTGCCCCTCTCGGCGACCGACTGCATGGCGAGGGTCAAGGCGAAGCTGTTGTCGTCGATCATCGGCACGGCGACCTGGCCGAACTTCTCGCGTGCGGTGCGCATGGCATCGACCTGCTTCTGGCGGTTCGCCGACAGCGCCAGGCGCTCCTTGACGATATTGTTCAGATCGGTGAGCCGCTTGCCGATATCAGAGGCGAAGCCGGCAAGACCGGCGGCCTTCTCGCCCTGCAGCCGACCGAGCAGATCCTGCATGGCAACCGACTTGGCCTGCAGGCCCTGGAAAGTCTCTTCGCGCTCGGTCTCGGTGGTGCTGCCGGCGAGGGCCGGCGCGATGGCGGCGATCTCGGCCGAGAGGCGCGCGAGTTCGAGCGAACTGGCGATGGCCGGGATATTCTTGTCGGCCATGTCGCGAATTGTCTCGCCGGCTTCAGTGAACAGCGCCCAGCTGACGACACAGGCCGTGACCAGGAACGTCGCGACGGTGCCGAAGGCGACGAAGAGCTTGTGGCGGATGCCAAGTGTGATGGAAGGGAGCCAAGTGGGGCGCAGGCGCTGCGCGAAGCTGGCGATGTTCATAAGCACACTCCTCGATCTTCTTTTTTGCTTCTCCCTGGAAGACCGGCCCCGGCGGCGCAGCGCCGGGGCCAACCTAACGGACAATCAGCTCAGCTTGCGGGCGAGAGCGACTTCACGGCCTTGAACTGGCCGCCCTTGCCGATGACGGTCAGGAAGACCTCGTCCATGCCCTGGCTGTCGTTCGGACCAAAGGTCAACTTGACGCCGCCGAGGTCATAGGTGCCGTTGGACAGGGCCGCCAGCAGATCCTTGCGCGTCGGCTCGCCGTTCAGCTTCTCGAGCGCCTGGATGATGAGACGGCCGACCATGTAGCCCTCGAGCGAGACGAAGCCGGGGGCGGCGTTCGGCACGGCGGCCTTCAGCGCCTTGTGGTAGGCGCCGACCACCGGGATCGACGTGTCGTCGGGGAAGGGAACGACCTGGGTCACGACCACGCCTTCACCGGCGTCTCCCAGCTCCGCGGCCAGCGCATTGGAGCCGACGAAGGAGATGTTGACGAACACCGCGTCCATCTTGATCTGCTTCGCGAGCTTGATGAACTCGGCGACCGGCTTGTACGGGCCGACCATGACGACGGCTTGCGGGTTGCCCTTGCGGATCTCGAGCAGCGCCGAGCGGACGGCGGTGGTATTGCGCTCGAAGGTGCCTTCGGAGGCCAGCTTCATGTTGCGCTTTTCCATCGCCTTCTGCACGCCGGCCAGGCCGGCGCGGCCGAAGGAGTCATCCTGGAAAAGGATCGAGATGCGCTCGACCTTGAGGTCCTTGGTCAGCCGCTCGATCCACTCCTCGGTCTCCTGGAAGTAGGAGGCACGGACGTTGACCACGTTCGGCTTGTAGGGGTTGCGCAGCGCTTCGACGCCGGTGAACGGGCCGATGAACGGCACGCCCGCCTCGGCGGCGATCGGCACCACGGCGAGCGAGGTCGGCGTGCCGACCGGTCCGACGAGGGCGAAGACCTTGTCGTCGTTGAGCAGCGCCTTGGACGCTTCGATCGACTTGTTAGGCTCGTAGCCGTCATCGCGCGACTTGAGCTCGATCTTGCGGCCCTTGACGCCACCCTTGGCGTTTTGCTCGGCGAACGCCGCCAGCATGCCATCGCGCATGCCGATGCCGAGCGCCGAAGCCGGGCCCTCGAGGGGCGCCGCTTGGCCGAGGATGATTTTGTCGGCGGAGACGCCGGGATCGGCGGCCAGAACCGGGCTGCCGGCTAACAAGAGTGCGGCGAAAGCACCCAGAAAGGTAATTTGGCGACGCATGAACGAAACCTCCTGTGGGAATGTTGTTGGACAGCATTAAAGCGGTAATTGTCTAACGATCCCTGAAGGTTTGCTTCAAATTGAGGCAGTTTTTGCCGGTCGGAATACCGCGTGGATTTGTGGCATACGCAACGCCGGGGCGGCTCATTCCGGCGGGGCAGTTGACGGCAGCCGGGCGGTTGGTTAAGTCTTTGATCGTGGCGGCCCGGTCGGGCAGTCACGGTCGCGCCGGTTCCCTCCGGTCGCTCTCCGCCAAATCCGAAAAAGCCCGTTTCGTCCGATTGGTTCGGTTAGTCCTGTCCAGGACGCCGATTCGGAAATTGGCGGATCCCAGCCTCGATCCTCACGGGTCCGACCACCCGCCCCTTATCCCCCAGAGACGTCTAGCCACCAATGCATCTCCAGGACCTCAAGCAGAAGAACCCGCCGGAGCTCTTGAAATACGCCGAAGAGCTCCAGATCGAGAATGCCTCGGCGCTCCGCCGCCAGGACATGATCTTCGCGATCCTCAAGCGCCTCGCCGACAACGACGTCGCGATCTACGGCACCGGAGTTCTCGAGATTCTAGGCGACGGTTTCGGCTTTCTGCGCAGCCCGGAAGCCAACTACCTGCCGGGCCCGGACGATCTCTACGTCAGCCCGCAGATCATGCGGCGCTTCGGCCTGCGCACCGGCGATACGGTCGAAGGCCAGATCCGCGCGCCCAAGGACGGCGAACGTTATTTCGCGCTGACCAACGTCAAGACGATCAATTTCGACGAGCCTGAGACGGCCCGCCACCGGATCAATTTCGACAACCTGACGCCGCTCTATCCCGAGGAAAAGCTGAAGCTGGAAGTCGCCGGCGATCTCGGCCCGATCATGCGCGACAAGGACGGCAAGCCCAAGAGCAACCATCCGCCGAAGAAGGACATCACCTGCCGGGTGATCGACCTGATCTCGCCGCTCGGCAAGGGCCAGCGCGCGCTGGTCATCGCCCCGCCGCGCACCGGCAAGACGGTGATGCTGCAGAACATCGCGCACTCGATCGCCAGCAACCATGAGGAGGTCTATCTCATCGTCCTGCTGATCGACGAGCGGCCGGAGGAAGTCACCGACATGATCCGCTCGGTGAAGGGCGAGGTGATTTCCTCGACCTTCGACGAGCCGGCCACGCGTCACGTGCAGGTCGCCGAGATGGTGATCGAGAAGGCTAAGCGCCTGGTCGAGCACAAGCGCGACGTGGTGATCCTGCTCGATTCGATCACCCGACTGGCGCGCGCCTACAACACCGTCGTACCATCGTCCGGCAAGGTGCTGACCGGCGGCGTCGACGCCAACGCGCTGCAGCGTCCCAAGCGCTTCTTCGGTGCGGCGCGTAACATCGAGGAAGGCGGCAGCCTGACCATCATCGCCACCGGCCTGATCGATACCGGCAGCCGCATGGACGAGGTCATCTTCGAAGAGTTCAAGGGAACCGGTAACTCCGAAATCATTCTCGACCGCAAGCTCTCCGACAGGCGCGTCTTCCCGTCGATCGACATCACCAAGTCGGGCACGCGCAAGGAAGAGCTGCTGCTCGACAAGGGCTCGCTCGCCAAGATGTACGTGCTGCGCCGCATCCTCATGCCGATGGGCGTCACCGATGCGATGGAATTCCTGTTGGATAAGCTCAAGGGCGCCAAGACCAACAAGGACTTCTTCGAGGCGATGAACACCTGAGCCGCGATGGCGGTTCTGCTCATCATGGTCGCGGGCCCCTATTCGGCGCCCACGCCCGAGGGCCGGGCCGCCAATCTCGCCGCCATGAACCGCGCCGCCGCCGCCGTGGCGCGCCGGGGCCATGTTCCGGTCATCGGCGTCAACGCCGCCCTGCCGGTGCTTGACGCCGCCGGCCTGCCCTATAACGATCCCTTGATGATGACGATCGCGATGGCGCTGGCGATGCGCTGCGACGGCTGCCTGCATATCGGCCGCTCGCCCGGCGCGGATCGCGAGGCCGAGGCGATCCGCGCTCTCGGCCGCCCTGTCTGGACGCGGCTCGAGGAGTTGCCGGCGGCCTGAGACCGGCCGCGGCCCCGGGCTTCAGTCCGCCCCGGCCTCGCGAGGCGAGGAATCGGTGAAACCGCGTTCAGCGGGCGCAGTGTCGCCTACGGTGCAGCGTGGAAGCATCGAGCGCAGGACGCTGTCACGGCGAACGTAGTGGTGGAACAGGGCTCCCATCGCATGCAGGCCGATGAGCGCCAGCATGAGATAGGCCAGATACTTCTTCAGGCCGATCAGAAATGCGGCGGTGTCCCGGTCGCTGCCGATGATCAGTGGCGGCAGGGCGACGCCGAAGACCTGCAGCTCCTGGCCCTTGTAGCCGAGATAGGCCCAGCCGAGCAGCGGGATGGCGATGAACATGCCGTAGAAGCCCTGGTGCACGGCGAAAATGGCGATCTGCTTGATGCTTTTCGGACCGAAGATCCAGGACGGCGTGATCTGTGTCAGCCGCCAGATGAGGCGCGCAACCATCATCGCCAGGAGAAGCATGCCGAGGCTCTTGTGCAGGGCAAGCGAACCCTCGATCAGTCCGGGTGCCAGGGCGATGACAAACACGGCCAGGACAAGAACCAGTGTCGTCCAGTGGAACGCCTTGCTGAGACCGTCATATGAGGCGGCAGGCTGATGTGGCTCGGTCATCGTCACTCTCCAGGAGCAGTGGCGGGAACGGAGGGGCGGCGGCGCCCCCTCCGCACTGAAGCCCATCAACTGGTGGGCTTGCCGTTCTTCTTCTGCCAGGCAGCCGCATCGTCGAGGGCCTTCTTGAAGGCCTCGCCGGTGATCAGCAGCTCAGTTTTGAGCTTGGGATCGAGAGCCAGCCGATCGCCCTTCTCGGTCTTTGGCATCGAGCGATCATTCACCGTCTTGAGTACGGCGTCGATCTCGCCGGCGGCATGCTGGGGTGTCTGCAGCAGGGTCAGGCGGTTCATGAATTTGTGGCCATCCGGTGCGTGGCAACCCGTGCAGTCGGCGTTGCGCATGCTGGTCGCCACGGCCTTGTAGGTCTCATCGACTCGCGTCAGGTGAGGGTTGTTGGCGCTGAAGAGATCGCCGAACAGCGTGATGTAGGGCTGCGCCTGACCGCTGGCATCGGTCCAGGTCCACTCGCCGGCGAAGGCGGGCGGAGTTACCGCGGCATAGGCGCCGCGATTGTCGTTGCTGCCGCCGTCCCCGCGCGTGATGAACTTGGCCTTGCCCTCAGCCGTGAGATAGAAGCGGATTTCGTTCGATTTCTCGTAGGCGTCCCACTTGGTGGCACTGTGCCAGAAGGGGTACGGGTAGCCGCCCGGCGGCAGTCCGTTGCGGAAATAAGCCTCGACGGCGACGACCGTGGTGCCTTCGGGACCTTCGCCGATGATGCGTTGCTTACCGGTGAACATGTAGAGCGACAGGTAGAGGCGCTCGAAGACCTCGCCCTTGAAGTAAGTGAGCTTCTTCTTGTCCCAGCCGAGCGCCGACTGCTCGCCGCCCCACAGCACAACGGTATCGTGCAGGGCCTTCGCCTCGACGCCGGTGCCGAGCTGCTTGCGGCACGCATCAAATGCCGCCGCATCGTCCGGGCCCGTCATGGGGCAGGCCTTGGCGAGCGCCGCCACGAACGTTTCGGCGTAGGAGGTCATATTGATCTTGTTGCTGCCCGAATCGCACGCGGCGACCGACAGCGTGAGGGCCACACCGGCGACGCCGGCCAAGCGCAGGCGCGCATTATTGAGTGAGCGAAACATCTGGAAAATCCCCCGACCTTTGGCGACCGCGCGTCATGATTGCGCTGCGTGTCGTGGCACCACTAATAAAGGCCGAGGTTTAAGCGTCCCCTAAATATCTTGGCTTACGAGGAATTAATGCGGACTTTTTTTGGGCGCTCGGCGTGCGGGCTCAATTGTTCCTCAAACGTAAATATTCGGCGTCACCTGACGTCGTAGCGCATGGAGGAAAGCCGGTCTCGAAATGACGGGCGCTTGAAATGGTACGGGCCGCCCGGGGACTTCCGGGCGGCCCGTTAGTCGGGGTCGCGAGTTGCGTTTAAGCCCTGGCGCGGGCACTTCCGGCCGCGGAACGCGGGAAACGCGAGTCCGATGGCGGGCAGTATCCGGCGAGAAAGTAAAGTACCGGTAAACACCTGCAACCGCGTTTTATGCAGCCTCGGCGCGCGCCGACGACTGCCGCCGGCGTGACCTGAGACAGCCGCCGCAAGAGTCCCGCCCTTGCGGGTGCGGCTACGCCGCGCGGATGGCAGCCAGGAACGAATCGATGGCCGTGCGCAAGCGGTCGCCCTGCTGCGACATGTTGCCGGCGGCGGTCTGAACCTCGCTCGCCGCTTGGCCGGTCGCGCTCGCTGCCTGGGTGGCGCCGATGATGTTCGACGAGGCCTCCATCGTTCCAGCAGAGGCCTGCTGCACGCTGCGTGCGATTTCCTGTGTTGCCGCACCCTGCTCCTCGACGGCCGAAGCGATCGTGGTGGCGATCTCGTTGATCCGGCCGATCGTGCCGGTGATGCCTTCGATGGCTTGGACGGAATCGCTGGTCGCGCCCTGGATGGCCTTGATCTGCGCGGCGATGTCCTCGGTCGCCTTGGCAGTCTGTGTTGCCAGCGACTTGACCTCCGAGGCGACGACGGCAAAGCCCTTACCGGCTTCACCTGCGCGAGCGGCTTCAATGGTGGCGTTGAGAGCCAGGAGGTTGGTCTGACCGGCGATGTCGTTGATCAGCTTCACCACGTCGCCGATCTTCTGCGCCGCTTCGGCCAGGGCCTGGACCTTGGCATTGGTGCGGCTGGCGTCGTCGACTGCCTGTCCGGCGATCTTGGCTGATTCAGCGACCTGGCGGCTGATCTCGGCGATCGAGGAGGACAGCTCCTCCGCCGCGCTGGCGACGGTCTGGACATTGGTCGAGGCCTGCTCCGACGCTGACGCCGCGGCGGTCGCCTGGCGGCTCGTGTCGGCAGTGGTGGTCGCCATCGACTCAGCGGTGGCGTGCAGCTCGGAAGACGCGCTGCCGAGCTGGCCAAGCGCGGTGGCGACGGATTCATCGAAGGTCTTGATCTGCTGCTCGATGGTTTCCTGTCGGCGGTTGCGGCGCTCCTGCGCCGCCTTCTGCTCGGCGGCAAGCGTGTCGGCGCGGATCATACTGTCCTTGAATACCTGAACCGCGTCGGCCATGCGGCCGAGCTCGTCGCCGCGGCCCATACCGGGGACGGCGACCGTCTGGTCGCCCAACGCCAGCTTGCTCATCGCGTCAGTCATGCCGGCGATCGGACGGCTGACGCCGCGGCCGACGGCGAGCCCGAGACCGGCGACGACCAATGTCACCACGAGGATCGTGCCGCCCATCAGGTAGGTGCCGGTTGTCTGGAGGGCGTGCATATCGGCACGCAAGGTGCGCTCCTCCGCGCGAACGGCCGAGGCGACCGGCGGCAGAGCACTGGCAATGGCCTCGCGCGCACTCTCGAGCTTCTTGGTGTCCGAACGAAGGCCGATCGTTGCATCGACGAGCTTTAGGAAATCACGCTCGTATGTCTCGAGCCTCTCGGTGGTCTGCGCCTTGGTGCCGGGGGGGAGGCGGGCGAAGTTCACCATCTCACGCAGCTCGCTGCCGGTCTTTTGCAGCTCGTCTGCGAGCGACGGGTCGCCCTGGATGATGAAATCCTTCTCATAGCGGCGCATCAGGAGCAGCAGGTTGATCATGCGCAGCTCCTCGTGGATCTCGAGCCGCTTGCCAACCTGCTCGGCCGAGGCGTGGAGAGCGCCGCGCAATCCGGTGCCGTCGTCGACGCCCAGCGTGCGCTGTGACTCGGCAACCTTGGTGAAGCGCTGGCCATAGGCTTCTAGCGCGGGGCGCAGCGCCTCGACATTCGCGGCCAGTTCGTGGCCGCTGAGCTGTGCGGCGAGGGTAGTCGCCTTCGTAACGGTCTCAGCGACCGTCGTGGCGTGCCGGTGCACGTAGCTTTCGCTGGCCTGGAGGAGGAAGTCCTTCTCAAGCCGCTGGGCCTCGAAGAGTCCGCCCTCGATCCCATCGAGCGTACCGAGCGTCGTGCTCGCCGCATCGAGCCGCGCCTGCATACGGTCGAGGCGTAGCGTGTTCACGAGGTAGGTCGCACCCAGGATGAGAAGCCCGAGAACGCCGATCACGGCGATCAACCCGATCTGATAGCCGATGCGGAAGCGAGACAGGAACCGCGTCATGGAAAACCCCCCGAGAGTACTGAACCACGGCCCACGCTTGACTTGCGTGTGGCGAACAGAGGGTCGCAACTTAGGCGAGAGGCGATTAATGGGTCGTTAAGCTTCATTAAAAGTTATCCAAGATTGCGTCGCGATGGTGGGCCCTAAATGGAACGAGCCGCCCGGGGACTTCCGGGCGGCTCGCTGAGTCGAGATCGCGTCTTTAGGTCTGCGGCGCGGGCACTTCCGGCCGAAGGGACACGAGTCCGAAGCCGGCACTATCGTCAGGGACGGTAAAGCTTCGGGAACGGCGCTAGGCGCCTTTCGCCCGCAACGCTTCTACGGCAGACCGGAACGGGATCGGCGCCACAGCGCCGTAGCCGGTGGTGGAGAGGGCGGCGGCGGCGTTGGCGTACGCGGCGGCCGCAAAGGCATCACGCCCGGCGGCCAGCTCGGCCAGGAATGTCCCGGCGAAGACATCCCCGGCGCCGGTGGCGTCGACGGCCTCGACCTTGTGTCCGGCGAATCGCTGGCCGCGTCCCTGCGCCACCAGGAACACGCCGGCAGCACCAAGCTTGACCGCGATCACGCGCGGACCGAGGCCAAGATAGAAATCGGCGATCAGGTCGGGCTCGTTGCGCCCGGTCAGCTGCTCGGCCTCGTCGATGCTGGTGAAGACGATGTCCGCCTTGGCGACGTTGGCGTGGATGGCGGCGCGGGCGCGGTCGAGCGGCCAGAGCTTGAGGCGAAGATTGGTATCGTAGGAGATCGTCACCTTCCGGCTCCTGGCCATGTCGAGGGCACGGTCGACGACCGGGCCCATCACCGCCTGGCTGATGCCGGAGACATGCAGGAACCTGGCACTGGCGAGATAGTCCTCGGGCAATGCGGCGGGCGACAGGCGGCTCGCGGCCGAGCCGGCGCGCCGATAGCTGAACTCATGGCCGTCCGGACCGTGGGTCACGAAATAAAGGCCGGTCGGCGCCTGGCGATCGACGATGACGCGGGCCGCATCGACCCGCTCGCGACGCCAGAGATCGAGGAATGACCTGCCGAAAATGTCGTCGCCGAGCGCCGTCAGGTAGCCGGCGCGCGCGCCTTGCCGCGCCGCGGCGATGGCGGCGTTCGAGGTGTCGCCGCCATGCCCCTCGAGCCACAGGCCTTCATCGCCGGAACGGCGGTTGAATTCGAACAGCGGCTCGCCCAGGGCGACGATTTGGGGTGAGGCGTTCATTGGCGCATTTTAACGGCACAGACCACGGTGGACGCCAGCGGCAGATTTGAGTCGCAAGCTCAGCCGGAGCTGGACGGGCGCCAGGGGCCGGCGATGATGCCGGCCAGGAAGCGCTCGATCCTGCCGCCGTCGCCGACCAGCGGCAGGACGATGCGGCTCCATTTCGCGGTGGAACTGCGCGGCGACGGGTAGTGCTCGCTGAATACCGGCTCGGCCCGTCTCAGCGCCGCGCGGTAGATCGCCACCAGGAACGCCGCAGCGTAGCTGCCGTTGTCGGTTTGCGAGGTGCGCTTGCCGGTCAGGTCGGCGCCGTAGCGCTCGGCGATACGCGTGCCATAGACGCGGTAGAGGAAGTCGTTTCCCCCGTCGACGACGTCGATGAGGGTGACGAAGCCCAGAGCCTCGCGCATCTCCAGGGGATCGATCAGCTTCAGATGCGGCCCGGGCGCATTCGTCTGGCGCGGCAGGTCTTCCCAGTAGCGCAGCAGGAAAGCGAGCTGCGGCAGTTCGAGATCGGCCACCCGCGGCCGCCAGATGATCACCGGCGGCCGCCCGCCATTGTCCACGAACAGGCGGGCGGCGCTGGCGGTCGTGCCGGCGACGAGGTCGGTGGTGAGCTGCACGGCCACCGCCTCGTCCATGGGATGTCTCTCCGGCCGTCCTTAGACCACGAAGACGGTCGAGCCGGTGGTCTTGCGGCTCTCCAGGTCGCGATGGGCCTGGGCCGCGTCCTTGAGCGGGTAGGTCTGGTTGATCTCGATCTTGACGATGCCCTTCTTGACCACGTCGAAGAGTTCAGCGGCGCCGCGCACGAGATCCTCGCGCTTGGCGACATGGGTGGCGAGCGTCGGTCGGGTCACGTAGAGCGAGCCCTTGGTCGAGAGGATGCCGAGATTGACCGGCGGCACGGCGCCCGAGGCGTTGCCGAAGCTGACCATCAGGCCGCGCGGCTGCAGGCAGTTGAGCGAGCCTTCCCAGGTGTCCTTGCCCACACCGTCATAGACGACCGGCACGCCGCCCGGCGCCAGCTTCTTCAGCTCCGCGGCGAAGTCCTGCTCCTTGTAATTGATGATGTGGTCGTAGCCGTGCGACTTGGCGAGCTTGGCCTTGTCGGCCGAGCCGACCGTGCCGATGACCGTGGCGCCGAGATGTTTGGCCCACTGGCCGAGGATCAAGCCGACGCCCCCGGCCGCGGCGTGGAACAGGATGGTCTCGCCCTTCTTCACCGGATAGGTCGTGCGGATCAGGTACCAGCTGGTCAGGCCCTTGAGCATCATCGAGGCCGCCTGCTGGTCACTGACGCCCTCGGGGATCTTGACCAGGCGGTGAGCCGGCAGGTTGCGCGCCTCGGCATAGGCGCCCGGAGGGGCGTTGCCGTAGGCGACGCGGTCGCCGACCTTGATGTCCGTTACCTCCGGGCCGACCGCCTCGACGATGCCCGCCCCCTCGCTGCCGATGACCATCGGCAGCGGAAACGGATAGAGGCCCGAGCGCTGATAGGTGTCGACGTAGTTGAGCCCGACCGCGGTCTGGCGGATACGCGCCTCGCCCTTGGCCGGCGCGGGGACCTCGATGTCCTCCCACTGCATCACTTCGGGGCCGCCGGTCTTATGGATTCGCATTGCTTTGGTCATGGGTCACACTCGCTGTTGGAGTTCGGAGAGGGCGGAAGTCAGGCCAGGGCCTGGCGCAGGAACCTGACGGTCGATTCGTTGGCGATGGCCGCTGCGGTAGGATCCCAGTGATCGCCGCCGACACGGGCGAAGGCGTGATCCTGCTCCTCGTAGACGTGGAGCGCCACGTTGGGATGGTGGGACAGCGCCGCCTGGATCTTGGCCTGGGCCGGCGGCGGCACGAACTGGTCCTTGCCGGCCATGTGGATCATCAGGGGCCGGGCGATGCGCGGCGCTTCGTCGAGCAGCCCCTCGAGACCGACGCCGTAGTAGCTCACCGAGGCGTCGATGTCGGACCGGGTCGCCATCAGGTAGGCCAGCTTGCCGCCCAGGCAGTAGCCGATCGCCGCGACCTTGCTGGTGATCTCCTTCATGCCGCGCATATGGGCAAGCGTCGCCTTGAGGTC
The DNA here is from genome assembly GCA_022843945.1 of Rhodospirillaceae bacterium. Classification (GTDB taxonomy): domain Bacteria; phylum Pseudomonadota; class Alphaproteobacteria; order CACIAM-22H2; family CACIAM-22H2; genus VGEI01. The sequence goes on along the minus strand of JALHMR010000019.1, from coordinate 45,815 downwards.
CTCCACGCCGCGGTCGACGTCGAAGGCCTTGAAGTAGCCGAAGGCGGCGTCCCAGTCAGCCTTGTCGTAATTCTCCAGGCGGATCTCGGGCCTGATGCGCCAGAACAGATCCGGGCAGACGACGACATAGCCGAGCAGCGAAAAATCGTCGGCCAGGTCGCGCATCGTCTGGTTGACCCCGAAGATCTCCTGGATCAGCAGGATGCCGCGCCCCCCCTGCACACCCTTCTTATTGGCGACATAGGCCGAAAAACTGTTGCCGTTGCCGGCGTTGATCTTGATCGTGCTGGACACGCGGCACCCCCTCCCCGGAGCGCGGCGGTGAAACTACCGCGACCGCTAGCGGGACCGCAAATCCTGGGCGAGTGCTTCGGCCTTGGTGACCGGCGCCGAGCACACCGGTCCCTCGCAGACATAGGCCGCCGGCAGGCCGCCCACCAGGCCCTTGCCGTGGGCCGGGTGGGAGACGGGCAGGGCCGCGGCGGGCGGCACCAGCTGGAGCACGAGGTTGGGCAGCGATCCTGCCCCGGCGACGGCGCGGATCAGCGCGCTCGTGCGCGGCTCGTCCGGCGCGCCGACGATCACCACCTGCAGCGGCTTCGCCAGCAGATCGGCAGCGATCAGCAGGGTGGAGAGCGGAAAGAAATTCTTGCCGAGCTCGCCGGAGAACGCCCCGATCGTCGCCTCGGCCCGGTCACGGTAGGCGGTGTCGCCGGTCAGGAAATAGAGCCGCGCCAGGGCTTGGGCCAGGAGCCCGTTGCCCGACGGCGTGGCATTGTCATGGGCCGACTTGGTGCGGGTGATCAGGCCGGGCGCATCCGCCGCGGTGAAGAAGTAGCCGCCGGCGGCGGCGTCCCAGTACCAGGTATCGGCATCGCCGACCAGCTCGCGGGCCCGGGCGAGATAGGCTGTTTCGCCGGTGACCTCATGCAGCAGCACGGCGGCGAGCGCCAGGGCGGCGTAGTCGTCGAGCATGGCGGCGTGCTGGGCGCGGCCCTGGCGATAGGAATGGCGCAGGCGCCCGGCATCGGCCGCCCCCTCGGGGGCCCGCAGGTGGGTCATCACCGCGTCGAAGGCGCTGGCGGCCAGTGCAATCCAGTCGGGGCGCTCGAAGGCGAAGCCGGCGCGTGCCAGGCCGGCGATCATCAGCCCGTTCCAGTCGGCCAGTACCTTGTCGTCGCGGGCCGGCGGAATCCGCCTGGCCCGCTCGGCGAACAGGATGGCGCGCGCCCGGGCCAGCCTCGCCTCGTGCGCCTCGTCGCCCAGCAGCATCTTGTGCGAGCGGTTGAGGATGGTGTGGCCTTCCCAGTTGCCGCCGGCCTTGACGTCGTACTGCTCCTTGAAGAACGCCGCCTCGCCGCCGAGCAGGGCGTCGATCTCCGCCTCGGTCCAGACATAGAACTTGCCTTCCTCGCCCTCGGAATCGGCGTCCAGGGTGGAGGCGAAACAGCCGTGCTCGGCGATCATCTCCCGTTCGAGCCAGGCCACGGTTTCGGCGACCCGCGCGGCGTAAAGCGGGCTTTTCGTATCCTGCCAGATCAGCGTCAGCACGCTGACCATCTGGGCATTGTCGTAGAGCATCTTCTCGAAATGCGGCGCCAGCCATTGCTCGTCGGTCGAGTAGCGGGCGAAGCCGCCGCCGAGATGATCGTAGATACCGCCCTGGCTCATGCGGTCGAGCGTGACGGTGACCGTATGGCGCAGCTGCGCGTTGCCGGTCCGGCGGCCGGTGCGCAGCCAGGCGCGCCACAGCTGCTCGACGATGGAGCACTGGGGAAACTTGGGCGCGCCGCGCAGGCCGCCCAGAACCGGATCGAACGCCCCGACGAGATGATCGGCGATCCGGTCGAGCATCCCGGTCTCGATCCGGCTGCCCGGCTGCGAGACCTGGCGCTGGTGGAGGGCGTCGACCAGCACGCGCACGTTCTCGCTGACCTGCTCGCGCTTGGTCTTCCAGGCCTGGGAGATGCCGCGCAGGACATCGGGGAAGCCGGGCCGGCCGTAGCGGGCGTCGGGCGGAAAATAGGTGCCGCCCCAGAACGGCTTGCCCTCGGGCGTCAGGAACATGGTGAGCGGCCAGCCGCCCTGTTCGCCCATCATGTGCAGGGCGCTCATGTAGATGGTGTCGATATCCGGCCGCTCTTCGCGGTCGACCTTGACGTTGACGAACAGCTGGTTCATCAGCCCGGCCGTGGCCTCGTTCTCGAAGCTCTCGTGCTCCATGACGTGGCACCAGTGGCAGGCCGCATAGCCGACCGACAGCAGGACCGGCACGTCGCGCGCCCGGGCCTCGGCGAAGGCCGCCTCGCCCCAGGCCCGCCAGTGGACGGGATTACCCTTGTGCTGCAGCAGATAAGGGCTGGTCTCGCGCCCGAGCAGGTTTTCCGCGGGAAACGCGTCCGGGGAGTCGGGCGGGCTCATGCGACGAACCTTAAGCGTGTGTATTCAACCGGACAACCCAATAACCGTAGGGTTATCAGGCGGTTCCCGACCGGCCCTGTGACACTCGAGCGCTAGGCGCGCCGCGCCGTTTCCTTTACTTTGCAAGCGATCTACAGCAGCCAAGCCAAGGACACCGGCGATGAAGGTGACGATCAACATCGACTGCACGCCCGAGGAGGCGCGGACGTTCTTTGGCCTGCCGAACGTCCAGCCGATGCAGGACGCGCTTATGGCCGAGGTCCAGAAGCGGATGGAGCAGAACATCCGCGCCATGGACCCCGAGCAGATGCTGAAGACCTGGCTGCCGGCCTCGCTCGAGGGGCTGGAGCAGATGCAGAAGATGTTCTGGGCGCAGATGAGCGCGGCGACCAAAGGCCCCAACTCCCGGTGACGATTTCACCCCGATTCTGATGAAGAACTCGCCATGACGCCCGACGACCGCCCGCCCGTTCCGATCAACGCGACCGACGAAGACCCGCCGCTCTTCTACAAGCGCCACGTCTTCGTCTGCACCAACGAGCGCCCGCCCGATCATCCGCGCGGCTGCTGCAAGGCCAAGGGCTCGGTGGAGCTGCGCGACTACATGAAGATGCGGGCCAAGGAGCTCGGCCTGAAGGACGTGCGCATCAACAACGCCGGCTGCCTGGAGCGCTGCGAGCTCGGGCCGTCGGTCGTCGTCTATCCCGAAGGTGTGTGGTACTCGCCCAAGACCCGCGCAGACATGGACGAGATCCTGCAGCGCCACCTGGTCGAGGGCGGCCGGGCGACGCGGCTGATGCTGCGCCCCGGCGATGACCCACCGAAGCCCGAAAAGAAGAAGGACTGACGGTGCGCTGATGCAGCCCGAGTACAAGCTCAACGAATCGATCGCCCTGGCTTTTCCCACGCCGATCCTGCGCAAGCGCTTCGACGCCGGCGCGGTCAACGACGGGCTGAAGCGCGCCATCCTGGCGCGCGAGCAGCGCGAGGCGGGCATCACCCGCAGCCTGATCGGCGGCTGGCATTCGAAGGAGGACCTGCTCGACTGGCCGGACCCGGAGATCGCGCCGTTCCGCAACTGGATCGCCCAGGCGATCCAGGAGATGACCAGTTTCGCGATGGCCGACCTGGCGAGTGCCGGGCGTATCAATGTCGACCTGGACGGCGGCGCCTGGGCGAACGTCGTGCGCAACGGCAGCTATCACAAGATCCACAACCATCCCGACTGCGACTGGTCGGGCGTCTATTACGTCGCCGTCGGCTCGCCCGATCCGGCCGGTCCGCCGGAGAACGGCATGATCGAGTTTCTCGATCCGCGCATGGGCGCCACCCTGCCGAGCCTCGGTGGACCCACGGCGCTGCCCAAGCTGCGCGTGGCGCCCGAGCCGGGACTGATGCTGATCTTCCCGTCCTGGCTCTACCACTACGTCAACACGTTCCACGGCGCGGGCGAGCGCATCTCCATCGCCTTCAACATCAAGCTGCGCTTTCGCCCCGGCTGACCGCGGCCCCGCGCTCCAGCGCGAAGCCCTCATCACACCAGCCGGTGATGCCGCCGATCATCTCCTTCACCGGCCGGCCGAGCCGCGCCAGGCGCAGCGCCGCCTTGTTGGCGCCGTTGCAGTGCGGGCCGGCGCAGTAGACGACGAACACGGTGCTCTGCGTGTAGGCCCGCAGCCGCTCGGCTGTCAGCTCGCGATGCGGGATGTTGACCGCCCCCTTGACGTGCCCCCTGGCGAACAGCGCGGGGCTGCGCACATCGACCAGAGTGAAATCAGCGCTGCCGTCGTCGAGGCTGGCATGCACGTCCCAGCAATCGGTCTCGAAGGCGAGGCGGCGCTCGAAATGGGCGGCGGCGTCGGGCGAGGCGGCGGGCGGGGTCTCGGTGATGCGCGACGGCATGGGGGAACCTCCATCTGATGCCGCCAGCCTAGCGCCGGCGCGGCCCGGCGCCACTGGCGGGAACGCCAATATCCGGTCATAATCCGCCAATGCCGCAGCCTCCGCGCCTCGTCCCGAAAAAGGGGCCGAAGAACCGCCTCGTGGTGGCGCTCGCCTATGACGGGCTGTGTACCTTCGAGTTCGGCGTGACGGTGGAGGTCTTCGGCCTCAAGCGGCCGGAGTTCGATTTCCCCTGGTACAAGTTCGTGGTCGCCGGCCTGGAGCCGGGACCGTTGCGGGCCATCGGCGGCATCGTCATGCAGCCCAGGCACGGGCTCGAGCGGCTGGGCTGCGCCGGCACCATCGTCATCCCCGGCTGGCGTGACCGCCGCGAGCCGCCGCCGGAGAAGCTGCTGGCGGCTCTTCGCCGCGCCCATGCCCGGGGCTGCCGCATCCTGACCATCTGCTCCGGCGTCTTCGTGCTGGCCGAGGCCGGCTTGCTCGACGGCCGGCGCGCCACCACGCATTGGCGTTACACGGATGAACTTCAGCGCCGGTACCCGAAAATCAAGGTTGATCCCGGCGTGCTCTATGTCGACGAGGGCAGCCTGCTGACCTCGGCGGGCAGCGCCGCAGGCATCGATCTCTGCCTGCATCTCGTGCGCCGCGACTATGGTGCGCGCGTCGCCAATGCCGTGGCCAAGCGGCTGGTGGCCTCGCCGCATCGCGATGGCGGCCAGTCGCAGTACATCGCCCCGCCAAGCGCCGACACGGGCAGCGGCGCGACGCTGGCCAAGGTGCTGGACTGGGCGGTCGGGCGGCTCGACGAGGAACTGACCGTGTCGCGTCTCGCCGAACAGGCGCATATGAGCCTGCGTACCTTCGAGCGTCGCTTCCGCCAGGAGACCGGCGCCACGCCCAACGAGTGGCTGACCCGCCAGCGCCTGCGGCATGCCCAGGAGCTTCTCGAGACCACCGATCAGTCGATCGAGCGCGTCAGCTACGCCTGCGGCCTCGCCCCGGAGACGCTGCGCCATCATTTCAGCCGGGTGCTGCGCACCACGCCCACCGCCTACCGTCGCGCCTTTGCCCCCGCCTCAGCCCGCCCCGCATCACCCCGAATGGCGGGGCGCGCTAGGCTCCTGCTCTAGCTTGGGGGGCCGGCTGGGCCTATACCCCAGTCCTATAAGGAGAGGCCATGCGCGGGGACCGTCTCACCATCTATGCGCCCTCGACCGCCACCGGCAGGGCGGCCGTGGCGGTGGTGCGTGTTTCGGGGCCGAAGGCCGGCGATGCGCTCGATATCCTGTCCCGGCGCCGGCGCCCGGCGGCGCGCCATGCCAAGCGCGTCCGCCTTCAGGATCCGGTCAGCAGCGAGGTGCTGGATGACGCGCTCGCTTTGTGGTTCCCGGGGCCGAACAGCTTTACCGGCGAGGATGTCGCGGAGCTCCATCTGCATGGCGGCCGGGCGGTCCTGGCTTCCGTCCTGCAGGCGCTCGGCGGCATCCCGGGCCTGCGCCTCGCCCAGGCGGGCGAATTCACGCGCCGCGCCTTCGATGCCGGCAAACTGGACCTGTCCGAGGTGGAGGGCCTGGCCGACCTGATCGCCGCCGACACCGAGGCCCAGCGCAAGCAGGCGCTGCGCCAGCTCTCGGGCGAGCTCGGGCGGTTGACCGAGTCCTGGCGCGTGCGCCTGGTCACCGCGCTCGCCCAGGCCGAGGCCGAGATCGATTTCCCCGACGAGGGCGACGTGCCGGGCGGCATGATCGCCGGCTTGCGGCCGCTGCTTGCCACGGTGGCTTCGGAGATCCGTGCCCAGCTCGGCGATCAGCGCGGCGAGCGGCTGCGCGAGGGCCTGTCGATCGCCATCATCGGCCCGCCCAACGCCGGCAAGTCGAGCCTGCTCAACCGCCTGGCGCAGCGCGAGGCGGCGATCGTGGCCGCCACCGCCGGCACCACGCGCGATGTCATCGAAGTGCAGATGGACCTCAACGGCTATCCCGTGATCCTGGCCGACACCGCGGGTTTGCGCGATCTCTCCGATATCAGCGGCGACGCGCAGCTCGATATCGAGCGGGAGGGTATCCGCCGCGCCCTGCTGCGCGCCCTGTCCGCCGATCTCAAGATCCTGGTGCTCGACGGCTGCGAGCGCGAGGTCGATCCCGCGGTGGCCAGGCTCGCCGATTCAGACACCATCGTGGTCGCCAACAAGATCGACCTGGTGACCGCCGGCGTGCCGGGGCTGGGCGGCCATGCCGTGCATCCGCTGTCGGCCAAGACGGGGCTGGGCATCAACGCGCTGTTCGCCACGCTCGAGCGCGAGGTAGCCGACCGGCTGGGCGCGGTGGGCACCAGCGCGCCGATCATCACCCGCACGCGTCACCGCGAGGCTTTGGCCGATTGCGTCGGCGCGCTCGACCGGGCGCTGGCCGGGGCGGCCACTGGCAAGATCGCGCCGGAGCTGATCACCGAGGATCTGCGCCTCGCCGCCCGGGCGCTGGGCAAGATCACCGGCCGGGTCGGCGTCGAAGACGTGCTCGACGTGATCTTCCGGGAGTTCTGCATCGGGAAGTGACGCGGCCTTTAGGCCGCGTCGAGCGCCGATCCGGGATCCAGCAGAATATCGCGCGCGAAGCGCGCCCCTTACAATCTGAGTCTGGATGCCCGCTTCCGCGGGCATGACAGTTAGGGCCGCCGCGCGATCAGCTCCGGTCCGATCTGATCGATGCGGGTGATGCCGCAGAGCTGCATGGTGCGGCGCAGTTCGTCGGTGAGGATGGTCAGCGCCTTCTGGGCGCCGGTTTCGCCGCCGGCGCACGCCCCGTAGAGCGTCGCCCGGCCGACGATCACCGCTCGGGCGCCCAGCGCCAGCGCCTTGACCACGTCGCCGCCGCGGCGCACGCCGCCATCGACGATCACCTCGGCCTTGCCGCCAACCGCCTGAACGACGGCGGGCAGCGCGTCTAAAGAGGCGATGGCGCCGTCTAATTGCCGCCCGCCGTGGTTGGAGACGACGACGCAGTCGACGCCCATCTTCACCAGGCGCTCGGCGTCGGCCGGATGCGAGATGCCCTTGACCAGCATCTTGCGCGGCCAGCGGTCGCGCATCGCCTTCAGCGCCTCCCAGTCGAACGACGGATCGTAGTTGCGCCCGACCGAGGAGCCGACCTGCGAGGCGCTCGCCCCCTGCGGCACGAAGCCGGCGAGGTTCTCGAATTGCGGCGTGCCCTTCTGCAGCATGGACAGCGCCCAGAGCGGGCGCGAGGCGAAGTCGCAGACGTTCTTGGGCGTGTAGGCGAAGGGTATGCCGAAATGGTTGCGCAGGTCGCGCTCGCGCTTGCCGCCGACGGCGAGGTCGACGGTGACCATGATCGCCTCGTAGCCGGCGTCGCGCGCGCGGTCGATCAGGCCGTTGGTGAATTCGCGCTGCTTCAGGATGTAGACCTGGAACCACAGCCGGCCGGGGGCATTCTCCTTGATCCGCTCGATCGAGGCGGTGGCCGAGGTCGAGAGCGCGTAAGGGACGCCGGTCGCCGCCGCGGCGCGGGCGATGTTGACGTCGGTGCCGTGCCCGCCGAAGCCCGCGGCGCCGGTCGGGCCGACACAGATCGGCAGCGCTGACGGGACGCCGAGGATCGTGGTCGACAAGTCGACGGCCGAGACATCGTTGAGCACGCGGGGGATCAGCCGGGTGCGCTGGAAGGCGGCGCGGTTCTCGGCCAGCGTCTGCTCGTCCTCCGCGCCGCCGTCGAAGAAGTCGAACACGGCGCGCGGCAGCCGTCGGCGCGCCAGGCCGCGCAGGTCCATGATCGATTGCGCGCGCGCGACTTCCGACGCCCGTACCAGTCCCAGCATGGTGTTCCGATCTGCCCGTATGTTGTGGGCGCGGATGATATCGACCGGCGCGGCCGGCGCAACGGCAACCCAGGGAGGGATTTTTGCGTGCAAATGCAAGTGTTTAGGTAGATTAAACGCTGACTTTACCAGTAAGGTCCCGCTAAAATGCTTGGATTCGCACATATCTCGGTCCACGCTCGGGGTCGTATCGACGGGGCGGGGAGGGCCTAGACCATGGCGCGACAGACTTCAGAGACCCACGAGGCGGGCACCTCCGGGACCGGGGCGGGGCCGGAATTCTCCCTCGATCGCCATCTCTTCTTCTGGACCACCCAGCTGCTGGTCCGCCGGGACCGGGAGCTGGCCGCGGCGCTGAAGCCCGCCGGCGTGCGCGTGCCCGAATGGCGCGTGCTGGGCTCGCTCCACAGCCGCCAGCGCCTGTCGATGAGCGAGCTTGCCGACCTCAGCAATATCGAGCGCGCCACCCTGTCGCGCACGGCCGACCGCATGGTGCGGGCCGGCTGGATCAGCCGGCTCACCGACACCAGCGACGCGCGCGTGACGCTTCTCGCGCTGACCGCCGAGGGCGAGCGCCTCTTCGCCCGCATCTGGCCGATGGTGCGCGCCGTCAACGAGGCGGCGATCGCCGGCGTGCCGGCCCCGGCGGTGGAGCTGGTGCGCTGGGCGCTGGAGCAGATGTGCCGCAATTTCGATGCGCCGGCGACGACCGAGTCGCGGCGCGACGTCGCCTGAGGGAGAGGAGCATGGGAGTCGATCTGGGTCTCGATCTGCGCAAGGCGGTGGAGCCCGACCGCGTGCATCGCGGCGTCTACACCGACGCCGGCATCTTCGAGCTCGAGATGGAACGCATCTTCAACAAGGTGTGGACCTATGTCGGACACGAGAGCCAGGTGAAGAATGTCGGCGACTACTGGACGGTGCAGATCGGCCGCCAGCCGATGCTGATGACCCGCCATTCCGACCGGTCGGTGCGCGTTCTCTACAACCGCTGCCCGCATCGCGGCGCCCTGCTCTACGGCGACCGCTCGGGCAATGTCGGCAAGAGCATCACCTGCTCCTACCATTCCTGGCAGTTCGATACCGACGGCACCTGCAAGGCCATCCCGCTGGAGAAGGGCTACGAGGGCACGCGCCTGTCGATCGCCAATCCCGATTGCAGCATGAAGCCGGCGGCGCGCGTCGCCTCCTATCGCGGCTTCGTCTTCGCCAGCCTGGCGGATGGGGGCCCGTCGCTGCTCGACTGGCTGGGCCCGGCCAAGGTCGCCTTCGACGACATGTGCGACCGCGCGCCCGAGGGCGAGGTCGAGGTCGTGCCGACCTGCTTCCGCGTCATCCAGAACTCGAACTGGAAGATCTTTCTCGAAAACCAGCTCGACGCGCTGCACCCGGCGGTGACGCATGAATCGACCGGCCGCGCAGCGGCCGCGGTCGAGGACGAATTCAAGAAGAACAAGAAGGACGCGCCGCTCGCCTATCACTTCCTCTCGGCCTTCGCGACGCCGATCACCAGCTGGGACGGGTTCCGGACCCTCGGCTACAGGCACGGCCACTGCATCCTCACGGGCTATATGGGCCTGCGGCCGCGCGATCCCGACACGCTGGCTTACGAAAGGGTGATGGAGAAGGCCTACGGCAAGCAGCGGATGGAGGAGATCCTCGGGGTCAATATCCACCACGTGCTGCTCTATCCCGGCCTGTCGGTGCAGTCGGCGCTGCAGCAGCTGCGCGCCGTGCGGCCGCTGGGCGTCGACAAAACGCTGACCGAGATCTGGCATTTCCGCCTCAAGGGCGCGCCCGAGCCGATCTATCGAAGGGCGCTCGGCTACTACAACCTGGTCAATTCGCCCTCGACCATGGTCAACGCCGACGACCTGTGGAATTTCTGGAAATGCCACCAGGGCCTGTCGTCGAACGGCGGTGACTGGGTGAGCTTCCACCGCAACGCCGGCCAGGATCCGGAGGAGAACGGCGTGGTCACCTCGGTCATCGGCACCTCGGAGCAGCCCATGCGCAACCAGTTCCGCGCCTGGACCGAGTACATGGGAACCAACTGAGATGGCCAAGAAGCCTGGTAAAGCCGTGGCGATACTGAAAGCGGCAGTGAAGCCGAAGGCTGGCGGCAAGAATGGGGCCCGCAGGCGGATACGCGCCGGGGACAGCGACACCAAACGCGAAGTCGAGCAGTTCCTCTACTGGCAGGCCGAGTGCCTGGACGATAAGCGCTGGCAGGAATTCATCGACCTCTTTGCGGTGGACGGGATGTACTGGATGCCGGCCAGCCCGGAACAGACCACCGGCGACGGCGTGCCCTCGATCTTCTGGGAGGATCGCGACCTGATGAGCGTGCGCCTGAAGCGCCTCGGCCATCCGCGCGCCTGGTCGCAGAAGACGGCGTGGGGCACCAATCATGTCGTCGCCAATGTCATTATCGAGGAGGAGAGTGCCGGCGAGATCGTCGCGCGCTCGCGCTTCCACATGATGGAGTTCCGCAACGATTCGACACGGCATTTCGCCGGCTCGTACATCCATCACCTGCGGCGCACGAAAGACGGTCTGCGTATCAAGCTGCAGCGCGTCGACATGGTGAACGCGCAAGGCCCCTACGAGTACGTGCTGCAGGCCTGGGTGTAGCCGTTTTTCCATCAGGAACAGACCCTCGCGCCCGCCCGGTGCCGGGCCATCGGCGGTGACCGTGCCCGCAAATGTACGTGCAAATGAAAATGGTTTGTGTCCGGAAACACATATAATATAGTTACATATCATTATTTTAGGCCTATAATGCATGCATAAGCATATAAAATAGTTGTATATGAACATATAGTGGTGGTAGATCCTCCCGGGCTGAGGGAGGTCGATATGTCGTCACGCACCAGGCCGACCGCGCATGAAGACCGGTCTTCGTCCGAAGGGACGGGCAACGCCCCGGTTTTTGCGCTCGAGCAGCATCTCTTCTTCTGGATCAGCCAGCTTCTCGAGCGCCGCGACCGGCAACTCGCGGTATCGCTGAAATCCGTCAGCCTGCGCGTGCCCGAATGGCGGGTGATGGCGTCGCTCTACAGCCGCCACCGCCTGTCGATCAGCGCCTTGGCCGAGCTCACCAACATCGAGCGCACCACGCTGTCGCGCACCATCGAGCGGATGGTGCGCAACGGCTGGATCAACCGCCTGACCGACACCAGCGACGCGCGCGTGACGCGTATCACGCTGACCGCGGACGGCGAGCGCCTGTTCTCGCTGATCTGGCCATCCGTCCGCGCCGTCAACGAGGCGGCGATCGCCGGCGTGCCCGAGCCGACGGTCGAGCTGGCGCGCTGGGCGCTCCGGCAGATGTGCCGCAACTTCGATTCACTGGCCGGACGCGGCCAGCGCGCCAGGGCCTGAACGCATCAACCGGGGGAGGGTGGCCGTGCGAAGACGGATAGCGATGCTCCTGATGACCGCGGCCGTGGCCTGGGCCGGCAGCGCTGTCGCGCAATCCTATCCGAGTCGCCCGGTCAAGATCCTGGTCGGCTTTCCGGCCGGTGGCGGCCTGGACCTCATCGCGCGCGTGGCGGCCAGCAAGCTCACGGAGGACCTGGGGCAGCAGGTTGTCGTCGAGAACCGCTCGGGCGCCAGCGGAACGATCGCCGCCGAGCTCGTCAGCCGGGCGCCGGCGGACGGGCACACGCTGCTCCTCGGCTCGAGCGGGCCGTTGATGATGAATCCGCTGATCTTTCCCAAGGTGCCCTACGATCCACTGCGCGATTTCGTGCCGATCTCGACGATCGGCTTCTTCCCGCTGGTGCTGGCCGTCCATCCCGCCGTGCCGGTGCGCTCGCCGCGGGAATTCCTCGACTACGCCAGGGCCAATCCCGGCAAGCTGAACAACGGCACCTCGGCCGTCTCGATGCAGCTGGCGGCCGAGATGCTGAACCAGTTCGCCGGGCTTTCCATCACCACGGTGCGCTACACCGGCAGCGCGGCGGCGGTCACGGCGCTGATCTCCGGCGAGATCCAGCTGACGATCCTGGAAAGCACGCCGCTTCTGCCGCATATCGAATCCGGCCGGGTGCGGGCGGTCGCGGTGATGTCGGACCGTCGCGTCGGCGCCCTGCCGAATCTCGCGACGATGACCGAGGCAGGCATTCCCGGCTACGAAATGACCTTCTGGGCCGGGTTGTTTGCTCCCGCGGGAACGCCGCCGGCGATCATCGCCCGGCTGGGCAGCCTGCTGGCGCGCTACGTCCAAATGCCCGACATGCGCGATCGCCTGAAGGCGATCGGCGCCGAGCCGGGCGCCGAGCCGTCGGCGCAGCTCGCCGCGCGCATCGCCAGCGACATGGCCAGGTTCGGCCCGATCGTCAAAGCCACCAACCTCAAGGCGGAGTAGAGCGATGTACATCCTCAATTTTCACAACCTCAAGCCGCTGTCCGAGATGGACAAGCTGATGACCGAGCACCGCGCCTTCCTGGCCAAGCACGTGGCCGACGGCACATTCCTTGTCGTCGGTGCGAAAGTCCCGCGGGCCGGCGGCATCATCGTCGTCAACGGCATCGGCCGGGAGCGGCTGGTCGCCGTCCTGGCCGAGGCGCCGTTCCTGCAGCGCGGCATGGCGACGTGCGAGATCACCGAGTTCGAAGCCAAGTATACGGCGCCCGCGCTGCGGTCGGTTCTGTCGCCGACCCTGCCGGCCGCCTGACGCCGATCAGAGAAACCGGGGGGAGCAGGTATCATGGATGATCACGCCCACGCACTGCCGGTCTTTTTCTACTGGCTCGACCTGCTGGCGCTCGCAGCACTTGCGGCGTCGGGCGCCCTGGCGGCGGCGCGCAAGAACATGGATATTGGCGGCTTCGTGCTGGTCGGCATCGTCGCGGCGATCGGCGGCGGCACGCTGCGCGATGTTCTCCTCGGCTATCCGGTGGCCTGGACCCGGCAACCGGAATATCTCGTCATCTGCCTGGTGGTGACGGTCGCCGTCTACGTCGCCACGCCGCATGTGGACCGGCGCGAAACCTGGCTGCTGTGGGCCGATGCGCTGGGGATGGGGCTTTATGCCGCGATCGGTGCCGACAAGGCGCTGGCCGCCGATGCCTCTCCCCTGGTCGCGGTCAGCACCGGGGTCATTGCCGCGGCGGGCGGCGGCATCATCCGCGATGTCCTGTGTAACGACATCCCGGTGATCCTGCACAAGGAGATCTACGCGACCGTGGCCGCGGCCGGGGCCGTTCTCTACATCGGGCTCCATGATATCGGCGGGCTGGACTACGAGACGTCGCTGATCATCGCGGTGACTGCGACCTTTGCCCTGCGGGCCGTCGCCATCATCTACAGCCTGTCGTTGCCGTTCTACAGACTCCGTCCCGGCTGACCGTTCCAGGTGGCCGGTCGGCGGACGCCGGCGCTGAATCGTGAGTCCGGTTTTCGGCGGCGCTCTGCTAGGGTGCGGCTTCCCCTATTTCGGACTTGGTGGAGTTGATCATGGACGATCATGTGCTCTCGGGTGCTTACGGTTTCGCGTCGCTTTCGTTGCAGATCGCGATTCTCAACGCCCTGGTGATGAAGGGGATCATGACCACGTCGGAACTCGCCGACGTGACGGCGCTGGCCGCTCAGAGCGTGGGCTCGGCCACCGCCAACGCGACCTCGCCGGAGATGACGCAGATCGCCCAGCAATGCCTGGCCGGCATCGCCGAATCCTGGGCCAAGCGCGGCCAGAACTGATCGCCGGGAGATTTCCGGAAGCCCGGGGCTTCAGCGGCTGGCGACGCTGATGTTGAACAGCATGTCGACCGTCCGGCCATCGCCGGCCAGCGGCATGATCAGGTTCTGCACCGTCGTGTAGGTGTCGTGCTTCCACAGATTCGGCCGGCCGTGCCGCCAGTTCGGCAGGTGGTCGTCGATCACGCCCCGCGCCCGGCTCAGGTAGCTCTGATGGGCGTCGATATCGGGATGGGCCTCGTCGAGCCACTGGCCGGTGACCTCGCGGCCGAGCATGGTCACCACCTCGGTCCCCACCAGCCGGTAGCGCAGGCGAAACGGCTGGCGCTGAATATCGATCAGCCAGACTAGCGGCAGGAGGCGGCCGAGCTGCCGCGGCTCGATGTGCTCGCGCCCCGGCAGGCCGCCGCCCGCTGGATGCACCGAGCGCCAATAGGCATAGGCCTGCCGGATTTTTTCAGCGGCGCCGCAGGCGACCAGATCGTCGGGATCCCGGACCAGGACCGTCATGCGCGCAAGGTTAGACGCATCCGCAGGGAGAAGTCGAAACTTCTCGACGCCGCCGTCGCCGCCCACGCTCTGGCCCGGTCTATTTTCGCGCCGTTTTCTTGCTGAGCTCGTGCTCGATCGTCGTCGCCAGCTCTTCGTACTGGTCGGCCAGGGCGGTCATCTCGCGCTGGATGGCGGCCGACGCGGAATGCGTGGCGTCCTTGCGGAGCTGCGCCGCCCGCGAGCGGTACAGCTTGATCTTGTTCTCCGGCAACCCCTGACCCCCTTGACGACGCAAAATACGAAGGTACGGATTTGGCGGTGGCCGGCTATGGGGAAAAACCTGAGATCGGCCGGGAAAAGCCTTTAGAGCCTGGCGTCGGCCCACCAGCGGCCGGCCGCGGCCGTACTCAGGCGGCCCAGGGTAACAGGGCGCTGACGGCGGCCAGGAGATCCCGGGGAGAGACCGGCTTGCTCAGGGTGCTGTCGGCGCCCAGCTTCCCCGCGAGGCTGAGATAGCTCACGCCCCCGAACCGGCCGCTATCCGAACCCGACATGGCGATGATCGGCAGGGTGGGCGCGATTTTGCGCAGCGCGCAGATCGTGCCGATGCCTTCCTTGCCGGGCATGATGATGTCGGTGATCACCAGGTCGGGCTGGAAATCGCGGTGGCGTTTGAGGCCCTGATGGCCGTCGGCGGCGATGCAGATCTCGTGGCCGGCGGCGGCCATCATGGCGCCGATCGCCTCGCGCACCGCGGGTTCGTCATCGATGATCAGGACACGGGCCATGACATTCTTCCCTCGGCCGTCAGGCGGCCTGTGTGCTGGCGATGCCCATCTGGCGGGCGAACAGGTCCTCGATGTCGAACTGGTAGGCGTTGGCCGGCTTCTCGGCCAGCGAGGCAACGGCCTCGCCGTCGACGAAATCGAATCCGGCGCCGATCGCCGCGGTGACCAGGCTGAGGCTGCGCAGGCCCCGGATGTAGGTGGTGGCGCCGCTCTTCTTGGCACCGGCGGCGAAACGCTGGAAGGCCTCGATCTCCAGGCGCTCGTTGCCGCGCGACTGGTGGGTGAGGCCGATGGCCGAGATGCCGGTCTCCGAGGGATGCCGGAAGATGCTGTGGCTCGCGGTGGCGCGCAGGAAGACGCAGCGGCCATGACGCTTCAGGCTGCTCGACAGCTCGAGCAGGCGGCCCTGCGGCATGCCGGCCGGGGCTCCGACGATCTCGAAAGCAAGGCAGCGTTCGCCGCCTTGCGGAATGCCGCGCCGGCAGCGGTCGAGATAGGGCATGCGCCGCGCGTTGGAGGCCATGGTCTCGAAGTGGACGGGCAGACAGAGCAGCAGCTTGCGGCCGGTGGCCAGGAGATGGCGCAGGTCGCCAATCACGCGGCGCTGCATCATCAGGTCGAGACGGCTGACGGTGGCGGCATCGGCCGCGCCCGCGATCTCGTCGTCGCCCAGCACCAGGCGGCCGGCGGCACCGGAGGCCAGCGGCGTGCAGACATAGGTGGCCAGCGCGTGGCGGCGCACGTCCCACAGCGGCCGGTAGGCCAGGCGGATGCTGTCGAGCGGATCGTCGGCGGTGCTTCCGTCCCACCAGTCGTCGTCCGGCGCGGCCGCCGCTTTCGCCGTCGGCTCCTCGCTGGCCAGCCGCGCCGCCAGCATGGCGATATCAGGCGCGTTGCCGGCGGCGGTGTCGTGCTGGGCCTGCGAAACCATGGTCTTGACCTCGAGCGGCTCGGGCGAAATCTCGTCGCCAAGCAGGCGCTTGGTGATCTCCTCGGCGATCAGGCTGCATTTGATCCGGGCGTGCTCCTCGCTCAGATGCGCGAACAGGACGAGGTACTGCAGCTCCCCCTGGCGCGTGTAGACGTCGACATCGTCGAGCCGGTGCTCGATGGCCCGGCGGGCAACCTCGTCGGCCCGCGTCGCCAGCTTTTCCCAGCGTTCGCCCAGCCTCTCCTTGATCTTTGACAGGCCGATGAAATTGACGGCGCCGGCCAGCGTGCGCCCGGTTTCCCCGGCGGTCTTGCTGGCGCGGGCCTCGAATTCCTCCGCTGACAGCACGCCGCGCGACCCGTCCGGCCGGGACTTGGCGGCGGCGGCGGTCTCGTCGCTGAGCAGGCTGCTCAGGCGGTTACCCATGCGGGACAGGACGGTGGCATCGGTCATGGATGAAGCTTTCTAGGCGGCTGCCGGCAGGAGTTCGGTGAGTGCGGTGAGGATCGCCTGGGCCGAGAACGGCTTGGCGATGGTGCGGTTGGCGCCGAAGCGCTGGGCGATCTTGAGGAAGCTCAGATTACCGACACGACCGCCGCCGGAGATAGCGATGATCGGCAGGGTGGGACGCAGCTTGCGCAGGTCGGCGATGGTCTCGATGCCCTCTTTCTCGGGCATCAGCATGTCGGTGATTACCAGGTCGGGCTGGAAGGCGGCGAACTGGACCAGGCCCTGCCGCCCGTCGCCGGCCGCGCGGGTCTGGTGGCCGGCAGCGGCGGCGATCGCCTCGAGCGCGTCGCGGACCGGCTTTTCGTCGTCGATGATCAGGATCTTGGCCATGGCTGTGTGTCCTTGGGGATCGTTTTCGAGGGTCAGGCTAGGGGAAGGAAATGGCCGTGGATATTGAGGAAACCTACCTAAGGGACTCTACATAGAAGCCGTCTGGGGTCGGGCGTGCGTGGCATCGTCGTTGGCGGCGGGCTCCTTCGGCGAGGACTCGTTGGCGACGGACCGGGGCAGAAGGATGGTGAACGTGGTCCCCTCGCCGACCGCGCTCTCGACCGTGATGCGGCCGCCATGGCTCACGATGATGCCGTGGACGATGGACAGGCCCAGGCCGGTCCCTTCCCCGACGCTCTTGGTGGTGAAGAAGGGCTCGAAAACGCGCTGGGTGGTCTGCGGGGTCATGCCGCAGCCGTTATCGATAACGCGCAGCCTTGCATAGTGACCCCGGGGCAGGTGGCCGGCGCCGGCCACGCCTTCGTCGATCTCGATCTCGTCGACGGCAAGCCGGATATGTCCCTGGTTGGTGCCGATGGCGTGGGCGGCATTGGTGCACAGGTTGACCAGAACCTGCTCCAGCTGCGCCCCGTCGCCGCGGACGGAGCCCGCGCCATCGGCTTCCAGACTCAGCCGCACGTTGGGCCGCAGGGTTGCGCGCAGCAGGTCGATGGCATTCGCGGCGACGGTCTTGATCTCGATGGGCGTCGAGCCCGGGGTCTCGCTGCGGCTCATCGACAGGATGCGGGCCACGAGATCGCGGATGCGCTCCGCCGCGTCATGGATGGTCTGCAGTGGCCTGTGGTTCGGGTCGTCCTCGGCGGTCTTCATCAGCATGAGCTCGCTGAAGGTCACGATCGGCACCAGCTTGTTGTTGATCTCGTGCGCCATGCCGCCGGCCAGCGTGCCCACGGCCTCGATGCGCTGGAGATGACGGAGCTGGTTCTCGAGCTCGCGACGCTGGCCTTCGGCGGCCTTTTCTTCCGTCGCATCGTTGATGGTGCCGTCCCACAAGACGGTGCCGTCGGGGCCCTGGCGCGGCCGAAGCATCGAGCGGGCCCAGCGCTTTTCGCCGTCGCGCCGCCGGAAGCGGTATTCGACCTCGACCGGCGCCATGGCACGCTCAGCATCGGCCAGGGTCTGGCAATAGGCGGCCAGGAACTCGGGCTCGATGATGCGGGCGAAGATCATCGGGTCGGCCATGATCTCGTCGGCCGTGTAGCCGAGCAGGTCCTGGCAGCGCTCGCTGACGAAGGTCTGGTGGATGACCCCCTCCCGGTCGACCGAGAATTCGAGGATCACCTGGGTCAGATTCGCGGCGATGCTGCGCAGCCGCTCCTCGCTCTCCCGCAGCTGCTCCTGGGCGAGCTTGGTCTCGGTGATATCGATATGGATGCCGACCGAGCCGCCCTCGGCCAGCTTGACCTCCCGCACCTCGACCCAGCGCCCGCCGGGCAGCTGGCGCTGCCGGGTGCTGGCCATGATGTGATGGTAGGCCATCGCCTGCTTGATCCACTTCCCGGTGCGGCCGATGGATTCGGGGAACTGGCCGAGCTCCGCGGCATGGCGGAGGATGTTTTCGTAGTGCGTGCCGGGGACCAGGAGGTCGGCCGATTCGGCGTAGATCTCGCGGAACTTGCTGTTGCACCGCACGAAGCGGTCCTGCGCGTCGAACAGCACGAAACCTTCATGCAGGGTCTCGATGGCGTTGGCGAGCAGCTTGCGCGAAGCGCTGGCGTGCTCCTCGGCCAGGACGACGTCGGTGACGTCGGAGGCCGTGCCGCGATAGCCAAGAAATTCGCCGTTGCCGCCGAACACCGGCGTACCGCTGGTCTTGGCGTAGCGGATCACGCCGTCCGACGATACGCGGCGGTAGATGAAGTCGCGGAACGGCCGATGGGCGTTGATATCCTGGACATGCTGCTGCCACCCGGGCGGCAGCTGGTTCGGATCCGCGATGTCGACGCGGGACTTGCCGAGAAAGGCCGCCTTGAGCTCGTCCAGCCGGTCGACCTTGCCGACAAAACGGGTAAAGCGATGGTCGGGCCCGGTCTCCCACTGCCAGTCGGAGGAGGACTGGGCGAAATCGCGGAACTGCGCCTCGCTGGCCTGCAGGTCGACGGCAAGCCGCTCCTGCCGATAGGTGGTGCGCAGCAGCAGGCCGGTGAACATGGCCAGCGCCAGCAGGACGCCGGCGACCGTCAGAAGCTTCGCCGGCAGCTTTTCGTGCCAGGCGGCGAGTATCGTCGGCTCTTCGATCGTCGCCGCCAGGACGAAGGGGATGCCGGTTGCGCGACGGTAGACGACATAGCGCGCCGACTCGTCGCCCTCGGCCGGGCGCCTGTACCAGCCGCTCTCATGCTGGCCGATGTGATCGCGGAACAGCGGGCGGTGTGCGAATGAAGTGCCGACCTGCTTCGGGTCCGAGGGCATGCGCACCAGCATGATGGCGTCGCTGCCGAAGATGGACAGGGCGCGCGTGCCGGTTCCCAGCCGCGAGTAGAAGCTGTTGAAATAGGCGGCTTCGAGCGCCCCGAGCACCACGCCGGCAAAGCTGCCGTCGGGATGATTCACCCGGCGCGTCAGGGGCACGATCATGTCGCCGGTGGCGCGGCTCGGCGACGGCCGGCCGATCAGCACCTCGGACGACGGG
Source organism: Rhodospirillaceae bacterium (assembly GCA_022843945.1). Taxonomy (GTDB): domain Bacteria; phylum Pseudomonadota; class Alphaproteobacteria; order CACIAM-22H2; family CACIAM-22H2; genus VGEI01. The sequence continues at coordinate 26,310 of JALHMR010000019.1, read as the reverse complement.
TGGGCGCGATGGAACGTGAAGTATTCCCGGTCCTTGGCGTTGATCCGCGGCTGCGCGGGGTCCGGATTGGGTGTCGTATAGAAGGACAGGTTGCCGAAGGCATCGATGAAACCCAGACCGCGCAATTGACTCGTGCCGCGATGAATATCGATGAAGGCCTTGTGGATCGCGGCGGTGTCGAATTCCCGCTCGTGAAGCTCTGCCTCGATTTGGGAAGCCCCCAGGCGAATCATTGATTCGGCGGCCTGAAGCGTGCGTCCCAGGTGTTCGTCGAGACTGATGAGCAGCGTTTCGGCATTGCGCACGGCGCCGTCCACGGCTTCGGCCTTTTCCTCCAGCATGGCGCCGTACTCATTGGCCGCGTGGCCGATCATCACGGCGGCGGAGATCGCCAGGATTCCCAGCCGCAGCCGACGCAGGCTGGTCGCCGGGGTTCTCGTCGTCTGGCTGTCCTGGCTCATCGGGATGTCCTCGGGAGGCGCCCGCCGTGCACGCCGGCGTCGCCCGCATAAGACCGCCGCCGGGCGCGCGGCGCCATTCGTGGAAAGCCCTTAAGGGCAACTACGTAGCGGCGGCGCACTCGTATCGATACGGCGGGAAAAGCCGCGAGGCGGCGGGGACCCTAGGGCGCGAGGGCCTTGTCGATGGCGTCAAAAAGCGCCTGGAAGCGGACCGGCTTGTCGAGAACGGCGACCGCCCCCAACTCGCGGGCCTGCGCGGTGATCGCGGCATCGTTGCGACCGGTCAGGACGATGGCCGGCAGGAGATCGCCTTGATCGCGCAGGGTTTTTAGCAGATCGAGACCGGTCATTTCCGGCATGTGGACGTCGACCACCAGGCAATCGCCGGCCAGGGCCTTGTCACGGTTCAGAAGAGCGCGGCCGGAATCGAACTCGACCACGCTGTACTGGCGCGACTGCAGCAGCGCGGTCATGGAGTCACGCACCACGGCATCGTCGTCGACGACAAAGATGGTCCGGGTCTTTTCGCCGCTCATGGCGCGAAAGTCGCGCGGAAGGGCGGCTCTGCCAATTAAGGGAAGCTACGTAGGACTTGAGTGCTGGCCACGCGCGGTCGGATGGTTAACGGCCGGTCCCGGCTCCTAGCGCGCGCGGCCGCCGATGCCCGCCGCCAGGGCCATGCGGACGAGGTGGGAGAGGCTGTCGGCCTGCATCCGCTTCATCAGGCTGGCCCGGTGGATCTCTACCGTGCGCGGGCTGATCTGCAATTCGTGGGCGATGATCTTGTTGGGTTTGCCCTCCACCAGCCTCTCCAGCACGTCGCGTTCGCGGGGCGTCAGCTCCGCGGCGCGCGCGGCCACTTCCGCGGCCACGATCTCCTCGATGCCGCCGCCGGCAACGGCCAGGGCGCGGCCGATCGTTTCCAGCATCGTCTCGTTGGCATACGGCTTCTCGATGAAATCCATGGCCCCGGCCTTCATGGCTTTTACCGCCAGGGAGACGTCGCCATGGCCGGTGACCATGATGATCGGCAGCCGGGCGCCCTTGGCGCGCAGCCGGTCGAGCAGGGTAAGGCCGTCCATGCCGGGCATGCGCAAGTCGACCAGCGCGCAGCCCGCCTGTCCGGGGCGATAGGCGGCCAGGAACGATTCAGCGTCGCCGAAGCTCACTACCTGATGGCCGCGGCTTTCCAGGAGGGCCTGCAGCGAGTCCCGCACCGCCTCGTCATCGTCGACGATGAAGACGCGCGGTGTCGCGGTCACGATGGGGTCTCCGGCAGGGTGAACCTGAAGATCGTGCCGCCACCGGGATTCGGCTCGGCCCATATCCGGCCGCCATGCGCCTTGATGATCGACTGGCTGATCGACAGGCCGATGCCCATGCCGCCCTTCTTGTCCGTGACGAAGGGCTGAAAGAGCTGGGCCGCGATGGCCGGCGGGATGCCCGGGCCGGTATCGGCCACCGTCACGGTCTGCTCGCCCTTGCCGGCCTTCGTGCCGATGGTCAAGGCGCGCCGCTCCGCCTGGCGCAGGACTTCGACGGCGTTGCGCACCAGGTTCACCACCACCTGCTGGACCTGGATCTTGTCCATGTCGACCGGGGGAAGGTCGGCGAGCTCGAAGATAACCGCGATTCCGTCGAGCTGCGCCCCGGTGGTGGCCAGGGCGCTCGCTTCTTCCACGATCCGGCTCAAGGGCTCGGCCGAGCGCTCGGCCGGTCCCTTTTCCACGAAGCTGCGCAGGCGCCGCATGATCTGCCCCGCACGTTCGGCCTGGGCGGCCGCCTTGTCGAGGAATTCGCTGACCTTCGCCGGAACGGCACCGGGGATCGACGCCAGCATCTGGCGGGCGGCTTCGGCGTAGTTCATCACCGCGGTCAGGGGCTGGTTGAGCTCGTGGGCCAGGGAGGATGAGAGCTGGCCCATGGCGCTCAGGCGCGAGGTGTGCACCAGCTCCGCCGTGAGCTGCTGGACCTGGTGCTCGATCCGCCGCAGCTCGGTGACATCGCGGGCGATCTTGGAAAAGCCGACGATCTCGGTCTCGGCCCGGATTGGGGACAAGGTCACCGAGATGTGCACGACGTCACCGTCCTTGTGCAGGCCGGTGGCCTCGTAGCGGGCCACGTCCTCGCCGCGCTTCAGCCGGGCGAAGCGCTCGGCCGTCTCGCGGTGCCGATCGACGGGCTCCAGCACATAGAGCGGTCGGCCGATGACCTCTGGAGCCCGGTAACCGAACATCTGACCGGCACCCCGGTTCCACGAGGTGATCGTCCCCTGGAGGTCCATGCCGATGACGGCGTCGTTCGTCGAATCGAAAATGGCGGCAAGCTGGGCGCGGCGGCCCTCCGCGACCGTGCGCTCGGTCAGGTCGTGGACGATGCCGACAAAGGTTGTCTCTTTGTCATGCGTCGCCTCGCCGACCGACAGGTGCATGGGGAAGGTCGAGCCGTCCTTGCGCTGCCCGGTCACCTCGCGGCCGATGCCGATGATCTTGCGCTCGCCGGTCCAGTGGTAGTTGTCGAGGTAGCGGTCATGCTCGTCGCGGAAGGGCGAGGGCATCAGCATCTTGACGTTCTGGCCGATCACCTCGCCGGCGGCGTAGCCGAAGAGCTTCTCGCAGGCCGGGTTGAACATGCATACCGTGCCCTTGGCGTCGATCAGGATCACGCCGTCGACCGCCGTGTCGACCACGGCGCGGACCCGCGCCTCGCTCTCGCGCAAGGCCTGTTCATGGCGCTTGCGTTCGGTGATGTCGTGGATGATGCCAACGAAAGTCGGTTCGCCGCCCTGCTGCTTCGCCTCGCCGACCGAGAGGTCCATGGGAAAGGTCGAGCCGTCCTTGCGCCGGCCGACGACCTCGCGGCCGATGCCGATGATCTTGCGTTCCCCGCTGCGCGCATAGTTGCCGAGGTAGCCGTCGTGCTCGTCGCGGTAGGGCGGCGGCATCAGCATCTTGACGTTCTGGCCGATGACCTCGGCGGCCGAATAGCCGAAGAGCTTCTCGCAGGCGGGGTTGAAGACGAGCACGATGCCTCGTGCATCGATGAGGATTACGCCGTCGACGGCGGTGTCGATGACGGCGCGTAGGCGCGCTTCATCCGAGCCGGTCTTCACTTCTCCCCCAGTCCGACGAATGGGCTCCCGGCCCCAGGTTTAACAATTGGTAAGCCGGGCCCCTCTTTTGATACTCCGACTATAGTTGGTAATCGTCAACACTCTATGAGGCTTTATAATAACTTGAGACAATCGCACATTGCATTACCGCGGAGAGCTACTCGGATGCTGCGGTTCGGGTAAAGCACGTGCGTGGAGGGCCATAGCCCGGATCGGCGTCGTAGCCGAGTACAGTGACGGTGGACCGGCGCGCCCCTCGGCCTCGCCGCCGAGGGCCTGGGCCCCGGACCAGCAGGCGCGAGCCGACATTGCCGGTGACTAGACGGGTCCGCCACGCCCCGTTTCCAGGGCGTGGCGGCATCCAGCGGTCGACAGACCTGTCGTTGCCCGGCCGTTCCTAGGCCGCCCGGATGTTGGCGAGGAACTTGCCGACATCGGCGCGCAGGGTCTCGCCCTGTTTGGCCAGCTCGCTCGCCGCCCCCAGGACCTGGGTCGCCGCCGAGCCGGTATCGCCGGCGGCCTGGCTCACTCCGGCGATGTTGGACGTCACCTCGCCGGTGCCGGCCGAGGCCTGCTGGACGTTGCGCGCGATCTCCTGCGTCGCCGCGCCCTGCTCCTCGACCGCCGAGGCGATGGTGGTGGCGATCTCGTTGATGCGCCCGATCGTGCCGGTGATGCTGCCGATCGCGTGAACCGAGCTGTCGGTGGCCGACTGCATCTCCGCCACCTTGGCGGCGATCTCCTCGGTCGCCTTCGCCGTCTGGGTGGCCAGCGATTTGACCTCGGAGGCGACCACGGCAAAGCCCTTGCCCGCCTCGCCCGCGCGCGCCGCCTCGATGGTGGCGTTGAGCGCCAGCAGGTTGGTCTGGCTGGCGATGTCGGCGATCAGCTTGACCACGTCGCCGATCTTCTGCGCCGCCTCGGCCAGGCCCTTGATCTGGGCGTTGGTGCGGGTGGCTTCGTCCACCGCATCGCCGGCGATCTTGGCCGATTCGGCAACCTGCCGGGTGATCTCGGCGATCGACGACGACAGTTCCTCGGCGGCGCTGGCCACGGTCTGCACGTTAGTCGTGGCCTGCTCCGAGGCCGCGGACACGGCTACCGACTGACGCTGCGTCTCCTCCGCCGTCGCGGTCATCGACTGGGCGGTGGTCTGCAGTTCGGTCGAGGCCGAGGCGAGCATGTTCAGCGAACCGCTGACCGAGCTGTCGAACTCCTGGATGAAGCCCTCGACGGCCTCCTGGCGGCGCTCCTTGCGCTCCTGCTCGGCCTTCTGCTCGTTGGCCAGCTGGTCGGCCTTGATCATGTTCTCCTTGAACACCTGGACGGCTGATGCCATCCGGCCGATCTCGTCGCCGCGGTCCATGCCCGGAATTACCGCGGCCATGTCGCGCCCGGCCAGCCTGGTCATCGCGTCGGTCATCCCTGCGATCGGCCGGCTGACGCCGCGGCTGACGAGGAAGCTGATCGTCACCACCAGCAGGGTAATCGCGAGCACCGCAAGATACATGATCAAGGAGGTGCGGCTTCGCGTCGCGTCCATCGCAGCGCTCATCTGCGCATAGTCGGAACGGATTGCGTTCTCGACCTCTGCGATGACCGGTTCCACGGCGCTATAGGCACTGCTCAGCGCTTTGATCTCGCCCTGCATGGCCAGCGTTCCCACGACAAGCGAGGCAAAGTCGCGATGATAAGCATCCATCTTGCTCCGGATATCGGCCTTGACCGGGGCTGCAAGCGTTGACGAGGCAAGGGCCTGCTCGAATTCTTCGGCACGCTTCTTCATCTCGTCGCCGTATTTTGCGTCGTTGCGCAGGAGAAAATCCTTTTCGTGACGCCGCATCATCAGCATGAGGACATCGAGGCGCTGATCGTCGTCCTTGGCAAGGATGGTCTCGACAGCATGTACTGCCGCACGGAGCGCGCCCTGCAGTCCGGCGGTTTCGGTGAGGCCGACCGCCATGCGGCCGCTGCCGACCTTGGCAAACTGCGTGCCGTAGGCGGAGATCCCGGATGCCATCGTCGCGACCTTGGTCCGGAGACCGACGTCATCGAGTCGGTCGCCGAGCGCCTTTACCTTGGCGGTAATGCCGGAAACCACGGTGTTATGACGGCCGATATATTCGGCGCTGTCGCGCAGCAGGAAATCCTTTTCGACACGGCGGGCCTGCAGCAGTTCGTTGTCGATTTCGGTGAGCGTATCGAACGCGGCGCGCTGCTGGTCGAAACGCGTCTGCAACGTCGCAAGGCTAGTGCTGCTGACGAGATAGGTGGCGGCGAGGGCCAGAAGGCCCAAGATACCGACGACAGCGACGAGCCCGATCTGCAGGCTAACGCTGAAGCGGGAAAGTAAACGGCTCATTGAAAGAAGCTCCTTACCGCCGGCAGGGTGCCGGCGGCGCGGAAGCTACGGGAGACGGTTGAACGCAAGCTTAAGGGGGATATCAGATAAAATACGTAGCGGCGGCGTGTCCGCGTGCTCAACGGTATGTTTTCGCATCTAAAATTGGAGGCTTGAGGCGCAGCATCAATTTTGGACTAGGCTGATCGGCCTAAGCCGTCCAGCGGCTCGCGCGCCTTTCGCGAGCTAAGCCGAATCGGGGTCGACGGGCGCGGCCACCCGCTGCACATCCAATCGGCCGGGCGCCTTATCCAGTACGCCAAGGCGTTGCCGGCCTAAGCGCTGGCTTTTTCGGCGACGGCGACCGCCGGCCGGGGCGGATCCAGCACGATGACCCGGATCGGCGTGTCGTAACCCCGCACGGTGACGGTATGGACGGGCGCGCCGGCGGCCCGATCATCGAGAGCCTGCGCCACGGCCTCGGAGACCAGCAGGCGCGAGCCATACTCCTTGTTGAGCTGCTCGATCCGGGCGGCGAGGTTGACCACGTCGCCGATCACGGTGAATTCCTTGCGCCGGCGCGAGCCGACATTGCCGGTGACCGCGTTGCCGACGTGGATGCCGATGCGCACGCGCAGCGGCCAGGACGGGTCCGCCCCGGCTGGCTGTGATTGGCGGCGATCGATCTCGGCCAGGATGTCGCGCGCCGCCGCCACGGCGTTGCGCGCCGCCGCAGGATCGTCGAGCGGGGCGCCGAAGATCGCCAGGAATCCGTCACCCAGGAACTTGTTGATGATGCCCTGGTGGCGGTCGATGGATTCGATCATCGCATCGAAGGCCTGGTTCAGATAATCGACGACCTCGGCCGGCGGGCGCGAGCGCGCCTGGTTGGTGAAGTTGGCGATGTCGAGGAAAAGCACACAGACCTCGCGCTGCTCGCTCGTATCCTCGTCGCCGCGCTGGAGCAGGCGCTCGACCACTTCCGGCGAGACGTGCTGGCCGAAGACGTTGGTGACGCGCTCGCGGGCCTGCGTCTCCTGCAGCAGGCGGACGATCAGGCCGCGCACGCGCAGGGCCACCAGGCCGGCGACGGCGCCGGCGATCACCATGACCAGCGCCTTGCCGGCGTGGAGCTGCGGCGTGAGCAGCAGATCGTCGGCCGCGACGTCGAGCGGCAGCACCCACCAGGCGGCGATGAGGTATTGCGCGCCGGCGACCAGACCGGTGAACAGCGGCAGGCCGAAGTTGAGACGCAGCACCGAGGCGACGATGAACAGGAAATAGACCAGCGAGGGCACGGCGCCGAAAGCGGCGGCGGAGTCGGTGGTGCTGTGCATGAAGAGCACCAGCACGGTGGGCGCGCTGGTCTCGATCGCCGCGTTGGCGTAGCGCGCAATGGCCGGCGGCTCGAAGCCGCGGGCGATGAAGCGGTCGAGCACCACGAAACCGACGATCGCCTCGTAGACCAGAAATGGCGCGATGTGCAGCAGCGGCTGGTACCAGTGGAAGCGGCCCTGCGTGGCGCGGGTGAGAAGCTCCTCGCCGCCGAGCAGGAAGACGCCGGCGACGAAGGCGCTGAAGCCCGCCAGGGTGACGAACAGCACGCGGGCGCGCAGCCGCTCGCTGCGTAGCGTCGCCATGGCGAGCGCGCGGGCCAGGTCGGGGGCCAGGGGCGGGGCGGCCATGGCCGCAACATACCGCGTCCGTTTGGGCCGGCCAAGCCTAGGACGACTAACCTAATTGGGTACTTGACTGAACAGGCCGACTCGGGCATACTGGCCTCATTCGAGATAAGAGGTTGTCATGGCTGGTTTTTCCGACCCCATCTTTCATAACGAGGAAGCGGCCCGCGCCCATCTGGAGCGCATCCGCTGGCCCCAAACTGTCTCCTGCCCCCTCAACGGCTGCGTTGGCCGTGTGAGCCCGCTGGGAGGCAATTCCATGGGTCCGGGCTGGTATTTCTGCGCCGACTGCCGAGGCAAGTTCACCGTGCGTACAGGCTCGATTTACGAGCGCTCGCACGTCGCCCTGCACAAGTGGGTGCTCGCCGTCCATCTTCTGACCTCCAGCAAGAAGGGCATCAGCGCCCATCAGCTACACCGCATGCTGGGCGTCACGTACAAGACCGCGTGGTTCATGGCGCACCGCATCCGCGAGGCAATGAAGCCCGTGAACCCCGGCCCGATTGGCGGGGCGCTCAAGACCGTTGAAGCGGACGAAACCTATTTCGGGACCAAGGACGCCTATCGCGGCAAGCCCAAGGCCGAGAAGAGGGGCAAGAAAATGGCCGTTGTCTCGCTGGTCAGCGAGGGGCAGGCCCGCACGTTCCACGTTGATCGCTGCGACGCCGTGACCGTCCGCAAAATCCTCAAGGACAACATCCGCTGGCAGTCCACGCTGCACACGGATGAAAGCCCGCTCTACTTCGGCTCGATCAAGACGTTCGCGGGCCACAACACCGTGAAGCACACGGCCGGCGAATACGTGTCCAAGTCAGGCGCGACGACCAACCGCGTTGAAAACTACTTCTCGGTGTTTAAGCGCGGCATGAAGGGCGTCTACCAGCATTGCAGCGAGAAGCACCTTCAGCGCTACTTGGTCGAGTTCGATTTCCGCTTCAATCACCGCGCCGCGAACGGCGTCGAGGATGCCGAGCGCGCCCTGATCGCCCTCAAGGGTGCCGAGGGCAAGCGGTTGACCTATCGGCGGGCTGTCTAAGCACGGCCGCCTAACGGCGAGGCGCACGACCTCCCCGAGTCTCAGCCGCGATCAGTTCAGATTGCTCTTGGCCCGAGCGACTTGGGCGTAGCGAGTTGTTAGCCGAAAATGGCGAACGTAAGCGCCGTTTTCTTCTGTCCTTCAACGCCTTAAGCCCATATGGGCGTGTGGAAACGTAACGGGAACGCCTATTGCGGTCACGCTTGTATCTGTTAAATTGTTTGGGATCGAGTCTGAGGCCGGGGGTACGAACCCCGGCCTCAGGTTCCCGCACCGGTGGAGCCGACGCGGGCAGTTCAGATTTGGACCTGCGCATTTCTGCACAGGCTGATTCCTGGGTCAAGCCGGCTCCTTGTGACAGCGGCGCCATAAGCGCGTCCGCTAACGAAGGACCCTAACCAATGGCATACAGCCAATCAGAACTAGATTTTGTTTTCAGCAAGGCCGGGTACGCATTCGGTTGGCCCGAGTGGGGCATCGACTGCGACGGCCGCATTATCCGGCGTTCGGAGTACGGCCGCATCTCTGACAACGGCTGGCAGGTTGATCACGTTCACCCCACCGCGCTCGGCGGTGGCGACCACTGGGCGAACCTGAGGCCGCGCCACTGGCGGGGTAACTGCTCGGCTGGTGGCCTGCTCGGCGGTCTGCTCGGCTAAGTACTGCGGCAGGTCCGCCGAAATGTGCATGTAGTCGATCTTCGACGGATCGGCGTCGGCGAGGACGGGAACAACGTAAACCCCCGTCCTCGCCAGCGTTTCGTAAAGCCGCGCGTTGCGGCTCCAGCGATCCATGTGGAGCGGCGGGGCTTTATCCGTCACGTTGTTTTTCGGCTTTTTTCGCGGTCTTATGCTGCGGCGGGGTGTTCAGCATCCGGCCAAGGACGGCGTCTCGCCGCTTCGCCGCTTCCCGCTCTGCCTTCGTTTTCCTGGGGGATTTAGCCATGGTTGAAAAGCTACCGTTCCTTCCAGACGAACACCACTACGCGATTGCTCATGTTGCTGCCGCTCGTCGCAGATGGAGCACCACATCGAGCACGCCGTGAATTCTGCCTTCCGGGGGGAACCGGAAACGGCGGAGTTCTTGCTGAAGAACCTACCGACCGACCGGATTGTCGGCCTGCTGAAAGCAAGACTGACCGACCAGTATCCCAATGCCAAAGAGGAAGTCAGTAAGCTAACCGCCGAGATAGCCAGGCTGCGCACGGAGCGAAACAACATCCTGCACTGGATCTGGGGCAAGGCCGAGGACCCGACCATGGCCGTGCATGCGTCCATCCGTCCATTTCGCGAAGATCGCATGCGCTATCTCACCGCCACGGACATTCAGAAGATTGCCGATGACATGCTCGTCGTGAGCAGGGCGCTCGTTAAGTGGGGCGATCTCCTGCACACCCAGTACGTGACCAGTCAGCCGGACATTCTGAAGCCATTGAACGAAACACTCGAGCAGCTAACTCGCCGGCGAAATTTGGCTTCGCCATCAGGTCCGGGTCTTTTAGACATGCCGCCACCATCTGGCCCCCGGCGAGAGCCATCCCAAGAGTGATCTCCGGTCCCTTGTCGAATGTGGGTTTGCCGCCGCCGTCCATGGCGAGAATCCTAGCATTTTAGGATTATTCCCTGCAAGTCCCGTGCCCTGACGGGCCGAATCGGTGTCATCACGCTGCCAACGCATTGGCAAATCTAGACTATTCTGTGGTTCAGTCAAGTACCCAATCAGGACGACTAACCTATAAAGCATCAAGCCATTGTTATATATTGATAATAACCGATGTTTCACGTGAAACATCGCGGTTTGACGGGCTGGGGCCACGCCACTACATTCCGCCGCCCATGGGACATTCATCGCCGGACAGGTTCGATGTGGTGGTGATCGGCGGCGGGCATGCCGGCTGCGAGGCGGCCGCCGCGGCGGCGCGGCTGGGCGCCTCGACGCTCCTCCTCACCCACCGCCTCGAGACGGTGGGTGAAATGTCGTGCAACCCGGCAATCGGTGGCCTGGCCAAGGGCCACCTGGTGCGCGAGATCGACGCCCTCGACGGCGTCATGGGCCGGGTCATCGACCGCGCCGGGATTCAGTTTCGTCTCCTGAACAGGTCCAAGGGCCCGGCCGTCCGCGGCCCACGCGCCCAGGCCGATCGCAAGCTCTACCGCCAGGCCATGCAGGCGATCCTGGCCGAGCAGCCGAACCTGACGATCCGCGCCGAAGCGGCCGAGGATCTGGAGCTGAAGGACGGCCGCGTGGTGGCCGTGCTGACGGCGTCCGGGGCTCGCATCGCTTGCGGCGCGGCGGTGCTGACCACCGGCACCTTCCTGCGCGGGCTGATCCATATCGGCGAGACCCGCATCCCGGCCGGGCGCACCAATTCCGAAGGTGCGAACGAGCCCGCCTCGCTCGGCCTGTCGAAAACCCTGGAGAAGGCGGGTTTCACGCTGGGCCGGCTGAAGACCGGCACGCCGCCCCGGCTCGACGGCCGGACCATCGACTGGGCCAGCCTCGAGATGCAGCCGGGCGACGATCCGCCGCTGCCCTTCTCGTATCTGACCGGCAAAATCACCGTGCCCCAGGTGCCGTGCTACATCACCGCGACCACGCCGGCCGGGCACGAGCTGATCCGCGCCAATATCCACCGCGCGCCGATGTATTCGGGCCAGATCGGCTCGACCGGGCCGCGCTACTGCCCGTCGATCGAGGACAAGGTGGTGCGTTTCGCCAGCCGCGAGCGCCACCAGATCTTCCTCGAGCCCGAGGGCCTCGACGATCCCACCGTCTACCCCAACGGCATCTCGACCTCCCTGCCCCAGGACGTCCAGGTGGCGTTATTGAAGACGATTCCGGGGTTGGAAAACGCCCGCATGATCCGGCCGGGCTACGCCATCGAGTACGACTACGTCGATCCGCGCGAGCTCAAGCCCACACTGGAGACGCGTCGCCTGCCCGGCCTGTTCCTGGCCGGCCAGATCAACGGCACCACGGGCTACGAGGAAGCCGCCGCCCAGGGGCTGATGGCCGGCCTGAACGCGGCGCTGCAGGTCGCCGGCTCGCCGGCGTTCGGCCTCGACCGGGCCGATGCCTATATCGGCGTCCTCATTGATGACCTGGTCACCTTGGGCGCCAACGAGCCCTACCGCATGTTCACCAGCCGGGCCGAGTATCGCCTGCTCTTGCGCGCCGACAACGCCGATCAGCGCCTGACCCCCAAGGGCATTGCCCTGGGCTGCGTCGGCGGAACACGCGAAAAAGCCTGGACCGCCAAGGCCGCGGCACTGTCCGAGGCCCGGGTTCTGGCGGGCTCGCTCAAGGAGACGCCTAGCCGCCTCGCCAAATGGGGCCTGGCGGTGAACCAGGATGGTGTCGCCCGTTCGGCCACCGATCTGCTGGCCCTGCCGGGTGTCGATCTCAAGCGCCTGGCCGGCCTCTGGCCGGCGCTGGCGGCGCTGGCTCCGGCGATTGCCGAGCAGGTGGAGATCGACGCGCTCTACCGCGGCTATCTCGGCCGCCAGGACGAGGATATCCGCGCCTACCGCTCGGATGAATCGCTCGCCCTGCCCGACGATCTCGATTACGGCGCCATCGCCAGCCTGTCGACCGAGGCGCGCACCAAGCTCGCCCAGGCCCGCCCGGCCACCATCGCCGCCGCGGCGCGCATCGCCGGCGTCACCCCGGCGGCGCTCACCGTGCTGCTGCGCCACGTCCGCCGGCGTCAGGCCGCGTGACCCCTGAAGAATTCGCCGCGGCCACCAATGTTTCACGTGAAACATTGGCTGGCCTGGTCACCTATCAGCAGCTGCTGGAGCGCACGCAAAGCCGCTTCAACCTGGTCGGGCCCTCGACCCTGCCCGAGATCTGGAGCCGCCATTTCCTTGATTCGGCGCAGCTCCTGCCGCTGATTCCCAATGATAAACGGGTGCTGGTGGATCTGGGTTCGGGCGCCGGTTTCCCCGGGCTGGTGCTGGCCCTGCTCGACCCGCGACTCGAGGTGCACCTGGTCGAAGGCAACCGCCACAAGGCCGGTTTCCTGGCTGAAGTGGCGCGCGCCACGGGCGCCGCCAGGCGCGTCACCATCCACGCCGCGCGCATCGCCAATGCGACGCCGAAGCTGGCGCAACGCGCTGATATCGTGACCGCAAGGGCGCTGGCCGAGCTCGAGGATCTCCTGCGCCTGGCCCAACCCCTGTTGAAAAAGGGCGGCATCGCGCTCTTTCCCAAGGGGGCCAAGGCCGGGGCCGAATTGACCCGTGCGCGCAAACATTGGACAATGACCGTCGAGAGCCTGCCCAGCCGCACCGATCCCGCGAGCACGATTTTTAGGATTTCTGACCTTGCCCGTAAGTGAAGAAAATCCTAATTCGCCGCTGGAGCCCGCCGAGGGTCCCGCCGAGCATCCCGACGACCCGGCCGCCGAGGGCGCCGCCGAGACTCCCGCCGAGACGCTCACCGGCAATCCCGCCGAGAAAGCCGCCGAGACCCGCAAGTCCGCCGCGCGCGTCCCGGCCGCCCCGCCCCGCATCCTCTGCGTCGCCAACCAGAAGGGTGGCGTGGGCAAGACGACCACGGCGATCAACCTCGCCACCGCGCTGGCCGCCGTCGGCCCGCGCGTGCTGGTCATCGATCTCGATCCGCAGGGCAACGCCTCGACCGGCCTCGGCATCCCCTCCGCCGCGCGCGAGGTCGGCACCTACGACGTGCTGCTCGACGGCAGCGCCATCGACGACGCGATCATGCCGACCGCCGTGCCCAACCTCTCGGTCATGCCGGCGACGGTGCATCTGCTCGGCGCGGAACTCGAGCTCATCGACATGGAGCGCCGCGAGTTCCGCCTGGCCGATGCGCTCGCCCGCCACGCGCTGGGCTTCGACTACATCCTGATCGACTGCCCGCCCGCGCTGGGCCTGCTCACCCTCAACGCGCTGGTCGCGGCCGATGCGGTTTTAGTGCCGCTGCAATGCGAGTTCTTCGCGCTTGAAGGCCTGTCGCACCTGGTCAAGACGATCGAGCTGATCCGGGCCAAGTTCAATCCGCGCCTGGAGATCCAGGGCCTGGTGCTGACCATGTACGACAAGCGCAACAACCTCTCGGACGTGGTCGCCGCCGACGTGCGCGGCTATTTCGGCGCCAAGGTCTACGAGACGGTGATCCCGCGCAACGTGCGCGTTTCCGAGGCGCCGAGCCACGGCAAGCCGGTGCTGCTCTACGACCTGCGCTGCCCCGGCAGCCAGGCCTACATGTCTTTGGCCTCCGAACTGCTGAAGCGCGAGCAGACGCGAGCCGCCGCGTGACCATTTCACTTATGTCATCGCCGGGCCCAGTCTTTTCCCGCGCGTGTTCTACGCGCGGGACGGAATGGCCGGCGATCCATGGTGCCAGCGGCGCGATGGATGCCCGGATCAAGTCCGGGCATGACAAAGAAAGAAATCCATGAGCCCTGAGGCGAAGAAACCTTTAGGCCGTGGCCTCTCCGCTCTCTTGGGCGACGCGGCGGCCGAAGCCGCTCCGCATTCGACCGGCCCGCGCGCCGCGAAACTGATTCCGGTCGGCAATATCCGGCCCAACGCCTACCAGCCGCGCCGCAACTTCACCAAGGACGAGATGGAGGAGCTGACCAGCTCGGTGCGCGCGCATGGCGTGCTGCAGCCGATCCTGGTGCGCCGCGACGCCAAGGATCCCAACCGCTACGAGCTGATCGCCGGCGAGCGCCGCTGGCGCGCCGCGCAAGGAGCGCAGCTCCACGAGATCCCGGCGGTGATCCGCGACCTGACCGACACCGAGGCGCTCGAGCTGGCGCTGATCGAGAACCTGCAGCGCGAGGACCTGACGCCGATCGAGGAGGCGCGCGCTTATCGTCGCCTGATGGCCGAGTTTGGCCATACCCAGGAGCGGCTGTCGCAGGCCCTGGGCAAGAGCCGCAGCGCGCTGGCCAACACCGTGCGCCTGCTGGATCTGCCCGACGAAGTTCAAACCATGATCGAGCGCGGCCAGCTCACGGCTGGGCATGGAAGATTGCTGGTCGGCCGCGCCGACGCCACGCTGCTGGCCGGCGACTGGATCCGCGGCAAGCTTTCGGTGCGCGAGGCCGAGGCGCTGATGGAAGCCTCGCGCGGCGGCCCGGCGTCGAAGAAGGGCACGGCGAAGAAGGGCGGCAAGGGCGGCGACGCCATCCTGCGTGACGCCAATACCGACGACCTCGAGCGCCGGCTGACCCACTCGCTCGGCGTCAAGGTGCGCATCCTGCACAAGAAGGGCGCGCAGTCGGGTGTCTTCCAGGTCTTCTATCAGACCCTCGACCAGCTCGACGAGATCATCGACCGGCTGGGTGACACCCATCAGCCCGGGGTCAAGCCGGCGGCTAACCCGCACACCGCCCACCAGCGCAAGGTCCGCGGCGTCGAGTAGCGGCGTGTTCCGTCGGGGCCTGGGTTTGGTGCGATGAGCATCGATCCGGCGGTCAGGCCGATCAGACTGCCGCCAGCCAGTCCTCGAAGCGGGGATCGAGCGCGTTCAGGCTGTCCCGGATGGCATCGGCGCCGGGGAGCACGTCGAGAAGGGCCTTAAGACAGCGAAAGAACGCAGCCAGCGCCTGCTGGACCAGCTGTATCTTCTCGGCGAGGACGACGAGCTTGCGGTGGTTCTCCGGCCGGGCGATGGCCCCCACAGAAAGCGTAAACACTTCCAGTTGCACCACCGCAAACTGGGCTTCGACGGCCGTCCACGCCGATTTCACGTCGCCGGCAGCGTTGAGGAAATCCTGCAGAGCCGTCAGCGCGGTCTCACCCAGACGCCCCAGTTCCGCCTCGAAATCTTCCTTCATCGCCTCCAGGTCGCTGACGAATTCGCCCATTCCCTCGACCACCACCGCGGCGACCTCGGCCGGTTCGGGGAGCGGGTTGGTGACCTCGCCGTCCGCAGGCGTGACGACTTCTTCGAATTGTTTGATGCCCGAGGACACCATGCCACCGAAATCGACCATGGCTAGGACACCACTTTGGGAGTCTCGGGCGGCACGACGGAGTATTTCGGGAAATTCTTGAACACCACCTTGACCGGACGCCCGCGATGGCCGGGCATTTTCGCGTAGCTCTGCGTGCCCAGCTTTCCTGCCAGCTTGCTGTGGATCAGCCGGCCGAAGGCCTGGTTCACCTCGCTTTTGGCAAAATAGAAGGTCCCGGTGTCGGGATCGAAGTGCGGGTTGACGACGCTGTCGACATTGTGTGACGCGTCGGTCCCGGCGATGTCTTTCTTGGCTTCGCGCATGCGCTCCCGGGCCTTCTCCCGGGCCCTCTTGTCCCCCTTCTTGCGAGACGAGATGGCGAGCAGATTCTCCTTACCCACCTTGCCCAACTCCTCGCTATGACCTTGTCCATATTCGAGGCACGCCCGCATGAAATTGGCGGCTTTGGGATCGAGCCTCAGGTCCTTCGCCTCTTCGAGGTCGTAGTCGATAACGATCTTCACCGGGCGTTTTGACGCGCCCCCGAAACCAAGCCGGCGCCTGAAGCGGGCCGCCGCTTTGCCGCCGCGTCGCAGCGCCCCCACGCCCGGCAGCAAATCGGCCAGACGGCCGACATCCTCGAGGGCCCCCTCCAGCGTGCCCGAGCCGATGCCCTCCCCGAGATGCGCCATGTTGAGCGCGTCCTTCATCGTGCCGAAGACGCCCTCCCGGAAGAGCGTCAAAGCACTTGAAGCCACCGTGGCTCCAATAACGCTCGCGACGGAGCCACCCTGGTCTTGCACCCACTCGTCCAACCCCTCGTCAATGGCCTTGACGGCGTTGTCGACCTGATCGATCCGGTTTTCCAGCCTGCGCGCGATCCCGCCGGCGGTGCCGAACCCCATCTCCTCCGGATCGTCCGCGGTCTCCTGCGCCCTGTCCGACGCTTTGGGTTCGTCGGGAACGGCCTGTGGCGGCGCTGCGGCCGGCGCGGCGGCGTCGGCGTTTCGCTTCTGGTCCGCCTCCTCCGCCGGCGCGGTGCCGGGTCCCGGATCCTGCGCCCGCACCCCCTCCTCGGCGCGCGCCGCCGCGGCTTTCTCTCCAGGTACGTCCTTGACCTCCTTCTTGTTGCTTCGCTGGGCCTGGTTTCGTGTCTCGGACGGGCGCGGGGATTCCTTGGGGGCGGCTTTCACCGGGGCGGAGCCGAGGGGATCCGACCGGACATACTCGGCGCGCATACCCCCCTCCTGCTTGGGGTCGTTCCGGCACTGGTAGATCGTTTCAACCCAGCCGCGGACGGGGCTCTCGTGCTGTGTCCTGAACAGGTCGCCGGGCTTCTGCTCCGGTGCCTTGCATGACGGGTCGCTCTGAAGGCGCGGGGCGTTGCTCTCGGACGCGGTTTTGGTGGCCATCCTAACTGCCCTTCGAGTTCATCTGGCCAACCGTCGCCTGATCCTGGCCGGTGACCTTGTTCAACGGGGCATTGAACAGCGCCAGCGCCTTAATGACCGCGAGCACGTATGAACACACCGACGCGACAGAAACCGTCGTAACAGGCTCAGCCATCGCTCACCCCCTCTTGTCGATGCGCGGCGGCCGCAGAAGGACATTAGCGTCCAACCGCGCCTCCAATCGCTTCAGCTTGGGGTCCGCGCGGGGCACCTTAAGGACGATGCGCTCGCCGACGGTCAGGGTCGCCGTCAGGTTCAGCGCGCAGGTCAGCCGCCGCGGCGGATCGTTCCCCAGATCGAAGAGACTGTAGTCCGACGAATCCTCGATCATCTCCTGCAGCGAGTGGTAGTTATGCGCCGATGACACCATCTCCAGCAGATGCACGCCGGTGAGCAGCGGTCGGCCCAGCGATTCGCCGCCTGCCGTCCCGCTATGGCGCTCGTTCAGGAAAGCATCGGCCTTCACCGTGGCGGTGAACTCGACCTGATAGGCAATGACATCCGCCAGCTTGGACTGCAGATTGTCCCTGAACCGGTTTCTCCGCGGTGGCGCGCCCTTGACCACTCCCACGGAGGTGGGGGCGGCGCCCAGATCCTCCCCCTCCCGCCATACATAGAGGCGCAGACCGTAGGTAAAGGCGTCGGGCGTCGTCGTCTTGGCGCTGGGGATGTCCCAGGCGACCGCGTCGAAATTGAGTGGCCCGGGCATCTGGTAGATCGGTGACAGCCAGCGGCTCGGCTCGCCGGCGCCGAGCGAAACCAGCGCCGGCACGCCGTCGACTTCCATGACCCGGAGATTCTCCAGCGTCCCGCGGCCGAAATCCTCGAACCCCGCCACCCGGTGCACGCGGTGCGCGTAGGGGTCCTTGAACAGGCCCGGAAACATCTCCTTCCAGACTTCGACGGCGATCAGCGGCTCGGCCTGACGCGCAAACAGCTCCATGACGTCGTCGCGCTCGATCTGCAGGTTCAGCCCGTTGATCTCCTGGACGAGACCCTCGCCGGGTGTTGCCGAGGAGCCGATACGCGTGCCCTGCGCCAGGTTCAGGACTTCGGGATCGTCCTCGTCGACGTCATCCCGCTTGAGATAGGCCGCGCTGCCGGCCAGGACGATCTGGTCAATAATCATCGCGGATCACCTCCTCGTCGACGTCGAACCACACATCCATGGATGCCGAATTCCCCATGCCGCCGGTGAAGCGCACGCACAGGGATTCATCCGAGGTCCGGTACATTTTCCCGCCCAGGGCCGCCAGCGTCAGGGACAGGGGGATCGATCCGGTCACGATGTCCGTACGCCGGCCCTGCCATTCAACCTCGGCGCCCTGGGATCGGCGTTTCTCCGGATTTAGCGTGCGTCTCACCGTGCGCGCGACGAAGCCGCCGAGGAACTCGGTCTCCACGGTGTTCTGGTCGAAACCGCCGCTCAGCTGCTGGCTGTAGGAATAGCCGGCCTGGTGCGCCTGCTTGCTGATCGATCCCGTGAGGCCGCTCATCGTCGTGTGGTTGAGGCTGGGGAGCACCGGCGCGGAAGAAAAGGAGATGCCGCCGCCGACAAAATACGCAGCACTCCCGCTGAGCCCGATGCCCATACCGTTCAGAAGCTGCAACGCCAGAAGCACATCCAGGCTGCCAGGCCGAAGAGGATTGACCGTGAGGCCCAGTACCGTGCCGAGGGCCGCCGCTGAAGCCGCGGAGGTCAGCGACGGACCCGCGGGCAGGGTCCCCGTCCCAAACATGTCGCGAAAGGCGATCAACGCGGCGGGTATCTGTTCGACCATATCCGCAAACATCTGGGGAGAGGCAAAAAGTGGCGGGATAGAAAGATTGGTGACCAGGCCGACCCGGCGAACGTTCGGCATGCCGTCCCAGACATCCGCCCATTTCACGGCGTCAGGATTCGCCCGGTTCTCGGTTGGCAGGTCTGCGGGCACGTCGTCACGCAGGAGGCGGGGGCCCCCGGTCGGATCAGGCCAGAAATTCGGGTCGCTGACGATCGGGTTTTCCTTCGCGATGGTGTTCACGATGTTGCGGATCGGATCGAGGAGCGCCCCCAGGCCCTCGTTGCCGATCATCTCCGACTGCGTCCGCGTCTCGAGATTGCCCAGCGAGGCAAATTCGTGGCGGCCATCCGGTGCGTTGTCCGGAAACGTCAGATGCCTCACATCCTTGCCGTTCGTCTCCATGGCGGGGGTCGGCGGCGGCCTGTGATGCGGCCAGGCGATATCCTTGCCCACGTTCTTGCCGGCCTCGGTGCGCCGCCAGCCGGCGGAGCGCGCCTTGCTGATGTGGTGGTCGCTGCCGCCGGCTTCGGTCGTCACCTCTTCGCGGCTCTCATCCTTGATGGTCTCGTCGTAGCGATGGTTGGCGTAAAGCCGCGCCGATCCGGACTGCAGCAGGTCCAGCAGGCTGTTGGCGGCGAACAATACTTCCTTGCGCTGGCCGGCCACGACGCGCTCGACCGAGAAGGCAAAGCCGTCCGCGCCGAGGGTCGAGTAGTCTCCGGCGAGATTGTCGCCGATCAGCCGGTAGTTGAGCCGCCGCACGAGGCGGTTGCGCGCCGGGCGCGCCGTCACGGAGACATGGGCGGACTGCACGAGACTGAGGCTTCGCAGCGCGATCTGTCCTTGTCCGCCGGAGATGCCTTGTGCTTCGGAGATATTCGTCAGAACCACGACGAAGTAGCGCGACGCGGAAGGCCTGTCGAAGCGGGCCGTGACTTCCAACGCACCACCGCCGGCGACAACGCCGTCGTAGAGTCCTCGCGCATACTTGTTCTCATGGGGCGGCGTCGGATCGAGGGGCGACACGCCGTCGATCGGATCCAATTCGTAGATCTGCAACCGGAGCTTCGGCCGGGCAAGGATTCCCGCTAACGACATCCGAACGAAGCTGGCACACAGGCCAGCGGTGCAGCGCGGATTTTCCTCGGCCTGCTCCAGATAGAACACAATCCGCTCTTGCACCTCGAGCACGGGCGAGCAATAGCGTTCGCGGAACGGCGTGACCATGTTGGCGGGGCCGGCGACATAGTTCCGCCCGCCGGTATCGAACAGGCTTCCGGCGGTCAGCGCCATATAGGTTTTACGCGGTGCGTCCGCGTAGAAGATGAAATCCGCGCTCTGGCGCGGCTTGCCGCCTTCTTTCACCGCCGCCAACAAGCCGGCTCTGACCTGCGGGACATAGCGCACCGCCTCGCTGTATTCGTAGACAAAGAGCAGCGGGATCAGAAATCCGAATCTCTCCTCGGTGTTGTCGGGTGTTATCTCGGTCGTGAACTTCGGGAAATCAGACAGCCGGAGCACCAGCCGGCTGGTCCGCACGGGCCCGGATTGCAGGAACTGCAAGCCGCCATGCGAAACGGGTTGCTGGCGCGTCACGGCAGCATCGTCGTCCAGGAAGCCGGTGCTCGGACCGGCCCAGCTCAGGCGCATTTCGCGCGGCAGCCCGAAATTTACCGAGGTCTCCCCGCCGTTGGTGACGCTGTAGGGCAGCAAGGGATGGCCGGCGTAGCAAATCCCCCCGACAAGCGCTGGCGCCTGGAGCTCGATCGTGATCTCGATCCACAACTGCCGCGAATCCACCTCACTGGCCGAGCCGAAGAGGCCGCGCAGATGCAGGATCGAGGGTATGCGGTCCTCGCCGTCAAAACCCTCCGGCAAGGGCAGCGTCCCGGTGCCGGCGAACGGCTGAAATACGTTAATGCGCCCTCGAGAGCCCTTGCGGGAGATTCGCCGCGGGAGGAAGTCGCCGTAGGTCTGGGTGGAAACCTCGGCCAACGATGTAGCGCGTATGTCTTCCTCAAGACCGCCGTCCTGGACCGCCGTGGACCGGCCGGTCACCTCGATACTGCGTATCCTGAGCCGCTTGCCGACACAGGTACGCAACGGCGTGAAAACGCTTTTCATCATCGGTTCGGTCCCCCTGCTGACATCACGGATTACGAACGACGTGGGTGCGCGTGTACGGTCTTGCGGCCTCTGGAGTGGAATTCCGAGCGACGTAAATCTGCGGCGGTGTTGGAAATGGTGCGCCAAGCACGACGAGACGGCGCGCTGATGGGCAGCAACGAAACGCGCCGGGGCGCGCAGATCAGATCAGTTGGAGACTCCCGCACAGATGCAGATGGACGCCCCCACGCCCAACCCCCGGAGCACTGTGCCGGATCGCTCCGCCACATTACATCCGGCGGTGAAGTGATGCTAGGCGGTACAACGGCCACTCAAAAAACTCACCGAGCGCTACACTTGCAGTACGGCATCGGTCGTCGTGGTTTTTGATCTGCTAGACCCAGCCTTGCCGCGAACGCCGCCGCCTCAGCGCACCACGCGCCTGACGAACTGTCCGAGAAGTGCGGCGGCGGCGCCAGGGCATCGCCGATCAGCCGGACCTGGATCAGCAGCGGGTCGCCGCACCACAGCAGGAATTGCTGCTGCAAGGCGCCCCGCTGTGCGGCGCGGGGCGAGACCCGGCTCCGCTGCGCCTTGCCCGCCGCCTGCTGCCCGGCCTCGCGCCTGGCCACCGTCGCCGCCAGATCGGCGATCTCGCCGGCCATCGCCGCCACCCGGCGGATTTTGGCCCGAAGCGGGGCGGAATTCGGGCAGTAGATACAAGGGGGTTCGAGGGGGGTCGCGGGTGGTCCGGCGATAAATAGGCCCCGCGAGGCCGAATTAAGCCCCTGTTTACATAGCTTCTTTAAAAACAGGGGTGCCCCGGTCCGGGGGGCAGGTTCGCGGGGGGCATGGCCCCCCGGGCGGGCGCCCCGCACGGAATGTCGGGATTGGGAGCGGCGATCGAATGAGCGCGTCACCATCAAGCCGGCTTGCGCCGGCCTCGCCGGGAGCGGCGCCGTGAACGGGCTGGGCAACGTCGTCACGGTGCTGGCCATGTTTCTGGCCGGGCTCGAGGTCGTGCTCCAGGTTTTCAAGGAATCGATCTCGCGCGTCCCGCAGGCGCAGGGGATCGAGAAGCAGATCCTGGAAGCCAAGGCCGAGACGCTCAAGGCCCGGGAGCTGACACAGATCCGCCAGGCCGAGCTCGCAGCGGTAAAGACGCGCAGCGAAGCCGCCAAGGCGGCGCTGCAGCAAGCGAACCACGACATCGCCGACGCCCCGAAGGCGCGCGAGATTTTCATCCACGAAGTCGGCGAGCCCGGCATTCTGCCGATCTTCCGCGCCTCGCTGCGGCGGAACCTGTCCGACAAACCCGAGCCGAACCAGGTGCTTTTCTGGTCGTACGAGAACTTCGTCGATGTCTGGGCGACCAATCCGGATGCCGCCGAGAGAGTGGCCTCCCGTCTCTTCTCCGCCAAGGCCGGGTACGAGCTCGGCGCCTTCCGGCAGATCGAGAAGACGGCCGCGCCCTCACCGGGAGCGTCGACCTCGCAAGAGGCGGCGGCCTGAACCATGGCGACTGCCGGCATGTGGCTCGTCCTTCTCGCCCTTGGCGCCTGGTTCGCCTGGTGCCTGCGGCGTTTCCAGGTCTACTGGGATGCCGGCGATGTCCGCATCGGCAGGCTCGGCGCGGCGCTGCGCCAGGCCCAGCGCGAACTGGGCGAAGAGCAGCGCACCCAGGAAAAGCTGGGGCACGAGATCAAGCAGCTGGAGCGCCAGACGGAGAAGAGCCGGGAGGAAGAGCGGCAGCTGCGCCAGAAGCAACGCGAAGCGCCCCCGCCGCCACCGATCGAGGTCCTGGTCTCCGCTGAAATCCCCGCCTCGGCCAGCGAGGATCCCTGGATCGCGAACTTCCTCGTCCGCCGCGCGAACGCCCGGACCGCCGACCGGCCCGTGCGCCCGATCCTGTTCTGGTCGGCCGGATCCCAGGCGGCGATGATCAAATCCCAGCAGCTCGCCGGCGACCTCACGGTCAACGACGTCCGGAAGCTCACGCCCGCCGGGTGATGTCCCGCCCGGTTACGGGCGGTCTGAACGCGGCGCCGAGACCAGCACAACGCGCACCAGCGCACGCGTCGCGGCCTGGACTAGTCTGGCGGCGCCGCTGCTGGCCGCGAGGCGGGCGGCGGTCAATCAAAGTCAGTGGCACGTCGTCGTGGACCCGCCGGCTTTCTACCCCTTTGGATAGGCTGGCGGTTTAGGCTCTCGTCTCTAAGCTGCGCCCCGGGGGGTGTCGGGTGGGCCTGGGTCTTCGGTTAATTTTTCTGATTCTGCTGGCCGCGCTGCCGGTCTTCGCGATTCAGATCATTCACGACATCGAAGTCCGCGACACCCGACAGGCGGTAATCCTGGAGAATGCCGAGACGCTGGCCGGGCTGGTCGCGGCCCGGCAGAACCGCATCGTCGAAAGCTCCCGCCTGCTCCTGACGTCGATCTCCTACCTCCAGTCCGTCCGCGAGCGGAACGCGGACAGATGCAGCACGGTGTTGCGCGAAATCGCCGCCGAGGTCGCCGAGCTCACCGCGATCGCCGTGCTGGACCCGGACGGCGAGCGCTGGTGCGTCAGCCTGACCAGCACCGGGCCGATCAATCTTGGCGACCGGGAGTATTTCAAGGAAACCCTGCGCACCGGCACGATGCAGTCGAGCAACTTCATCATCGGCCGGCAGACCGGTGAGGGCAGCATCACCTTCACCTATCCCGTCCGCGCCCCCGACGGTGCCGTCCAGGCCGTGGTCTTCGTCGCCTATCGGACGAGCGTCCTGTCGCGGACGCTGAACGAGCCGCCGTTGCCCGAGGGCGCGATCGCCGCCCTTGTCGATCGCGACGGTACGGTGGCCGCGGCCTGGCCCGAGCCCGCCACGTGGATGGGGAAGAACATTTCCTCCTCCGCCGTCGTGCGGCGGGCGATCGCGACCCGGCAGGGCGCGGTCACAGGAGAAGCGGAATGGCTGGACGGCAGCGAATACGCCTTCGCCTTCGCCCCGATGCAGGAGCCCACCCAATTGACGGTCCTTGTCGGGGTGCCCATGACGGCAGCGTTGCGGCAGTCGGAGGCGCTGTTCTGGCGGGAAGTCGCCTGGACCAGCCTGGTGTTCCTGCTTGCCTCCTTCGTGGCGATCCTCGGTGCGCATTTTGGCGCCGCCCGACCGTTGCGGGCCCTCAGGGACCGGGCCGACCGCCTGGCCAAGGGCGATTTCGAGGCCCCCACGCCCATTCACCAAGGCGACCGGGAAATCCGGTCGCTGTCGCAGCATGTTGAGGAAATGGCCCAGGCCCTGGAACGGCGTCAGTCGGAGCTGATGGAAGCGGTGCAGGGCAAGGAGCTGCTGCTCAAAGAGGTCAATCACCGGGTCAAGAACAACCTGCAGCTCATTGCCAGCCTGCTGTCGCTGCAGCGCATGAACATTTCGGATGCGACAACCCGGCAGCAATTCGACCAGGCCGTTTCCCGAATCAACACGGTGGCGCAGGTTCATCAGCGCCTCTATGCGGACGAGCATATCGACCGGGTGTCTATCGATGTCTTTTTCCGGGATTTCTGCGGCGAACTCGCCGCCGCCGGCGGCGGTGACGAAAACAAGGTGCGAATCGAGTGCGAGGCCAGTGCCTGCACCCTGCCGACGGACAAAGTCATTCCGCTCGCCCTCATCGTGAACGAGCTGGTGACCAACGCCTTCAAGTACAGCTATCCCGACGGCGAGGGCATCATCCGGGTCACCTGCCATCCCGCAGGCAACATCCTCGTTGTCTCCGTCTCCGACGACGGTCGGCCCCTGCCGGCCGATCTGGAGCCCGCCACGAGCAAAGGGCTGGGAATGAGGATGATCGTCGGGCTGGCCCGCCAGATCAGGGCCCGGCTGGAGATCGTGCGGCGCGACACCGGAAAATCCTTTCTTCTTCATGTGCCCCTGGGGGGAGCAGCGAAATGAGTCCAAGCCTCGAACTCACACGGCGGGCCGGGTCGCCCATGCTCTTCGCTTCCGGCAACCCTCCCGACCAGGGGTCCCCATACGACAAGACATCGCGCGAAGCCGCCCTGCCGGGACAGCGACGGGTGCTCATCGTCGAGGACGAAGCCGTCGTGGCCATGAACATCGACAGCGCGCTGGCCGAAGCGGGGTTCGAGATCCTCGACATCGTCGACACCGAGCAGGGTGCCATCGACGCCGCGCGGCGCCTGAACCCGGACATCGTTCTCATGGACATCACGCTACGCGAGGGCAATGGCATCTCCGCCGCGAAGCGCATTCAGCAACAGCAGAACGCCAAGATCATCTTCCTGTCCGGCAACTCCGATCCCCGAACGCTCGCCGACGCGCACGCGATCAAGGCGGCGGGATTCATCCTGAAGCCGTTCGTCACGGAGCGCCTCGCGAAGCTGGTTTTGGCGGCCATGACCGGATGACGAGACGGGCTGGATAAAAAGTGACCCCGCGGTACATACACGACCCGGCCTGCATCGCTCACCCCGGCCACGCCTTCAGAACCTCTTCGGCCGTCGTCGTCTCGATCTGCTGGCTGAAGCGCTCGGTGTAGAGCGTCATCAGCGCGTCGTGGGTCTCGTCGGCGGAGCCGCAGATCGCATCGACGGGGATGACGACCCGCAACCCGAGATCGACGGCGTCGAGCACGCTCGCCAGCACGCAGACATCGGTCTCCGCGCCGCTGACGATGACGGAATCGGCACCCAGCCGGCGCAGCGCCTCCGCCATTCCCGGGGCCCGAAACGCCGAATAGACGCGCTTGTCGACGATCGTGGCCGGCGGGGCCAGCCGCGCCAGGGGCGGAACCAGCTCCAGCAGCCGGGGATCGACCTGCTCGCGGGTCATCTCCCGCCACTGCGTGAAGTAGCGGCGCCAGGCTCCCGGCGCTTCCTCCGGCCGCTGCGGCGGCATGAAGCGCGTGAAGATCGTCCGCTCCGGACAGCGCTCGGCCATCCGGACAACGCACGGCAACACCCGGCCCATCCACGGCGTGTGCCAGGGCGTGGATTCGTAGAACAGGTTCTGCATGTCGACGCACAGATGGACGGTGCGTCCCGGCGGCAGGGGTCCAAAGCGCAGGTGTGACACTGCCGGGGAACGTACAGGCCCACCGCGAAGTTCCGCGCGGCCGGGGCGGATACTGCGGTCCGCTGACGATAAGGGTCGTAATACGGGCCTGAAGGGCCTATATAGGGGATGCGGGGCCACGATCACGGGGCGCCGCAACAGCCACAACACGAGCGAACAACCCACGGCAGACCAGCCGGCGGAGGGTTCGCTTTCCCTGTTGCCGCTGGCGGTCCGCGCCCCACTCGATTCGCAGGAGATTGCCATGACCAGCCACCGCATTGCGACCACACGGGAAAAGCCGACCCTCGGGGATTTCAAGATCGGCGACGCGGAGACGCGGCCCGAG
>JALHMR010000018.1 GCA_022843945.1 Rhodospirillaceae bacterium | reverse complement strand
GCTTAGCGGGTTGCGGGCCGCCGCGGCGGGCCTACAAGGGAGCGCCGCCCACCCCGCGACCCGCAGGGAAAGGCAAAGTCAACGGCCGCGCGTCAGCGCGGACCACCAGCGCCCGCGGGGAGCGGGCGCCGCGCCAGGGATCGATGCCCGAAGGGTCGAGACGCCCGCTAAGGCTTCATGAAAACGGGGCGGCTCGGTTCACGAGAGCCCGGCGCGGGGCGAAGCCCCGCGGGCGCCCCGCTCAAGCCGAGACGGAAGGGCAGCCGGGTTCGGCGTGAGCAGTCGGCGGACGAAACGACGGGGATCGGACAGCGCCCAGACGGACAGGGTCTTACGCCGGCCTCGAACAACGGCGGCCTGACAACTTATCGCAGCAGACGGAGATAGCCGCCGTCGCGTAGCCAGGAGCCCCGGTAGATCGCCCGGCGGACCTGGTGTCGAAGCGCACCGGTGGGGCTGTCCCAATCACGTTTGATATCGCGCGACTCGAAAAGCGCTTCGGCGATCTCCTGTTGCGACGCGCCAGCGCTCGCGCCGTCGAGCGCGCGGAGCACAAACAGCAACCGACGGCCGCACCCCACCGGCGCGGGAACCGGCTCGCCCAGGTCACCCCGAGCGGCAAGACGATTGAACCGGCGCAGCATCGTCACCCCCCGTTTGAGACGCGGCGACGAGATGTCGGTAAAAATACGCTGGGCCGTGAACAGATCACCGCCGCAGACGGCGAGCTGAAGGCGCTGCCCGTTCTGCATGAAAAGGACATGCTGGATCGTGCCCGTTTCAACCACGTTACAGGCCTTGTCACGCAGCCCCGCGAAACGGGGCGCCACGTCGTGCTTCGGCTCCGCTTCCGCGCGGAGCCGCAGGACGAAGGATGAGACGTCCGGCCGCCACAACACGGCGGCCTGAGACGCGTTGCGATCGGGATTCTCGAAAGGGAAGCAGCCCCAGCGCTGTGCCGCCTCGTCGCTGCCGGTCGTCTGGCACACGCCCGTGTGGCGGGCCCTCCGGGTCGGCGCTGCGAGGCGGTCAAACTCCGCGCGATATTTCGGGCTGCGGCGCAGGAATTCCCAAGCCCACGCGTCGCGCGTGAGCGTCCGCGTATAGGCGTAGGCCGCAGGATCGCGCCAGTCCGGCCGCGGCTGTGCGAGCGTGTCGCCCGCGCCCCCGGGGCCCGGCTTATCAAGAGAAGACACTGAGCGGTTTTCGTCCGGCATGCGGATGTACTACACGCTAAACGGGCATGGCGACACGTCTACACACGCCACGGTACGGCGTCTGTCAGATTCCACCGCCCTTTGTCAGAAACGACCGGCGTGCGGGGAAAGACATGATCTTGCTACGCGGCTCTCACGCCCCTGCACAAATCTTGTGCGGCATCATCTGCCGCGGGTTGGCCCCGGCGGGGGCCGGAGAAGCTCTCGCGGATCGACGCTGAGTGCTGTGGCGAGCTCGTACATTGTCACCACGGTAGGATTGCGCCGCCCCTGCTCGAGGCCGCTGATGTATTGCTGGCTGAGGCCGGAGATCTCGGCGAATCGCTCCTGGCTCAGCCCTCTCCGCTGCCGGAGACGCCGCACGTTCCGTCCGACCAAGCCGCGCATATCCATGCGCCATGGTCGGCAGATCACATACTAGAAGTTTATCAACTATAATATGTAGGCATGCGGAGCCTGGGCGACCCGGGTACGCAATTGACACAGGCGTCGGAGGCGCGACTCGGGCATGGTCGCCGAAAAAGCGAGGCCATCGCGGCAACGCCGCGGCTGGGAGAATCGATGACGAACTCCGAACCGGTTGCACTCGCCGACGAGGCTCCGTCGGTGGAGGATGTCACCGCTTACGACAAAGTTCACCTAACGGAGTATCTGCGCTTGCTCGATGCCTGTGCCGCGGGCGCCAGCGAGAGCGAGATGGCGCGGTTGATCCTGGGTATCGATCCGGACAAGGAACCTGAACGAGCGCTCCGGGCCGTGGCGAGCCATCTGCGCCGGGCGCGGTGGATGAGCGAGCGCGGCTATCAGCGTCTGTAGGGCCGCGCAATCACTCCAGGGGCTGACGTAAACGCGCCGGCGTCCGTCCGGTCGAACGGCGGAAGACGGCAGTAAAGTGGCTTTGGCTCGAAAAGCCCACCCGCAACGCAATCTCGGCGATCGGCAGCCCTGTTTCGCACAGGAGGATTGTCGCCCGGGCGATCCGGCGCTGAAGAACGTAGCGATGTGGCGAGCTTCCCGTTGCAGCGCGGAAGACGGCAGCAAAGTGATGCGCACTGAGGCCTGCGACTTGCGCCAATTCGGCGAGTGTCAGCTTTTCCCCCAGCCGATTCTCGACATGCTCATAGACGAGCTGCAAGCGCCGTGGCGAGAGCCCGGGCGCTAATGTACTGTTCGAGATTGTCGCTGGGGCACTCAAGGATAAGTGTAATACCGAATGTCGGGCTCGCGGGTACCTGCCGGAAAGCTTTCCATATCCCTAAAGCGGAAGCGGACACACTTGTATGCTTGTGAAAGACCAAGACGGCGCGGTCCGTACCAACGCGCGGCAAAATAGCAGGAGAGAAGAGTGGTTTTCTACTGAGTTGTGGTTGAAAGCGCGGGTCGCCTAAGAGACGCGTACCACCGACATCATGCCGCTGGCCTGATGCTCGAGAACGTGACAGTGGAACATCCAGTCGCCTGGGTTGTCCGCGGCGAAGGCGATGGCGACGCGCTCACCAGGATCCATCAGCACCGTATCTTGCCAGACCGGCCTGGTCAGCGTTCGGCCATTGCGGGAAACAACCTGGAATGTCATGCCGTGCAAATGCATGGTGTGGTGCCAAGCCGTGTCGTTCAGCATGTCCAACACGTAACTCTTGCCGTGACGGAGCAGTAAGTCCGGCTCGTGTAGATGCCCTTCGGCTGCCTTGCCGTTGATCGTCCAGATATGGCCAGCCCGCATCCGTTCCATCATCGAGCGTGCCATCATCTCCCGCGCTTCCGGCGTCATCCCTTCGGGCGACATCATTCGCCGCCGCATTTTGGGGTCCATCATGCCGCCGCCAAACTCGATAGCGTGGCGTTCCGCTTGCTCAAGATCGGGGCGAGCCAAAGGATTCGGCGGGAGCCTCACCTCGGCCGAAGAGCGAGAACGCAAGGCTCGCTCCGGCCGATAGACGAGATCGACCAGCTTATAGGACCGATTGCGATAAAAATCGTCGGTGACGGCCACTCGCGAGCCAGGTTCCAGCGCGAGATCGAGGATGATGTCTATTCGCATTCCGGGCCCGAGGACGATCCGGCCGTTCTCCGGCGCATGAGGCTCTGTCGGCTGACCGTCGATGGCGATGATTTGCGGCGCGTGGCCGGAGAATGCCAATCCAAATATACGCGCATTGGCGACGTTGAGCAGCCGCAGTCGCAGCCGCTCACCGGCGCGAACCGCGAGCTCTTCCTGGACCTGGCCGTTGATAGTCACCGTATTTCCGAGCCGGCCCGCATGGCTCATGTCCATGGCGTTCGCGAAATCGGATGTTATCGAGGCATCGGCTGCCAGTCGCCAATCGTCGAGCACCCAGACGAGGTCCCTGTCGACGTCGGGCGGGTCATGCTCCTCGACGATCAAGGCGCCGGCAAGCCCTCGGTCAACCTGTTCATAGCTTCTGGAATGTGGGTGATACCAGAACGTCCCCGCGTCCGGAGCGTCGAATTCGTAGAGGAAGCTGCCGCCGGGAATGATAGGCCGCTGCGTCAGATCCGGCACGCCGTCCATGGAATTGGGCAGACGGATGCCGTGCCAATGGACCGTCGTGTTCTCCGCCAGCCGATTCACGGCCTGCACGCGCAGCCGTTCGCCCTGGCGCAGCCGGATCGATGGTCCGGGCACCGTTGCGTTGTACGCCCATACATCTGTCGCCGGCGCACCCGCACCAACGAGCGCGGTTCGGGCCACCGCCGCCTCCAGTTGTCGCGGCGCCCCGTCTGACAGAGCGGCCGCCCGGGCGATGGGCAATAGGGTCCCGGCCGCCGCACTCCCCAAGCCGAGAAGAAGCGAGCGGCGGCTCGATTGCGAAGAGATCGAGCCGCTGCGTGGGCTCAACGGACCACGCCGCAGGCAATTCGACCACCACCGCCGCCGAGCGGCGCTGGCACGTCATCGAAATTGTCGCCACCCGCATGAATCATGACAGCGTGACCGATCACGTCCTTGACCTTCAGGCGTTTGGCAACGACGGGCAAGGTCGCAGTGCCGTCGTGATCGACCACGAGCACCGGCAAATCGCCCTCATGCCCTGCCGCGTTGTGGGGGCCGAGATGCCTTTTCGAATCCCGCGGGTCGTAATGTCCGCCTGCCGCCATGCCTCCGGCCGGCTGCCCGCCTGCTCCGGCACCCGCACCACAATCCGGCTTTTCATGGAAGTGAAACCCATGCAGACCCGGTGATAACCCCTTGAGCATCGGATCGATGAACAATCCCCGCCGGGTATCCTGAAGCGTCAGCGTACCCATGGCGGCGCCGACACCGTTTGCGCTTATGGAATTGACCGTGACCGTCTTGATGTCGGCTTTCGCCGCCCCCGCCAAGACGATGACGGCGCCGGCGGCCAGCAGAAGTGTCTTACGCATATATCCTCCCGTGGTATTGTTGAAGGCCGACAATGCAGAAATTCAGGCGGGATTTTGGCCGCGATATCGTCCAAACACCTCGCGCCGCGCGTCGGCGAACGCGACGACCTCGTAGAGTTCGGCACGGCCAGTTTCCATGCCCGGCGAGCCTTCGGGCATTCCCGGGACCGCGAGACCGACGACATCGGGCCGTTCGCGAAGAAGCCGTTGCACGGCGTGCGCCGGCACGTGGCCTTCAAGCGTGTACCCGTCGACGCTGGCAGTATGGCAGCTTTCAAGATCGGCTGGCACCCGCAGCCTGACCTTTATCGGGTGCAAGTCTTCGGTATCGATTGTCGTGACGCCATAACCGGCGTGGCGAAGATGGTCGGCCCAGCCGCTGCAACATCCGCAAGTCGGGCTCTTGTAGACGGTTATGGCTGGTCCCTGGGCTTCAGCAAGGCGGGGTAACAGCAGTGAGGCTGTCGCCGCGGCTCCCAACAGAATTTCCCGTCTCGTCGGGCGGCCTCCGAATGTCGGCATCGTCGCCTCCTTCGCCAGTACCCGATTGTGCCACATTCAGGTCCGCGCCGTGAGAGGGCGCCTAGTTCTCGGGCGCGTCAGCTTCCTGGTCGGCGCCATAGTCAGGGGCCTGAAAATTCATCTCGACGTTGTCCAGGTCGAGGATGGCCTTGGGCGTCGTTGCGACGAGCCCGGGAAACGCCATAAGGATGACCACCATGAGAATCTGCAGTGCCAGGAAAGGCACAGCACCCCAGTAGATTTGCGCGGTCGTGATCGAAGGCGGCGCTACGCTTCGCAGATTGTAGAGCGCGATGCCGAACGGCGGGTGCATGAATGACGTCTGCAGGTTCACGGCCAGCAGCACGGTCAGCCACACCATGTCGATGCCCGTCGCGCGGGCAACCGGCGCGATGAGCGGAAGCACGATGAAGGCGATCTCGAAGAAGTCGAGGAAGAAGGCCAGGACGAAAACCGCCACGTTGACGAACAGCAAAAAGCCGAGCTGTCCGGCGGGAATGTGCCGGAACAGGGCCTCAACCCATTCCTGACCGTCGAGTCCACGGAAAACCAGGGTGAAGAACGAAGCACCGAGGAGAAGGAAGATCACTCCCGAGCACAGGATTCCGGCTGCATCCATCGCCTCGCGCAGGCTGCGCCCGGTCAGCCGCCGCTTCGCGAGCCCCAGCAGCAGCGCCGCTGTGACCCCGACAGCACCTCCTTCGGCGGGCGTGACGACACCGAAATAGATGGAGCCGAGCACCGCCAGAACGACGCCGAGAGGGGCAAGGGCCGCGGTCGCATTGATCCAGACGGCCTGTGCTAACCCGGCGGAAGCCGGGCCGCGCGCGACTGCCGGCGCGAGCCCGGGGGTACGCCATGTGACGCCGAATACGTAAGCGCAATAGAGGGCGATGAGGAGCGCGCTCGGCAGCAGCGCGCCGCGGTAGATTTCCAGCAGCGGGACCTCGAGCTGCTCGGCGAGGACGATCAATACCAGGCTCGGCGGCAGGATCTGAGCCAACGTACCCGAGGCCGCCACGACGCCGGCAGCAAGGCGATGGTCGTATCCGGCGCGCAGCATGACCGGGACAGCTATAAGACCGATGGCCATCACCGAAGCCGACACGAACCCGGTGATGGCGGAGAGGACAGCACCCACGATGACGGTCGTGTAGGCGAGGCCGCCCGGCAGGCGACCGAACAGCCTGTTCAGAGCCACCAGCATGTCCTCGGCAATGCCGGTGCGCTCGAGGATCATTCCCATGAAGACGAGGAGCGGAATCGCCAGCAGGTTGTCGTTGTAGAACGTGCCAAGAAGTCGCAGCGGCATGTTGAGGAGGAACACCGGATTGAAATGACCCGTGAGTATGCCGGCCATGCCAAACAGGCCCGCCACGGCAGCGAGTGTAAAGGCGACCGGAAAACCCGCGATCAGCACGACGACCAGCGAAGTCAGCATGATCGGCGCCAGGAGATCAGCCATGCTGGCGTCCATCGCTCAGCTGCCGGCGGCGTTCAACCGGCCGGCGCCGCACCCCCTTGAGACAGGCGGCGCAGCGAACGGCCTCGGCAGCTCCTTGAAGACCGAGCAGCAGGAAACCGGCCGGGATGAAAGATTTGATGATCCAGGCCGGCAGGGCACTGTTGCTTTCGCGTGTCGCGCGCGTCTCGCCCGACAGCAGCGAGTGGATGAACTCTGGTGTCGTCGCCCAGACCATGACGGCGCATATCGGCAGGAGGACCGCTACGATGCCGATCAAATCGAGCCAGGCCAAACCGCGTTCTCCCAACCGGGCCGCAAGCAGATCGATCCGGACGTGTTCATCGCGCTGGAAGGTATAGGCCGCCATCAGCAAGACAGCGGCGGCGAAGAAATGCCACTGCAGATCGAAGGCCGTCGGCCATGCCGCCGAGAAGAGCTTGCGGCTGAAGGCGTTGGCGGCGATCAGGAGGGCGTTGGCCAGAAGTCCCCACCGAACGATACGGGCGCATCCCTCGCTCAGACGGTCGATCGCCGCCGCAGCTTTTAGAAGCGGGCCCATTTCATCCGTGCTCGCGGCTGGGAGACTGAGAGAACGCGGAAACATATGAGCATGTATTGATATGTTATCGCAAGGCGGGTATGGTCCTTGGATGGCAGATGTTCGGAGCCGGCTTCAATTCCGCGCCAAGCTTTTTCGGGGCTTGGGCGATCCGTCGCGTCTAACAATTCTCGAGGTGCTCCGACGCGGACCGTTGACAGTCGGCGAAATCGTCACCGCGACCGGATTGACCCAGTCCAATGCGTCTTCTCATCTTCGCTGCCTTAGCGAATGCGGCCTGGTCGTAGCGGATCCTCAGGGCCGCTTCGTGCACTACCGGCTGGCTGACAGCAAAATCGATCACATTTTCGATACGGCCGACGCCTTGCTGGCTGGCAGCGCCGCACGAGTCTTGGCTTGTACAGACTATGTGATGCCGGCACAGCGCGGCGGAGCAGGGCGTTATTCCACCGACAGACCGGTTCCCTTGCGCCGCGCTTCATCGCGGTCCACACGATAACTGGGAGACCTCGCGTGACAACTACCGAGCAAGCGGCTGTCCGCTATCACGTCACAGGTATGGATTGCACGTCGTGCGTGGCCAAGATCGAAGGTGCGGCACGGAAGGTATCTGGAGTCGAGGAGGTCAAGGTCTCCCTGACATCCCAGGCAATGACGCTGCGCGTCGACAATCCGGCCCTGCGTCTACCGGAGGTCGAGCGAACGATTACCGGTCTCGGATACAAACTTGATCGTCTCGGGGCCGCTCGCAAGCAGCCAGCTATCCGCTATCATGTCACGGGCATGGATTGCACATCGTGCGTCACCAAGATCGAAGGCACGACGCGCAAGATACCCGGTGTCGAGGACGTCAAGGTTTCCTTGACGTCGCAGGTGATGACCCTGCAGGTGGATGATGCGCCGCTTCGCTTGCCGGAGATCGAGCGGACGATTACCGGCCTCGGCTACAAGCTCAGCCGCCTCGATACGGCGGAAGCTGGCTCAAACGACGAAGGAACGAAGGACCACAGTCACACGACGCCAGCCTATCGGCGTGCCTTGTGGATCGTCGTGCTGCTTAACGTCGCCATGGGTCTTGCCGAAATCGCGGCCGGTTTCATCGCCGATTCCCAGGCCCTCAAAGCAGATGCCCTCGATTTCCTGGGCGATGGCTCGATTACCTTTCTTGGGCTCATCGCGATCGGCTGGAACCTCGTCTGGCGATCGCGCGCGGCCTTTCTTCAGGGGCTGTTCCTGGGCGTCCTGGGCATCGTCGTGCTCGTCTCGACTGGCTTCCGCGTGCTCGTGCTCAATCAGCCCGAGGCCGAGATCATGGGCCTCTTCGGGATCATCGCTTGCATGGTCAACGTAGCCGCGGCGTTTGTCCTCATGCCGCATCGCGCCGGGGATGCCAATATGCGCGCTGTATGGCTGTTCAGCCGGAACGACGCGATCGGCAACCTGGCCGTTGTTGCCGCCGCTGTGCTGGTTGCATGGACGGCCACGCCTTGGCCGGACCTCGCCGTCGCGGCGGTAGTCGCCGGGTTGTTCCTGCATTCCTCTTGGGAGATCTTGAAGGACGCGCGGAGCGAAATGCGCAGCGCCGGGGCTCCAGCGTAGTCGCCTTTATGCCCAAGATCGACGAAGCCCGCCCCTTTCTCGCAGTCAACATCGCCGCCCTCACGGTCTCCGACACGCGCAACCTCGACGACGACAAGTCGGGCGGCACGCTGGTCGAGCTGATCGAGGGCGCCGGCCACAAGGTCGCGGCACGCGCCATCGTGCGCGACGACGTCAAGGCGATCGTCGCGCAGCTGCGCGCCTGGATCGCCAATCCGGCCATCGACTGCGTTGTCTCGACCGGGGGCACGGGCGTCACCGGCCGTGACGTGACGCCCGAGGCCTTCGAATCGCTCTTCGAGAAGAAGATCGACGGCTTCGGCGAGATGTTCCGCATGATCAGCTACCAGAAGGTCGGCACCTCGGCGCTGCAGAGCCGGGCCACCGGCGGGGTGGCCGGCGGCACCTATCTCTTCGCCCTGCCCGGCTCGCCCTCGGCCTGCCGCGACGGCTGGGAGGAAATTCTGCGCTTCCAGCTCGATAACCGCTTCCGCCCTTGCAACCTGGTCGAGCTCATGCCGCGGCTGCAGGAGCACCTCAAGCAGAAGCCCACGGGCGATGGTGTAGGCTAGAATTTAAGACTATGCGAAGCGATAACGTGGAGGCTCGCGGCTCTTGGCCCACAAGAACTCGCCAGTGCGACTTTTGCGCGCGTGCCGCGCGCTGGAGCGGGGCATTCTCCGCTTCGGTGCGCTGGTCGCCTGGCTCACTCTCGTTCCGCTGATCGCCGTTTCTGCCTACGACATCGTCGGACGACAATTCTTCAATACAGGCTCGACCCGGCTCCAGGAGCTGGAGTGGCACTTTTTCCTCGTTCTGGTCATGCTCTGCCTGGGCTGGGCCTACCTTCACGATGCGCATGTCCGCATCGACATCGTTCGGCAGCGGCTTTCGGCTCGCGTCCGTGCTTGGATCGAGCTCTTCGGTTATGTTTTTATTCTTCTCCCATTTTGCGTCCTGCTCATCACCTATGGCGGTGATGTGGCGCTCCGTGCGTTCACCACCGGCGAACGATCGCGGGCGGCCATGGGTCTACCCATGAGATGGATCATCATGTCCGCGGTGCCGATCGGCGGGCTGCTGCTGCTCCTTGCCGGCCTGACCATCGCAATTCGCAATTGGCTGCTCCTTACCGGGCGTCGGTCGGCTGCCGATCCCGTCGCCGCGCCGGGCGTCGACTAAACCCCCGGAGGGGCGACAGGACATGGACTTCCTCGTCGACAACCTCGCGCTCTTCATGATCCTGACGCTGGCGGTGTTCCTGTTCAGCGGTCTTCCCGTCGCGATGGTGCTGACAGGCATCGGCCTCGGCTTCGGCGCTGTCGGTTACGTCCTCGGCGAGTTTCCTCTGATCGCCTACTACAACATCCCGCTCAGGGTCTACGCGACGCTCGCGGACAACCTGATCTATCCCGCGGTCCCCATGCTTCTGTTCATGGGCATCGCCCTGGAGAAAAGCGGCATCGGTCGCGAGTTGCTGCTTTGCCTGCAGGTGCTGCTACGCCGGGTGCCCGCCAGCCAGGCGGTGGCCGTGACTCTGATCGGTCTCATCCTGGCGCCGACTGCCGGGTTGGTCGGTGCCTCGGTTGCTACCCTTGCGTTCCTCGCATTCCCCGCCATGCTGGCGAGCGGCTACAGGGCCTCATTTGCGAGCGGGTCGATAGCGGCGGCAGGTACCCTCGGCCTCGTTCTGCCGCCGGCGATCATGCTCTTTTTCCTGGCTGACCTGCTCGGCGTGCAGATTGCGCATGTATTTCTGTCAACCGTAGTGCCGGGCCTGCTGCTCACGGCGCTGTACCTCGCCTACTACGTCGCGGCCGCCCTAATCGATCCACGGGTCGCGCCGCCGCTGAAGGACGTTCCGGTGCGCGGCGTGGTCGATCTGGCGGTCTACAGCGCGCGCAGCCTGGCCTTGCCCGTGCTCCTCATCGCTCTGGTCCTTGGCTCGATCGTCACGGGCTTGGCGACGCCATCGCAGTCGGCCTCGGTTGGCGCCACCGGGGCGATTCTCCTCTTGCTGCTGAACCGCAGCTTCTCCCTTAAAATGCTGCACGAAATTGTCACCAGCACGGCCGCTTTGACGGCCATGGTGTTCTTTGTCGTCATCGCGGCGACCGTGTTTTCCTACGTGTTTCGCTATTTCAGCGGCGATACGCTGATGCTCGGCATGCTGCGCAGCCTCGGTTTCGACAAATGGGGCATGCTGCTGACGGTGCTGGCGATCATTTTCGTGCTGGGGTTTTTTATCGACTGGATAGAGATCGCGTTGATCACGTTGCCGATCTTCTATCCGGTGCTGCGGCTGCTGGACTTCTCAACTTATGTCGGCTCGGCTGAAGTCGCGTCGGTCTGGATCACGGTGCTGATTGCGTTGACCTTGCAGACGTCGTTCCTGACGCCGCCGTTTGGATTCGCATTGTTTTTTCTCAAGGGAGCCGCGCCGCCAAGCGTGACGCTCTTCGATATATATCGAGGAATAGTGCCTATCGTCGCGATTCAGATCTTGGTGATCGCGCTTGTGTTGGCTGTTCCTGGCCTTGCGACCTGGCTGCCGACATACCCGGGGGGCAGCTAGAGGCGCGGTGAGATATTCGAATTGATCAGCTACCAGGGGTCGGCACACATCGGCGCTGCAGAGCCGCGCCACCGACAGGGTGCCCGGAGGAACGTATCTTTTCGTCCCGCCGGGGGCTCATCAGCTTGCCGCGACCCTTTGTTTGAGACACTCGCCACTAGCCATCACCGGCAAACTCGTCCGCCTCCGGGTCGATCGTGAGAGCCGTATGCGGTCCAGCGCGAGGGCCTATTGTGGACCCGGCCAGATGATCAGCGCATCGCGCTTCGCCTTGCGCTTCTCGTCGTCTGACAGCCGGAAATTGTGGCCGTAAGGCACCGATTCGAACGAGCCATAGGTCGGATTCGCAACCATGATCCACTGGCGGCCCCACAGGCCGCGATGCGCCTCCAAGACCTTGAGGCGTTCGGTCTCGTTTCCACGATACTCGTCGACGAAATCGCCGAAATTGTCGCCCACGTTGAGCAGGACGCGATAGTCCTTGGCGATATAAGCGCGGCGCGTGCCCTTGGCCGAGGTCCAGTCCGGTTTCTCGCGTGAGGTCAGAAATGTATCGACGTTGCCGCCCATGGGGAATCCATATCTCTCCATGTTCTGGCGTGTCGCGGGCTCCTCCTCAACGGTTCGATTGGAGACGTAAAACACTTTCACCCCTTTTGACTCGGCATACTTGGCGAATTCGACCGCGCCAGGAATCGGCGTTGAGATTTGCGAATTCACGAAAGCTGTCCATGTCCTGGGGTCGAAACTCGTTCCCCGAATGGCCATCCACGCCTGGTAGGCGGAATTGTCGAGCAGCGTCTCGTCGACATCGAGAATCACCGCGGACGGCAGCGAAGAATAGCCGGCCTTCTGCTCGGCGGGAGCGGCTGTCCAATTCTTGTCGGCAAGGGCCTGGTCGAGACGGATCTGGGCCAGGGCGAAGGCCGCGAGAGCCGTGGCCTTGAACTCGACCGAGCGCTGAGTCCAATAGGTCGCGTTCAAATTGTCGTGCAGCGGCACATTCTGCGCGACAGCGGGCGTCCCGCCGAGAGGTCCGATGGCAAAGGCACCCGCTAAAGCCAGACTAGCAAGGAAACGAAATAGGCGGCACGAAGCAACTTCAATCATGGGAACCCCCTTATAGGTTGTATCGACCTGAACCATCCTGTTGCCCTTTTGATTGGTGTCCGCCAGGAGTTCTGAGGCTATTGCGGGCTAAGTCTTGCTACTAAACGAACTCGTAAGGCCGACAACCGCATTAAAACGACAGGCATTCTTATCGTGGCGATGTCGTTACGACACCGGTCACCTCGCAGTGATTCATGAAAAGGCTTTTCGCAGCTGCCCGTACTTCGTCTGCGGTAATGCTCAACAGAAGCTGAGGCGAATTTAGCACGTCGTTCACTTGCCGCCCCGTGACACGAGCGGCGCCAAGAAGCGACGCGGCTTCCACGGGGTTATCCCAGGCGGCAGTAAAATCCTGAAGCGCACGCTGTTTCGCTTGTGCCAGCTCATCTACCCGAACCCCTTCGTATGCGAGACTCGCGAGTTCACCGCCGAAGGTACTTTCGATGAGCGAGGTATCCGATGTCCTGTTCGACGTGACATAAACTACGAACGGTGAGTTGCCCAGTGCATCAGACTGGTATTCTACCGTGACCTCCCTGGCTACGCGAAACTGCTCGACCAGAGCTCGATCGAGACGGCCAGTACGCCCGTTCGCCAGGATTAGGGCAAGGAGCTGGAGCGATACCACTTGGCGATGGTTGGCTGTCGAAAAGCTGGGAACGACAGACATCCGCGCCCAGGGCGTATCATCGACCTTTGCCTGCACCACTAGCCGGCCCGGCCGAGGGCAGGCAGCTGCAGATCGATTTCTTGTGGTCGGCGCCTTCACTGCGATGCTGCTGAATTTCTCTTCTATAAGCGTCCGAAGCGGCGCGGAATCTACGGGACCAACAACTACCAAAATAAGATTGCCTGGCGTGTACCATTCCTCCCAGAACCGCTTCAGGTCCTGTGCTGTCGTGCGCCTCGTCTCCGCTTCGCTCGCCACTACGGGCCGCCCATAGCTACTCTTTGGGAAGACGGCAGACCGAAGAGCCTCCTCCAGAAATGAATGCGGGTTAGAATCTATGTCCCGCATTCGTTCGTCGATTACTGGTCTGCGTTCTCCATCGACGGCACTATCGTCAATGTTCAGCTTCGACAATCGATCTGCCTCTACCTGCAACGCCCTGGCCAGGTCTTTCGCAGGCACAATATGATAGTAGGCAGTGTAGTCGTGCGATGTGAAAGCTTCGGGCCCAGTTGTCTTCCTTGATGGGGAACGGCGGGTGTCTTTTGTTTCCTGATGAGAGCCAAGGGCTTCAAATGTGACATGCTCGAGGTAGTGAGCCAGGCCGGGGCGGTCGTCTGGATCATCCGCAGCGCCTACGCGATACCAAGCCATCACCGTAAAATCAGCGGCCTTTTCAAGAGGCACCGTGATCACCTCAAGGCCATTATCGAGCTGAAAGCCGCCGACAGGGGGTAGGCGGCCAGTCTTCGCATCTGGTGCGGTCAGTGTCCAAATCTGCCCAGGCTGCGTTGCCCATACAAGTATCGCCAAACCAGCCAAAATGGTGAGGATCGCTACTGCCAATTTTGCCCTTGGCCGCGTCATCGTCACCTTCCTTCCCCTGCAAATCGATGTCTTTTGCAAGCGCTCGGAGAGGGCCCTCCAGGATTTTTGAGCAGCAGTACTGCGAGCGCTCCCAAGATTAGAAGCACGAAGACAATGCCGTCACCTGCCCGGGCGAAGAACGTGCGTCCGACCAGAGGTGGCGGTAGATTTCCGTCGATAGCGCCCGTTTGTCCCAGGCCCATGCGCGCATTCACGCGGCCGTAAGCATCAACGATGGCTGAGATGCCCGTGTTGCCGGCACGGACGAGCGGCAGGCCTTCCTCTACTGCGCGCAGCCGCGCCATCGAAAAATGCTGATAAGGGCCGGTTGATTGCCCAAACCACGCGTCGTTGCTGACGTTCAGCAGCCAACTGGGTCGGACACCCCGATCTACTACTGACCCGGGGAAGATCGCTTCGTAGCAGATCAACGGAGCGAACGCGGGAAGCCCAGGAACGTCAAGGAGGCGAGAGCCGGAGCCTGAGGATAGATCTATAGTACCGGCGGTAAGTTTTTCAAATGGCAAGATCCAACGCAACGGCACGTATTCACCGAAAGGCACAAGGTGCCTTTTGTCGTACACGCCGGCGATTTGGCTATTCTCGTCTATCGCTACGACGCTGTTCCAGTACTGGCTTGTCGTACCGGTCTGGGTCCGTCGCATGGCTCCAGTCACCAAGTATCCGCCCTTGGGAACGGCGCGTGAGACGGATGCCGGAAGGGTCGACTCGTCGGTTACCAGCAGCGGAAAGGCCGTCTCGGGCCAGACCACCAGATCGATCCCTTCGAGACCTCCGCGCTGTGACAAACCCAAGTAGCGTTCGAGAATGGATTCGCGCTCCTCCGGGCGCCACTTGAGAGACTGTTCGACGCCTCCT
Organism: Rhodospirillaceae bacterium; assembly: GCA_022843945.1. Classification (GTDB taxonomy): domain Bacteria; phylum Pseudomonadota; class Alphaproteobacteria; order CACIAM-22H2; family CACIAM-22H2; genus VGEI01. Next base: position 90,641 of record JALHMR010000018.1, on the reverse strand, counting down.
TGCACGACGCGCAGCCGAACGCCGGTGCCGGCCGCCGGATCGATCGTAGCGAGACGAAGGCTGCCAACAGCCCAGATTGCGCATGTTGCCGCAATTGCCAGGCCGGGAAAGAGCCATGGAGAACTGGCGGGGCGTCGATATGCATTGAGCGCCGGCAGCGCGGCTAGCACGACCGTCACAAAGCTCATGCCGTAGACTCCTATCGCGGAGGCCGGCTGAATGAAGGGGTCAGAGAAAGTCCAAGCGTAACCGATCAGATTCCAAGGAAATCCGGTGAGAATGTTGCCTCGGAGCCATTCGAACGTCGTCCAGGCGGTCGCTAGAGCAAATACCCGGCCCCCCCCTCCACGGCACTCCGGCAGCGATGCCGCCACCGCTGTTCCGGCTGTAAAAAGCGCGAGAAAGGCCGAAAGCCCCAGTACGGCCGGGACGGCAAGCCAGGCAAGCCGCTCAGCATCGACAAAGAAGCTGATGCCGATCCAATAGAGACCCGTGGCGAAGAACCCCAACCCGAAGCTCCAACCCGTGCCGGCCGCGTCGATCAGCTTAGGCTTGCCATCGACGAGCCATAGAAGCAGCCCGAACGAGAGGATCAGCAGCGGTACCAGATGAAAGGGCGGCAGCGCAAAGGCCGCCAACACTCCTGAACCGAAGGCCATAGAAAATCTACGCGAGCGCGAGGCGGAACGGCTCCAGGCGCGAGCGGCAGCGAGGCCCAGCGGGGCGCCCGCGCCGGAAAGCAGCACAGTCTGCGCCCGCCGCTCAGGCATGCTGTTGGCCAGTCAATCGAGCCCCGCGCGCTGGAAACTGGATCACGTCGCCTTCACCCCGGGGCATCGAACAGGGCCAGACTACGCACGGGCCAAGCGGCCATGACGGCCAGAAGAATGCTGTTGGCTAATACGGAGATCGAAGGAGTTTCAGCCTGCCCAGCCGTGATGGGAAACTGAGCATGGACGCCGGATGCCGGGACCTGAGTGCCAGTCCGCCTGTCGACCTGGCTTTTGAGGAAGGCGACCATCTCGGCGGAGTCCCACTCCGCTGGTCCGACCAATCTACCGAGTTCTCGTCCTTGCCGGTCCAGGAGCAAGGTCGTTGGAAGACCCAATGCCCCGAGCTCCTGCGCGATCTTAGTATGGCCAACATAGATATCCAGCTGGCGAATGTCGTTTTCCATGTAGAACGCTTCGACCGCACGGCGGCCTCCCCGGTCGATGGATAGGGCCAGCACGGCAAAGTCCGGTCCGCCGAGTATCCCCTGAAGCCGATCGAGCGTTGGCATCTCCTTTCGGCAAGGCGCGCACCAAGTGGCCCAAAGGTTGAGCACCACGACCTTTCCGGTGAAATCGGCTAGCGAACGCTCGCGGCCCTGATCATCCTCGAAAACCACCGAAGCAGTCGGACGGGGCCCGCTATGAAGAGGGATGGGAGCCGCGGCGGAAGGGCCTGAACCTGCAATGAGGGCAAGTGCCATCAGCACAATGGCTTTCATGGCTTCTCGCTCCCAGCTTGCTTGAGGTTCGCCAGAAGGGGCCGGATCTTTGAGTCCACGTCCTTCGCTGTCAGTGCGCCTATGTGCTTGTAGATGATAACGCCATCGGCCCTGACCACAAATGTTTCGGGTACCCCATACACGCCCCAGTCAATGCCCGCTCGCCCGTCCAGGTCCGCGCCGATAAGGGTAAACGGATCGCCATAGGTATCGAGCCAGCTGATGGCGTCCTCAGGCCGGTCCTTGTAGTTGATGCCGTAAAGCCTCGCGACACCCTCCCGCGCGAGGCCAAGAAGCAGCGGATTCTCCTCGCGACAGGGTATGCACCACGAGGCCCAGACATTCACGAGTGACAGCTGACCCTTCAGATCGGCCGTCGCGAGGCCTACTGGCTGTCCCCTCAGGGGCGGCAGCGCGAATTCCGGTACCGGCTTGTTGATCAGTGCTGAAGATAGCTCTTTCGGATTGCGCGTTAAGCCGAAAAACAGCGTGCCTGCGAGCACTGCAAATACCAAGAACGGCAGCAGAAATAGCGGTCGCCAGCGGCGTCGGCTGACGGCGTGTGCAGACACTGACGGATCGCTCATGGAGTCTCCAGAATGTCCCCAGAGAAAGCCTGTGGGCTGTTACAAATACCAACCAAGCTGGCATGCTCCCTGGCGATGATGATCAGACAGAGGTGGGTCAGCTTCGCACAGCAAAAGAACGCACCAAAAGGAGTGTCACGCCGCAGCTGATGAAGACATCAGCAAGATTGAAGGCTGGCCAATGCCAGTTGCCGACGTAGAAATCGAGAAAGTCCGTGACAGCGCCCTGGCGCACACGGTCAACGATATTGCCGATAGCCCCGCCGGCGATACTTCCCAGCGCGACGGTTTCCCAACGATCCGAGCTGCGCACCATCCACACGATGAGCACCACAACGATGGCCGAAGTCACTGCCGTGAGCAGCCACGGGCCGGCTTCGGCAATCGAGCCGGTGCCGAACATGCCAAAGCTGACACCTCGGTTATAGACCAGCACAAAATTAAAAAACGACGTCACTGGGATGACGCGCGGCGGGTTCATGACGTGCGTCAAGAACAGCCATTTCGTCGCCTGATCAAGGATGACACCGACCAGCAGAGCGATGGCGCCAGCATCAAGTATGCGCCTCGTGTGCGGAGCGTCGTGGTTCTCAGGTAAGCGGTCGTCAGCAGTTTTCATCGGCCGTTTCATCCAATCGGTCGCGCCGGTTCTTCGATCAGGCGCTGCAACTTCTTCGCCCGGGTATCGGCCGTCTCGTGCACGTCCAAAGTGCCCCGAAACTTCCCTTGGCGGTCCATGACATAGATCGATGCGGTGTGCTCCATGCTGTAGGCATCCGGCGTGCCGCCTTTGGCCTTGCGGTAGAACACCTGGTAAGCCTGAGCCACGGTTCTGATTTCTTCCGCCGTCCCCGTTAAACCAACAATCGAGGGGTGGAAGTGCGATACGTACCCGGCGAGCAGCTCGACGGTGTCGCGTTCCGGATCGACCGTGATGAACAGAGGCTGTACCTCCCGCGCCTTGTCGCCGACCTGGTCCAGAGCTTCAGAGACTGCCGTCAAGGCGGTCGGGCAGACATCCGGGCAATGCGTGAAGCCGAAGAACACGAGCAGGATCTTTCCAGCGTAATCCTTCTCTGTGACGCGCTTTCCGGTATGGTCGGTCAGTGCGAACGGGCCGCCGATATTCGGGTAACGCAGCACGGTCGCCGCAGGGGTTTCTTCGGAACTGAATATTCTTCGGCCAAAATCTCTGGTGGCCATGCCAACCCCGATGCCGACAACTACTGCCACGGCCAAGGCAATTAATCGCTGCACGCTCATGATCCGCTCTCTCGATCCTGGTGCTCCGCCGGTGGAGACGCCTGATGGGCGTCATGCCTGACGATGCCGGCGGCTATCACAGTCAAAAGGACCAGAGCGACCAGCACGGCAAGCCCCATTTCCATCGATGGCCCAGACATCGGTTAGTGACCAGTATGAGCTGGCGTTGGCTCCCGGCCCGACACTTCCACCCAAATCTCCACGGCGCCTGCTTTGGCAAAGGTGAGGACAACCGGAAAGCTCTTGCCTGTTGCCAACGGCGCCTTCAGGCCAACCAGCATCACGTGCATTCCACCAGGAGCGAGCCGGACGCTGCCGCCGGGCTCGATAGGAACAGTCCCGACATGCCGCATGACCGTCAGGCCGCCTTCCTCCTTGGTTGCGTGAATCTCGGCCGATTCCGCCGCGGCCGTCGCGATGCCGATCAGGCTGTCTCCCTCGCTACCGTTGTTCCGGACACTCATATAAACCGCACCGGTCTTGGCGACAGGTGGGGTCGAACGCGCCCAAGGATGTTCCACGGTAAGCGATCCGATCTGGAAGTCATGCGCTGATGCAGCGCTCAAGATGGACAGCGCCGCCGCAGCGGCTAGCAATAACGCCTTAATGGTTACCTCCTGATGTTGCTGAACAGGAGGAATGTCGCTGTGAGATCTTCAATAGCGCCGACCTCCCGTGGCGGATGAGGCTGCTGCTCCATGCGAATCAACGTGACGATAAACAACAGCACGGCGAAGGCGAGGAGGAGCCCCGCCATGACACGATTTTTTGTCCGCTGACGTCGGTTGATCACACCCTGCTTATCGGTCTGAGGCAAATCGGGATTGCTCATGCTCTATGGTTCCGAACCGCCGAGCGATGCGCCGCACAGGCACGTCCGCGCGATACCCGGCATCTCCAGGCCGCAGCGCAGGCAATGGAGAATCGCCAATTCAAAATCCCGGCCGCACGACGAGCAGGCGAAGGAGTCCGCCACGTTCACCGTGCGGCAGACAGCGCAGAGCCAGTTCGTCAGCATCAACCGATCCTCCCCAGGCTCGGAAAGGCAAACAACAGCCATAGCGCAAGATCGGTCAGGCGGCCGGTCATCATGGCCAGCCCCATGGCAATCATGCCAATTCCGGCGACCACCTGGAGGACCCGGCCCGTAAGCCGCATGGCGCGCATACCGCGCAGCAGGCTTTCAGTGAAAAGCGCCGCGAGCAGAAACGGCACGCCGAGCCCGAGCGAATACACGGCGAGCAGCACAATGCCGTCTACGGAGGCGGTGGTTGCCGTGACCATCAGGATCGAACCCAGAACCGGCCCGATGCAGGGCGTCCAGCCTAGAGCAAAAGCGACACCCAGCAGATAAGCGCCTGTCGCTGTTCCGCCGGAGAGGTTCCCATGCCAGCGGAAATCTCGCTGCAGAATCGGCAGCCGTAGCAGCCCGGTGGTAAACAAGCCAAAGACGATCACCAGCAGGCCGCCGGCGAAGGTCGCCTCGTCCTTGTAGCGTAGAAGCGCGTGGCTGAGCGCGTTAGCGCCGGCGCCGAGGATCACGAAGACGGTGGAAAAGCCCAGAACGAACCAGACGCCGTAGCCCAGCGTGATCAGGCGAGAACGCGATTGAACCGGCTGCGACGTATCGACCGTCCGGCCCGCGACATAGGCGAGATATCCCGGGACCAGCGGCAGCACACAGGGCGACAGGAACGATATCGCCCCGCCGGCAAAGGCCGCCAACAAGCCCAACAGTGACAGCTCAAGCGGCATTGCGACGAAACCTCTACGACTTTCCGGAGAGCAGCGGGTCGATGATGGGCTTCAGCGCCTCGAACGTTTCGATCCCGCGGTGTACCTTCCCGTTTATGACAAAGGTCGGGGTACCTGAAATCTTGAACTGGCGCTCGCCGCTCACCCGGCTTTCGACGACATAGTTCTGCACCGTGATGTTCTCGAGACACGCCTTCACCTGATCGGCACTCATACCGCCGAGGCGAGCGATCTGCTCGAGGCCCTTCAGAGGATCGGCGGCGCGCGACCAGACCTTCTGCTGGCGATAAATCACGTCGACAAAGCTGAAGAACCGCTCCGGTCCGGCGCAGCGAGCGATGGCCGCGGCTCGCAAGGCGAAGCCGTCGAGCGGAAAATCGCGATAGACGAACCGGACCTTGCCCGTGTCGATGTAGTCCGACTTGAGTTTTGGCAGAACCTCCATGTGCACCTCCGCGCAATGCGGGCAGGTCATGGAGGCATACTCGATGATCGTAACCGGTGCATCCTCGCGGCCCAGCGACATTTCTTTGAGCGCCGGTTCCTGCGCGTTTGCCGCGCCGACCTGACTGAACACCAAGGCCGCAGCACAGGCGGCTAGCGCCCGCGATACGACTCGACGCGTAAACTTTGTGTGAGACACGATTATCATCTCCCTTCTACGCGGTTACGCGGGTCGACAAACAGCGACCGATTCCAATCCGGAGACAATCTGCGGATGAACAGGCTGCCGACGACCTGGATGGCAACCATGGTTAGGTGCGCAACGGATAGCAGCATTCCGGGAATCCACTCTGCATCCGGCGGGATCAGAAGCAGGGCGGCGGTCGTGACCTCGGCGTAGCTGATATGCCGCTTGGCGAGGCGATGGTGCAGCAAATGGCCGGCCTGAGCTGCCAGCAATACTAAATAGGTGAAACTTGGGTCCAACATCGATCCAATCGCTTTCAGTCCGCTTGCGCATCGGAGCTTTTGGGCGATCTCCAGCCCAACAAGCGCAGGGCGTTCAACGTGACCAGCACCGTGGCGCCGGTATCCGCCAATATGGCCATCCACAACGTCGTAACACCCAACAAGCTCGTGATCAGGAATACACCCTTGAAGCCCAGCGAAACGGCGATGTTCTGATGAATATTGGCGAGCGTGGCGCGGGACAAGGCGACAAGCTCGGCCACTCCCATCACCCGACTTTTCAGAAGGGCCGCGTCAGCCGTTTCGAGCGCCACGTCCGTACTGCCGCCCATCGCGATTCCGACCGAGGCTGCGGCCAAGGCCGGGGCGTCGTTGATGCCGTCACCCACCATGGCAATCGGACCGGCGGCCTTGTGCTCGGCGATGGCTTTCAGCTTGTCGTCCGGCAGCAGCTCTGCCTGGACCTCAAGGCCAAGCGTGCGGGCGATGGCCTCGCCGGTGCGGCGATTGTCGCCGGTCAGCATCACCGAGCGAACACCGAGTTGCGACAAAGCAGCGATCCCCTCGCTGGCGTCGGAACGGGGCTCGTCACGCAGCGCCAGCAGGCCGAGCGGCACGCCGTCCGCGAGCACGACCACCACCGTTTTTCCGGTCAATTCTAGGTTTATGACCCTGCCGTGCAGTGCTGTGTCGGTAATGCCGCGCTCCGTGGCATAGCGCGGTGAGCTGATCGTGATGTTCCGGTCTCTGACAAGTCCCAAAACAGCCTTGCCCGGAATTGCAGTTTCGCCGCTCGCGGTCATCTTCTCGACGCCGTTGCTCTCCGCGCACTCAACGATGGCGCGCGCCAGCGGATGACTCGATCCACGCTCGACGGCTGCAGCAAACGCCAGCATCTCGTGGGCTTCGCCGCTGAGTGGGATAACGTCGGTGACGCACGGCCGACCTTCGGTCAACGTACCGGTCTTGTCGAAGGCCACGGTCCTTACCCGCCCGATTGTCTCGAGCGCTGCCCCGCCTTTGAGAAGCAGGCCACGGCGGGCACCTGAGGCAATGCCCGAGGCAATGGCCGCCGGTGTCGAAAGGACGAGCGCGCACGGGCAAGCGATCAGCAGCAGTGACAGGCCGCGATAGATCCAGGTGTACCAGTCGGCGCCAAAGGCCAACGGGGGCACGAGGATGACCAGTGCCGCGATCGCCATGGCGGCTGGCGTATACCAGGCGCTGAACCTGTCGATGAAGCGGGCAGTCGGCGCCTTGCTGCCCTGCGCTTCCTCGACCATCTGGATGATACGGGCGATGGTGTTGTCGGATGCCGTCCGGGTCACTGTGATACGCAGCGCCGCGGCGGCGTTGATGCTACCCGCGAATACGGGATCGTCGGGGCGCTTGGTGACCGGCACCGACTCGCCGGTGACCGGCGACTCGTCTACGTCGGAAATGCCGTCGAGGATGACGCCATCGGTCGGAATCCGCTCGCCTGGCCGCACCATCACGACCTGATCGATGGCCAGGGAGGCGGCAGGCACCTCCCGCGTTTTCCCGTCCTCCTCGACAGTGGCAGTGCGTGGCACGAGAGAGATCAGTGCACGTATGCCGGCACGCGCACTCCCTGCGGCCACTCCTTCCAAGAGTTCACCAACCATGAAGAGAAAGACCACCACTGCCGCCTCGGAAGCAGCGTCGATGGCTAGCGCCCCGAGGGTGGCGACCGTCATCAGAGTTTCGATGGAGAACGGCGACCCCGAGCGCGCCAGAGCAAATGCACGCCGGGCGATTGGAAATAAACCCGCCAATGCGGCAACGACAAACGCCCACCGAGACACGTCCGGAGCGATCATGGACGCTGCAAAGGCGAGCCCGACGGCCGCGCCGGTGGCGAGCACCCACAGCCCGCGAGTGCTCGACCACCAATGCTTGGTCCCTTGCGACGTATGGTCATCGGAAGTACCGGCAGATTCAGGCCGGTCGGAGTTGGCTGCTTCCTGAGCCGAGCCGTCGATGCGGGCGCTGGAGTAGCCAAGCTTCTTGAGCGCCTCGCCAATGGCAGAAGCAGGCGCCTGACCTTCGTCCGCCGTGAGCAACAGCGACTGAGCCAGGTAATTGACCTTGACGGCCGACACACCCGGCACGCGGCTCAAGGCCGTTTCGATTTTGCCCGCACAGCTGGGGCAGTCCATGCCCTCGATGCGGTATTTCATAGCCAAGCCCTGGCTCGGGGCGGGCTTGGTGATGCTCGTAACCATTTCAACTGTTCCTTGCCTGAGCGGCCTCAGGCAGGGGAAGATAGGACCTCTAGCTACTGTAGGTTCAAGTGCAAATGACCCGGCGCTCTCAACCCACTGTTTCGGTTACCAGTCTGGCCATCGGCGATCTCGCCAGGATCGCCGGCTGCAAGGTCCAGACGATCCGCTACTACGAGCAGGTCGGCCTGTTGCCAAAACCCGGCCGCACCTCAGGCAACCAGCGGATCTACGGGATGGGCCACGCGAACCGGCTCGCTTTCATCCGCCACAGCCGGGAGCTTGGGTTTCCGTTGGATGCCATCCGTCAGCTGCTGACCCTCGCCGACAATCCGAACCAGTCTTGCGCCACCGCAGACCAGATTGCCCGCCGTCAGCTCGAAGCCGTCGAGAGCCGCATCGCTCGGCTGAAATCTCTCAAGACCGAGCTCACCCGCATGGTCGCCGAATGCAAACAAGGGCGCGTCGGCGACTGCCACGTGATCGAAGTCTTGGCCGACCATACGCACGCCAAATGCGTGACCGATCATCACGCCGACGCTGCGGACGCAGCTTAGCGCGGAAGACGAAAACCGTGATGCGCTGATCAATATCCCTTCTGTCTGTCCGTAGCAAATCCGACGCTGCGTCGTCTGGATGCGTTGCCGTCTCGGCAACGACGATGCGGCCACTGTCATTCAAAAGAAAGCAGCGACAATCAGGCACCGACGTCCCTCCCCCAAGCGCCGCTGCAGCCTAGTCATGCGCGACAGCCTACCAAAAAAGCCGAAATTGCCGCCCGGACTGCACCGCTCGGGATGTTGTCTATCGAACGGTTCGGCCGACTCCATCATCCATCACTTCCCGCCTGATCGCAGATACTTCACCAACGCTGTGATTCCGAGCAGGAGAAGGACAAAGAGCAACAGAGCAACCAGTCCCATGCCGCCCATCATCCAACCCATTCCATTCATCATGCCATCCATCATGTGGCCCTCCTGGGCAGCGGCGACCTGGGTTCAGAACGAATGCTCATCCTCAGCGCGGCACCTTTGACCAACGCATAGATCGCAGGAATGACAATGAGGGTGAGCACGGTCGACGAAACCATGCCGCCGACCATGGGCACAGCGATACGCCGCATGACCTCGGAGCCCGTTCCCGCGCTCCAAAGGATGGGAAGCAGCCCGGCCATGATGGCGACCACCGTCATCATCTTGGGACGAACGCGCTCAACCGCTCCTTCCATCACTGCCGCATAGAGATCGGCGTGGCTTGGAGGACGACCGTCCCTTTCGCAGACCACCAGCCGGTCGCGCCAGGCATGGTCGAGATAGATGAGCATCACCACGCCTGTCTCGGCGGCGACGCCGGCGAGCGCGATGAAACCTACGGCCGCGGCGACACTCAGATTGAAGCTCATAAGATCCATGAGCCACAGCCCGCCGACCAGGGAGAACGGCAATGAGAGCATCACGATCAAAGTCTCGGTCAGCCGTCGGAAGTTCAGATAGAGCAGCAGAAAGATGACTAGGAGGGTCGCGGGTATAACGATTTGCAGCCGCTTTTGCGCCCGCTCGTAATACTCGAATTGCCCGCTCCATGTGGCCGTGTAGCCTGGTGGGAACTGCACGGAGCGCGCTACGACCTCCCGGGCCTCGCGCACATAGCTGCCGAGATCGCGCTCTCGCATGTCGACGTAGATATAGACCGCCAAGCGCCCGTCTTCGGTGCGTATGCTTGTCGGACCTTGAGCACGGCGCACGGTCGCCACATCGCCCAGCGGGATTGCAGCTCCGCTTGGCAAAGAGACCATGACCTCCGATTCAATGGCGTCGGGGTCGCTGCGCACGTCACGGGGATAGCGCAGGACGACCGAATAGCGTTCACGCCCCTCGACCGTTGTCGTAATCGGCTCTGCCCCCATGGCCGTGGCGATGGTTTCCTGGACAGTGGCCACGGATAAGCCGTAGCGGGCGATCCTGTCGCGATCCGGCAGGATTTCGAGGAAGTAGCCGCTATTCACCCGCTCAGCATAGGCGCTGCTGGTACCTGGCACGGCTCTAACGACGGTCTCTACCTCCCGGGCCAAGCGCTCAAGCTCATTGAGGTCGTTACCGAATATTTTAATGCCGACAGGGGTGCGTATGCCCGTGGCCAGCATGTCGATGCGCGCCTTGATGGGCATGGTCCAGGCGTTGCTGACGCCCGGGAATTGCAAGGCAGCATCCATTTCGGCAATCAACGAGTCCGGCGTGACCCCTGGGCGCCACTGGCCGGCGGGCTTGAGATTGATGACAGTCTCGAACATCTCCGTCGGAGCTGGGTCGGTGGCGGTCTGCGCCCGCCCCGCCTTGCCCCACACCGATTCAACCTCGGGGAACGACTTGATGATCCGGTTCTGGGTCTGCAACAGCTCGGCGGCCTTGGTCACCGACAGGCCCGGCAGGGTCGTCGGCATGTAGAACAGCGTGCCCTCGTTTAGATTGGGCATGAACTCGCTGCCCAGTCTCTGGGCGGGGATGATCGAAGCCCCCAGGATGGCGGCCGCAACCAGAAGCGTCACGATCTTGGCCTTCAGCACGAGCCGGATGATCGGCCGGTAGAGCCAAATCAGTAGCCGGTTGAGAGGGTTTCTGGCCTCGGGGACGATGCGGCCACGGATGAACAGCACCATCAACGCCGGCACCAGTGTCACGGACAAGAGGGCTGCGGCCGCCATGGCGAAGGTCTTGGTGTAAGCCAGCGGCTTGAACAGCCGCCCTTCCTGCGATTCGAGCGCGAATATGGGCAGGAAGGAAACGGTGATGATCAGTAGGCTGAAAAACAGAGCCGGGCCGACCTCCTGCGCTGCCTGGATGAGGACCTCGGTTCGCGATGCCCCGGGCGCCGCGTGTTCCAGTCGTTTGTGGGCATTCTCGATCATGACGATGGCCGCATCGACCATCGCCCCGATGGCGATGGCGATTCCACCCAGGCTCATGATGTTCGAACTGATGCCGAGCATGTGCATCACGGCCAATGCCATGAGGATGCCGATCGGCAGGGTCAGGATGGCCACAAGGGCGCTACGCGCATGCAGCAGGAAGATGAAGCAGACGAGCGCTACGACGATGCTTTCCTCGGTCAAGGTCGTGGTCAGCGTGGTGATGGCGCGCTCAATCAAGGCCGAGCGGTCGTAGACCGGCACGATCTCGACGCCGGCGGGGAGGCTGACGGCGACCTCGGCCAGGCGCTCCTTGACCGAACGGATGACGTCGAGTGCGTTCACCCCATAGCGCTGCACGGCGATGCCACTGGCGACCTCCCCCTCGCCATTCATCTCGGCGATCCCGCGCCTCTCGTCGGGGGCCAGCTCGACGCGTGCGATATCGCGCAGCAGCACCGGCGTGCCGTTCTCGACCTTGAGGACGATGCGCTCGAGATCGCCTATATCAGCGATATAGCCCCGTCCCCGCAGCATGAATTCGGTCTCGGCCAGCTCGATGGTCCGGCCGCCGACATCCATGTTGCTGGCGCGGACCGCATCGCGAATCGCCCTGAGTGGGATGCCGAAGGCGCGCATGCGCTGCGGATCAACGACTACGGCGTATTGTTTGACGAAACCACCGACACTGGCCACCTCGGCGACGCCGTGAGCTTTCGCAGCGCTGAAACGGACCTGCCAGTCCTGCAGGGACCGGAGCTGCGCGAGATCGTGATTCTCACTGGTCAGCGCGTATTGATAGACCCAGCCGACACCCGTGGCGTCGGGGCCGAGGCCAGGCGTTACGCCCGCCGGCAGGCGCCTGGCCGCGACGTTGAGATATTCGAGGACCCGGCTACGCGCCCAGTAAATATCCGTGCCGTCCTCGAAGATCACATAGACGAAGGAGACACCGAACATGGAGAAGCCCCGCACCACGCGCGAGCGCGGCACGCTGAGCAGCGAGGTGGTGAGCGGAAAGGTGACCTGGTCCTCGACCACCTGCGGCGCCTGCCCGGGATACTCGGTGTAGACGATGACCTGGGTATCCGAGAGATCGGGAATGGCGTCGAGCGGGATACGCGTCATGGCGTAGAGACCCGCCAGGGTCGCAAACACCGCCCCGATCAACACCAGGACGATGTTGGTCGCCGACCAGCGTATGAGCCGGGCAATCATGGCTCGGACGGCGGAGCTGTGAACGTCGCCAGGGCAGCGCGCAGGTTGCTTTCGGCGTCGATCAGAAAGTTGCCGGTGATGACGATACGCTCGCCTACAGCCACTCCAGTGCGGACCTCGACGAAGCCGTTGCCCCGCCGGCCCAGGACAACATGGCGGGGCTCGAACACACCCTCGCCTTTCGACACGAAGGCGACACGCCGGTTGCCGCTGTCGATGACCGCTGAGTCGGGGATCGCCACTACGGCGCCCTCTGCCCGCGTTTCGATCTCGACATCGGCGTAGAGGCCCGTCTTGAGTCGCCTGTCGGCGTTCGGAAGCTCAATCCGGACGGTGGCTGTGCGCGTTGCCGTGCTCAGCTCCGGGTAGACGAATGCCACCTGGCCTTCTCGGAATTCCTCTGTGTAAGCCTTTACGGCTACGCGGGCTGTTTGCCCAACGCGTAAGAGGGCGAGATCGCGCTCCGATACCTGGGTCATAACCCAGACCCTGGATAGGTCGGCCGTTTTGAACAGGGTTTCGCCCGAGGCGAAGCGCATCCCGACTACCGCCGGCTTCTGCAGGACAGTGCCATCGGCAGGTGCCGTGAGCACGATCGAGCGCACCGGCTCGCGTGTGTCGCGCAACCGATTGATCACCGCATCGGAAATGCCGAAGAGGCGAAGATTGCGCGCAGCCCGATCGGCATCGTCGGGACGGCCTGTCCCACGCAGGGCCGTCAGCAGATCCGACTGTTTCTGAAGGATTTCGGCGCTTTCGATCCAGACGCGCATCAGAGGCGCACCGGCACGGACGGTGGCACCCGTCACCGGCACGAACAGTTCCTCGACGAAGCCCCCGAATTTAGCAGTGACTACGGCAAGCCGGCTTTCGTCCGGCTCAATCGTGCCGACAGCCCGAATCGTGCGGGTAAGGTGACGCCGGGTCACCTCTTCGGTGCGCACACCGGCGCGCTGCACCTTGACCGGACTGATCCGCACCGTGCCCGGAGGATCGTTCGCCTCATCGGCGTAGACCGGGATGTAATCCATCCCCATCCAGTCCTTCTTCGGCGTCGGCGAGGTGTCCGGAAGTCCCATGGGGTTCCGGTAGAAGAGGATCTTGCGATCGCGCTTCTCGCCCTTCGTAGGAACCGGCCGCGCGGATTTATCGACCGCCGTAAAGACAACCTCGCCCGTAACCGGCTGGGTCTCGCCGGGGACGGCAGCCGTGACGCTAAGCGCCCAGCGCCCCTCCATCATCAATTCAGCCTCAAAGGCCAAGACGTTGGGACGAGGCGATGGCAGCTGCTTCAGCGGCGCGACCATCTCCTTCATCTCGTCGGGCCCCATATCCAGGCGAGCGGCCTGTACCGCGATCGGCCCGGCCACCGGCTTCGACCCGGCGAGGCGAACCTCCAGCCGAACGCCCTTTCCGGTGGAGACATCCGGGTTAACGGCCTCCCAGGCTCCATCAGCGGAAATAGCCGGGGCTTGGATCAGCCAGAAGCCGATCAGGCCAGCCACCAGGGTGCTCGCGAGAGCGCCCATACGAACAATAGTCATGACAGTCCTCGACGCGTGACGTGCGCTCACTGCAGGCAGCAAGCGGGACACCCGGCTGCAAGACAGCCAGGCGCTAGTTCAGGCGATGAGGAACGTGCGCGGAGGTCGGAACGGGGCCGTTGTACTGGCTAAGGCAGCCCCGGTCTCGCTCAACAAAGGTTGGCTAGGGGCGGGATCGAACGCCACGGCCGACCAGACCAATAGCGTAGGCGTAAACGGGGGCGTCGCGACGCAGCCACCCACCGTGCCGCAGGCTGTGCCGTCGGGCATCGCGGGCTGATCACAATCTGCGCAGCAGGGCTGTTCCAGGCTCGCCGCAGCCGCCACCGCCAGATCGGCCATCGGTTTCAACCCGATAAGCAGAACTGCGACAATCAGAAGCGCGCGGGAAAGATGGCGAGCCATGGGAACGAGGTACTCCTTGGCCGTGACACTGTCAATTCGAGGGGCTTCAACTCTTTATTACCCGTCGCGATTGTTCACCGGCGCGGATCACCCCTTGACCTTCCCACAGGGTAGGGTTCACTAAGATGACATGCGCAAGGGCTTCAGGCGTCTCGCAGCAGTTCTGATACTGCTAGCGGCCATGGCGAACGGTCTGCTCGGACCGCTGGCTCATGGCCATTCGGCGGCTGACGCGCCGATCCCCAGCGCAACGACCGACGCCGTAGTTGTCGCGAACGGCGAGGTGGAGCATGTCGAATGTGCCGTCGATGACGACGAAGAAGCACGCTCTCCTGCTCATCATCCCGGCGGGCATCACGGTAAGCCGGGCAAGGCCGGCATGGTTTGCGGCGGAGCGAATGCGTGCTGCGCTGCACTTGCCATGATAGAGGTCCCGGTCGTCATCAGTCACGATCATGTCGAGCCGATTGCCAGTCCGCGTCATTTCCTTGTCGGCCTGACTCCTCCGGTCGGCGACCGTCCACCGTCCCACGTCTGATTGCAGGTAGCTGACACGGGCTCGACCGAGCCCGTGCGGCTGTAGCCCGTAATGCGTCTGCATGCGGGATCCTCATGACGTGGGAGCTTTCAATGATTCGGATCTCGGCGCTTGCCTTGTGCCTCGTGGCATTCCCTGCCATGGCGCAGCCGGCCGGCGACAATCTTAGACGACAGTTCGACCCCGGTGACCCGGCGGTAAAAGGCGCGTCCATCGAATACCGCTCGGTGTTCGATGCTGAACCCGCGCAGCAGCCCGAGCCGACGTGGTCGGGGGCAAACGAAGAGATGTCCAAGCTGCGAGGCCATGCGGGCCATATCCGCGAGCCTGGCCAGGGAAGCGCTCCAGCCAGCACCACGGCTGCGCCCGCTGCCCGACCGACCTCACCGCATAATCAGCATTAAGGAGCGCAGCATGCGCCACTCCACCACCAGGCCTCGAGCGGCAATTCTTGCAGCGGGCCTCCTGCTGTCGGGCTGCGCCGCGACGGCCTCTATAAACCCGTCCACTCAGGCAAGTTCCCCGCCCGTGCAAGCCGTACCGCCGCAGTTGGCAGCGACTCAGGGCCAGCTCTCCATGGAACAGGCCGTTCGCATGGCCCTGCTTCGCAATCAGTCGCTGCGGGCGCTCTACTACAGGTCCACCTTGTCGGAGACCGCGATGACGGACGCTATCGCGGGCACTGAGGGCCGGACTGCGGCCGATCCGCTCGACCAGGAGCGCAGGTTCATCGTCGCGGCAACCTCACCCTTGGCCCAGCCTATGGCGAGCGAGGTTGACCGCCGTACGGCGGACCGTACCCGAACGCTGGTCGCCAGCGAGATGTTGCAGACCGCGAATGCAGTTCGCCGGGCCTGGATTGCGGCCGTGGCAGCAGCTGAAAACGCCCGTTACCTTGAGCGAGCCTTGATGTCGGCGGAAGCCGGCACCGAGCTTGCCCGCCGGATGGTGCGGGTTGGCAATTGGCCACGGCTAAACGAGCTTCGTGAGCGGGCGTTTCAGGGTGAGGTAGCCGCCCAGCTCGCCCGCGCGCGCCAAGCGGCGGTCAGCGAGCGCGAAACACTGACGAAGCTACTTGGACTCTGGGGCAGCGAAGCCAACTTTGCACTCCCGGACCGGCTGCCAGACCTTCCGGCTTCGCCGGCGAACCTGCCGAACGTCGAGGAGGTCGCTCTGCGCCAACGCCTCGACCTGCAGGCTTCTCGTCTGACCATCTTCGCAGAGGCTCGGGAGTTCGTGCTCGATGGGTACGACCGCGGCGAACTGGTTGGGTACCGCCGCGGCGAGGTGACGTTATCGGAAGTCGATTACTTCGGCGACAATGGCAAAAGCCGAGAGATCCGCGTTCCGATGTTCGATCGCCAGCAGGCACGTCGTGATCCCAAGCTTCTGCCCTATGTGCAGTCGCTCGACCGCTACAGCGAGCTGGCAGTCTCGGTACGCTCGGAGGCACGTGAAGCCTATCTTGGCTACCGCACGGCTTACGACGTGGCGAAGCACTATCGCGACACGATCATCCCGCTGCGCAAGGAAATCTCGGAAGAGAATCTGATGCGCTACAACGGAATGCTGATCAGCGTGTTCGAGCTGTTGGCCGACGCACGCGAACAGATCACCAGCGTCACCAACTACATCGAGGCCCAGCGCGAGTTCTGGACCGCTGAAACTGATCTGCGCCTGGCGCTGACGGTCGGCGGTGCCGGCGGCGGCTCGGGCCGCACCGTTCGTCTTCCCGGTGGCAGCGCTGCTGCCGGTCATTGATCGAAGAGGCAAACAAATGATTACACGTCGTCAAATCCTGGGTGGAACTGCTGCAGCTGTTCTCGGTGCGGGAATGGTCTCCCGTTCCAGCATTGCAGCCCTTCCGGAAGCCCCAATCGCAGCGGATGCCAAGACCGCCGCGCCCCTCATGCCCCGCAACGGCCGGCCTTACAATCCGGTTGTCACCCTGAACGGTTGGACTTTGCCTTGGCGCATGAAGGATGGATGGAAGGAATTCCACCTCATCGCTGAACCGGTCGTCCGTGAGATGGCCCCGGGCATGAAGGCCAACCTCTGGGGATATAACGGCCAAAGCCCGGGCCCGACCATCGAGTGCGTTGAAGGCGACAAGGTCCGCATCTTCGTCACCAACAAGTTGCCCGAGCACACCACCATCCATTGGCACGGCATCCTGCTGCCCAGCGGCATGGACGGCGTGGGCGGTCTCAGCCAGCCCCAGATCCCGGTCGGCAAGACCTTCGTCTACGAGTTCGAGATGAAGAAGAGCGGGACGTTCATGTACCACCCGCACGCTGACGAGATGGTGCAGATGGCCATGGGCATGATGGGCTTCCTCGTCGTTCATCCCAAAGATCCCAACCTCCACCGTGTCGACCGCGACTTCGTTTTTCTGATCAACGCTTACGCCATCGACCCCGGCAGCAGGACGCCGAGGGTTTCCGAGATGATGAATTTCGACCTGTGGTCATGGAACAGCCGGGTGTTTCCCGGCATCGATACCCTTGCGGTGCGACGCGGAGACCGGGTGCGCATCCGGATGGGCAATCTGACCATGACAAACCACCCGATCCATCTGCACGGTTACGACTTTGAGGTTACCGGTACCGACGGCGGTTGGGTGAAACCCACGGCTCGTTGGCCAGAGGTCACGGTGGATATCCCGGTGGGCGCCATGCGCGCCATCGAGTTCGATGCGAATGAGCCGGGAGATTGGGCGTTCCACTGCCACAAGTCTCATCACACCATGAACGCGATGGGGCACAGCGTGCCGACGATGATCGGCGTCGACCACCGCGATGTCGCCAGGAAGATCATCACACTTATTCCCGACTACATGGTCATGGGCGAACGCGGCATGGCCGATATGGGTGAGATGGAAATGCCCATTCCGGAAAACACGCTGCCGATGATGACCGGCCAAGGCCCATTCGGCCCGATCGAGATGGGCGGCATGTTCACGGTAGTCAAAGTCCGCGAAGGGCTGGCCCGCAACAGCTACGCGGATCCGGGTTGGTACAAGCACCCACCCGGAACAGTTGCCTACGAATTGAAAGCTTGAGTTCAAGACCCATGCAAAAGGAGCAGTCGATGATTCTACGTATAGCCTTGGCCGCCACGCTCGTTATCTCCTACTCGGCAGCTGCACTTGCCGATCCAGGCCACGGCCGCGGCAAAGCCGCGTCGTACGATGGCCACGCCGCGGCGCTTGGCGAACCTGGAGACGCCAAGCAGGTGACACGCACGATGGAGATCCAGGGCCAAGAGATGAAGTTCACGCCCGCCAGCCTCACTATTCGCCGTGGCGAGACGGTCAGGTTCGTGTTCAAGAATGCAGGCCAGCTGAAGCACGAGATGATGCTGGGTACACAGAAGGAGCTCAACGAGCACGCGGTTCAAATGGAGAAGCACCCGGACATGGAGCATGAAAACCCCAATGGCACCACGTCGGAACCCGGAGCTTCAAGCGAGTTCGTATGGAAGTTTACTAAGTCGGGGCAGTTCTTCTTCGGCTGCCTTTTGCCGGGGCACTATCAACAAGGCATGAAGGGGACGGTCGTGGTCCGCTGATACGGCCTAACGAGCCGTAAGTTTCGGGGTGGGCGTTGTTCTCGGGAGCGTCCACCCCAAGCGAGGTGAGGGTATGCTTTACGCAATGAGTGAATCCCCGATACTGAAGATGCTCTGGGACGTGTGGCAGGCAAGACGCGCTATGAAGATCGCCCCCTCCGACGCAGACCTTTCACCAGACAGTCTTGGAGCAACCGCTTCGCACGTGCTCGCTGTGACCAAAAACGCCCAAGGCCAAATCAGATATGTCTACGTAGGCTCCTCGGTTCAGAAGATCTACGGCTATGCCTTAATGCAGGGCGGCGCCCTGGAGGACGTTCTGCCGCTGGATCGACGGGGTCCAGCCTTGGCTCGCTACAATATGGTGTTCTCAAATTGTCGACCTGCGTTCGCACGCACTACATTCGAACTCAAGAGTGATGTTGGGTTCGTTGTCGATCGCTTGCTGGTGCCCACGCTGGATCCTCAAGGACGAGTTGGCAGCGTCCTATGCGGACAGGCGTTTCGCTCAATGACCGAGGCTCGGCCAACGAGCGCGGCCGAGGATTGTTTGGATCAAATTCATATTTTGGACGATTGCGGAGATATCCTGACCAGTCTTACTAGCCCCTCATGCACCGCTTAAAGGCCTGCCTTATCTCCGCGATCACGCTCGTCGCCGTATTTGGCGAGACGCCTGCTGCGCTCACAGATGAACCTGAGCAGCACCTGGGCGGTGTAACGATCGACGCGGTGACGATTAGCGCAGCGAAGTCAGGGGAACGCGCCATCCTTCGCTTTACGATCACGAATGAGCGAGCTAATGATTTGCAGCTTGTATCGGCAACATCCGAAATCGCTTCTCGAAGCCAGATTGTGGCACGAATTTCACGGACGCATACTGCGCCCCTTTCCAGCATCATCGTGCCATCTGGCGAGACGTTGGACCTGAACACATCTCATATGTGGATCGAGTTCGGCCCTCTCATGCGGCCCCTTGATCTCGGCGAGAACATCTCGGTGAAGCTTAATTTTTCGCCCGGCGAGATTTCGATCGACGCTCACGTGCACGACGGATAAGGCCGCCTGATACCCTCAGACGACAGGAGAATCGATGTGAAGCAGTTGGTTCGCTCATCAGCACTGGTGTTTGCCCTGCTCGCCAGTAGCGGATATCTCATCATGCAACCTGTCATGGCCGCGCAGCACCCCGAGCTCTCGGAAGGAGAAATCCGGCGGATCGACAAGGACACCGGGAAGATGACCATCCGGCATGGACCTTTGGTCAACCTGGATATGCCGGCGATGACCATGGTCTTCGTCGCAGGGGACCAAGCGATGCTCGACCAAGTCAAGGTCGGGGACAAGGTCCGGTTCCAGGCCGAGAAGGTTGGAAGTCAGTATACGGTGACAAAGATCCAAGCGGCGCAGTAAAGCCGTCTGAGGGAGCAGAGCATGAATCGAATATTGCAGCGGCTTATGCTCTGTCTCCCTGCGCTGCTCATGCCGCCCAAACTCCAGGCCCAGAGCATCTATACCGTTATGGCTGTGGGTGACGTGAAAGCGGTCGATCGGGAGACGGGGACCGTTACTCTCGATCATGGGCCGTTGCTAAACTTGAACGTCCCCCCATCGCTCCGCGTCTTCCACGTAGCGGACCGTGCTTTTCTTGAAGGGGTGAAGGCCGGTGACGCGATGCGGTTTATCGCCGACAGTATCGGCGGTCGGCTAACCATCGTCGAGATTGAGACAGGCCGGCCCGACGATCACGGGCACACTGAGCTGGAGAAACCGATGAGCCCCTATTTTCTTTGGTCCCGACGGAAACTATTCGGAATCATGGCCCTAGGAGCAGCGACGTGGCCGGCATTGGCGCAGCCACATGCGGTCCGTGTCTTTCGTGATCCCTCCTGCGGCTGCTGCGGAGAGTGGGCAGGGCATCTCAAGCAGACGGGCTACGAAGTTCTCGTGGAAGAACGATCCGATCTCGATCCGATAAAGCGCGAACTGGGAGTGCCGACCGAGCTTTGGGCGTGCCACACGGCCACCGTGGCCGGCTATGCCCTGGAAGGTCACGTGCCGACGCACGCGCTCGCGCGCCTGCTTGTGGAGCGTCCTTCGTTCAAGGGCATCGCTGTGCCTGGAATGCCCATCGGCTCTCCGGGCATGGAAGGCGGCCATGAGGAGGTCTACGAAGTCATTGGCTTCGATGGGCCTCGCCGCCACAGCTTCGGCCGCTATCGCGGCACACAGCCGGTCTAGATCCTTTGAAGCTGGCATCACGGCATGTGATTGCCATTGCGGCGGCCGTTGTTGCTGTTTCATTAATCGGCCTATACGTCTTTTTCGATCGATCGAGGTCGACAAGCTTCCGGGCCGATCCGACCAATGCAGACCAGGTAGCAGTGGGGCAACGCTTTTATGACCTTGCCTGTGCTTCCTGCCACGGCAAGAACCTCGAGGGGCAGCCCAATTGGCAAAGCCCGTTGCCCGCCGGGGGCCTGCCGGCTCCCCCGCATGATGAAAGCGGGCACACGTGGCACCATCCAGACGAAATTCTGTTTAGAATCACAAAACTCGGCGGTGCGGCCGAAGCACCGGCAGGCTTTAAGAGCAATATGCCCGCTTTCTCTGGCGTACTGACAGACGAGCAGATCTGGGCGACTCTTGCCTATATCAAGAGCCGGTGGCCTGAAAGCATTCAGAGACGCCAGGCCGACGCCAGTAGCCGCTATAAAAACCGTTAGCCGAGACGAAGCGGCCGTTCAATTGACCTGCTTGACGACGGCCGTCTGCGAGCGAGTTCCCGATAAAGGGCTTCCGGAGAAACATCGATCTCGGCTGCCACATCGCGCCACCGGCCCTTCGACGGCATCCCTCCGTTGAGCGCGATCCATGCGTTGAGCCGCTCCGCTACCGTTTTGAGGGACAGTATTTCTGCCTGGGTCCTCGAGCGTTGAACCTCGTGGGCAAGGTGGCGCAGGAAGGCAGACGCCAGCGCCGCATCATCGCGAAGCGCAGCCTTAACCCGAGCCAAAGGGATCGAACGTACGACGGCCTTCTGCCTGGCAACAGCATCGCAATGGTAGCGTTCGGCGAATAGGGATGCTTCAGCTATCGGCGTTCCGGCACTGGCTCTTTGCAATGTCAGCGCTGCGCCATGGGGCAACGCCCGCACCAGCCGTAGTTCGCCGCTTACGACGACAAAGAGTGAGAGGACCGGGTCACCTGTCCGAAACAACCGCCGGCCGGCACCAACCGATTGATCGCGCCCTGGCAACTTCAGCAGTCGGTCGATAAGGTTTTCAGACATGATCGTGATCATGTCTGTTCCGTCACCCAGATGGCAAGTTTATCCGACCAGGACGGAGGACAATCATGCGCATCAATCTTCTTATGCTGACCTGCGTAATCGCTGCTGCCTCGGCTGAACCGGCTAGGGCTCAGAGCCATGGCGGCACACACCCGCAGACTCATCGGACAGAAGCGGCGTCTCCCTACGCTGGGTTCGGGAGTCGCGAGATCAAGTCGCTGTCGGCGGAGCAGGTTTCAGACCTAAAGGCCGGCCGTGGTGCCGGCCTTGCCCTGGCTGCTGAACTGAACGGCTATCCCGGCCCTCTGCATCTGCTCGAGCTGGCCGATGAGCTCGACCTGTCGGAGAAGCCGCGCGCCAGGATGCGGGTTCTGATCGATGCCATGAAGACAGAAACGATTGCGCTCGGTGAGCGGCTCGTGGCGGAAGAACTTGCCCTGGACCGGCTGTTCTCGGAGAAGCGAGCGAACGAACCGCTGATCCAGGCCGCCACGTCACGGATCGGGGCGCTGCAAGGTCAGCTTCGCGCAGCTCACCTGCGCTATCATCTGAACACGTTGGACAGTCTTTCAGCGCACCAAATCGCACGCTATGGCGAGCTGCGCGGCTACCTCTCAAGCCACACCCGCTGACATGCGCCTCAATGATGGGGCATCGATCCCGAGGAATGCTGCATGCCGCGCATGGAGCGATGCATGGCGCCCATCATCTGCGAATCGTCTGGCACTCTGGCTGATTCGCCGTGGTAACGGGCAATGATGCGCTTCAGCAGATCGATCTCAGCCCGCTGATCCTGCATCAGCTCGTAGTTCAGCGGACCAATGACGCTGCTGCGGCCGCTGGGTCCCGATTGTAGTCCATGGCCATCGTCAGCGCGGCGCTGTGATGTTCGATCATTGGCCGGACGAACTGGACGTCGAAATCTGAGACTTTCATCCCCGGTGTCATCATGACATCAAGGGCGCCCGGCGGTGCGGCTTTGACGAAGTAGAGGTCGTGCTCCATTCCTCACGGCCTCGCCGCAAGGTATAGGCGCCGCCGACCTGGCGCGGCCCTTCGGACACCTGCTTGCTGACGACGTCGAGCACGCCGATCTCGAACTGCTGGTTCTTGATGATGCCGTGAGCCAAGCGAACCAAGATGGGATTGGTGCCACGCGGGTCGTTTAGATAGAGCCGCGCCATATCAATAGCACCCTGGTGGTGGCGCATCATGTTCTGCGAGAATTTGAGGTCGGTCTGCGCGGCTCGCTCTGCAGCTTCCTGGCTCAGAAAGAAATCGGTCACATAGACCGGCACGTGACGCTGGTCGTCATCGTCGGGGATCTATGCCAATAAGGCGCTGCATGGGGCACTCCCTCAAAGGCCCCTGAATTCCCCCGCATCCTTGTAACGGCACGCCTTCGGCCTGGTTCTGTCCCCGCAAGCCTCGGTCATCCACTTTTGGGCGGCCTATTGGCGTTGTCTTCTCCATCCGTAGCGGGTTATGCCGCGCGGCTTATATATCGACAGCGCCACGAGAGTGAGCAACACCACAATGCCACCCGCAGCGTGCGTCCTTATCGATCGTCTCAACTCGAGAAGATCGGCGCTGGAGAGAGCCGTGTTCGCCGCTACAGCCGCGACGCTGGCAATGCCTTCCATCTGCAGGAGCAATACGACGATCGTGAGAGCGGTGAGCAGAAACTTCACGAGAACCCAGTAGTGACGAAACAAGCCCCATGGCGTGCTCAACGCCTGAACAAGCCCGACCAAAAAAGAGACAAGAAGCAGCGGGACGATAACGAAGCGGGCTGTAAGGTCCATGGCGATATAGACGCCGCGCGTAGTCTGGGCGTCCTCGCTGCTCAATCCGGCGATGGCCAGCGTCAGAAACACGAGAACCGCGCCAAGCGAGCCTACAGAGGATGCGACATGCACAACGAGCACGAGCTTGCGAAGTGTGGATGACATCGTCGGCAAGCGAGTCGCACCTGCCTGACCCTGGCCGAGGGGTAGCTTGCCCAATTTCGGAAGGATGCCGGCGTCTGCCAGCCAGCCCCAGTTTAGCGCCACGCTCGAAACGAGGAGCACACCGAGAATGGCGAACAACTCCCAGCGCCCATGGCCGGCACCGTCAGCGACCGCGGCATGGCGCCCCGGGCCGTGAGGTCCCCCGCCCCCAAGCACGACAAACGCGACGGATAACGTCAGGAAGACGGCAACGATACCGCTTACCTTCACCCAACGCGCTGTTCCTGGATAGGGAGCCAGATCAGGCATGGACAGCCCTCTGTTTTAGGTCCTGGGCGGCACAGTGCGTCTGTCAGGCCGGCACGCTGCGTACGCCAGATGGTCGGCGGGAGCTAGCTCGGGATTTAGTCGCGGTCGCCTTAACCTCTGGTTTCGCCAGGTCGTCAAGAATCGGACAGTCAGGCCGATGATCCCCGTGACAATGCTCGGCCAGATGCTCGAGCGTTCGTACCATCGCTTCCATTTCTGTAATGCGCTTGCGCAAGGTGCCGATGTGCTCGGTCGTGACCCCCTTGACGTGCGAGCTCGACCGGTTGCGGTTCTGCCACAGCTTCAGAAGCTTGGTAATCGAATCGATGGAGAATCCAAGGTCACGGGATCGGCGAATGAACCTCAGGGTATGGATATCGCTTTCTGAATAAACTCGGTAACCGGACCCCGTACGCACCACCTTCGGCATGAGGCCGATGCTTTCATAGTAGCGGATCATCTTTGCCGTCACGCCGGTCGCCTTAGACGCCTCTCCGATGTTCATGGTGATCGCTCCTTATGAAATGCGCGGCCGCCAACGCCGCAGCAGCAGCGCGTTGGCGACAACGCTCACACTGGACAGGGCCATGGCCGCGCCGGCGATAACAGGGCTCAGCATGCCCAGCGCTGCCAGTGGTATTCCGACAAGGTTGTAGATGAAAGCCCAGAAGAGATTCTGCCGGATCTTAGAGTAGGTGCGACGTGAAATGTCGATCGCTGCCGCCACAAGGGATGGATCACCGCGCATCAGCGTGATCCCGGCAGCCTGCATAGCGACGTCAGTACCGGTGGACATCGCAATGCCGACATCCGCGGCCGCCAGGGCCGGCGCATCATTGATGCCGTCGCCAACCATCGCAACGATGCCGTGGTCTGCCTTGAGCTGGGAAACGACGGCCGCCTTGTCCTCCGGCAACACCTCAGCGACGATCCGGGTAATTCCCAGCAGCTCACCGACGCGCCGGGCGCTCCCGGCATTGTCTCCCGTGAGCATAACGCTCGTAACGCCGATGGCGCTCAGCTGCGTTACGGCCAAAGCAGCTGTCGGCTTGGGCTCGTCACCAAAGGCAACCAGTCCAAGCAGCCGGTTGGGCTGGAGCTCAGCCAGCCAAGATACGGTCCGGCCCTGGCCTTCCAGAGCCCTCGCCTGATCAGCCAGGGAATCGGTAGAAACTCCGAGCTCGGTCATGAAACGAAGACTTCCCATCCGTAGATGGCGGCCTTCGATTGAGCCGGCGATGCCGCGTCCTGCCAACGCACGGGTTTCGCTGACTGGAGACAGGACAACTCCTGAAGAGCGGGCAGCTGCTACCACGGCCTTGCCAAGCGGATGCTCACTGCCCGCCTGAAGCGAGGCTGAGATTGCTTGCAGCTCATCGGTTGGGATTCCATGCGCGACCCAGGCGACGACCGCGGGCTTCCCCAGCGTCAGGGTTCCGGTCTTGTCGAAGGCAACAGTACGTACCGAATGGGCAATCTCCAGGGCCTCGGCGTCCTTGATTAGAATACCGTGACTGGCGGCGACCCCCGTGCCGGCCATGATGGCGGTCGGCGTCGCAAGGCCCAGAGCGCAAGGGCAGGCAATGACCAGGACCGCGACCGCATTCAGAATGGCCGTCTCCACGTCGCCCGTCACCATCCACCAGCCGACGAACGTGGCTGCAGCGATCGCCAATACGACCGGCACAAACACCGCGCTGATCTTGTCGACCGTGCGCTGGATCGGCGCCTTGGCGGCCTGGGCGCTTTCAACCAACCGAATGATGCGTGCAAGCGTGCTCTCTGTCCCGACAGCCGTCGTCCGCACGAGGAGCAGCCCTTCGCCGTTGATAGCGCCGCCAGTGACCCGATCATCCTGGTTCTTGGGTACAGGCAGGCTCTCGCCGGTCAGAAGCGACTCATCGACCTGGCTCTGGCCCTCGACGACAACGCCGTCCACGGCGATGCGCTCGCCTGGCCGCACCACTACATGGTCGCCGACAACCACTTCCGTAGCAGCGACATCGACATCGACACCGTCGCGGCGAACCCGCGCCGTCTCCGGTCTTAACTTCATAAGCGCTTTAATTGCAGCAGCCGTCTGCCGCTTGGCCTTGGACTCGAAGTACTTGCCGAGCAAGACGAGCGTGATCACCACGGCCGACGCTTCGTAATAGAGGTGCGGCATATGGCCAGGGTGGGCATTGAGCAACAGATAGGTGCTGAGCCCCCAGCCGGCCGTCGTGCCCAGGGCCACCAGGAGATCCATGTTGCCGGTACGCGCCTTAAGCGCCTTCCAACCCGCCACATAGAAACGCCAGCCCAACCCGAACTGCACCGGCGTGGCCAGCACCAGCTGGGCCCAGCCGGGGAGCATCCATTCCACGTCGAAGGGCAGGAACAGCATGGGGATGACGAGCGGCAAAGAAAGAACCGCGGCGACAATCAGGCGCAGCTCCTCGATCCGCTTAGGTGCCGCGGCAGTCTCGTCAGCACGGGTAGAGGCTGTATAACCGGCGTCGACAACCGCGCCTATTAGAGCGACGGTGTTCAAGCCGGTGCCCGTCACCCGAGCCGTTTCCAGAGCGAGGTTCACCTCGGCGGAGGAGACGCCAGGTACGGACCTAAGCGCCTTTTCCACTTGGCTCTCGCAGGAGGCACAGGTCATACCCTTGATCGAGAGATTGACCGTTGCGGTCTCCATGCCGTAGCCCGCGCTCTCTATCGCCTTCTTGATGGCCTCTAAGGGGACGCCGGGGCGAGCGGTCAGGCTCGCCTTTTCGGTCGCGAGGTTGACCGCCACGTTGCCTACACCGTCGACCGTCGCCAGGGCTTGCTCGATGCGGCCTACGCACGAGGCGCAACTCATACCAGAGATGCTCACGGTGAGCTCTTGCTCCGCCTCGGCTGATATCCGCTCGTTGAGCTCCGCCTGCACAGCCCTATCTCCAAACGAAAACACAGACACGTTCATTCTCCTGGGTCCAAGCAATGGCCGGAGCTTGAACCTTCCCATGGCAGGAGGGTCAAGCGAAAGACGCCTTGACCTTCCCATCATGGGAGACCCCACCTTCTATCCATCATTGATCTGATGAGGAGTACCTACGATGTACAAGGTAAGCGGTATGACCTGTGGCCATTGCGTTGGAACCGTCACCAAGGCAGTCCAGACGGTAGCCCCCGCGGCTGAGGTCAAGGTCGATCTCAAGAAAGGCATTGTTGATGTTGTTGGGCAGCACGACGCGAGCCGCGTCGTCGCGGCTATCAAGGCAGCGGGCTACACGGCTCAGCCTGGCTAGGAGAGCGATCATGGGCACCAGTCATGGGGGGCATCACCACCACGGGCTGCATGCGGCGAGCACGCCCTCGCTCAACCGTACGGCGTGGCTCGCCACCCTCCACTGCCTGACAGGCTGCGTGATCGGAGAAGTGTTGGGGATGGTGATCGGCACCGCGCTCGGTTGGGGCAACTGGGAAACCGTTGCCCTTGCCGTCGTGCTGGCGTTCTTCTTCGGCTATGCCCTGACGATGGTGCCGCTGATCAAGACAGGACTGCCGATCCGGCAAGTCGTCGGCTTGGCGCTTGCGGCGGATACGGCTTCCATCACCATCATGGAGATCGTCGATAACGCCATCATGCTGGTGATTCCAGGAGCCATGGATGCCGGCCTGGGAAATTGGCTGTTTTGGGCAAGCCTGGTGGTGGCCCTTGCGATTGCGGCCGTGGCGGCCTTCCCGGTCAACAGGTACCTCATTGGCCGCGGCATGGGCCACGCGGTCGTGCACGCGCAGCATCATTGAGGGGTTACCGGGGGAGAAAAGAAGCGCATTACACTGACTCGGAGGACCACCATGAAGAGCCACTCGACGCAACACCACGCTGGGTCAAGGCACTCCTACATCATGTTCGCCGTCAACATGGTGCTCAGCCTGATCGTGATGTACCTCGTCATGTTCTCCATGATCGACGGCTGGCGGGACTTCGAGAACAATCTCAACACGTTCTATATGGCGCTGACCATGGTGGCACCGATGGGCATATTGATGCTCGCGACCATGGCCGGCATGTATGAGGATCGGCGCCTTAACCTCGTGCTCTATGCCGGGCTAGTCGTGACCTTCGTCGGCGCCTTTGCCGGCACTCGGACCCAAGCCCTGATCGACGACCGGCAATTCATTGCTTCGATGATACCGCACCACTCCGGGGCGATACTGATGTGCCGGGAGGCCAAACTCGCTGACAAGGAATTACAAGATTTATGCCGGGATATCGCCACCGCGCAGCGCCGAGAGATCGATCAGATGGAGAGGATAAGATTGCGCTTGGCTCGACAGTCCTGATCACATTGCAGCCGCATCCAGTCGCTTTTCGTCCGTATGGGGATCGAACCGGTGTCCGAGAGGGGCAAAACAAACCTGGAGGGAGTCACCGGCGCAGCGGCACTACCTTGGCATCTCGATTGTCGCTCACAATCCACCTAAGGCGCTCGGCCCAAGCTTCGAGTGCACGCAGTTTCTCGGCCCGGAACTCATAGACATTGTAGACCTGATCGAGCTTCGGTCGAGCGTGGTTGAGAAGATGCCGACGGACTTCCAGCGACACTCCGAGTTCTGCCATACGCGTCGACACTGTCCGGCGAATATCGTGAAACGTCCAGTCGCTGACCCCGCACTCGCGATCAAGGATGCGCTTGAGGCGGACCTGGCCGGCGTAGGGATGCTCGCCGTTGGCTGAGAACATGTACGGGCCGCCTTCCGGCGTGCCGGCGAACAGCTCGCGCAGTGCCGTCGACAGGGGGATCAGATGGTCGCGTTTCCCCTTGTTCCGGCTGGCCGGGATGATCCAGTCACTGCCGTCGTCCTTGATCTCCTTGCGCGGCATTTCCTGGACTTCATTGCGGCGCTGGCAACACAGCATGAGCGCCCGCAGGAAGTTCCCTCCCGGATAGCCGATCTTGACCGCCGCCTTCCAGATGGCGCGGATCTCGTTGTCGGTCAGGACGCGGGTGCGCGAATGCTCGATCCGCCGCTTGCGGACGATGGCGGCCGGATTGGCCTGCATCCACTCGCGCTCGATGGCCCAGTTGAACGCCGCGATGATGAGCGAGCGCACCCGGTTGACCTGGGCGTTCAGCTTCTTCTTGTTCTGGAGATCGTCGAGCAAGGTGACGACGTCGGCGCGCCGTACGGCATCGAGCAACAGGGGCCCAATCTTCGGATCGACGTGCATCTGGAAGATGCGCTCGGTGAGCTTCCAGCGGCGGTGATTCGCCTTGGCGTGGTCCTCGACATATTTGCGGGTCAGCTCCCGGACGGTCTGCGGGCGGCCGGCGGTTTGCAGGCGCGCCAGCCGCGCCCGCTCCTCGCCGGCCACGAGGTCGATACCGCGCTTCGCGGCGGCGGCGATGTCGTAGGCCTTGGCGCGGGCCTCGGAGAGCGACAGGCCGGGATAGAGGCCGATGGTCGCGCGCCGCTGCGGGGCGTCCTTCGGGCTGTAGCGCACAGCCCAGGATTTCTCGCCGGCGGCGGTGACGCGGATGGCGAGGCCCGGCGCCTCGCTGTCGCGCACTTCGCGACGCCCCGATCCCGGCGGCTTCAGCGACGCAATGAACCGGTCGGTGAACTTCTGCAGCATCGTCGTCCTCGAGGCTCCACGTCTGCGCGTGCCCCCTGTCCTGGGGACTAGCGGGGGTCTGGCGACCCGGCTCTACATCGGAGATTCCACGTGCCGGTCTTTGGGGACTAATGGGGGACTAATGGCGACACGGCTGGCCTCTGATGCCGCCGGACAACCACGTACGATTATGCACGATACTCTATTGATTTCAATATGATGATGAGGCGCCGGCGGACGTCGGCGGATACCGCCGGACGCCATCTGAGAATTCTCCCAGACGTGAAGCCTCCCTGTTCAACTCGGCTGGTACGCCAATGGCTTACCAGCCGTTTTTTTGTCCGCGAAATGCGCCGGGGTCACACTGGGGTCACAGATTGGGCCACCAGGCTCCCCGTAACTGGCGGGGCAAAAAACCCGAATTCACCAGCTCGTCCGCCTGGTCGGCGCGGATCATCACGAAATTCTCGTTGGCCATTTCGAGCTTCACTGCGACGCCGTCAGCCGTCCGCATCGCCTTGGCGTTGACGACTTGTCGACGGGTCGAGGTTGACCGGGAAGCCCGGCACGATCGTTTCAATGGTCGGCATAGCGATTGTCCTGGGCAGAGTAAGTCGACCAGCATGGGACCTTTGAACATCGCCCATGAAGGTATCTGGGCTACGACTGATTCGGCGTCAAGAACGCGCTGTGTGTTTGTTTGCCTCTGCTAGAACGGCGGTTGTATGGCGTGAAGCCATTTTTGGATGATCTGCGTTAGTCCGAACAAGTGATCCGCGAAAAGGTAGTAAATCACCCGCGGCGCCCATTTTCCGGCCTCCTTCACGGCTTCCGTAACGAACAGATCACCTTGCTTGGCCAGCCATTTCCCGAGTTTCGCCCGCTTGCTCTCGATCTGGACTAGAGCTGCTTCAGCCGCCGCGCCCTTGTCCAGAGGCTCGACCGGCTGCGCCTTCAGCGTCTGCAATGCCGTTGCGATTTCCTGCCGATCTTTCTCGTCGAGCGGTTCCGGATCGAGCGGCTCGGGCGGCCGATTGTGCCCTATGCCTGGCGGCAGCTCTTTAATGCGGCCGAGCGTCTCTTCGAGGTCTTTGACCCGCTGTTGCAGTTGAGCGTGTAGCGCGGCCGGGTCCAACTCATTGTCCGGTGACGGCTCCTCGTCGTCCTCTGGCGGCTGGAGTCGCCGCGAGTTCGGCACCCAATCCGTGCTAATGCCATCAAGCTCGCTGATCGCCGCGTCTATGATCTCTTGAGAGGCCGCGTCGGCGAAGACGTTCTCAATGATGTCCCGCGTCTCATAGGGACCGCCCCAAATGTATTGGTAGCCGCCCTCCGCACTTTCATAGGGCGTCGACTGCGCCGGGTCCTCAAAGTTCTCGCCGAACCATTCCTTGATCGCATCGACCGCGTCATCGGTCGTCATGCCGGTAAAATCGGCCGGCGGGATGGTCAGCGGATCATGCTGAATCTCATCCCAGATCTCCAAAATGTCGGGCCGCTTCTTGTCCGTCATCCCATCCTGCACTCGTAGCGCCGCCCATACAGCTACACCGCAAACTTGCCCGGCACAACCGCCGCGAGTACCCTCTAGGCGCCTGCTAGCTGGTTAACTGGCGGCATCGCGATGCCCCTTCACTGAAGGGGTGTCCGATGACACAGAAACTGGTCAGCAAGAAGGAACTCAAGTCTGTCTTTGGTATTCCTTACAGCTTTCAACACATCGCACGGCTCGAAGCCGCCGGGCGGTTCCCTAAACGGTTACAACTCGGGCAGTGTCGCGTCGCGTGGCTGTCGGAAGAAGTAGAAGCCTGGATTGACGAGCGAGTTTCTCAACGAGCCCGCGCACTTCCTTCTTAAAGGGCGGGGGGCCGGGGTCCAAGCCGGTCCCCTTTTTTCATCTTCTGCCTGTAAGTGCTGCTGGTTTTGGCTTAAGGGCATCCACGAAGTCAGCGAACGCCTTTTGATGGAAGCCTCTTACCTCTTGCCAGCGTTCCATTACAAACGGAATGCCGAACAGATCGCGCGCGTCACGTATGAAGCTTTCTAGTTCTGCCTTATCAATGACGCCTCGTTCTAAGTCTATGAATATGCGAGCACAGTGGTTGATAAGAATGGTCCCCAGAATGTTTCGCCGCATGGCGTCGGTGTCTGCGCCAAATGCTTTCATCAAATCGGCGTCCGAGATTATGCGGAACCAGACGTCCTTATGAGCGTCGATGATCGCATGGTAAGCATTGCTCTGCCCGATAGCGATCTGCTTGCTAAGCTGCGCCGACACCAGCATTGCGGTCCGGCGCGTCGATACCCACAGCAGAAACGTACCGGCTGTATACACGACGGTGGCGGTTGCAGTTAGCACCGCTGACCATTCGGAAACATTCAGCGACGTAAGCGCACCATACATAGAGTGACCGCATCGGCTAAGAGACTAGCTGATTCCAAACCGCCTTATCGCTGCCTCTATATCGACGCCCTGACCACACAGCTCATTCATTAACGCGACGTAATACGGAACGGCGTCTTCTGAAAGTTTTAGAACGCCAAGAAATCTTCCTATCGCGTCGTACTGCATTAGATATCCGTCACATTCATCGAAGAGCCAGAAGTCGTTCAATACCGGAACCTTCTTCGCGATCTCTTCGAGGCTGGAGATTTCTACGATGTTGATCTGCTCGCCATGCAGAATGTTGCGGCTATACCCCCACGCGATCTCGAACTTGATATAGGGCGTAACCTCCTGAATCAGTCGCGTTCGAGAAAATCGCTTGCCCTGATCTCGCGCTGTATCGAGAACTTCGTGCCATTCACTATTAAAGCCTGCGGGTGGCTGCTTTCCATCGGTCCGGAACATCTGCAACGCCGCTTCTTCTTCGGGCACTGAGTAGACAGGCAACATCTCCAAGCGATAGGCGGAGCGGCCAAAGCTCGTGAAACGTGATCCGAATTCGTCCAGATCAGCTTTAGCGCACTCGTAATATGCGGCTATCGGATCAAGCATGGGCAAATGATACTTGGTGCGTCACAGGTGCGCCAATGCTGGCGCACCTGCTTACGCACGCGCTTTCAAGCGATCTTCAACGCTTCGGCCAGTTCCTGGCTGATCTCCACGAGATCTTCGCTCGTCGGAAGCGGCGCCAGAGACTTAATCTCGCCGCCTACTTTGTAGCCCTGAACGAAATAACGGCCGTCGTCGGAACGGTAGACCGTCGGGCATTTGCCGCCGGCACAACTCCTGATGGACAACTCAACTTCGGTTAGTTTCGTGGGCATGGTCATAACCTCCAAAGAAGTACAACCTCAGCTCATAAACGCTACAGTGCCTACGATTCGCGGCAACAGATATATTTTGACCATGGCTGGCCCCGCCGAAGGCAATTCGCGCTATACTCGTTTTTTCGGCTCTTGAATGCCCGAGTCGCTGCTAGCTGCAACTGCGTAGCAGCCTCATCCAAAAGACAAATTTAGCCCGCCGCCCCGCGCAGTAGTCTCGCGATCCGGCAGCTCGATTAGTAGCTCACCTCAGACAATGTGCAAAAAGACAGCCTCGTGGTTCGAGGCTGCAAGTGACTAAGCCGCACCGGTGGTAGCTCGCCCTTGTGAGGCAGTCGGGGCTACAGACATTCCCTGCAATCGGCGCTCATCCCGCTAGAGCTTCTTCCGATCACGGCGCGCAGGAGGCGGCTTAGTATTCCTCCGCGAGCATCATGGTCAGGACGCGCGACGTGAGTGTTGGGTCGGCCGGATCAGACGAATGGACGGTAAGGGTCCGGTCGAAGTAGTCGATCTTAAAGAGGATCGACAGCTCTCCGACTGAAAGCTTCGCGCAGTCCCGCTCGCCATGTGGATCGTTGTTCTGATTGAAGTCGGTGAAGTTCGCGACGGCCCTCACGATCCGTAGAACCGCTTCCGGCCCGAGCGCATCAATGCCTGCCGTCACCATCACCTGGCCGCCGATACCCTGGCAGCGCAAAAGATCATTCAGGTAGCGGATACGGGCTACCTTCTCCCCGCTCATGACATCCATGGATGCCTCCTGTGCACAGGGAGCGTCGGACTATTCCGACGCTCCCGAATGCACGGGAGGGCGACGTAAACGCCGCACCTCTCCGTATTCGGATCAAAGATCGAGAGAACTAGTCGGCTGCTTCCGGGCCCGAGACTGTCGGCCGTGTGTGGCAATAGAAAGTCATGATGAGAGAGGCTGCATCGAACAATCCCATTCGGACATCTTCAGACATCCACGCCTTACGCAGTGGCGGAAGATGGTGACCGAAGGCAGTTATCTGCGCCGCGATGGCTTGAGCGATCTCGTAGCGAGTCGTGGCGCCGACATCCTTGAAGCACTCGCGGATACCGGCCCGCGTGTAGCAGTGCACCTCTATGGCCTGCCCCATCGCGTGATTGGCGATGAGACGGAGAAGCCGGCTCGTGCGGTGGCCACGACGCGTATGCGGACCAACACACTCTTCCAGCACAAGCGCATCGGGCCGATACTGATCTATGAGATGCTTCGCCCGTTCAAGCGTCCGCGCATTCTTCTGCTTTCCGCGCACGTCTTTGAGACCCCAATCGAGCGGAGAGAGTGGCGCTTCAAAGAGCGCGAACGCGATGCCGCGGGCGATGGGGTGGATGGCAAGCACGAGGTGCTTGGGAGCACGGCTCATACGGCCGTAAGGCTAGACCTCCCGGTAGCACGAGCGCCGATAAGGTCAAGGAGTTGTCGCTTCCGGCCAGCCGCCGGCGAATCGTCCTTACGTAGATGCTTCTCAAGCCGTACTGCACCGTGCATAACGCCGTCTTCGGTGTCTTCGCAAAGCTTCGGAAATAGCTTCGCAGGGCGGCAGCCGAAAATCAGGCTGTATGCTAGGATTTCGTCGCCTTTGGGCTGGGACACTTCCAGCTCAAGGTCCGAGACCCGGTGACGCCCGCCTGTTCCAACCAGGCAAGCCATCTCGTCCTGCGTCAAACCCCAGGCGCGCCTCTCTGCGCGCAAGTGGGACAGGACCTTCTTTCTCTTCGTTGCAAGCGTAGCTTTCGTTGCTTTCGTCTTCATGACAGAGCAAATGACTACCGATGGTGTCTAAGCGCACCATCGGTTGCTTCTATGATTGTCGAGGAGCGCTGGTCCGTCACGTGGGGAGAATGCGCCGCGGCTCCGCATTCGAGAGAGATAAGGACGTGAGGGAGAGAGATCGGCGATGTCGCGCCACGATCATCGCGCATCTACTGGGTCAACGAGCAAAGGACATTCCTTACGGAATGTCCTTTGTGCTTCGAGTGCTGAAGGTTGGAAAATGTCAGTCACCCCCGCAATCCCATGCCGTGAATACGCGACATGAAAGGGTTAGGGTGTATACGGTCAGATACGACAGAACCGCCGTCGTACGACGGCGATTCCGGTCACCCGACCGATCGGCTTTTGTCCCTTCTTCTGTACTGCTCTGTTGCTGGTAATGACCGGCGATCAACCGCAAAGCGGTTGACCACAGGTTGCCCAAGAAGTGACAAAACCGGGTTACAGCGGGTGAGCTATGAGTCCAGCTGGCAACGTGACGTTCTTCTAATTGATTGAGGTGTTTCCTAGATTAAGTAGCAATTTGCTCGTTAGATTAGCCGATCTCCAAACCTGCAGGATGACGGTTCGAGTCCTACTCCCGGAGCAAAGTTTGGAAATCGGCAAACCGCATTCAAGCATCGTTTTTGAGCGCGTAGATCCAAGCTTTTTGACAAACACACTTCTTATTGAGCGGCATATCTCTGGTCCGGCTCCGACCGCTGGTTGACCACAGGTTGCCCAAACGATGGCTCCAATACATCTATCGCTGCTCTCAAGGTAGAGGGAGCGACGTGTGCATATCGCGCGGTCATAGCAATGGTCGAGTGACCCATCAAGATCTGCACCGCGTTCAAGGGAACGCCTCGCATTGCGAGGTGAGACGCAAAGGTGTGCCTGAAGGTATGCCAGCCGATTTTTCGCATGCTGAGCAACTTGCAAATGTTCGCCAGCCGACGAGAGAGGCGTTTATGGTTGAACGGCTCCCCGTCAACATCCAGGAAGACGTAACCTTCCTTCCTCTTCCTCTTTTCGAGCGTCTGATAGAGGTCATCGGCAAACGGAATGCTTCGCTCCTTGTTGTTCTTTGGTGTCTCTAATTCCTTCGTGTAGTCGTTTCTGGAATGCCGCACGACAATCAACCGATTTCGCCAGTTTATAGAGGACCACTGCAGCCCTTTGAGTTCCCCCTGCCGCATGCCAGTCCTCAAAGCGGTGAGTATCAGCTCTCCTATGACGCCATGGGAGTGTGTCAAGATCAGCTTGGCCTCTTCTTCGTCAAGATAGTCCGTTCTAGGAGGAGCACACTTAAGCCTGACAATTTTAGGAGGGGTGCCCTCTAACTGGAGCCATTCATGAGCTGCGCCAAGGCACTTCCGGAGAACCGTGAGGTTGTTGTTGACGGTTTTGGCAGCCAGCCCGTTTTTAGTGAGCTTCGCCTTGTATCGCTCGATATCGTGGACGCCAATCTTGTTTACCGCCATTCTCCCGAAGAACGGTATCAGCGAGGCCTTAAGAGCGTACCGCTTCCGGCGCTGCTCGGAATTCTTGTTGCTTGGCACCGCATACTCTTCGAACCATCTCCAAGCGAACTCCTCGAACGAATAAGTTTTCGCTGCGGTTTTCTCTGGGCTGTCGAGAGTCTTGTCGCGCGCAAGCCTTTGGCGAAGCACCAATTCATATGCTTGTGCGCCGGTTCGTGAATTTTCCGGACTGCGCTTTCTGTATCGTGTGTCGTTGAAGCGGAAATCAACCCACCAAGTGTGTCTTATTTTTC
The DNA here is from genome assembly GCA_022843945.1 of Rhodospirillaceae bacterium. Taxonomy (GTDB): domain Bacteria; phylum Pseudomonadota; class Alphaproteobacteria; order CACIAM-22H2; family CACIAM-22H2; genus VGEI01. The sequence continues at coordinate 54,233 of JALHMR010000018.1, read as the reverse complement.
TTACTGCCATAAGGTTTATTGGCCGATGGCGTTCACCCGTTGGCGTGTCAGATACGCGTCGATATCTCGCTTGTCGAAGCGAATACTGCGCCCCACCCTAATGAAGGGGATCTGTCGTCGCTGCTGAAGGCGTCGTGCCCCAGTCACAGAAATCGTAAGTAGCTTCGCTACTTCGGTGACCGTTAACAGCTCCACTACCGGGCTAGAGCCATTCGGCATATGTCGAAGAGCAATACAGGGTCGTCCGACCGAGTGTTCCCATTTTATCACCGATCGTGCATATGCTCATGCGACCAGTCTAGCCGCTTAGATTTTCAACCCAAGTAGGGGAAATGCGCTCTGGCCTCTCAATCCTTGCTAAATCAATCCGTAGATACTTCGGCTTCTCGGCCATTTCTTTCAACTTGAGGGCGGTGCATCGAGCCATGTTGCCGGGAGCTATCCCCAATGCCGCTTTCTCCACACATTAACCGGCTAGTTTTGTATGAGCGGCCTTTCCGCGCTACGGACGATATATTTTTGCCGCTTCCTCGTACCCGTTTAATAGGGTCGTTCTTCGGTCAAAAAGGACAAGTGAGCCCTTAGTCAAACGGTCGGTCCAGTAGTGACCATTGAGTTCGACCGCCGGATCGCCACGCACCTCAAGAAGCAGCGCGCCATAGTGTATCTCGCTTCTTATGCCCCGCAGGTGCACATCCGGCGTGTTTTGGTAGACCCCTGCGAGCTGAAATACGCCGTCGTTTTGCGGTATGAGTTTATGCGCTGTGAGGAAGGAGCTCGATTCCTTGGTGAACATACGCAGACTGAATGCTGAAAAGCTCTGTCGGATAACAGCGACGCATTCTATCGGCGGAATAGGCTTTTGGGTCTGCGGATCGGTATAGCTCGATTGCATTACAGCACGCCACGTGCCCTGGAGATCAGGTCGCTTAACGAGCCACCCCTTGAAAAGGCGGCTTCTCCACAGCCAGCGATCAAAAACCACGCAGGCGACGGACACGCCACTGACAGTGATGGCAAATGGCTTAACGTAATCCCATGTTAGAGGCACGCCCATCACGAACAGCACGGTCGTCCAGATGGCGACAATGAGGATGAGCAAGCACGTTATGTGAATACGGGTGAGCATAGTTCTTACGCGAATCCCACGTGGGCCCATGCATCGACAATGAAAGTATTGGCCTGTTGCCTGGTCCATTTCTGGAGCGGGTTAAACAGATATTTAAGCTCACTCACCTCTCCCCACTCTTGGCATAGCACGTCGGTCTGGGTCTTTTCGTACAGGTATACGAGCACTCCCCTGAGATCGAGCCAGTAGCTCTCATTTCCAAAATAAGAGTCGGGAACATTCCACATTAGGCATTCACACAGGAAGCCGATGATTGGTCCGGCCGAGGCCTTACCGCCATCATCCATTTCATTGCGCAGGCTCTTGAGTACTCGAATCAGAGCCTTATAGCGCTTACCGGTTTGGTTGTTCTTAGCGACGCCATTTTCATAATGCTGCTCGGGCCAATTAATTATCTTTTGTGGCCGGCCATTGTCTGGCCGTAGTTCCACGCCCTCGAGATATCGCCCATCCCTGCTGTACCGCCGATGCTGGAAGAAAGGCACTACGTCGGCTTCGACCTGTCGTTGCGTCTCCCGTACGTCAAAGGCCTTGTTGCCACGGGTCACCGCTCCAGCCCCGAAATGACTTATCAGAGCTTCGCCTACCTCGGTCTTAAACTGGCTATACGAATAGCCTGAGTCGACATTACCGAAATTCTCTCGGGACATGCCTTCGGGATAGTCTTCGTAAAACACCTCGGTGCAGGTCACTCCAATGTCTACATCGCTTTCGCGGCGTACGTTCGTGTTGTTACGATAGGAACCTTGAGAGAAGATACGGATGCTCCGCGTATTCAATTTCTGGTTTTTTTGGATAGCTTCGCGAATAGCGCCCAAGGTGTTTTCGCAGCGCTTTTCTTCGGCTTCGCTCGGAGGCTTAGCCCAATTTCTAAATTTATCTTCCCACTGTTGGTTCATTGGCTGCAAATGATGTCGATATCGACACCAATAGTTTGCTTCAAATACGCAAGGGCGGCCGCCAGCACTGCAGACTGCTCCGCCGTTCGTGCGGCTTGAGATAGTCCCGGTTGAACAATAAGGATCTCAGGCCGAATCTCTTTGAAACGGCTAATCTTGATAAATTTGTTTAAATCAGCCGACCTACCCTCAATGAACCGAGTAGGGCGGGCGACGGTTGCTAAGCGCTTTTCGCGGCCGGCAATATGCCGGCATAGGTCGCGGAACTTCCATTTCCATTTAGAAGAGCGGACCGCCTGAGAGCAAACTTCAACAACGTCCTTTACTCGCTCGCCGGGGGTGGCGCCCCCAGAGAACTTACAGTGGACTAAAGCGAGGCGAATGTGATCGCTTTCTTCCTTTAAGCACACCAAGTCTGCCGCTTCTCCCGCCGAATCGTCATCGAAGACGATGTCGAAGCCGCCAGCCACGAAATGCCTGGCAGCACGCCATTGGATGGAATCCAGCCGCTCTACCTCGTCTTTCCAGATCGTTTCTTTTTCTAAATCAACGCCGACCCAATTCCACGCCTCAAATCTCTCCTCTGGAATGGTCAATTGCGTCGTGTCTTGCGGTTTAACCAGGAGGTTGCCGTCTAACTCGGCAAGGTCGATGAAACGAACGAGTGGCGGATAGTCTGAAAGATATTGCTCTAGCGGCAATTCAAGTGCGCCAACCTTTATTTCGACGGTCGATGTGCTTTGCCGACTGACACGGAAACCTTCGGGACCGCCGACCGTAAGACCGAATGTTCCCCACGTCTCGCCGCTCGCCTCGATCAGACTAAACTCAATTGTGTCTGTCACTCGGTCCATTCGAGTAAATCGAATATCAAACATAGAGAGGGGCCGCTCCCGCCCATCTCGGGATAAGACTACCCGCTCCTCTGACTGTCCGACCAATTCCAGAGGCCATTCGAGGCCAAGAACTTCCCTCTCTGGAAGAGTGACTACTTCCTCGGGAATTAGAACATTGGCGATAATCTGCCGGGTATCGATCGAGTCATCGATGATCTTTGCGCCAACATCTGCGCACCATTTAACAAACCGCGGGATTGGACCTTGCTCGCGAGACCACACCCGGCCTTTGTAGGAGCAACCGATCGTCACTGGGCGGCCATCCTCCCATCCTGTCCCGCTGAGGTTCGACTTAACGGAGCCAGCTCGTTCCGAGATACTGAGTGCTTCGGCAACATCAGCTCCCGTATACATCGCGTAGCGCAGATTGCGGCGGCCATGCTTCTTCACGCCGACATTCTGGAAGATGAGTCGGCTAATTCTACCGAGTGTCCGAAATATCACGTCTCCGGAAATCAGCTGCGTGCCACCGACTGCTCCGGCGAGAGCATCAAACGTAGAGCTGTGGTCAGTGGATGACAGGAACAGAAGCTTAGTTGCAGCATCGAAATGCAAGACAAAGAGGGCCCATTGACGGTCGCGTAGGGCGCGCGAACGCGTCCATTTGATATGAGGCTCAAACCGCGTCACAAAAAATAGCGTTTTCGATGCTTCATTCAGCCATACGCGGTGAACCTCCATCCCTGCCGGAAGTCCTTCATGGAAACGCTTGGGTCGAAATTCGTCTGCCCTATACATAAGGGTGCTTAACGTCGGCCGTAGAAGTTGGTGGGATATTGGTGTCGTATCATCTTCCTCATCATCCGAACCTTCCAGGCGCTGAGATGAGTTCAGAAATGCTACTAGCTCCGCGTGTTCGCGTGCAGCGTCGGAGCTTAGTTCGCTGAGCAACTGATTCCAGTCAGCATCCTCGCTATAGAGCCGCTCAAGCGCTGAAGTAACATCCGGATCAGCGATATTAGCTATGACTGTCGCGTCGCCGATGTTCGTGCCGGCGGTCCTAGTGAAGCGCCCGGTGAACTGCAGCAACACAGCCAAGCTTTTGTGGAGATCGTGAATCGCCGCCAGTTTGAGCTCCGGCAAATCGAAGCCTTCGCCAAGCATGTTGACGCACACGACGATGCGACTTCTACCGGACCTTAATTGGGCAAGTCTTTCGTCTGCTTCACTCATTTCTGAATGTAGAAGCAGCGGGTTCAGATCCGCAGCAAGCGTTCGATAAATTGCGTGAACAGCCGTCGCGCGGTCGATTGTCCTGCAGCGTGCCATTAAAAGGTGATTGCGACCCGCGGCAAGGTCCGCACGCAGTTTTCCGACTGCTGTTGTGGCGATTACGCGATCTGCTTCAGTGGGATCAATTTCATAGACCGGTTCAAATGTAATCTTTTTGAAGTATTGATCCTTTTGGGCCGCACGAAGCGGGTAATTGTAGATAACTCCGCCGTCGACAAGCTTCCCATCGCGGCGGAATGGCGTCGCAGTGAACTGAAGGATCGGCCGTTTGGAAAACACTTCCCGAAAGGCGGACCATCCACCAGCGCCGATGTGATGCGCTTCATCGACGACGAGCGTCTGCACCTGTCCTGCCATCTGCTCTATGAGATTGGCCGGAACTCCTTCACCAAGCGAACTCATTGTGCCTATGACCACGTTGCAGTGGCCAAATAGCTCCAAGTCCGCGGCTGCCTTCGGTCGCTTCGTAACGATGCCAACGATGGGGTTCTTAGCGTCATCCGTTAGGACGCCCAGCTCTCGCAAAAGACCGAAAGTAAGGAATTTCCGTGCGGTCTGTGTCCGCAACACATCTGATGGAACGACGACGAGCAGAGGTGCTCCACCATAGGCAGCGAGCACGGAAAGCATAGTCTCCGTCTTACCTGTGCCTGTTGGCATGACAATAGTGGCTGGTTGTTGAGACAAACTCCAATGGGCACCGACAGCGTGCAACGCGCCGAGCTGCGGTGGTCTGAGTCCGCGGTTGTCTGCAGCCACAATCCCATCCGCATTTCTCACTTCAGCACGAAATGCAAACTTGCCCTTCCAGCTTTCCGCGATAGCAGCGGCGACGCGAGCCCATCCATCGCTGGCGGCAGCCGCATAAACATCCTCGGCTCGCCGGTGCGTGAGCCACTTGAGTTTTCCATCCGGGTTGCGCCGCAGAACACCGTCCACCTCGCGTGGTCTATCTAGCGTTGCGCGAGAGGTGATGATGATCCTTTCGCCATTCTCCAGGTCATAGACGGTCTCTTTTCGACGAGGCGATATCTGGGCTTCCATCGTGCCAGTGACCCGAAACGTTCCGCCGGCCGCAATGACGTGACGCAGCTGTCCGATCGAATACGACAAGCGAACTTCAAGCGGCGGCACTTTCACCGCGAGCTGCTCGCCGGGAAGCGTTAAGGGAATTTGGGTCATGGATTCTTAATGTCGCGACGGCATCGGCGTCGCGACTCCGTGGAGGTTAAGTATATCAAGATTAGGAATACGGCGCGGCTTCTACCCGTTATGCGGGCAACGTTAACGGGGGAACGCGATGTCCGACGTTTTTATTAGTTACTCGACAGCTGATGATGAGTTTGCCCGGACAGTTCATAAGGTCTTGGCCGAGCATGAACTTTCAGCATTTCTAGCGAGCGTTTCGCTTAAGCCTGGAGCTGTATGGGGGGACGAGATCCGGACGGCCCTTCAGGCTAGCCCGATTGTGCTTTGCCTCATGAGCAAAGCGGCCTGTGCGTCGCCGTACGTAAATCAGGAATTCGGTATGGCCGTTAACGAGTCTAAGACCATCATCCCGCTCGTATGGGACATTGACCCATCTGAGCTGCCTGGCTGGCTACGCAAGTATCAAGCGTTCGATCTTCGGAACTTCTCCGTCACCGAGTACGCGGGCAAGCTCAGCGAGTTAGCCGGTAGCATTCGGTCGACGCGAAGCAAGCAGCAGTTAGTTGCAGTCGTCGCGTTCGCGGCACTCGCGTTTATTCTGATCTGTAACGAATAGGACTTATCGGGGCCTGAGCGTTGCACTCCTCATGTTGCTTCCGCTCTGGTTGCTGAAGGTCCCATGCAGCGACCCGTCCGAACGATACTCGTACGTAAAGGGTCGCCTGTCGTAGGGGTAGATGATCAGCTTGTCGTCCTTGATCTGGCCCGGAAGTCGGACACAGATCAGGGAATAACTCCGGTCCGCGTCGGCGCCGTTGCAGTATACGACGTTCGCTTCGCCGGCGTCAGTGACCACCAGGACGTTCAGGGTCGTGCACAGATTGAGCCCTTGTCCGCTGGTCCACGTACCTTCTCGATAGCCGAGGAAATGCGCGAACTTCGAATTGGATGCCGGGGTGGTTTCGAGGGGCTGGACCCCAGCAGGCAATTGACCCGTGATGTATCCGCAGTTCCGAGGCTTCTCGCTACCGGCCGACTGTCCGCCGGTGGTCGGGGTCTGGGCCTGGGTTCCGTCGGCAACGCAGGCCGCAAGGAAGAGTAGCGCTGCGCCCATCGTCCAAGCGTGAGATACGCTCGGCATTTCTACTGCACCTTCGACATAACGACGGTGTTGAGGCTACCGCTCACGGTCCGCTCGCCATGGAGCTTTCCGTCTTTCATCACGAAATCGAACTTCGTGCCGCCGCCCCAGGTGAACGCGTTCCCGTTGATCTTCGTCCGGAAACGGGTCGAGCCGGGCGTGGTAGTGCCGTAGGCTCCCCACGCATAGACGCCACGAACGTCGCCGGTAGCTGACACACTTTCGATGACGACTAGGCTTGGGAGCACACCATCCCAGATCCCGCCCCACTTACCACTGAAGGCAGCTAGGTTCGCAGGTACATCCGGCCCTGGAGCCGCAATGTCTGTATTGGCTGGAAGCGGGACGCTGTTGAAGGTCGATGCGCTCGGGGCAGAGGCGGTGCTACCGCCCCCCGAGGAGCCTGTTGTCTGGCAGGCGCACAAGGCAAGCGGAAGAGCGACGACAGCAAGAAACGCATGACGCATGGTTCACCCCCTGAGGAATTTGGAGGTGAACAAAATGGGGTATTGTGTTCAGGCGATGCTTACTGACTCCCTAGGAGCACCACCACAGCGCTAGCCGTTCGGTTCAAGTTTCCCGTCCCCATACAGGGGGAGGGCTTTGATGTCCTGCTGAATCGATTGTGGAAACACGATGCCTTTTGCCTCTGCCTCTCGCCGGATCAACTTCCCGTCAGCTTCGAGTGCCGTACCGGATATGATCTTTGCTCTCTTCTCCTGCGGCGGGTTTAATTTTTCTGACCGTTCATACTCGCCGACTTTCTCTAGAATATCCGGTGGTAGATCCGCGTCGCATTTCAATAGGATCTCGAGAAACTGGCGGCTGAAGAAGTGATCAATCTGGATTCTGCGCTTTGTCATATGCGCGAATTTTCCGATGACCCTGCAAATATTTTCTCGCTCTTCGGGGCTCAGCTGATCGACGAACTCATAGTCCTCAATTCTTTTCAGACTGAGAAAGATGGGTTCCAAAGAGTCCGGCGTGACAACATAGACGTTGTAGTCCGCCATATTGAATACGAACTGGCTGATCACGTGAACCGTGTTTGAAGGTATCACCAAGAAGATATCTTTTCTGACGTTCTCTTCCTTGGCGTACTTTTTGACCTGTTCCGTCTGAGTTTTTATATAGGCAAAGAAATTGTCGAGGTTGTCTCCTCCAGGGCTTTTCGCGTCGAAGACAACAAATTCATCGGAAATCTTGATCGTATTGTCCGGCGTACCCTTAAACGGGACGTTCTCTACGTAGCCGATGGTGTGTTTACTGCAGATCCCTTTGATCGCCTCTTGTACGTGGGTTTGATGCTTTGACCAGGTCCCCTTTAGGCTGATCAGGGCCGCCATTTCACTGCGTTGCCGCTCTTCAATCTCCTCCTTTCGATCTGCCTGAATCTGCTGCTGAATTGAATTCAACGTCGCCACCCTGGTCTCATAGTCCCGGCGGCGGGTTTCTTCGGTTTGCTGGAAGGCAGTATTCTGGGTTCGAAGGGAGCTGTTTTCCTCCGTTAGGCGCTCAGCCCTAGCTCTCAAGGCGGTTAGCTCAGCGCCTTGGGTTTTCTCATTTTGGAGAAGATGATCGTTATCTTTCTTGAGAAGTGCCGCCTCGTGCGTGACCTTCTCTAAATCTTGCATCAACTGAGCAATCTTCGAGAGGAGTGCTTTGAACTCCTGATATGCGTCGTAGCTTAGAGTTCTGAATTGTGCCCAGTGGAAGATGCGCCTCCAGAACGTCAGCGTCTTCACTTGGCCAAAGAAGCTGTCGAGCTTTTCGCTGGTGGTTTCCATGGCTCAATCCTTCACGTGTCTGGACGACCTGCTCACCTATTCGAATGTGTTCCAAAATTTACGTGCTATCGACCGCTCCTCGTCGCCAACAGCATTCGTATATATCTCCGTGGTCTCTAGACGAGCGTGACCAAGCCACCTCTTTACTAGATTTAACGGCACACCCGCTTGCAGCGTTTCGACGCCAAAGGCGTGTCTCAAGCCTTTTGGATTCGCGGATGCTCCAACGATACCCCCGATCTGCAGACACGTCTTTACCGATTTCCAGGCCGTCGTACGACAGAACTTCCATATCCTTTGTCTGGCTCGTACTGGGTCAGTCTTTGCCGCCTCGATAGCGTGCGTGAGCTCTAGTTCAGCGATGAGCGTCGATGGTGCAGGAACCGCGCGATAGATTCCGCGCCTGCGTTTTTTTAGGCTCTCGATGATGATAATGCCGGCGCGGGTATCGATGCGCTTTGGCGTCAGCGATAGAACCTCAGATATACGTGCGCCGGTATACGCGAGTGTTAGGCAAAATGTTCGAGCCTCCGGCGATATCCTAGAGGCGGCAGCTAGGAAAGCGTTGCGTTCTGCGCGTGTGAGATACTTCCGATTGCCTTCACGGTCATAGAGGAAGGAGATCGAAGCATTTTCATCGTCTTCCTCTCTACTATGAGTAGTATTAGTATTGACTTCGCCAACTGAATACCCCATTTTGTTCAGTTATTATTGCTGTTACCTGATAATTATACTTCACCTTTTCTCTCTTCTCTGAATACAGCGCCTACGCGCTCCGTACGCTTTGCACCGACGCGTCCCTTTTGCTTGTCGTGCGTCAGGTTCGGCAATACGTGCACCCGAGCCCAGCAGCATGCACTCCACTACTGCACTTTCGTCATGACGATCGTGTTGACGCTCCCTGCAACGACCCGTTCGCCGTGGAGCTTGCCGTCCTTCATTGTGAACTCGAACTTGGTGTTCCCGCCCCAGGTGAAGGTGTTGCCGTTGATCTTCGACCTGAAGCGCGTAGAGCCGGGGGTAGTGTTTCCGAACGCACCCCTTGAATAGATGCCGCGAAGTTCGGAACCTTACGCCGCTTCTTGGTACAAGAATTTCTGGAAGCCCGTGAACACCTTCCCGATCTCTTCTGGCTTGCCCAAGTCGGCGACGGCGTCGGCAATGGAGTTGTGATATTTGAGGCGGAGCAGGGGTGTCAGTTTGTCCTGATCGAGTTCGCCCACACCTTCGCTGACATAGTGCGAGAGCACGAAGTCGAGGAAGACCGCCTGCTTTGTGTTGAAGTAGCTGCTGATCACTGACCTCGCCTTGGCGGCCCTTTCCTCGCGAGTGAGCGGTTGCAAGGCGTAGGCGACATGAGCCAGGACATCGAACAGGTCACTCTTTTCGGCGTCGATGACCTTCTGCATCTCGGCCATCTGCTCTTTACCGAAGCCTTTCTCGGCCAAACCTAGCAGAAGCTTTGCCCGCGTGTCGGGAGCGCTCCACAGGGCGCGCAGCTCGGCTTCATCTTTGAAGAATTCAGGCAGCTTGCCGTAGAGCATCTCCAGAAACTGCTGCGCGGACATGGGTGTGCCGTCGGGGTGCCAGAACGTGGTCATCGTCATGTGTTGAATGGTGCGGGCTTTGCCGTCAGCGAGTTTGATTTTGATCTTCTGAGGACGCGGACTTGGTTCGGGTCTGGGCTCCGGTGGCGCGGACGGGTCTGTCGGCGGAGGAACCGGCCTGGGTTGCTCCGGCTCCGGCTCAATGGGCTCGCCGTCCCATTCAGGATCGTTGAAGTGATGGTGCGCCTTCACGAAGTCGTAGATCATGAAGTAGTACTTCCCGTCGTAAAGCCGCGTGCCACGTCCGATTATTTGCTTGAACTCGATCATCGAATTGATTGGGCGCATCAGCACGATGTTACGAATGTTCCGAGCGTCCACGCCGGTGGAAAGCTTCTGCGACGTGGTGAGGATGGTCGGGATGGTCTTTTCGTTGTCTTGAAAATCTCGCAGGTGCTGGTCGCCTGGCGTGCCGTCATTGGCTGTCACGCGCTGGCAGTAATTCGGGTCCTTGTTCGTCTTCGTCTGGTTGATGAGGTCGCGCACGGCCAGCGCGTGATCCTGGGTGGCGCAGAAGACCAGCGTTTTCTCGCGTTGGTCTATCATATCCATGAACAACTTCACCCGGTGCGCTTCGCGCTCCTTGATCTCGATGATCTTATTGAAATCGGGTTCAGTGTAGCGCTTTCCACCCTCCACCTCGCCTTCGATCAGCTTGTCGTCCGGTGTAAAGACATACTCATCGAGCGTCGTAGAAATCTGCTTCACCTTGAACGGAGTGAGAAAGCCGTCGTTGATGCCCTCCTTGAGCGAATAGACGTATACGGGCTCACCGAAATATCGGTAGGTGTTCACGTTCTCCGTGCGCTTCGGCGTGGCGGTGAGGCCGAGCTGCACGGCAGGTGCGAAGTAGTCGAGGATGTCGCGCCAATTGCTTTCATCGTTGGCTCCGCCACGATGGCACTCGTCGATGACGATAAAATCGAAGAAGTCCGGCGGATACTCGCCGAAATAGGGAGAGGGCTTCCCGTCTTTGGGCGCTCCGCTCATGAAGGTCTGGAAGATGGTGAAGAACAGACTGCCATTCTTCGGCACGCGGCCTTTTTTGCGGATGTCCGCCGGCTCGATCCGCACAAGCGCATCCTCGGGGAAAGCGGAGAAGGCGTTGTATGCCTGATCCGCGAGAATATTGCGGTCGGCAAGGAAGAGGATACGCGGGCGGCGCGATGGCTCGCGGCTCAGATTCCAGCGGCTCTGAAACAGCTTCCACGCAATCTGAAAGGCGATGAAGGTCTTGCCCGTTCCGGTGGCGAGCGTGAGCAGGATGCGCGGTGTCCCGGCTGCGATAGCTTCCAGCACGCGCTCGATGGCGATGTCCTGGTAGTAGCGCCCTTGGAAGTAGCCCCCTTTGTCCTCGAAGGGCACAGCGGCGAAACGGTCGCGCCACTCGTTCTGCACAGCAAAGGTGCGATTCCAGAGTTCATCCGGCGTGGGATAGTGCGGCACCTCGGCTTCCGCGCCCTCGCGCATGTCGATGCCGTAGATGCTCTGCCCATTGGTAGAATACGCGAAACGGATTTCCAGCTTGCCCGCGTAGCTCTTCGCCTGCGCCACGCCTTCGGTCAGAAGTTTGTCCCACGCCTTCGCCTCGACGACGGCCAGCTTGGTGTTGCGATACACCAGCACGTAATCGGCAATGTCAGCCTTGCCGCGCCGGCCGTGGCCTTCGATCCGTCCCAGCGTGATGGGATACTCGCGCGCGATGCGACTCCCCTCGACCACGCCCCAGCCCGCCGCCTTTAGGGCGGGATCGATGTGCTCGGCTCGGGTCTCGGCTTCGTTCATGGCGTGGCTCTAAGCTGGCCGGTGAAGGCCTGGTGCAGCAGCGACTTTTTCAACGCCTCAAGTGCGACGAGCTTGCGCTCGTACAGCGAGGAGAGGCGCTGGGTTTCGGTAGACAGCGCCTCCAAGTCTTCAACAATCCCAACCTGCTCAGATATTCGTCTCGGGTAATAAATTGGCACCTGTTTCAGTAGGCTCGCCTTTATCCCCTGCACTGTTGCGCCCGTGCTCCTGATCAATAGTTCATTTTGCACGGGATTCGATAACAACATGAATTTGAGAAATGACCGATCAAGTCTATTAGGGTCCGGCTGCATTGTGATGAGCCTCTGTCCAATAACGACCTTCTCATCGGTGTCCAGCTGAGCGACATTTCCCAATGGCGCCTCAGTCGTAAAAAGCACATCGCCTCTCGTAGGAAATCCCCTGGTCATCCAGCCGTCGTATGCCGTTGCGTCAATGAATTCCTCAGGCGCTCTCTGAATGAAGCCCTTCTTGACATTCTTCGCCGTTATCAGGCGAACACCGGATACTGTCTTAGGCGGCGTTTTACCCCGGTAATCGACAAACCTAACGTGCAAGCCGAGAGGTTCTTCCACCCACTCCTCACCGCGCTGAGTGAAAACGGTGTTCAGGTAACTTTCAAACAGAGCGCGGGTGTTTCGGAGGTTCTTCTCGGCGTTGGTTTTGGCGGTGGCGATGTCGTCAAACGCTTCGTCGAGAATGCCGACGATCCGCTGCTGTTCGGGGAGTGGAGGAATCGGTATGGAGAGAGCGCCAAGTTTGGTCGCGTTGAAACCACCTTGCGCGCTGCCGGCTGAACCATCTTTGATCGACTTCCAGTAACCTGCGGTCTGGAAGAAGAGCGATACGAACTCAGGCAACAGCTTCTTGTCGAGCAACCGCAGTCGAATCAAATACGACGCAAACACCGCATCGGGTGGCTCGTCCACGAGGAAGCTCTTGCCAGTCGTCGCCCCTGTTCGCGCAAAAACAATGTCTCCGCTGGCCAAGCGGTATTTTGGGACGTCCGCTGATTCAATCTTGCAATAGGGCACGTTTTCCCAATCGACGCGGTCGTCCTGGATATCGGTGATGCGGAGAAATCGTGGACCAATTGGATCGCTCGAAGCGCTTTCCGTATAGCCATAGTTAATGGCAGACACCGTTCCAAGTTCTTTGACTACCCATTTCGTTTTCATAGTAGTGCCTTGATATTCTCCAGCACTTCCGCGCTCTCGGCGTCCAGCGCGGCAATTTCTTCCATGATCTCTTCTGGGCTGCGGTGCGCGATTTCCTCGCCGCCATTCGGATTCTTTACGGAGAGATCGAAAGTCCCCTTGTCTACACTTTTCACCTCCACGCTCCACGACTTGGGCGAGTCGGCGAAGGTCTCTTGCAATTTGATGAACTCGGCGAGGTCGGTGTCGTTGAGCGGGTTGGTCTTGCCCATGTTGCGGCCTGGATCGAGCTGGTAGAACCAGATTTTTCGTGTGGGCGCGCCTTTCTCAAAGAAGAGCACCACCGTCTTCACGCCCGCGCCCTGGAAGGTGCCTCCCGGACAATCGAGCACGGTGTGGAGATTGCAGCTTTCCAACAGAAGCTTGCGCAGGGAAACCGAGGCATTGTCGGTGTTCGACAAGAACGTGTTCTTGATGACGATGCCGCCGCGCCCGCCCGCCTTGAGCATCTTGATGAAGTGCTGGAGGAAGAGAAACGCCGTCTCGCCGGTGCGGATGGGGAAGTTCTGCTGAACTTCCTTACGCTCCTTTCCGCCGAACGGCGGATTAGCCAGCACTACGTCGAAGCGGTCCTTCTCCTGAATGTCAGCGAGGTTCTCGGTGAGCGTGTTGGTATGGACGATGTTCGGCGCATCGATGCCGTGTAGGATCATGTTCATGATCGCGATCACATAGGCGAGGGACTTCTTTTCCTTGCCGTAGAAGGTGCGCTCCTGGAGCGTCCTGGCTTCCTTGGTGGTGAGGCCGGGCTTAGCCTTCATAGAGACGAACGACTCGCACAAGAAGCCCGCCGAGCCGCAGGCACCGTCATAGATGCGCTCGCCGATCTTGGGCTCTACGACCTGGACGATGGCGCGAATGAGCGGACGTGGGGTGTAATACTCGCCGCCGTTCCGCCCGGCGTTCCCCATATTCTTGATCTTGGCTTCGTAGAGATGCGACAGCTCATGCTTCTCGGTCTGCGAACGAAAGCGCAGCTCGTCGATGTGGTCGATGATCTCGCGCAGATTGTAGCCGCTCGAAATCCTGTTTTTTATCTCCGCGAATATTTCGCCGATCTTGTATTCGATAGTGTTCGGCCCGCTGGCCTTTTGCTTGAAACCGTGCAGGTAGGGGAAAAGCTTACCGTTGACGAAGTCACGCAGATCGTCGCCGGTCATGGCCTTGTTGTGGTCGAGCTTGCGATCCTTGCCTTTGGGTGCAGCCCAGTTTTCCCATCGATAGGGCTTGTCGAGGATATAGGTGTATTTCTTCCCATCGAGCGCCGCTTCGGTGGCCTTATCCTCTTCTAGTCCATCCAAATATTTCAGGAACAGAAGCCACGAAGCCTGCTCGGTGTAATCCAGCTCGGTGGTGCAACCGGCCTCCTTCCGAAGTACGTCGTCGATGTTTTTGAATGCCTGTTCAAACATAGGTTAGTCGGTCTCCCACTGGACGCACGGCGCGTTTAGCCTTCAGCACATCGGAAACATGGCCGGGTTTATTCTTACGTGTGCAGTCGGCCCCGCCCTGCGTTGTGTGAAGTTCGAATTGAACCTGCTTAAGATCAAGAAAATTCCAGCCGCTAAATTCTAGCGCCTTGTTGATAAAAATTCGTGAGCAGGCTTCGTTCTGGCCGCTGGGCATAAATGATTCTCGTGAAGGTGATTATGCGGCGGCGGTATCTCATAGCGGAGAAGCTTCCACCTACAGATAGATTACCTCAAGAATTCCAGTTTGACGAACGGCATCCACGCCCAAGGAGGTTGATACCCGCAAGGCATCATTGCGCCATAACGGCACTATTTCACGTCATGCGCCCTCTACCGAAGTGCGCGAGTCTTAGGCGATGCAGCGAAGCAGCATCGATCCAGTCTCATATTTCGCCCGGACTAATTTTCGGAACGACCGCCGCCGCTTCGGCATTAAGCAGGCGGATCGGCTCTTCCACATGCACCTCATCGGAAAGACGGGCACCGGGAAGACGACGCTCCTCGAAACGTTAGCCGCTCAAGATATGCAGGGAGGTCGAGGCTTCTGCCTCATCGATCCGCACGGCGATCTGGCGGACTCTTTGTACGCCCGCGTCCCCGAGCGGGAGCGGGAACGCGTGCTCTATTTCAACGTAACTGACCCTACTCAGCCATTCGGATACAACCCGCTACGCCGCGTAGCACGCGAGCGGCGCTCGCTTGCCGCGTCCGGCCTCATGGAGACGTTCAAGAACATCTGGGCAGATGCGTGGGGCGTTCGCATGGAGCATGTTCTACGCAACGCGCTCCTCCTGCTCCTGGAACAGCCGACCGCCGTCCTGCCCGACGTGCTTCGTGTCCTTACCGATGACACGTTCCGCCGTGAGTGCGCAGCCACATCGGATAACCCGCAAGTCCAAGCCTTCTGGCTTGAGGAATACGAAGGCTATCCGCAGCGGTATCGAACTGAGGGCATTGCGCCGATACAGAACAAGATCGGCGCCTTCCTAGGCGATCCCCTGCTCTATCGCGTTCTCGTGCAGCCCGAGCGGGATATCAGCTTCAGGCGCGTCATGGACGAGGGCGGCGCGGTCATTATCAACCTAGCCAAGGGGAGGATCGGTGAAGACAGCGCGTCGCTGTTGGGCAGCCTGCTTGTCACCACTGTTGGGCTCGCCGCCTTTAGTCGCGCCGAGCTGCCTGAGTCACAGCGCCGTCCGTTCTTTCTCTACATCGACGAGTTCCAAGCCTTTACCACGCACTTCATCGCTAGCATGGCGTCGGAACTGCGGAAGTATGGCGTTGGACTGATTCTCGGGCACCAGCACCTAAGTCAACTATCGGATGACATTCGTGATGCCGTGCTTGGCAATGTCGGAACGCTCATAGCGTTTCGCGTCGGGCCGCAGGATGCCGTAGCTCTCGGCCGAGAGCTTAAAGGGACGTTCGAGCCGATCGACCTTCTCAACTTGGCCAACCACGACATCTACCTGCGACTCATGATCGACGGCGCGCCGTCCCGGCCATTTAGCGCCACGACCATAACGCAGTGATACAGCACGCTGCCTGCGATCATACGGCAATACACAACGGCTCACGACCGACCCGCTGCCACGGCTCGGTAAACAAGAGCGGCGACGGAGACGCGGCGGCTTGAACATTCCCGAATTGCGAAGTGGCCTTGAACAAGAACATCGTGCTGCTGGCAGTCAGTCCCTCTAGGGTGGTCATAAGACTGCGCATGTGCGCGTCGCTCGTCGTGACGGTAAGCACGAGCAGATTAGGAATGCCCCAGTGCGTTTTATAGAGCCTTTCGGCGACAATCGTCCGGTACGCCACAAGCTTCTTTAGAAAGCTCGATTGACGAAGATCAGACCGCGTACTGGGCATGGTGTTGCGGTCAGCTTCTAGGGCGAAGAAGCGATACGCTTTGCTCCCGTACTCGATGCCAAACAGACCATCGGGGATGAGCTTGCCTCCCGAGGCAGACATTTCCAATGGATTACCGGCCTTTCGCGCCTGATCCGGTGCTCTCGCGATGACTTCTTGCGGCGAGATGAACCGCAGACGAGGAGCGGCGCGAACGGCAAGCTCGATTGAGGCAAGGATCTCCGAAACCATGAGCGTATGGGCGAACTGACGAGATGGCTTGCCGCTGCGGCCCAAGCCCGGTAGGCCGCCCGGATTGTCCGAGCCGTACTCGCGCAGAACGCGTTCCCCTGCTCTGTCCAGCTCGTACACGGCCGGCATGTACCGGCAATTCGCGAATTCCCATTGCTGCGATGGTCGGTTGATGTATCCGCCATCATGATACAGGTGGCCAAGACGTTCTTTAAATCGCTTCTCTGAGGCCCCGCCCAGGAATGCGTACAAGAAATTGGACCGCAGATAGCGGTAGCGACCGAGAAGCGTCAGCAGCTCCAAATCGCGCGGAGAAAGCTCAATGCGCTTGCCGACTCCGGCACGGCTCATGCGCGAGCGTCGTTTGCATGGTTCGTACATTGCGCATTGAAATAAGCTCTGCGGCTCACTCTGAAAACGTGCGCTATGTTCCGCTATGCGCGTAAGCGTGGCGCGATGGCTCTGGATGTTTGAGAGTAAATTTTTATCTACCCCCAGTCGTTCGACGGGCTCGTGTCGGCTTGATCCGGGTCAGGTTTGGATTGCGTAGCTGCGCCGCCGGGCGCTTTCGGCTGCCCCTCACCCATTGAGGCCTTGGGAGACAGGCTAACGCGTTCCCGGTTTCGCTCGCGGAGCTTTTCGTACGCCTCCGGTGAAAGCCGAGGCTGCTCTTCAAGGTCTCCCACGGAAACGGGAATGCTGACCGCCTGGGGCGTCACATTCCGGATATGTGCGGCAAAGTGGAGTTTCGGCTGGGACAGGATGAATTCGGCCGTGGTCCGGAGGTCCGGCGCCATCGATCGCGCGTCACCCATCGAAACGCCGCCAGCAAACTTGATCGTCGTGTTTGCGGCTAGCGAGGCTCTGAGGGAGGGCGTGCACTGGTCAAGAAACTGATGCGCAAACACGCACCCGAGTTTGTACTTGCGGGCTTCCGTCAGGAGATCGTCGATATTGCTATCGAAGTAGGAGGCGGCTTCGTCCACGATAAGAAAGGCGGGCTTGCGGTCTCCAGCCGGAATGGCAGCGCGCTCAAGGGCCGCCTGGAGGACAAGCGAGATCATAATTCGGCCGAAGTGAGACGATGCGCCTTTGAGAAAGTCCTTGGCCGTATCGACGAGGATGATCGAGCCATTGTTCAGTTCGGAGAAGAGGTCGATTTTCGTTTGAGGTGACGTGAACAAGCGCGCGAGCGTCGGGTTTTCAAGGATTGCATGCAGTCGATATCGGATCTGTTCCTTCGTTTGGATAAAGGTCTTGCTCGCGAAGTCTCGCTCGAAAAACTTCCGCTGAATGTCAGGTAGCGATGCGATTGCCGGCTTATATGGCTCGACGTTGTCCATAAGGGCGATCATGTCGAGGATGGTCGCGCTCCTGCCCATCGTTTCAGGCAAGGCGAGCAAGAGCCGAGCAACAAAGCGGAAGAACACCCCCTGCTTAGCGGTCAAGTCGGCACCGAGAAGGCCGTCGAAGAGATAGTCGAAAGTCTGAATGACCCCCGCTACGACCTGTTCCTTGGATAGCTCATCATAGGCACCGAGGCGCTGCCGGTTTACATCGAAGATGTTGAGTGCCGGCGGATGATGGATGTCCTTCGGCGTGATGATGACGAGCCGGTCCTTGAGCGGACCATTCTCAGGATCAAAGAGCGCCAGACGCGAGAGCTTATTAATGAGATCGCCCTGGCTGTCCACAATAACCATTGCTGGCGGGTCGGGACTGGTCAGGTCATGAAGGATGAGGTTCTGAAGCAGGGTGGTCTTACCTGCCCCACTCCCGCCAACCACGTGCATGTGGCTGAAGCGGTCCTCCTGGGTGAACTTGAGGGGGACTGGAACCCTGAAGAGATCAAAGAACGGGGTCTTCTTTAGGTACGCTTGCGCGATCTCGTGGAGCGGCGCGTCGTTTTTTTCTGCCTGCTTAAACGGGCGTTTGGGCTCATGGGGATCGACGATACCCGAGACCTCGCAAAGATTGAGGTAGAGATGGCGAGAGACTTCCACGAACACTCCTGCCTCAACGTAGTTGCTTTTCCAAAGCTCGCCGAATAGCTGGTCTATGAAGGTCTTGGGCTCAGGCAGGGTGTAGAGAAGCGGAATGGTGAATGGCGACAGATCGGAAGTTTGCGGCAGCCTTTCAGCAAGAGCCCGGAAGATTGCCTCCAGTCCAGCCGTGAGGAGTTTGATGACCTTCTCCTCATGGGCAAGAAAGTGCTCCTTGGCTCGCAGATAGTGTCGAAGGTCTACACCCTCCTTGAGCGACAGGTGCGCCACGTCGAAATCGAGGATCGGACAATCGAAGATGGTTTTCTCGAGCGTCAGAAGCTCGTAGACCGTGCCATACAGCGCGGTATCGACCGGCGGCTGTAGATCGTCACAGAACGAAGCGCAGATTTCTCCGCCGATCTTGTAGATCGTGTTTTCATCGGCGTAGCGCGACGCCAGATGGCGGGCGCGGACTCTCTCGTAGAGTTCCTTTGTCTCTTCGAGATCGCGCGCCCGTTCGTCGGTAAACCGCCGGGAGAACGGCGTGAAGACGGATAGCTTAGGCGGCTGCCAGTTTTGGGTCATTGAAATCAATGACCACTTCGCTGCCGTCGAAGGTCGCGGCCACGGCCAAGAACTCTTTCAGGTTCTTGCAGGCATCCCGCAGCGCATTCTCTGCGCTGAGCAATTCGCCCAGGTCTTTGCACTCGATGTGCTGGCCTTGGGCAAGGCTTGCGATGGTGACGTTGAGGTTCAACTTGGCCAAGGCAAGAGAGGCCGCGGCGCCCAACACCCCTCGGCCGCTTCCATCGGCAAGCGAGCCACCCGCGGCGTCGAGATGCCGCTTGGCCGCCTCGCTGTTGTAAATAACTTCCCCGCCCAAGCTGTATTTGTTGATGTTGGCCTTTTCCTCGGCCGAGTATTCCGCCCGGATATCGAGCGCGAAGAAAACCTTGCCCCCGAGCATGCCTCCGGTGCGCTGCGAGCGCTTGATCTTGAGCTGCATGGCGTCCCCCTACACCCGGTTGCGGGAGCGCTTCTGGCGTTGCCAGAAGAACACCCCGGCGCCGATCGCCACGATGAGGAACAGCAGGATTGCCGGGTTGGCGAGGAGCCAGTCCAGGCCCGTGGCAATCGTGACAAGCACCGCGACCCCGACGATGACGGGGACAATTCCTGTTGGCATAGCCCACCCCTTTAGTTCAGGGAGTATTCACGTCAACTTTCGATTGTGAGTCAAGCCCGGGACAACTAATTGGTGTGCATAAGTCGCGGGGAGGATAGGGCTTCAAAAGCTCGAGAAACAGCCGTGAAGCAACGCTTTTCGACTGACTTCGAAGCTGGTCCCTTGGGGATGCAGTATCCCCCAGTGTATCCCCTACTGCTCACCCATGATCAGAAGCGTGTGTACCCGACACCAGACCTTAGTGGTTGAGCCGTCTGCGGACACTATCATCATTGTCATGCCACGTGGCCTCATGGTCATAGCTACTGGCGATCCGCTCCAATAGCTTCGCCGTAAACGGCCACTGAAATGCTACCAACTTCACCCAGTCGCGATACTTCTTTGCGAGATCTCGCTCCTGCTGGCCACCTTCGCCGCGCCACGTTGCACCACGAGAATTATAAAGTGCCATCGACATCCCATCGGCTAAGTCCTGCGACGGAAACTCTTCAAGAACGTTCCGAATTTCCTCACGGGGCCAGATTCCGTCCTTGCCAGGCGGACTTTTTGCCAAAAGTTCACCGATGCTATGATCTCCAACTCGCTCCCGGCCATAAGTTCGACACAGCCCACGCACATTCGTGATCCAAGTACGGAGTACGTTCTCGTCCAGCTTCCCTTGTTCGTCCGTACCAGGAATGCGGCTTGCCTTGCTCAACGCGCTGTAGGCTGCTGTAGCAACCGAACTTGCCCTTTCCTTATCGTCGATCCTTAATTCAGGTGGGTCTTCCCCGCCTTCTCGCCGTTTGAACACACGCGCGATGAGGTTCACAAACAGCTCAGGCGTCTCAGATATAAATCGGCTTAACGTCGGAATTCCGTATTTTGAATGATCAAGAGCTTCAACATACAGAAACTCCAACTGAGCAAGCTCATCAGAAGAAATGTCCGGACGCTCCTTGAGACTGAAGAACGCGTCAGAAATGTCATGCCCGGCGACCTTGAAGTGCGCCGCAGGCTCAGCATCGATTGTCGCGACAGCTCGTAACAGCCTAACGAGCCGCGGCGTCGCGATCTTATCGAATGTCATGTGAACGACGGAGAATGCCGCGCGGGGCCGTTTCGCTTCGAGTAGCCGATCCACAAGAAAGTTAAGCTCATCCTCTTCCTGGCGGTCCCATCGAACGTACGTCTCATTCCAATAGCGCGCCTGAAGGGAAGCATCGAGTGCTTCAAGATGCTTCCATGTTTCCTTCCGAAAAGGAGCGCATTTTAACATTCGGACCACAATGTCGGCATTCGTTTCGAAGTCTCTCAGGACATCAGAAATAACCCTGCCGCGAACGTCCGGACCCAGACGATCGATAAAGCCAGACAGGAGATTATTGACTTTTACTTCAGAAGGCGGCGCGGACTGAGCAACAAGGCGCGCAACGAAGTCTGCGTAATCTGATGCAGGTATGACCCCTTCTGCCAGGTGCCAGCCGATCACGTTCTCCGCATTGCTTTGCTCGCAGAGGCGTAAAACGCCGCCATAACCTGTCTGGGTCCATATTTCTGCCAGAGCTTGCTTGCGAAGCTCCGCGATTTTCTTGTCACGCTTCTGATAGTCAAAACCCTCGTCCTCCAGTTCCTCCGCCGACTCCTCAACCCAATGTTGGGCAAAGAGCCAGAGGTGCCGTGTGACCATGTCTTGCGGCAGCAGGAGGTCATAGATTTCACGCGCCTGATCTCTCAGTTGGTCGGCGACTCCGCGGACACGCGCGCGTCTGGTCAATGCGCTTCTTCGCACCCTCTCGCGTAGCACGCTCATTGCGTTGTCGGCCGGCCGCGTCGCGATCCACGCCTTGGCCAGTTGCCAGACCTCCTCTTGGTCTTTAGGCGCGATTCTTTCCAGCCGTTCGATGAGGTCGCCGAGTGTGCTCTCGTTGTGATTTGGCCACGAAAGCGCAATTCGGAGAGCATTGCTTATTAGGCGAAAAACTTCGCCCCTGGTTTTAAGCGGCTGCCCCGCTCCGGATGCGTCGTTCCGCCAGTGTGGCCGGGAGTTGTAGTGACCCACATCGTTTCCCGAACCAAACTGGGAAACGCACAAGCGCCAGCCAACACTTGGGAACTTCTTGCAGATTGTCTCAAGGGCCGTTGCAATCTCGTCGAGCGACGCCGCAGTCTGAGGCATCCATGATCTAAAGATGGAATTGAGCGACTCCTCAGGCTTGTTGGACCAATTATCGTCTATTCGGACTTCAGCCAGTTTTGCCAGAATGGCGGAAACTCTGGTCAATCTCTCCGGCTTCCATGCAAGCGCCTCGAGCGCCCACAACAGGCCGGTTCTTGGACAACTGCCGAATATGCCGGTATCGGCCGGCCGCAACAGTTCGTGAACCTTTGGAGATGGACTCGCCAAATCCATCTCGAGAATATCGAGGAATACATCAGGCGCAGCTTCCGCATACCGCGGCAAATCGTGCTGCTGCGAGGCCCATGTCTGAGCATCAAGCGGCGTAAGAAGCGCTTTGATGATGCCATTGACGTGAGCTTCAACATTAAGTCCGAGCCTGGTCCCTAGCAAAGCGTCGCCATGCACTGACAGCAAAACCAGCGTTTCGCAGATGCCCTCGCGAAGCGCTGCGGAATGGTCCCGTGTCTTTCCGTAGATATTCGCCGCCCATCGCTTATCAGGTGGCAGATCTAGCGCTGGATCTTTTTCAGACAGCACATATTGAGCCGTGAAAAAGAAGCGATCCAGATCATCCTTTGTTATGAAGCCGCTAGTTGCGTAGAGCACGTCGATCTTTGAAACGATCCCGCGGACGTTACCAATGGACCACACCGGCGCATCTACTACCTTCAATAGTTCCGCCACCGAGCGCTCAACTGCCTCGTATTGTTCGCCCGTCAAGAGGGAGAGTATTTCCTGATCTGCTTTTACTGTTGAACTCCATACGCCGGCGAAGTTCAGAGGTATCAATTGTCGAGCAAGAGATTTGCTCGTAGACCAAGCGGGGGCACGGATCGCAGGAATGTGCGACAGGCGGCGTCTTAGGATCGTTGCCGAGTAGCCCGTCTCGCGGCCATAGCGCTCGCTATCTTCGTCGGAAAGCCCCATGGCCTGAATGCCGGAACGGAAGCTCTCAGCGTCGAGCAAATCGAGGGTAATATTCGGCTCGCTGGATACATCGTTGCGACGCCTAATGATGACCATGTGATGAGTGCTGTGCAGCCCGCCGCTAGCGCGCTCGACTTCTGGCGACGTTACTACCGCGATAAAGGGTAATGACGCGCTAACTACTCGCTTCAGCGCATCGACCGAATGCAGGACGAGCGCACGGTCGTAAAATTCGCCCGGCACAACACCAATTGTTTCTAACGCGCATACAAGGAATGCGAGCGCCTCCCCTTCCGAGTCCGCGGCAATGACAAGTGGTTGCGTCGGAGGTTTCGATAACCACTCACCGAGAGTGCCCTGATGCGCACGCAGCGCCCCCTGGAATAGATTTTTTCTAAGCGGAGGGGTCGTAACCTCCGCCCATTCTTTCCACGACGCATCGAGCGTCGATATCCCATCGGCACCACTACCTAGCTTTTCGGAAATCCACGCCTGAGCTGCGGCAGATTGCTCCAACCATTGCTCTAGATCGCTTGCATCAAGTGCTCGGACATCTTTCCAGCTATTTTCTTTTCGTTTTTCAGTGGCCCATTTCTCCTTGCCGGGCCAATTCCGCGGCGTCACAAAGACAAGGGTTGTCGAAGCTCGCTCCTCTGAAGATACAGATGCCGTACGAGAGGCATAATCATCCTCCGCCTTTTGGGCGGCGTTGCGATCACATCCGAATTCCCAACCTGATGTCCCGTGGGGAATCCAAGGCGTCGCCCCATCGGCGATCACGCGACCGTCCCACCCTTTTCGTTGCGCGTTATCGTAAGCTGGAAAATCGACCAGCGAGAGATTGCCCCCGGTGGAGGTGATCAAGCGGCGAAGCAAGGCTGGCAATTCCGCCCGTGCGCGTATCTGCTCAGACCATGCTGAGATTTGTCGCGCCTCAATTTCCAAAAAACTCGGCACGTACGCGCGAACCGCAATCTCTTTCGCCTGCTCGCGCGTTTGGGCCTGGTCGTAGTCGCTTTGCATCCTCAGTAAAGCTTCGGCGTTTGCGCCAAAGGCTTTCTCGAGACGAAGCGCCATCTCCGAAGTTAGCGAGGCCTTGCCGTTGAGGAGATTCGAGAGCGCGGGTCTCCCTACCCCGAGAATTTCGGCAGCCCTCTTAACAGCCAAGCTTTCCGGGAGCACCTTTTCACGGATATAGGCGCCAGGATGAGGGGGTTTTGGGATTGGAGTCATCATGTATCGTGTAACGATACACGCTACCCCTAACTAATTCAATTATTTCACCGGCCGAGCCACCCTTTTTGGGCTTGAAAATCGAGGGGTGCGCCCCCACTTAACCAATTGGAAACTCAAATGAAAATCGGGGTTTTGTCCCTTGACGTTTGGGCTCTCCGCTACCAATATAATTATCGCTAGCGACTGATCGACTAAGGCGGTTTCCGCTGAGAGCGCTAGTGCCGCCAGAGCTAAAACTCTGGTCACTTGCCTAGGGCTGTGGGCCGAAAGGCTTGGATGGTCGAGGTTACTTTCTGAAGGGGCGATCTACGGATCGCCCCTTCGTCTTTTTGTAGCCCACTTAGAATTTTCCGCCCTGCGCAATTCTCTCCGCCACCTTTCCAAAGGGCGGGCGTTGAAGAATGACGACCCCTCCTTCCACCCGATCGCTCCTCGCATAGGCGCTTTCCACATACAGATCGAGCGGGATCTCCTCGACCTGCGTAGGAAAATCAGAGCGCCTCACGCGAAAAAACACGAAGTATTTCTGCTTCGGTTCGAGTGCGGGCGTCATGTCGAGCCGATAGATGGACCAGTTTTGCTCCCGAGTCAGAGCAACTGTGGTCGTCGGCTTCGTAAACAAGCCGTCTATTATTGCAGGCAGCAACAGAGAATGGGCGTGCCGAACAGGACAAAACAACCGCTGCGCATTCCCGTCCATGAACGTGTGGCTCCCATCAGGGTGCGGGGGATTCCCAGCCTCCTGCGAATAGCAATGCGAGCTGTATCGGACGCGAGCGCAGAAGGAGAGCCGCTGTCCGCCTTCCGCGACCCATGAAAAGCGCCCAAACGCCTGGCCCAGATGGTCGAGGCGGTACTCGGTCTCAATATGAGTGATTACGGAGGGGTGCATGCGGGTCTTTTACTACAGACCCGCGCCCGGCGTAGTCCTGATATCTATGGTCTCGACGCAACGAGCTTGAGATCTTTTCGCTCTGACATTAAGCCAAATAGATGGTCCTGCCACGCCGCCAGAGCCCGCAATTTTTCTTCCCGATACGAGTACAGATCGTACGTCTCTCGGAGCTTGCCGCCCACTGAATGCCCGATGACACGCTCGGCGACGTCGGGGCGGATGCCCAGCTTGGAAAATCCGGTCCGCACCGTTCTGCGGATATCGTGCAGCGTCCAACCAGTGACCTTGCTTGCTTTATCGAGCGCACGTTTCGGCTTTACCAAATTGCCGTACGGCTTCTCGCCGTTCGTGAGCGAGAAGACGTAGCCCTCCTCGACTTCGCTTTCGGAAAGCTGGGCAAGCATTCCATCGGTGAGCGGCACAAGGTGCTGCCGGTCGCCTTTGTACCGCTCGGCCGGGATAACCCACGTCCGGCCGTCCACTTCGGAGCGCGTCATACAGCGCACATCGTCGCGGCGCTGGCCGCAGAGGATCAGGAACCGGACGTACTGGCGAGCGGGATAGGCGAGAGCATCGCAGCCCTTCCAAATCGCCACGAGTTCGTCGTCGGAAAGAACGCGGGAGACTGGTCTTTCCTTGGTGGGCTTCCGAATGCCCCGCGTCGGATCAAGAGTGGTCATGTCCTGGCCGGCCGCCCAGTTGAACATGGCGCGGAGCCGGGACAGCGCTCGGTTGGCGGCGACGGGGTACTCCTCCTCGATGTCCGAGAGCATTTTCCGAACATGGGCCTTCGAGATTTGGTCCAGACGGACGTCCCCGAGATGGAGCCGGATATGGTTGTCCACCTCCCCGACTGCCGCCTTCCAGCGCCGGACGGACTTTTTCAGGTAGCGCTCGATATAGGCGTCGCAGAGCCCGGCCATGTGCTCCGGAAGAGCCTCGGTGCGCTCCACCGCTGTCCCGGGTACCTCGCCCCGCTCTAGGCCCCGGATCGCCTTCTCTGCCTCGCTGCGAGCCTCGGAAAGGGAGAAGGCCGGGTAGGCCCAGGTCAGGCGCTTCTGCTTGCGATCTACCGGCGAGCGGAAGCGGAAAGAGAACGAGCGTTTGCCCTCGGCCGTCACGCGCAGATCGAACCCCGGCAGTGCGGCGTCGGCGTAGGCGATGCGGCCCGAGGCGGGCGCTTTGGCGGTCTCGACGAAGCGAGACGTAAGAACTTTGGACATAGACGTAGAGCCCTCTGGGGTCACACTGGGGTCACAGGAGACGGGTGCTCGACCGTGGAGGGATGTACTGCCGTGTTCAGGTAAACACAAGAGATAAAACGATAAATAGGCACATTAGGAGAAGCTACGTTCACCTATGTTCCGCTACGTTTTACGTCTCCCAGACGTGAAGCCTCCCTGTTCAACTCGCCGGCCCTCCCCTGGGCCGGCGTTTTTTTATGTCTGCAGGCTGGCGTGCCCTAGGACACCTCCCGCCGCACGATCGCCGCGCCGTCGACCAGCGCCTTGAGCTTGCCGGTGGCGACCTCGCGCGGCAGGTACTTCATGCCGCAATCGGGGGCCGGCACCAGCCGGTCGGGCGTGGTGAATTTGAGGCCGGCGCGGATGCGCCCGGCCACCGTCTCGGCGCTTTCGATGCCCAGATCCGCGAGATCGATGACGCCGAGCATCACCGTCTTGCCCGCGAGGTCGCGCAGCACGCCGAGGTCGAGCTTCGGCTGCGCCGATTCGATCGAGATCTGCGTCGCCGTGCTGTCGGCCAGCTCGGCGAGGAAGGCGTAGTCCTTGGGTTTCGTCTCGCCCGGCACCACCAGCCCGTAGCCGAAGCAGAGATGGACCACCGTCGGCACGGTGATGCCCTGGAGCGCCCGGTTGATCGCCTTGATCGCGTAGCGCTTGGCGGATTCTGGATCATTGCGCAGCCAGGGCTCGTCGAGCTGGATGACGTCGGCGCCCGCCTTCTGCAGGTCGAGCGCCTCCTCGTTGACCGCGGCGGCGAAGTCCATCGCCATCTCCTCGGCGTCCTTGTAATGGTCGTTCTTCGCCTGCTGGCCCATGGTGAACGGACCCGGCAGGGTGATCTTGGCGGCGCGATCCGTGTTGCGGCGCAGGAACTCCATGTCGCGCAGCTCCACCGGGCGGCTGCGGCGGATCTTGCCCACCACGCGCGGCACCGGCGTCATGGCCCCGGAGCGCGCCTTGACGTGCCCGGGATTGGCCAGGTCGAGGCCGTCGAGCGCCGTGGCGAAGCGGTTAGAATAGCTTTCGCGCCGCATCTCGCCGTCGGTGATGATGTCGAGCCCGAGCCGCTCCATGTCGCGGATGGCCAGCACGGTGGCGTCGTCCTGGGCCTCTTCGAGGAACGGCTCGGGGATGCGCCAGATCTCGGCCATGCGCGTGCGCGGCACGACCTTCGACAGCAGCTTGCGATCAACCAGCCAGTCGGGCTGCGGGTAGCTGCCGACGACGGTGGTGGGGAGAATCCGGGGGACGGGCTTGGACATGGGCGGACTCTTAGGCAGTAGCGGTGACGGGAACGGTGGCGGTGGTGTCGCGTGCCTGTTGGGGCTGCTTGCCGGCCGCCTGCCAGACCACGACGCGCCGTTCGAGCGCGCGGGCGAACATGAAATAGGCGACCGCGAGGATAAGAATCATCAGGATCGCGGCGAAGACGCGGGAGCTTTCAAGAATGGTGCGGTTGAGGGTGACGAGGTAGCCGATGCCCGCCGCCGAGGTCAGCATCTCCGAGACCACGACACCGATGATGGTCAGCGCTCCGCCGAGCCGCAGGCCGGCGAACACCGTGGGCAGCGAGGCCGGGATGACCACCCGCGTCACGAGTTGCGGCGTCGTGGCGCCCATGGCGCGCGCCGCGAGGATGAAATGCGGCTCGATGGTGCGGATGCCGGCCGCGGTCGACAGCATCACCGGGAAGAACGCATAGATGCCGGCGAAGGCGATCTTGGACTCAGAGCCGACCCCGAACCAGGCGGTGAACACCGGGTAGAGGATGACGATCGGCACGGCGTAGAGGCTGGAGAAGACCGGCAGCAGCAGGTTGCGCAGGGTCATCACCCCGCCGATCAGCGCGCCGACCAGGATGCCGCCGCCGCAGGAGATCAGCATGGCGAAGCCGACTTCGTAGAGCGTCACCAGCAGCGCCCCGAAATAGGTCCGCCAGTCGTGGTAGAGCACCTTGAGGGTCGACGACAGGGCGGGCAGGAACAGCTCCGGCAGCAGGCCGGTGGTCGGCACGAACTCCCAGAGGAAGAGCAGCGTGACGAGCATCGCCCAGCGCACGGTCGAGGGCTCAGGGCGGCGGATCGTCATGGCTACCGTCCAAAATGGTCGAGGCCGGAGTCACCCCCACCCCACCCTCCCCCATCAAGGGGGAGGGAGAAGACAAAAAAGGCGCTTTCGCCCTTCTTGTCCCCTCCCCCCTTGCGGGGGAGGGTTAGGGTGGGGGGTATGTTACGGAACATCATCACGGCACCTGGCGGATCTGCTGCCAGATCCGGTCGCGCAGCTTGCCGAAGACGTCGGTGGCCATCATCTCGTAGGTGCGCGGCCGCGGCAGGGTGATGGGGATGCGGTCGATGATCCGGCCCGGCCGCGCCGACATCACCAGCACCTCGTCGGCGAGGTACACGGCCTCGGTCAGGCTGTGGGTGATGAAGACCACGGTCTTGCGCGTGGCGTTCCAGATGCGCAGCAGCTCATGGCCCATGGTCATGCGCGTCTGCTCGTCGAGCGCCGCGAAGGGCTCGTCCATCAGCAGCACGGGCGGATCCTGGATCAGGCCGCGGGCGATCGACACGCGCTGCTTCATGCCGCCCGACAGCTCGTGCGGGTAGCGCGCGCCGAACCCCTGGAGGCCGACCAGCTCCAGCATCGCCTCGGAGCGGCGGCGGCGCTCGTCCTTCGGGTCGCCGCGCAGGCTCAGGGGGAACTCGACGTTCTCCACCGCCGTCAGCCAGGGGAAGAGGCTCGCCTCCTGGAAGATGACGCCGACGCGCTTGGGGTCGGGATCCGGGATCGGCCTGCCGTAGCAGGTGATGGTGCCCCGGCTCTGCGCCCGCAGGCCCGCCAGCATCATCAGCAGCGAGGTCTTGCCGCAGCCGCTGGGGCCGACGACGACGATGAAGCGGCCGGAGCCGACGCTCATGGTGATGTCCTGGAGGGCCGGGACGCCGCCATCGGGGCCGTCGTAGACATGGCTCAGCCCGGCGACCTCGATCGCCGTCTCCTCGGGCTGGGGCCGGCGGTCTGCTAGGTTCGCCACGTGCTGCATCGTGCCTCGAGGGAACGGATGATCTCGTTGAACAGGATGGCGGTGGCGGCCAGCAGGATGACGCCGGCGAAGAGCTGCTGCATCTGGAAATTCTCGCCCCAGCCGGCGATCAGGTGGCCGATGCCGGTGCGCGAGGCGTACATCTCGGCGATCATCACGCCGGTGAAGTTGAAGATCATGGCGATCCGGATGGTCTCGAGCAGGATCGGCATCATGCTCGGGATGTAGATGCGCGTCAGGATCTGGCCGCGCGTCGCGCCGTAAGAACGCGCCACGAGGATATGGTCGGCCTTCACCGATTCCACCGCCGCCATGGCGCTCATCAGCACGACGAAGCCGGTGGTGAAGGCGGCGTAGGCGACCTTCTGCGGGAAGCCGATGCCGAAGACCAGGATGAACAAGGGAAGGAAAATCGATTTCGGCACGCTGAAGACGTAGAACAGGATCGGCTTGAAGATCGCCGTCAGGTACGGGCTCTCGGCGATGATCACGCCGAGCGTGGCGCCGACCGGCACGGCGATGATGAAGGCGACCAGCACCTCCAGTGCCGTGGTGGCGATCGCCTCGTGCACCCGCGGCTGGCCGAGCAAGGTCCAGAGCATCGACAGCACGTCGCCCAGCGGTGGCAATAGCAGCGGGTTGATCACGTTGTTCGACGGCAGCACCTGCCACAGGCCTAATACGAGGGCGAGCAGGGCAAGCCGGGCGGTGATGATCTGGGTTTTGGTCATCGGTGATTCCCCCACCTCACCCCAACCCTCTCCGCCCCCGGGGGCGGAGAGGGAGGGACCCGCTTCAGCGGGAGGGTGAGGTGGGGGCCAATATCACACAGTCGGCTTGGGCTGGAACTTGTCGACGTAGATCTCCTCGACCGGCGCCAGGTTGGTCATGCCGATGAGCCTCGCCATGTCGAGGGCCGTCGCCATCCACTCCTTGCGGAACTCACCGGTGCGCGACAGTTTCTTGAGGCTCTTGTCGAGCTCCTCGGCGGCGATGTTCTCCGGGATCTCGTCGATCTCGGCCACCAGCTTGATCGCCGTCGCCCGGTTCTTGTCGTCGCACAGGAAGCCCAAGCCGCCGTAGAGGGCGTTGAGCGCCTTCTGCAGCACCTGCGGCCGCTCGGCGATCATCTTGTCGGTGGCGATCCAGCTGCCGGTCGAGTGCGGCGGCACTGCGGCGCCGAAATCGATCAGCTCGCGGGCCTGCTTGTCGATGAACATCTTGAAGCTGAGCGGCGAGTAGATGACCGTCGCGTCGATGTTGCCGGTGAGCAGGTTGGGCACCAGGCCGCCGCCGCCGACGGGCACGCGGGTGAACTGTATCTTGTGATGATTCTGCGCCCAGAGCGCCAGGATGTCGGAGCCCGAGCCGGCGGCGGTGATGCCAACCTTCTTGCCGGCGAGATCGGCGGGCGACTTGATCGGTGAATCCGGCTTCACCACGAGGTACCAGCCGTAATAGCCGAGGCCGCCATTGGCGACGTTGCGCACCTTGACGCCCTTGTTCAGGCCGCCGGCGACACTCATCGACGAGTTGTAGATGATGTCGGCCGCGCCGGCGGCGATGGCCTCGAAGCCCTCGGCGCCACTGCGATAGATGGTCAGCTCGGGCTTCAGGCCTTCCTTCTCGAAGAGCTTCTGGCGGATCGCCGTCTCGGCGATGATGGTCGGGAAATAGGTCTTGGTCGGCACGCCGATGCGCACCGTGGTGGCGGCCTGTCCGAAGGCGAGACGCGGGGCGAACAGGGTGGCGGCGCTGCCGACGAGTAGTGTGCGGCGCACGCGGTCGGGCTGGCGATGGCGCATGGCGGGTCCTCCCGTAAATCGGCCGCGTTATGGCGGTCCGTCTCTCGGACGGACCCGTCCTGTGCGGCTCTGCCTACAGATTGCTGGCGGGGTGGGCCATTGGCAAGGCCCGCCCTGCCCATCTTTGCCCACTGCGGTGGGACGCGGTTAAGGCCGGCGGCGCCTGGCGCGCGGCAGCAGGTGGCGCGCGCGCATCGTCACCATTTCCTTCGTCGCGTCGTCCTTCTCGCGGTAGCACTTCTTCAGCAGCGCCGCCGCCCGGTGCTCGCCCAGCGCCGTCGCATAAGCCTGCAGGCTGCCATAGCCGGCGCGCCCATGATGCGAGATCCGCTGCACGGCGCCGAGTATGGCGACATCGCGCAAGGCGGGCTGTTTCGTGCGCGCGGCGGCCAGCGCCCCGGCGATCAGCCGCCGCATGGCCGGCGCGCCGGCGGCAAGCGGCCGCTCGCCGAGGCCGCACAGGACGGTTTGCAGCCGGGTAAGCCGCTCCTGGGTGTAGTCGATCCCCTCGCCGCAGAATTTCCTGAGCGGGCGGGCCGTGGCTGCGCGGACCAGGTGCGGCCACGCCGCCAGCAGCAGCCGGTCGGCGCCGACCATCTCCTGGAGATCGCGGAGCAGAAGCGCCCGCAAATCCTTGAGTGATGTCGCCACCGCCGGCCCGCCTCTCCGTCCCACCGGAATGTCAGAGCCTAACGCGTGCCCTACGGCTCCGGTTCCAGCGGGGTGCTGCGGAACGCCCAAGCCGCGACCGGCGTTGGTGGCTCATGCGCTGGCAGGACCTTCGGCGGAGCGGCAACATCGAGGATCGCCGCGGCGGCTTTGGCGGCGGCATGCGTTTCCCCATGCGCCTGGGCCGGGGCGGCGGTATCGGCGGCGTCGGGCTGGTTCTCGTGGTCCTGGCCGGCCTGTTCTTCGGCTTCGATCCGCTGGTCCTGCTCGAAGGCGGCCCGGTCCCCGGCCAGAGCACGCGCCAAACCCCGGAGACGGCCGGCGAGCGCGAGATGCGCGATTTCGTCTCGGCGGTGCTCGGCGACACCGAGCAGACCTGGCAGGAGCTCTTCCGCCGCGCCGGGCGCAGCTACGAGGAGCCGCGCCTGGTGCTGTTCAGCGGCGGCGTGGAGTCCGAATGCGGAGTGGGCCAGGCGGCGATGGGGCCGTTCTACTGCCCGCTCGACCGTCGCATCTATATCGACCTCAGCTTCTTCGAGGAGCTGCGCCGCCGCTTCCGCGCCCCCGGCGACTTCGCCCAGGCCTATGTCATCGCCCACGAGGTCGGCCACCACGTGCAGAACATCCTGGGCACGGCGGAGCGCGTGCGGGCGGCGCAGCAGCGCGGCCCGCGAGCGCAGGCCAACGCGCTGTCCGTGCGGCTCGAGCTGCAGGCGGACTGCTACTCCGGCCTGTGGGCGCATCACGCCGACCGCGCCAGGCGCGTGCTCGAGGAAGGCGATATCGAGGAGGCGCTCAACGCCGCCAGCGCCATCGGCGACGACCGGCTGCAACGCCAGGCGCAGGGGCGCGTGGTGCCGGACTCATTCACCCATGGCAGCTCGGCGCAGCGCGTGCGCTGGTTCAAGCGCGGCCTGGAGGCCGGCACGCTGGAAGCCTGCGATACCTTTCAGGCCACTAACCCTTAAGCCGAGCGTGGCAAATGGAACCGCGGGTGTGCGGCTCCGCTAATAGGGCACTGACCCCTTTATCCGGAGAACTCCCATGTCGCGTACGCGTCTTTTTGCCTTGTCGACCGCAGCATCCGTCGTCGCGCTCGGCCTGAGCCTGGACCCGGCCGTAGCCCAGCAGCCGAGCCAGCCGCAGCAGCGCCCGGCCGCCGAGCGCAATACCGCCGCCAAGATGGACTCGACGAAGTTCGTCAAGGAAGCCGCCGTGACCGACGCTTTCGAGATCGAAGCGGCGAAGATCGCGCTGGAGAAGTCGCGCAACGACGGCGTGCGCCGTTTTGCCCAGCACATGATCGACGAGCACACCAAGATGTCGACGCAGCTCAAGTCGGCGGCTGTGAACCAGCGCTCCGCGACCGGCGAACCGGCGGCGGAGATCGACCGCGCACACCGGGCGAAGCTCGACGATCTGCGCAAGGAGAGCGGCGCCAACTTCGACCGCAAATACATGGAGATGCAGGTGCAGGGCCACCAGCAGGCGGCGAAGCTGTTCGAGAACTACTCCAAGAACGGTGACGACGCGGGACTGAAGAAAGTCGCGGCGGACGCCTTGCCGCACGTCAAGCAACACCTGCAGCAGGCACAGACCCTGCAGCGCCAGACGGCCGCGGCCCCGGCGGGTTCACGCCCGGCGGACTCCCGACCCGCCGAGCCGCGCCGTTAGCGCCACCACGGCAACAAAAAAGCCGGGTCTCACGACCCGGCTTTTTCTTTCAGGCGCGGGAAATCACATCCACAGCCGCTCGCCGCTCTTCTCCAGGTCCGTGTACATCGAGGCAACGAAGTCGCCGTAGCCGTTGTAGAGCTGGGTCGGCACGCGCTTGCCGCCGGTGCCGATGATTTCCTCGCTCGCCTGGCTCCAGCGCGGATGCGAAACGCGCGGATTGACGTTGGCCCAGAACCCATACTCGGAGCCCTGCGACACTTCCCAGAAGCTGCGCGGGCGCTCGTCGGTGAAGGTGACGCGGACGATGGACTTGATGCACTTGAAGCCGTACTTCCAGGGCGTCACCAGGCGGATCGGGGCGCCCATCTGCTTGGGCAGCGGCTTGCCGTAGATGCCGGTCACCATCAGCGTCAGCTCGTTCGTCGCCTCGGCCATCGTCAACCCTTCGATATAGGGCCAGGAATAGAACGACGCCTTCATGCCGCTGGCGACGTCCGGGCGGTTGAAGGTCTCCATGCGTACGTACTTCGCCGCCGAGGTCGGCTGGGCGATGTCGACCAGCGCCTTCATCGGGAAGCCGGTCCACGGCACGGCCATCGACCAGGCTTCGACGCAGCGGTGCCGGTAGAGGCGTTCCTCGAGCTGCACCTTCTTCAGCAGGTCGTCGATATCGACAACCATCTCCTTGGCGACGAGGCCGTCGATCTTCACCTGCCAGGGGCGGATCGGCAGCTTCTGCGCCGCCTGCCAGATGTTCTTCGAGGTGCCGAATTCGTAGAAGTTGTTGTAGGTGGTCGACACCTTTTCCTCGGTGACCTCGCGGTCGAGCCGGTAGCGCATGCTGCGCGGCGCCGGATAGAGACCGGCCGAGGGATCGGGCTGCGCCTGGGCCACGGCATCGCCGCCCTGACCAATGGCCAGGTAGGCGCCACCGCCGAGGGCCAGCGCCCCCGCGGCGCCCGCGGTCAAGAACCGACGGCGGTTGCGGAACACCGTTTCCGGCGTCGCCTGCGATTCAGGAATTTCCCAGCCTTTTTTGCGCTTGATGTTCATTGGCTTTACCTCCGCCTGCCGCCCATCTTACGGCCCGCGATCCTGCGGGCAAGTCACGTTGGGGTGATTGATCACGGACCGGTGATCGGCAACCTTAACCTAGATCGCGCCCTTGGAGCGCCGCTTGCGCAGCTCCTCGAGGTTCGTCTTCACCGCCGGCATATGCGGGTTGACCTTGAGCGCCTGCTCGAAGGCCGCGATCGCGGCATCCTCGCGCTTGAGATGCGTGTTGATCAGGCCCAGCCCCGACAGGGCGCCGAAATGCCGCGGCTCCAGCGCCAGCACGCGCGCCACATCCTCGGCCGATTTCTCCATCGCCCCCATCATGAAGAAGACGGTGGCGCGCTTGTTCCAGCCTTCGGCGAAGTCGGGGGCCCGCGCCGTCACCGCGTCGAACAGCGACAGCGCGCCGCCGAGATCACCGGTCTGCATGGCCCCGAGACCGAGCTGCATCAGCGTATCGGTGGCCGGGTCGCCGGCTTCGGTCCAGATCCGCCAGATCATCTGCTCGTGAAATTGCGCCTCGGCCGGGTTCGCGGCCCCCTTCAGCTTGTCGAACAGGGCGGGAAGGCGCTGATCCTGCTGGGTCGCAACCGCCGGCCCGGGCGACAGCCCGACTGTCACGACCAGGGCCAGGGCGGCGAGTCGGAAAAACATGCCCAAGTATGCGTCGGCGCCCCGCCGCTGTGAAGCATCGCGCGGCGCCGCCCCGGGCTGGACAGGACAGCCCGGCGCCGGCACAAGTGCTGCGTTAACTTCCAGACGGATGAACCCCCTCATGTCGGTTGCCCGCCATTTTCCGGGAGAGTATCGCCAGGCCCGGGCCTCCTTTCTTGCTTCCAGCGCCGCGGCCGGGGCCCGGCTCGAAGCCATCCAGCATCCCTTGCGCGGACCGCACGGCGAGCAGCTCTTCACCGACGTCGCGTGGATCGGACCCGCGGACGCCCGCGCCGCCCTGGTCACCATCGCCGCCACGCATGGCGTCGAAGGTTATTGCGGATCGGGCTGCCAGATCGCCTGGCTGGAGGAAGGCCTGCACAAGGAGCTGCCCCCGGGCGTCGCCCTGCTGGCGATCCATGCCATCAACCCGCACGGCTATGCCTGGACCCGCCGGGTCACCGAGGACAACGTCGACCTCAATCGCAATTTCATCGACCACGCCCGCCCGCTACCCGCCAATCCCGGCTACGAGGCGCTGGCCGATACGATAACGCCGCGCGAATGGACCGAGGCCTCGATCGCCGCCTCGACCCGGGCGATGGAGGCCTACAAGGCCAAGCACGGCGACCTTGCCTATCGTGTCGCCATCTTCGGCGGCCAGTTCTGCGACCCGCACGGCATCTTCTTCGGCGGCCATGCGCCGACCTGGTCGAACCGCACGCTGGTCGACATTTTCCGCCGCTACCTGTCAAAGGTGCCGCGCGTCGCGGTCGTCGACTATCACACCGGCCTCGGCCCCTACGGACACGGCGAGCTGATCTACGGCCTGCCGGCCAATACCGACAATTTCAAGCGCCTGCAGGCCTGGCTGAACAACGAGGTCACCTCGACAGACCTGGGCACCTCGGCCTCGCAGCCGATCCTCGGCATGAACCAGACCGCCATGGTCGAAGCCCTGCCGAAATCCCAGGTGCATGTCATTGCCCTGGAATACGGGACCTGGGAGCCGCCGGCCGTCCTCACGGCGCTGCGCGCCGACAACTGGCTGCACAAGCATGGCGAGATCGACAGCGCGCAGGGCCGCGCCATCAAGAAAGAGATCCGCCACGCCCTCTACCCCGATGCCGACGACTGGAAGAAGCTGGTCTGGGAGCGCGCCGCCGAGATCAACCGCGGCCTGCTGCGGGGATTGGCCCAAGGCTGAGACCGGCGCCCCGCCTACAGGGTTTTCCGGGCCGATTTCGGGATTCCCCCTGAGTGGCCGCGGGAGACAAAATCCTTACTGTGCTGCCGGCCCGCGCAGCGGGGCCGTCGTACCGGAAAATGAATACCCCGCTGTATCTCGCCGCAGCCCCGTCAGAAGGTTCGGTCTGAACAAACGAGCATCGCGCGCCCTGCGCGCCCGGAGTCTGCGCGATGAAGCCCGATACAGACCTGTCGTTTCTCGCCGGCGGCGGCGAAATGGGCGAACGCACGCGCGGGCTGGACTGGGCGAGCACCCCCGTGGGCCTGCCCGAGACCTGGCCCCAGAGCCTGAAGACGACGGTCAGCATCTGCCTGGGCTCGCGCTACCCCATTGTCATCTGGTGGGGCAATCCCGCCTACACGATGTTCTACAACGACGGCTACGTCCCCATCCTGGGTGTGAAGAAGCATCCCGGCTGGCTGGGAAAATCGGGCCGCGAGTGCTGGAGCGATATCTGGCACATCGTTGGCCCGATGCTCGACGGCGTGTTCGCCACCGGCGAAGCCACCTGGTCGGAGAACCTGTTGCTGGTCATGGACCGCAACCGGCCTCGCGAGGAAACCTATTTCACCTTTTCCTACAGCCCGGTCCGCGACGATGACGGAAGCGTGCCGGGCATCTTCTGCGCCTGTTACGAGACCACCGGCCAGGTCATCGGCGAGCGGCGGCTGCGCACCTTGCGCGATCTCAGCCGCATGGCCGTGGAGACGAAGGTCGAGGGCGCCTGTGAAATCGCTGCCCGCACTCTCGGCGAGAACCAGGCCGACATCCCGTTCGCCCTCATCTACCTGCTCGACGACGAGCACCGGACGGCGACCCTGACGGCCGCCGCCGGGTTGGAGCGCGGCAGCGCGGCGGCTCCTGACCGCATCGACCTGGGCGACGGGTCGGATGTGCCATCGACCTGGCCGCTGCGGCGCGCGCTCAGCAGCGGGACCGCCGAGCTGGTCTCCGATATTCCGCCCGGGTTCGGCGCCCTGCCGGGCGGCCAATGGCCCGAAGCGACCGAAAGCGCGGCGATCGTGCCGATCGCCACACCCGGCCAGAGCGGTGCCACGGGTTTCCTGGTCTGCGGTCTCAGCCCGCGCCGGGTGATCGATGCCGATTACCGCAGTTTCCTCGATCTGGTGGCCGGGCACATCGGCACCTCCATCGCCAACGCGCGCGCCTACGAGGAAGAGCGCAAGCGCGCCGAGGCGCTGGCCGAGATCGACCGCGCCAAGACGGCATTCTTCTCCAATGTCAGCCACGAGTTCCGCACGCCGCTCACCCTGATGATGGGACCGCTCGAAGACGTGTTGGCCGGGTCTGCCGGCCTGCCCGCCGCGGAGCGCGAGCGCCTGGAACTCGCCCATCGCAATTCGCTGCGCCTGCTCAAGCTCGTCAACACGCTGCTGGATTTCTCGCGCATCGAGGCCGGCCGCGTCGATGCCTCCTACGAGCCCGTCGACTTGGCGGGCGTGACGTCGGAGCTCGCCAGCGTGTTCCGCTCCGCCATCGAGCGCGCGGGCATGAAGCTGGCCATCGACTGCCCGGCAATCGCGGAGCCGGTCTACGTCGATCGCGAGATGTGGGAGAAGATCGTTCTCAATCTCATCTCGAACGCCTTCAAGTTCACCTTCGAGGGCGAGATCGGCGTCGAGCTGCGACGGGCCGGCCCGAACGTCGAGCTGACGGTGCGGGATACCGGAACCGGCATCCCGGTTCCCGAGATTCCCCACCTGTTCGAACGGTTCTACCGGGTCAGGGGCGCGCGCGGACGCTCTTATGAAGGCAGCGGCATCGGACTCGCGCTGGTGCAGGAGCTGGTCAAGCTGCACGGCGGCACGGTGCGCGTCGAAAGCGAGATCGACCGCGGCAGCCGCTTTGTCGTCTCCCTGCCCTTGGGCAAGGCGCATCTGCCGGCCAGCCGCATCGAGGCCGCCCGCGCTCTTGCCTCGACCGGCTTGCGCAGCGAGGCCTTTGTCGAGGAGGCGTTGCGCTGGCTGCCGGATGCGGAGGCCGCGCCCGCCGGCCTGTTCTCCGATCCGACCACCGATATGCACGGCCTTTCCCCGGCGGCTCGCGTCGACACTCCGCGCCTTCTGGTCGTGGATGACAACGCCGACCTGCGCGACTACCTGCGCCGGCTTCTGGCGCAGAACGGCTATGAGGTAGAGACCGCAGCCGATGGCCTCGCTGCCCTTCGCGCCGCCCGGCTGGGCAAGCCCGACCTGGTGCTGAGCGACGTCATGATGCCGAGGCTGGACGGGTTCGGGCTGCTGCGCGAATTGCGCGCCGACCCGGCGCTCTCGACGACGCCAGTCATCCTCCTTTCAGCCCGGGCCGGTGAAGAAGCCCGCATCGAGGGCATGCAGGCCGGCGCCGACGACTATGTGAGCAAGCCGTTCAGCGCGCGCGAGCTTCTGGTCCGCGTCGAATCGCATCTCAGGATGGCGAACCTCCGCCGCGAGGCGACCGAGGCGACGCGCCGCGCGATTGCCGAATCCGAGGCGCGCTTCCGCATTCTTGCCGATAGCGCCCCGGCGCTCATGTGGGTGACCGGCCCGACCGGTTGCGAGTACGTCAACCGGGAATACCTCGAATTCGTCGGCACCGGCATGGCCGACGTACGCGGCTCCGGCTGGGTCCAGTTCGTGCACCCGGACGACCAGGCCGATTATCTCGCCGCCCATCAGCGGGCGACGGAACAGTGCGCCGCCTACGAAGCGGAGTTTCGTTTCCGGCGGCACGACGGCGAATACCGCTCAATGCGCTCGGTGGCCCGCCCGCGCCTGGGGCCCGGCGGCGAGCTGTTGGGCTACGCCGGTCTGACGGTGGATATCAGCGACCGCAAGCGCGCGGAGCACGTCATCCAGCGGCTCGCCTCGATTGTCGAATCGTCAAACGACGCCATCGTCAGCAAGGATCTCACCGGCACGATCGTCAGCTGGAATCAGGCCGCGGAACGCCTGTTCGGCTATACGGCGGAAGACGTGATCGGCAAGTCGATTTCGATCCTGATCCCGCCGGATCGCCTGAACGAGGAGCCCGGCATCCTGGGACGGATCCGGCGCGGCGAGCGCATCGAGCACTACGAGACCGTTCGCCGCCGCAAGGACGGCAAGCTGATCGACATTTCGCTGACCGTTTCACCGGTGCGTAACGCCGCCGGCACGGTGGTGGGCGCCTCGAAGATCGCCCGCGACATCAGCCAGCGCAAGCAGGCGGAGGCCACCCGGCAACTGCTGCTCGGCGAGCTCAACCATCGCGTCAAGAACACGCTGGCGACCGTGCAGGCGATCGTGCAGCAGACCTTGCGCACGACCCGGGAGCCGGCCGACTTCGCCTTGCGCTTCTCAGGCCGCATCCAGTCGCTGTCCCGCGTCCATGCCCTTCTGACGGAAGGCACCTGGCAGGGCGCCGATCTGCGGGAGCTGATCAAGGATCAGCTTCTGCAGGGCCCGATGGACGAGACAAGGCTGACCGCCTGGGGCCCGGCTGTACGCCTGGAACCGGAAATGGCGCTGCACGTCGCCCTGATGCTCCACGAGCTCGGGACGAATTCGACGAAATACGGGTCGCTATCGGCCAGCACGGGATGGGTGGCGGTCAACTGGTCGGTCAAGGACGGCGTCCTCCAGCTGCAATGGGTGGAGCGCGGCGGACCGCCGGTCAGCGCGCCCGTCGCACGCGGCTTCGGCTCGACGCTCATCGAGCAGAGCGCCAGGAGCAACGGCGGCAGCGCGCATATGCTCTGCGAGGGCGACGGCGTGACCTGGCAGATCATACTGCCGCTGTCCCAAGCAGCTGCGGCCCCGCAAATTTCCGCGCCGCAGCTCGTCACCAGCGCGACAGGACAGGACAGCGTGGCCGCAACCAAGGTGCGCCCGCTGCTCGCCGGCCTGCGCTTCCTGGTCATCGAAGACGAGCCCTTCATCGCCCTCAACCTCGTCAGCAGCCTCGAGACGGCGGGCGCGGAAGTGGCGGATCCGGTCGGCACGGAACGCGAGGCGCTGCAGGTCATCGAGAACGCGGAGTTCGACGGGGCGCTGCTCGATGCCAATCTGCACGGGCGGCCGGTGGGCGAGATTGCCGCCGCCCTCACCCGGCGCAACGTCCCGTTCGTGTTCGTCACCGGCTATGGAAGGGACGGCGTGCCGAGCTCCTTCCGGCATGTGCCGGTGGTCCCCAAGCCGTTCACCGACAGGCAGCTGCTCGACGCCATAGCCGGGCTGGTGCTGCGAACCGGCAGCGTCGTCCGGCTGAAGTCGTAGCGCCTGCCGGAGCCTTAGCCGCCCAGCGCCTTTGGTCTGGGCCCGCCGGTCGCCCAGTCGAGCAGCTCCACCGTGTGCACGACGGGCACGCCGATGCCCGAGGCGATCTGGGTGATGCAGCCGACATTCCCGGCGGCGATCACGTCCGGATTGGTGCGCGCGATATTGGCCACCTTGCGGTCACGCAGCGCCATGGCGATCTCCGGCTGCAGCAGGTTGTAGGTGCCGGCGGAGCCGCAGCACAGATGCCCCTCCGGGATGTCCTTGACCGTGAAGCCGGCGGCGGCCAGCAGCGCCTTCGGCTCGGCGGTGATCTTCTGACCGTGCTGCAGCGAGCAGGCCGAGTGATAGGCGACGGTAAGCGGTGCGGGCGCCTTGACGGCGCCCAACCCCAGCTCGCTGAGGACCTCGCTGATGTCGCGCGTCGCCGCGGCGATGCGGGCGGCGCCCTCGGCCAGCGCCGGATCGTCGCGCAGCTGGTGGCCGTAATCCTTGACCATGGTGCCGCAGCCCGAGGCGTTGATCACCACGCGCTCCGGCCCCCGTCCGTTCCACAGCGCCGTCCAGGCCCGGATGTTGGCGGCGGCCGCGACATGTGACTGGTCGGTGCGGCCGAGATGATGCACCAGCGCGCCGCAGCAGCCCGCGCCCGGCGCCACGGCGACCTCGCAGCCCAGGCGCGTCAGCAGCCGGATCGTGGCCTCGTTGATCTCGGGGGCAATGACCTGCTGGGCGCAGCCGGTGAGCAGCGCCACACGCAGCCGGGTCGGACCTTGCGCCGGAAAGACCTGCGGCCGGTCCATCGCCGAGGGATTGGGCAGCGCGGCCGGCGCCAGGCGCAGCATGGCGGCGAGCCGCCTGGGCATCAGGCCGGCGAAGGGCCGCGCCAGCGTGGCGCCGACCAGCGACAGCCGGAACAGCAGCGGGCTCGGCAGCACGGCGGCGAGCAGCGCCCGCAGGGCGCGGTCGAGGAACGGCCGGCGGTAGGTCTTCTCGACATGCGCCCGGCCGTGATCGACCAGGTGCATGTAATGGACCCCCGACGGGCAGGTGGTCATGCACGACAGGCAGGACAGGCAGCGGTCAATATGCAGCGCGTCGCGCGCGGTCGCCGGGCGGTCCTGCTCCAGCATCTCCTTGATCAGGTAGATGCGGCCGCGCGGGGAATCGAGCTCGTCGCCGAGCAGCACGTAGGTCGGGCAGGTAGCGGTGCAGAAGCCGCAATGCACGCATTTGCGCAGGATGGTCTCGGAGACCTGCGTATCCGGATCAGCGAGCTGGGCGGCGGTGAAGTTGGTCTGCATGGTCTAGACGCCGGCGTACATGCGGCCGGGATTGAGGATCCGCGCCGGGTCGAACTGGTCCTTGATGCGCTGGCTCAAGGCGGCGACCGCCGGATCGGGCGGCTGGAAAACCGGGATGGCGGCCCGCAACGGTAGCGGGCCGCGCACCAGGGTGGCGTGGCCGGTTCCCTGGGCGGCGATGGCGGCGCGAAGCTCGGTGGCGATCTCTTCGGCCTTTTCCTGCACGGCCATCCACAGGAGTCCGCCGGCCCAGTCGGCGTAGAATTCGGCTTCCGGGAACCGTGCGAGTATCGTCGGGCCTGTCGTCGGCGGCACCGAGACGCGCCACAGGGTCTTGTGCGGATCGGGCAGCAGCGGGGCGACGTCGCGGATCTCGCGCCACAGCCGGGCGGAGTTCATCGAGTGCAGCTCCTCGATCGCCGCCAGGTGGCTGAGCTGCCCGCACAGGGCCTTGCAGCGCGCCTCGACCGAGAGCGCCGTGCCCTCGAGGCGCAGCGCCGTCACCGAAGCCCCTGATCGCCTGACATAATCCACGCCCGAGCGCGCGGCCACGGGGGCCGGCAGGTAGGCCGCGCCCGAGACCTCGTGCGGGGAGTTGAGGCCTTGCGTCAGGGCGGCGACCGCCTCGACGGTGTTAAGGGCGAAGAGCAGCACGGTGCGCTGCTTGGCCGGCGCCGGCAGGACCTTGACGGTCACTTCCTCCATGGCGGCGAGCGTGCCGAAGGAACCGGCGATCAGCTTGCACAGGTCGTAGCCGGTGACGTTCTTGACCACCTTGCCGCCGGCCTTGAACAGCAGGCCGTTGCCGCCGACGAAGACCCCGCCGAGGAAGTGGTCGCGCGCCGCGCCGAGCTTGATGCGCCGCGGGCCTGCGAGGTTGGCGGCGATGGCCCCGCCGAGGCTTCCCGCCTCTCCCGCACCAAGCAACGCCCCGAAATCCGGCGGCTCGAAGCCCAGCATCTGGCCTTTGCTCGCCAGCAAGGCTTCGATCTCGACCAGCGGCGTGGCGGCGCCGGCGGTGAGCACCAGCTCCGCGGGCTCGTATTCGCGCACGCCCGTGAAGGCCGACAGGTCGAGCAGCCGCGCCGCCTGCACCGGCCGGCCGAAGCCGCGCTTGGAGCCGCGGCCGGCGACCTCGAGCGTCGTGCTGCTCGAGGCGGCCGCCGCCACCGTGTCGCGCAGCTGGTCCAGGGTCTGCGGGCGCAGGACGTCGTTCATGGGGGGTCGATTTTAAGGAGAAACTTCAAGGGGTTATTAGCCCCATCCGGCGGTTTCCCGTCAAGCCCTTGTGGATAACTATTCGTGAACCTTTACAGATCAATAATGGGCCAAACCCACAGGGGAAGCGCCATGAAGTGCCTGGAAGACTACAAGGCCCCCACCGAGGAGGAGCTGAAGACCTTCACCCTCGAGCAGGCGGCCCAGATCGACACGGCCAACGCCGAGATCGTCAAGCGCAACAAGCAGCTGGTCGAC
Organism: Rhodospirillaceae bacterium; assembly: GCA_022843945.1. Lineage (GTDB taxonomy): Bacteria > Pseudomonadota > Alphaproteobacteria > CACIAM-22H2 > CACIAM-22H2 > VGEI01. The sequence continues at coordinate 10,968 of JALHMR010000018.1, read as the reverse complement.
GGCGCCAAGAAGATCCTGATGGAGGTCGAGCCGGAGAACCGGCACCTGCGCAAGATCGAATGCCCGGTGCCGCCGGTCAAATACGCCTACGTCCTGCGCCAGCTTCAGCAAAAAGAAAAAGAGATGGAAGACAGCGCCCGCCTCAATGCGTCCGAGGCCCGCGCCTAGCTTCAGAAGCGCGGCAGGTCGGGGAAGGGAACGGCGCCACCGCGCACCACCATGCGCCCGAGCTCGGCGCAGCGGTGCAGCACCGGAAACACCTTGCCGGGGTTGAGCAGCCCGTCGGGATCGAAGGCGCATTTGAGGCGCTGCTGCTGCGCGAGGTCGTCTTCCGAGAACATCGTGCCCATCAAGTCGCGCTTCTCGATGCCCACCCCGTGCTCACCGGTCAGCACCCCGCCGACCTGCACGCAGAGCCGCAGGATATCCGCGCCCAGCGCCTCGGCCGCCGCCAGTTCCTGCGGCTTGTTGGCATCGAACAGGATCAGCGGATGCAGGTTGCCGTCGCCGGCGTGGAAGACGTTGGCCACGCGCAGCCCGTGCTTCTCGCCGAGTTCGGTGATGCGGCCCAGCACGAAGGGCAGCTGCTTCCTCGGGATCGTGCCGTCCATGCACATATAATCGGGCGAGATGCGGCCGACCGCCGGGAAAGCCGCCTTGCGCCCGGCCCAGAAGCGCGCCCGCTCCTCCTCCGACTTGCTGAGGCGCGAATAGACGGCCCCGCACTGCGTGGCGATCTCGCCCACCGCGGCGATCAGCTCGTCGACCTCGACCGCCGGCCCGTCGAGCTCGACGATCAGCAGGGCTTCGACATCGAGCGGATAGCCGGCATTGACGAACGCTTCGGCGGCGTGGATCGCCGGCCTGTCCATCATCTCCATGCCGCCCGGGATGATGCCCGCCCCGATGATCGCGGCGACGCAGTCGCCGCCGGCCTCGAGCGTGGGAAAGCCGACAAGCACGGCGCGGGCCGTGGCCGGCTTGCGCAGGATACGCACCGTCACCTCGGTGACCACGCCAAGCAGCCCTTCGGAGCCGGTGATGATGCCGAGCAGGTCGTAGCCGCCGGCGTCGAGATGCTTGCCGCCGACCCGGATCACCGTGCCGTCGATCAGCACCATCTGCACGCCGAGCACGTTGTTGGTGGTCAGGCCGTATTTCAGGCAATGCACGCCGCCGGAATTCTCGGCGATGTTGCCGCCGATCGAGCAGGCGATCTGGCTCGAGGGATCGGGCGCGTAATAGAAGCCGTCGGCGGTCACCGCGTTGGTGATGCCGAGATTGGTGACGCCGGGCTGGGTGACCACGCAGCGGTTCGCGTAATCGATATCGAGGATGCGGTTGAACTTGCCCAGGCCGAGCAGCACGCCGTCGGCCAGCGGCAAGGCGCCGCCCGACAGGCCGGTCCCCGCGCCGCGCGGCACCACTTTTATCTTTTGCTCGTGGCAATAGCGCAGCACCGCGGAGACCTGCTCCACGGTCGAGGGCAGCACCACGACCATCGGCAGCTGGCGGTAGGCCGAGAGGCCGTCGGTCTCGTAGGCCCGGCGTTCTTCTTCCGCGTCGATCACGCCCTCGCCGGGCACGATATCGCGCAACGCCGCCACGATCTCGGCGCGGCGGGCGAGCACGGCATCGTCGGGGGCGGGCATCGTCAGCATGACGAGACGGAGCTTAGCACCCTGGCGCGCCCTGCTCCATCGGTGCGCCGGAGGCCGTATAGAACCCGGCCATGTCGCCGAGCCCGCCGCGATAGACTGCGACGACCGTGGCCCAGGACAGCGGCGGCCGCGGCACGGCGATGCGCACGGCGCTGACCACCCACCCGTCCGCGTCGAACGTCACGTCGATCCCCCACCATCCCGTGACGGTGGCGCCCGGAACGCCGTAGCGCAGATCGCTGAAGCGCACGACGGTGCGACCCTGATCGTCGCGCCGCAGATGCGGCCAGATCTGCTGCTGGGCGAAACGGGCGAGGATCTGCACCTCCGGCGTCGCCAGCGCCCGCCCGATCAGCGGGTCGTCGGGACGCGGCACGCAGGCCCAGGGGATCGGGCCGGGCTGCCAGGTGGAGACGAAGCCGATGCGTACGCGCGATTCTTCCTGGACCACGATGCGCCGCAGCCAGGGCTGGAAGATGGTGGTGTAGGCGCGCAGATCGGCGCTGCGCTGCCCTTGCACGGCGAGCTGGCGGCGCGCCTCGCTTTCGGCGCGCTGGTTCTGCTCCCACGCATAGAACAGGAACCCCGAGGACAGGGTCAGCGCGACCGCCGCCCCCGGGATCGCCCAGCGATGCCGCAGGAGGCCCAGGATCACGGCGGCCAGCACGATCACCGTGTAGATCGGATCAATGATCGCCACGCCCGATATGCTGAAGCGCGCATCCCAGAACGGGGCGAGCAGCTGCGTGCCGTAGACGGTGAACAGATCGAGCAGCGGGTGGGTGACGATCGACAGGATCAGAACGGCAACGATCGCGCCGAGCCCCTCGGGCTGCGCACAGGGGCTCGACGGTCGCCAGCGACGATAGGCGCGCCACAGTGGATAGCCGAGAAGCGGGCCGACGACGGGCCCGAAGAACAGCGAATGTGTGATGCCGCGGTGATACTGCCACTCGGCCAGCGAGCCCAGCGAGTTGCCGACGACGTCGAGATCGGGAAGCGTGGCGCCGACCGCACCGATGGCCAGCGCAGTCCGGCCGAGACGGCGGTAGCCGATGGCCTGGCCGACGGCCGCACCCAGCACGATCTGTGTGAACGTATCCATCGCCCCTCGGGACGCGGCCGCGTGCCGCAAGCCGCTACTTCGGCCGGCGCTGCACGACGTGGTTGGCGATAAAGGTCTGAACCGTCTCGCCGCGCTGGTTCAGGGTATTGTGCCGCACGCGCACCAGGCCGATGTCCGTCCGCGACTTGGACGGCCGGCTCTCCACCACTTCGCTGACGGCGCTCAGCGTATCGCCGGGCCTGACCGGTATCGGCCAGCGGAATTCGTCGACACCGCCGCCGATCACCCCGCCCGCCGGCTTGAACTCGCCGTCGACCAGCAGGCGCATGGTCACCGCCATGGTGTGCCAGCCGCTGGCCACCAGCTCGCCGAAGAAAGTGTCCTTCGCCGCGACCTCGTCCGTATGGAAAGGCTGCGGGTCGTAATCGCGGGCGAATTGCTTGATCGCCTGGGCGTCAAGCGTCCGCGACCCGGTCTTGAACGTCAGACCGGGAGACAGATCCTCGAAATAGAAGGGACCGGCCACGGCGCCTCTTGTGCGCTGGCCGCCTTGCGAATCAGCCCTGCCGCGCCTTGTAGCGCGGGTTCGTCTTGTTGATAACGTAGACGCGGCCTTTGCGCCGGACGATCTTGCAGTCCTTGTCGCGTTTCTTGGCCGATTTCAGGGAGTTAAGGACTTTCATGGCACGTCTCAAGATGGCTGGCGGCGGGGCGCAGCCCGCAGAAGGGCGCGACCATACTGAGGGGGTCCCCCCCTGTCAACCGCGGGAGTTCGGCGTCCGTTCCGGCGCTTACGCCTTGTATCCCATGCGAAAACCGCCCCAGTGACGCCCCTTGACGACGATCGGCGCCGAGGCGTCCTTCATCAGCGCAAAGGCGCCGCCGCCCATGTCGCGACGGTAGGTCTGGAGCAGGAACGGCTTGGTATTGCGGCCGGAGGCCAGCCCGACCCGGTCATTGAACATGCGGCGATTGCGGCAGTTGGCCGTGTTCCAGGCCACGTCCGAGCCTTGGGGCTGCGAGAACTTGCGGTTATGGGTGGGTAGGAAGCCGTTGCGATCGATGGCCGCACAGAACACGATCTTCGCATCCAGACCGAGCACCGGCTCCTGGATGGCCGGCAGCAGCCGGTCGGTGAAGCTGACGAAGCGCGTCATCATCTGCTGCGGGTTGCTCCCGGCGATCGGCGTGTATTTCTCGTCGAAGAGATCGTCCAGGCGGATCTCGCCGCTGTCGATCGCCTTCTCGAAGCCGGCGGCGATGACCGCGGCCGTATCGATAACGGCCTTGAGGAATTTCGTGTCCGAAGTCTCGACGCCGGTCTCGGCGATCAGGCCGATGACCGTTTCGCTGACGCCCAGGATGTGAGTGAGCCGATCGCGCGTCTGCTGAAGGGTATCGCCCGACTGCTTCACGCCATCAGCGAGTTCGACCAGCGAGTCAGTAACCGCGCTGCAGCTATCCTTGACGCGGCCGGCGGTGCCGGCGATCGACTGTACCTGCGTCGCCACCTCGTCCATGGCTCGGCCGACCGTCCCGATCACCCCGGCAATGGAATCGGTCCCTTCGCGTACCGCGACGGCGCGGGTGGTGCTGGCGGTGCTGCGTTCGATCAGGCCCTGCGCCTGGTCGGTCAGGGCCTTGAGCGTGGAATCGATCTCCGCCGTCGCCTCGCTGGTCTGCTTGGCCAGCTGCTTGACCTCGCCGGCCACCACGGCGAACCCGCGGCCCTGCTCGCCGGCGCGGGCGGCCTCGATGGTGGCGTTGAGCGCCAGCAGATTAGTCTGCTTGGCGATCGCATCGATGCCGCGCGCCACCTTGCGCACGCTCTCCAGCGCCGAGGTCAGGCCCTCGAGCTGCTTCTCGATGCTCCCCACCCCGTCGACCAGGGCGCGGATGTCGTTGAGCGCCGCGTCGATTCGCGCCCGCGATGCGGTGAGATCGGTCCGTACGCTGGCCGCGACGCGCTCGGCGCCCTCGGCGGCACCGCTGATCTGCGCGTTGCTGTCGGCCATATCGCCGGCCGCCATGCGCAGCTCGGAGAGTTGCTCGGCCTGCTGCTTGATCCGCACCGTAATGCTGTCGACGTGGCCGGCGACGTCGACGATTTCCCGGCCGAGGCCGCCCGCTTCTTCCGCGAGTCGCCCTATCACCGCATGAGTGGCGGAGACCGCTGCGTCATTCATCTCAGACACTTCCCCCTGCTGACCCCGGTTTTTCCGAGGTCTTGGCGGCTTACCCAGCCGATTTGATGCCGAAGATTCTGATCACCCGGAGGTCTCCCGAAGCAAACGCCGCCAGCCGGCGCTGCCAGAGCTGAAGTTCCTTGGCGAGCGCCTTGGCCTCCTCGGGGTCGAGCGATTTGCCATCCATCAGATCGGCAAGGTTCGACCAGCCCTTGACCACGAGTTCGCGGAACTCGGCCGTCATGTCCTCGCAGACCCGGATATCGAGCTTGAGCGTGCTGCAGCTCACCCGGAAATCATCGAGCGTGCAGAGCCGCGGGGCGGCCTCCTCGCCGTCGGACCACAACTTGAACGCGGGGGAGTTGGCATTGGGGTCGCTGATCGCAAAATCCGATACCAGCAGGCAGCCGCCAGGGCGCAGCGCCTTGCCGACTTCCTTGAACAGACGATCCTTGTCTTCGAGCGAGCCGAAGACATTTCGCACGCAGATGGCGTCGTATTTCTTCGGCGGGATCTTGATGGTCAGCGGATCGAAGTGCTGGATCGGTGCCTTCTTCATCAGACCCGCCATCTCCGAAAGCTGCCCACCCTGCTTGGCAAGGAAAGGCGAGGCTTCCATGCCGACGACCCAGGTGCCGAAGGTCTTGGCGATGGTGCGCGTCGTGCCGCCGAGACCGCAGCCGATATCGAGCATCGACTTGGCGCTGGTGAGCGTCATCGGCTTCACCATGTGGATGACATGGTCGACGCCGCCCGGAAAGGTGAAGCCGTCGCCCCAGATCAGCTCGGCGATCTTGATGCGCGGCGCAGACCACTTGTCTTCCTTGATCTGCTCTTCGGTCGGCTGGTTCGCCGGTGGCGGCGGGTTGGGCGCAATCTCGGGGTCGAGGTAATAGCCCTCCCACCAAGCATGGAAATGTTTGCGGATTCGCGCCAAGCGCGCAGGCTTCGCCTCCGGCTCTTGTTCCGATGGCGGCGGCGGCACGGCTTGCTCGGTGCTCACGGCAGTTGCGCTCTGTACGCCCACGACGATGCCTCTTAGGAGGTCTTCCTCCACCGCGCATGCTGCGCGAGCAAACTTAATTATAGTTTAAACGGAAAATTTTACTAAAAACCGTTCAGGCGGCGGTTTTTCCACCGGCCGTCGTAGCCACCGGGTTTTTGAGGTGCCGCAAGAGCCGCTCGGCCGGCAGAACGAGGGTTGCCGTGGTGCCCTCGCCCGGCATGCTGTGGAGCCGGAACTCGCCCTGGTGCATCTCGACCAGCGACTTCACCAGCGGCAGACCGAGGCCGGTGCCGGCGTATTTGCGGGCCAGCCGGCTGTCGATCTGGCGGAACGGCTGCATGGCGAGACTTATTTCTTCCGCCGTCATACCGATGCCTGTATCGGCGACGCTGATCGCCAGGCCGCCCGACGGAGTCGGGGTCGCCAGCACGCTCACGATGCCCGGCCCCGGCGTGAATTTGACGGCATTGGTCAGGAGATTGAGCAGAATCTGCCGTAGCCGGAGCCCGTCGGCCAGCAGCGCCGGGCAGTCGGCCGGGATGTCGGTCTCGATGCGCAGCTTCGAGGCGGCGGCGCGGGCGCTGATCAGCCGGAGGCAGGCCTCGACGGTCGAGCGCAGATCGAGCGTGTCCTCGTTAAGCTCCAGCCGGCCGGCCTCGATCTTCGACATGTCGAGGATGTCGTTGATGATGCGCAGCAGATGCTCGCCGCTCTCATGGATGTGGCGGGCATAGTCGATATGCGCCGGTTGCGCGGATGGCGCCGCCGTCGGCGCCTGGATGACCTCGGCGAATCCCATGATGGCGTTGAGCGGCGTACGCAGCTCGTGGCTCATGCTGGCCAGGAACGCCGATTTCGCCCGGCTCGCCTGCTCCGCCGCCTCCTTGCTGGCGACGAGCTCCCGTTCCTTGAGGCGCAGATCGCGGGTCAGCCGCTGCAGGGCCGTCGCCTGGCGGAACAGCAGGAACAGCATGGCGATCAGGACCAGGGAGATCAGGCTGGTGGCGGCCAGGTAGGTGACGCGAGTCGGCTCGAATTCCGCCAGGGCATCGTTGACCGCGATGCCGACCAGCAGGTGCAGTGGATAGTCGCGAACGGTCCGGTAGCTGAAGATGCGGTCGATGCCGTCGACAACGCTGATGTTGCGGTACGAGCCTTGGTGGGCCTTGGCGATCTCCTGAAAGAGGCGCGACTGGCTCAGATTCTGGCCGATCGGCCCGATGTTGTAGCTGGCGCGCGCCCGCACGATGCCGTCGTGGCCTACCACGGTTACCGCGCCGTGCTGGCCAATATCGATCGAGCGGTAGAACGAGGCCAGATAGCTAGGGTCGAGCGAGACGACGACGGCGCCACCGAACGAGCCGTCCGACTTGTTCAGCCGCCGCGACAGGTTGATCGAAGACTGTCCGGAGACGCGGCCGATGACCGGCTGGCCGATGAAGAGCTCGCCCGTATCGCGCTCGAAATGGACGCGGATATGCTCCCGGTCGGAAAGATCGACACGACCGAGCACGGGCCCGATGCTGCTCCACAGCACGTCGGCGTCCTCGTCGATCACCGCGACCTGCAGGGCCACGTCGCGCAACGCCGAGTTGGCCTTGAGCCAGGCGGCGAAATCAAACGGGCCACGCTCGCGCTCGAACTCGACCCGGAAATGCGCCGTCGCCTGATCGATCGCCTTCAGGGTACGAACGATGTGCTCCTCGAAGGCAATGGCAAAGTTGGAGGTGTCCCGCTCGGCGTTCAGCAGGAGCAGGTTCTCGTCGCGCTCGAGCTGGAACAGCACGCCGCCCCACAGCGCCGCCAGCAGGGCGATACCGAAGGCCACGATCCCGCCACGGATTCCGTGCGCGAGCGAGCGCGCCCTTTCGCCGCCGCTCCAGGGAACGCCGGTCGCAAGATCGCCCGCCCTGTCGCCGGTCATCCGCCGTGGTTCGCGGCCGTCCACGAATCCTCCCTGTTTATCCAGCCCTTCGCGAGGCGTCCCTCAGGGTCGCGCGGGGGCTCCTAATTTTGCCTTAACCAGTCGGCCAGGGAGCCCAGGCGGTCTTATTCTACCGCACAACTAATACAAGAATGACAGAAGGGTCAGGCTGCCGCCACCCGCCACCACGCCCAGCAGGAGGTTTCGCCGGGTCAGATAGAACACCGCCAGCGCGACGGCGACGCACACCAGGCGCATCGCGGTGGGCGTAGAAGCCAGCGAGCCGACTGGCAGCAGAACCATGCGGGCGATCAGCGCGGCAAGAATGCCGTAGGCCACGCAGCCCACCCAGCGGATGGCGGGGCCATCGGGGTCGAAGCGGCCGGACAGCACCACGCCGAAGGCGCGCCACATGTAGCTGGCCGCCGCACCGACGACGATCATGATCAGCAGCGTGGCGGGCGCGTCTTCAAACACGCCGCTTCTCCCACCAGCGATCGCCGAAAAAAGCGATGGTCCCGGCCCCGAGCCCGGCAATGAGCAGGCCCCAGGTCGGCGTCAGCGCATGCAGCGCCGGTCCGGCAGCGGCGCCGATCAGCAGGGCCGCGACCCGGGCGCGCTGGCGCAGATCGACCAGCAGGACGAGCAAGAAGAAGCAGGGATTCATGAACACCAGGCCGTGCGTGATCTGCGGCGCCACCGCCCCCGCGGCGACATAGCCCGCCGTGGTGCCGACGAAGCCGGCCGTCAGCATCGCGGTGGTCGCGCCGCAGAAGTACGGCAGGCGCTGGTCCGGCGGCATCTCGGGGGCGCGCAGCATCGCCAGCACCCAGGTGGAGACGGCGATGAACTGCGCCACGATGTAGAGCGGCCAGACGGGCTTGCCCGGCTGGCGCAGGATCGGCAGCAGCGAGACCGTCATCGGCAGGAAGCGAAAATTGATCAGCGCCACGGCGATGAACACGCTGAACAGCGGCGCGCCGACGGCGAACATCTCCAGCGTGGCGACCTGGGCCGGCAAGGCCCAGGTGGCGAGCATCGAGAAGAAGGCGACGTCGAGGCCGAGGCCGAATTCGCGGATCAGCGAGCCGAAGCCAATGAAGCTCGCCCCCAGCACCAGGGCTGGCGAGCCCACCGCGTCGCGCAGGCCGGCGACATACGCCGCCCGGCGCGACGGACAGGCGCGAGCATAGGTCTTCGGCTCGGATGCTGGCGAAGAAGGTTCGTGGGGGGACAAGGTCAGGGCGCCTGGGTGAAGAGCACCGTGTCTTGCGCGGGCCGGCCCTGTCAACCCGAGCGGCCGCGCCCCGCGGCTGCGCCGCAGCCCTGCGCTTGAAGCGCCTGCCCTTCCCGCCCATTTTTGTTATGGTCCTGGTCCTTAATTCTACGCGGAGCGCTCATCCTGTGGCCGGTCCCGACGCCAGTCCTCCCCTCAGCCGTGGCAGCGCGCGTCCCCTCCCCGACGGGCCCCTGATGACCTATCAGGGCATGACGCCCAAGCTCGGCCGTGACGTCTATGTCGCTCCGAATGCGGTGGTGATCGGCGATGTCGTGCTCGGCGATCGCTCCAGCATCTGGTTCAACTGCCTGATCCGCGGCGACGGCAACTACGTCCGCATCGGCGCCGAGAGCAATATCCAGGACGGCACCATCATCCATATCTCGACCAACAACGGGCCCACGATCATCGGCGCGCGCGTCACGGTCGGGCACGGCGCCATCATCCATGCCTGCACCATCGAGGACGACACCATGATCGGCATCGGCGCCATCGTGCTGGACAAGGCGGTGGTCGAGCGCGGCGCCGTGGTGGCCGCCGGCGCCGTGGTGCCGCCGGGCAAGGTGGTGAAGGCAAAGCAGATGTGGAGCGGCGTACCGGCCAAGTTCCAGCGACTGACCAAGACGAGCGAGATCGAGTTCATCGCCCGCAACGCCGCGCATTACGTCGAGCTCGCCCAGACCTATCTGAAGCCCTGACTCAGGTCCGCAGGCTGACGATCACCACGCCCGCCATGAGCAGGGCGATGGCTGCGATCTCCCGCGTGGTCGCGCGCTCGCGGAAGAAGCGGTGCGAGATGGCGTAGCTGAACAGCAGCTCGACCAGGCCCAGGATGCGCACATGCGCCACCGGCTCGATGGCCATGGCGGTGAACCAGGCGGCCGAGGCCGCCGCCCCCATGAACCCGGCGAACAGCGACTCCCGCCAGGCCTTGAGCACGCGCAGCACGACGTCGCGCTGGCGCCAGAGCAGCCAGCCGCCCAGCCCCACGCTCTGCAGCACCTGCGCCCAGACCAGCGTGTAGCCGGCCGCCGCCAGGAACGGCTCCCCCGGGAGCGCCAGCGCCGCGCCGCGATAGCCGACCGCCGACAACGCGAGACACGCACCCGATCCCAGGCCGAGCAGGGCCGAGCGCTGGGTCCAGCCAGTGATCATGGCGCGCAAGGGGCGCTCCTTGTCGGCGGGCGAAAGCAGCAGCACGCCCAGGGTGCCGAAGGCGATGGCCAGGGCCGCGGCAAAGGTGATCGGATCGCCGATAAAGGCGAGACCGAAGACCGCCACCTGGATGATCTCGGTCTTCGAATAGGCGACGCCGAGCAGGAAGTTGCGCTCGGTCATCACCCGCAGCAGCAGTGCCGCGGCGGCGACCTGGCTGGCCGCGCCCAGGCTCACCCAGAACAGGAACCCGACGTTGAACGACGGCAGCTTCAGATCGACGACGAAGACCAGCGCCAGCAGCCAGAGCACGGCGAAGGGCAGGCCGTAGAGGAAACGCACCAGGGTGGCGCCGAGCGTGCCGAGCGCCGCGGTCAGATGGCGCTGGGCGGCGTTACGCAGGGTCTGGGCGAAGGCCGCCCAGAGGGTGATGGGAATCCACAGCCAGTCGGGAGTCACGAGGACTGCACCTTAGGGCAAAGACGGAACTGACAAAACCATCTAGGTTGCGACCGCGATGATCAGCCCCGCCGACCTTCCCATCGAGCCGCTGCTGCCGGCGCTGCGCGACACGCTGGCCACGCGGACCAGCCTGGTGCTCCAGGCGCCGCCGGGTGCGGGCAAGACCACGCGCGTGCCGCTGGCCCTGCTCGACGCGCCGTGGCTCGGCGGGCGGCGCATCGTCATGCTC